>JARGNI010000039.1 GCA_029213195.1 Verrucomicrobiales bacterium
TCCTGCTCCTGCTCCTGCTCCTGCTCCTGCTCCTGCTCCTGCTCCTGCTCCTGAGACCATTAAAAGGTTACTCCTTCGCGCCGCGAGAAGTGGGCCCCCTCGCCAGTTCGGCTTCCTCTCTTCTCGCAGTGGAATCCCCCTCGAACCCGGATGAAAAGGAATTGGATACAAAAAAGCCCCTGCCAGAGACAGGGGCTTTGGATTGAGGGAAAAACTCTCTGTGATCCGACTACTGACCGCTGAAGACCGAGTAGCTCGAATACTTGTTCTGGGAAGGATAGAAGACGTAGTAGGTCGTTCCGATCCGGATTCTTCCCCGGTTCAGCTTATTGCGACGCTCTTCATCTTCGTCATCATTGGAACCGAGGAGCGCATCGAAAAGATCTTCCAGTGCCCAGGTTTCCCCTGCCGCGGTCGACTCCTCTTCTCCTTCTTCGAGGAACGGGATGTAGGTCACGACACCTTCACCACTGAAGTAACCTTCCTCGTCTCCCTCTTCCTGGCGGAAGAAGACCTCGTTGAGGAATTGCTGGTTCTCATTCAGGAACCCAAGCAGAGGCTCGACCGTAGTGATATCGAACGGTGGCGGCGGCAGGATGGGGAAAGTGAAGATGTCCTCGACCGGAATGTCTGCGAGAGCGTCGTAGAGGAAGGTCGCATCCGCGCCACCTCGCACCAGGCTACCGTTCGTGGAGCTTCCCAGCTCACCAACATTCAGCGCCGTAAGGGTTCCAAGACCACCAAGCGGGTCGACATCTGCTGTCACACCACCTTGACCGGTAAGGGCATCGGTTGGAAAGACCCCAAAGGTATCGAAGCCAGCCTCGGTCGCCAAGTCAATCTGCGCATCACTCATCCACCAGAGATCGGGAGCGAGAAAGACCTCGTCCGCTTCTCCTGCAAAGGGATCGGTGCCTCCGCCGGTAGGAAAGTCCTCGACCGGACGTCCTCCATATTCATTGCCATTGATCAGGGTGGAAGTCTCCACCAGGTTGAGGCTTCTCGAAGGAAGGTAGAACTTGATAGCAGAGTTCCCGGTAATCACCGAGCCACGGTCATCATAACTGGAAGCACTCCCATCTGTCTGATCTTCAACACCGCGGATTTCCATCAAGCCCGTTCCTCCGAAGAATGGGAAATTCCGGCTTGAGGCGATTTCGACGCCCCCGGCACGGAGTGCCGTGCTGAATCGCTCGTCGGCGTGGCCCACCATGGTGTGCTCGAAGTCGATGTCCTCGCCCACTGCGATCACGATATCGCCTTCGAGGAGACCGTTCATGCTTCCCCGGGAACCCACCGTTCCGTCACGCATCCAGTCGCCATGACCGATCTTGACGTAATTGTTTGCCGAAATGGGAAACAGCTGACCAGAATTGTCAAAAGTTCCATCCACGGTTTCGAAATCGTTCCCAACGAGGACTTCGATATCACCCAGTGCGCTCCCGGAGATTCCTCCAGGTCCGCCATGCCCAATCTGGGAGAAACCGTTCTCGACGCTCTGGCGTCCGAAAAGACCTGAACCCAGATCGACACCTACATCCTCGAAGTTGAGAGAATTGTGATCTGGAGTGCGTCCCGCCTGCATGGTCAGGTCATTCCCTGCCACGACGCGAACGTCGCCGGACATCAGGGTGGTATTCACCTGGCCCGAATCGTTGTTCTCACTCGAGAAATGACCGATCTTCGCAAAGTTCAGGTAGGTGAAAGCATTCGCTCTCAGGAGATTGACGTCCTCAGCACGACGCTGCTGAGCGATGATCTCGATGTCATTGCCTGCATACACACTGATGTCTCCCGAGGTGGGCGCATCGAGGTGAATTCCACCGTGCCCGATGAATCCGGCTGCTCCCTGGGATCCGAGAATGATATTACCCGCCTCGTCGCTGATGATGCCGTTGGAACTGCCCATGACCGAGAGGTTTTGCCCGGCATAGACATTGATGTCTCCCTGGAAGCCACGGGTGGAGAGGGCGTCGCCAAAGAGGGATGCATAACCATGACCAATCTGGGAATGGGTTCCTGATGGACCGGTTTCGGAAACAACATCATTGGTTCCTTCACCACCAACAAGGAGAATATCCCGTCCGGCAGTTACGTCGATCGTGGAAGAGGCCTCGATCCCATTGATGAAGGCTCCATCGAGAACGGTCAACTGTCCGCGGTTACCACCCTCTTCGATACGGAACGCGCCGTGACCGATCGCGAGACCATTGTCGATCGACGTTCCGTCCTCATTCTTGTCGAACTCGGCTCCGGTCCTGCCGTCGAGAATCACATCCTGTCCGGCATCGACCGTGATCAGACCGCCAATAATCAGCTCCTCACCATTGCGAACGCGGAGATCGTTCCCGGTAAATCCGTGTCCCACTCGAGACCACATTCCTTCGCGGTTTCCGCTTTCGAGGCGGAGATCACCGGCAGCGGTCACGAGAATGTCTCCAACCATGTCATCAAAGTTGGTCCCCTCATTTCTCCAATACTCCCCATCATAGAGTTGACCACCGTGTCCGATCTGGGCGAAGGCGTCTTCCATCTGGTTCTTGTTGATATCGTCTGTGGCGTTTCCATTGAGGCGCCACTGCCCATCGAGGTGGAGGAGGCTGATCGATCCCGTCTCCGAGTTGACCGTGATATTGGCGGTATTCGAGGTCAGCTCGAATTCTCGAGTCCGGCTCCCACCCGAAAGATCGGCTACGCCGTTTCCGAGGGTCGACTGCACACCGGCTCCGTCCGCATCGCGATAGACCACGGAAGCCGAGGTCCCATCGATTTCGGAATCGATATCGATGGAAACGTTATCGAAGAAGAAATTTTCGTTCCGAGAATAATCCCCGCCGACCTGGCCGAACTCCCGTCCTCCCTTGTGACCGATCTTGGCGTAGGTATCGCCATAGGCGCCAGCCGTGATCGTGATGTCGCGAAAGACATCGACATTGATGTCACCCACAAAACTGATGAATCCGGATTCATAACCACCATGTCCGACGTGCGCCTGGGCTCGATGATGGCGATTTGCGCCATTCCCCGTCCACTTGGTCTCTCCACCACCGGTGATATCGAGGGCTCCTCCGGCGTTGATGTCGATGTTACCCGCGATGAAACTGGAAGTCTCGAAGTCGGCGAGGGTGTTGCCACCATGCCCGATCTGGGCCGAGTCATAGACGTCATTTCCTGCCTTCACGATCACGTTTCCACCCGAGTCCACATCGATGTCACCCGTGATCGTCATGAAGGTGAGAGCACGGTTGAGACCGTTGTTTCGCTCTCCCACTACCGATGCCGATCCAGACGCATCGGCGTCCGCTCCGTTGTTCAAGGCAAGTCGGAACTGGACGATTTCCTGATTTCGATCAGTCCGATTCGAAGCAAATCCACTCGCTCCCTCGCCCCACAGCGCAGCGCTGGTACCGCCGTGGCCGACTCGGGCATACCGACGATCTCGATTGGTCGTGAGCCCGGCCTCGTATTCAGCGTCACCCGGAATGAATCCATCGGCTTCGTTGGACTGGTCCTCCGTGCTGTAGCCTTCGACGATCACGGAACCGGCGACCGCTTCCACGGTGACATCTCCATGGAAACCGGAGACGACGCTGCCATCGAGGGCTTCGACATCCACCGGGCCATCGATCATGGGATTGGTGGAGTCAAAGACGACGAGCTCGCGCCCCTGCCCTTCGAAGATGGCCTGGTTCCCCGAAGGATCCGGGGGGCTATTATCGGGATCCGGATCCGGAAACTGGTTCGCGTTTACCCGGTCTGGTGCCAGGTTCCGGAGGCTGAGAACCCCGTAGACCGAGCCTGGATCAGGATCGCCTGCGGTAACGGCCGCATCGTAGGCCGCGTTCAAATCATTCGAGTTGTAGTCGTAGAGATTCCCCCGTCTCAGGAAAGGATCGTTGAAATCGGATCCCGAGCTGAAGAATCGGATCTGCGCGTCCTTGTTGCTGGGGGGATCCCAATAGTGATAGGTATCCACATTGTGCCCGATCTGGGCGTAGCCACGGGTATTACTACCGGCCTTGACCGTCACTCCGGCACCAGCACGCACCTGGATATCTCCGTAGAATTCCCCAAACTGACCCAGTCCGCCGTGACCGATCACGGCCGGCGCACCGGCACTGGCAGAGTTATTGTTGTCATCGTTCTTGTTCTCTGCAGAACCGAGACGCTGGATCCCCTGGACGAGGACGGAACCGGCTCGAGGAACCAGGGAAACGTTCACATTCCCTTCCGAATCCACCGAAATATCGGAATCGACATCCACTCCAGCAAGGACGTTGATCTGTCCACGGACAGGAGCCAATCGAGCGATCGCCATCGCGCTCCGGTCATTGTTTGCCCCATTCTGGCTCCACCGACGATTCACTCCCTGCTGAGTTCCGCCAGCGTTCAAAGCTCGGTTGTCAGCCCAGCCGGCGGAGTCCCCGCCGTGGCCAACATAGGCCCCACTCTGGTGACGACCTCCACCCTGCACAATCACGTTCGACCGTGCGATGAGATTGATGTCCGCCGAATGCGCATCGCTGTAGACCGGCGCATTCCCGGAGATCGAGGCGGCTACATCGATGCCACCGGCCCCGTTTTCGGGACGCAGACTGCCGAGACCAGCAGGATCGGGAGCCTCAGCATCAATCCGCTGCCACCACCAGTTTCCGTGCCGTGCATTCATGTAATGGTTGGCGTAGGGCACCATCGTGCTCGCGACTTCCCCCGTGTTGTTGATCGCACGGACGCCCATCGCCACCCCATTCGCACCGGTAGGGTCTCCATTGACATCTGTCAGGAGGGTGCCGTCAGGTCCGGTGACTTCTAGGATTCCTGCGATCCCTACGGCAACATTGTTGTCACCCGTTGAGGAATTCCCGTTGAGGTCCAAATTTCCCCGACGAGGGGCAAAAATCTGTCCCGAGTCGCGGAAACCAACTTGAGCGTGACGACTCTCCGCATTGGTATCTGCCGCGGTCACAATGATGTTATCGGCGGCGAGATTGGTATCGCCAAAACGACTGCCAACTTCGACATGTCGGTTCATCGTCGCACTCCCGACAAAGATATTCCCTTCGTTCTCTCCGAACTGACCCGCTTCGACATAGTATTCGAAGAGATCCTGGACGCCCATCGTTCCGCCACCTGCAGCAAGAGCACGAGTATTGCCGTCATCGAGAACTTCATCGGCATCGACTGTTCCATCCGCTCCGCCAGCAACTCCGACAGCTGGCCCACTGAAGAGCCCTGCCGCTTCCGCCTCGGTTCCACCCCAGCCTCCAATCAGGTTGATCGATCCTCCACCTGACGTCCGGATGTGCGTTCCAATGATCACATCCCCGCCGGCAAAGGCGCCGAAACTGGCATTCGAGTTGGTCCACTGGATCGCATGATCGCGATCGTCTCCCAGTCCATTGCTGGTGAAAACGATGTCACTGTCCGCCCCTTGCGTCGCGAGAAGGACGGAGGTACCGCCTTGAAGAGTGTCGTTGATAAACCCGGAGTCGATCTCGTTGACCCCGTTCAGCCCGTTCCCGATCGTCAACTCCCCCGGATCGAGGAGAACTGCACCAGCGGCTCCATTCAAAGAGGTTGCGGAAACCAGCCCGCGGAAAGTGAGCGTATTCAGACCCGAAACCTCGATCAGCCCCCCATTTCCGACCATGCCACTGGCATTGGCGCGAGCTTCACCTTCGAAGAGAGTATCGCCATCCGACCAGACGATGATTTGTCCTGCATCACTGACGCTGGCGGAGACATCAAAGACAGCATCGGGTCCTACCACCGTGCTATTGGAAGCCTTCAGACCATTGGTGGAAATTCCCTGGAAATCGCCACCGGCCTTGATCGACCCGCCACGTCCACCAGCCGCATCGATCGAGGCAGTCACGGCGACTTCATCCGCCGTGATAGCAACGGACCCGGCGTCGAGAATGGTCGAGGAAGCGTTGATCGTTCCGCCGATCTCAGCAGCCGCTCCGCCTTCCAGCGACACCGAACCGGCGTTTCCAACCGAACTGACATCGACGCGCGAGTCGTCTGTCATCACGATCGAATCCGCTTTCACGGAAACCGTGCCACCGTCATTGGCTCCGATGCTGGACGCATCGAGCGTTCCGCGGTTTTCAAAGCTTCCGCCCTCGACCTCGATCGCTCCCCCTCGTCCGTTCGGGCTTTGCGCCGCGACGGTTCCGGTGTTCATGATCCGGCTCGAAGATCCGGTCGCGAAAAGGCGAGCCCGTCCGTTCTTCCGGCTTCCCCCCGTTGCCCGGGTGATTCCCGTGTTGTTGATCGCAAGGGAATAGGCATTGCCCGAAGACATCAGCTCGGTCGCGGCTGCGGTCACCGAACCGGTCTGGTTGACGCCGATCCCTTCGTAAGAAGAAGCGCCGCGCACGGCAATCGTTCCACCCGAAGCTGGGCTGTTGACCAGGATATCGCTTCCCGATGCCAGTGCGACCGTTCCGGTCGCCGCCTCGATCGATCCGTGGTTGTGGGCAAATCCGCCCAGGAAAACGACATCGCCATTCCGGGAACGAACCGAACCGTAGCTCTCCACCCCGTTTTTCGAATTTCCAAAGAAGCTCGTCGAACCCCCATTGAGGAGATCGGCATTCGTGGCATCCAAGGTCGACATGGCGAGGAGACCTCCCACGTCGATCACACCCGAAGAACCCACGATCACGCCGTTGGGGTTGATGACCATGAGACCACCATTGGCAGTCACCGAACCATAGATCGCACTGGGATTCCCCGAAACGACCCGGTTGATCGTCAGCGCGCTGACTCCAGGCTGGTTGAAGTGGACACTTTCGCCCGTTCCCACCGAGAAATCCTGCCAGTTGATGATCCCGACCTGGGTCGACTGATTTACCGTGAGGTTCGCAGTTCCCATGCCATCGAAGTTGATCCCGCCGGCAACCACACTGGCCCCGCTAGGGTTGGCAAGGAGAGGCACAGGCCCGGTCACCAGGGTGACGGATGGAATCAGGCTGGCAATCAGAAAAAGGCTGGCGCGGGTCGACCGTCGAAAGCGCCCCAGCAAGGTGATAGCAGGGCGAGACAGAGGTCTGGTCCGTTTGAATGCGTTCATAGTCTCAAGAGGGAAGAATGAAAGAAAGGGTTTGTTATCTATAATTGTCGTGGATCACGGGTTCGTGACGTCTTATTCACCGTAAGGAGATCCGAACAGGCGAAGACTGGAGTAGATTCTCGTGTTTTCGTTGAATCCAAAGAGGTAGTAGGTGCGTCCTCCAGCTCGGAGAAGAGCACGGCGGCGCTCTTCGTCGGCGACCTCCGCATTCAAGTCTCCGGCATCGAAGAGAGGTCCGACCCACGCGTTCTCGTTCCCCACGGCCTCTCCGCCTTCCGTAGAAAGACCGAAGAGTTCGATAAGAGCGAGGTATTCCTCACTGCCTTCTCCGAACAGCTCGGCAAAGAGATCAGCCCGGTCGTAGGCGTCGAAACCACTGTCGAGGAAGAAGGGGTCTTCTCTAAGCAGCTGCGCAAGCACCGCGAGAGGGTCCACTGGCGCCGGGCCAGGAGGCACGGGTGGAACCGGCGGGAGAGAAGTGGGATCCGCGTAGTAGACATTGTAGAGCCCCAGGCTGTGGAATGGGAAGCCGCCCTCGGGAGGATCGAAGAACGTTCCACCCGGCTCGCCAAACGCACCCGCGGTATCCGCCGTAAAGAAATGCTCGGTGGCAACCTGCTCATCGATTCCGTCCCGGTTCCCCACGCCACCGGAATCCGTGCGGGAGTATTCCTGGTTGTTCAGGAAGGCGCCATCCTCGATCGCGTTTTCCGTTGCGCTCGGCATGTAGATCCGAAGATCGGTGGTGAGTCCGCCATCCGCACTGGTGAGGACGGTTCCACTGCTCATCGTCACACTCCCGACCGGCAGCGGAGCTCCGAAGGCATCCGTTCCGTTTCCAGTAGGATTGTTCCGGCTGGCGGCAATGAGGGTGTCGCCATCGGCACCGATCGTGACACCCGCGCTCGTGTTGGCGAGATCGATGTGCCCGATCTGGGCCCCGAAATCGGTCTCCTCAAGGGAAACCATCGCATACTCGGCAAGAATCGACGTAGCCGTAGCACCCTCGGTGATGTCGCTGGTCAATTCGACCTCTCCCGTAGCGTAATTGATCGTTCCGACTACGGTTCGGGTTGCGGGAAAGCTGACCGTGTCATTGTCCGTATTCGTATCCGAACCCACATTGAGCACCTCGGCAATGAGAACGATATTGCCGTTACCGTCATCGCCGTAGTGATGGATCAAGGTGTCGGCTCCACTGGGCGATTCCACGGCAATCCCGAAGGCATTTGGTGCAACAGCCCCTCCGTCCGGATCGGCAGGACCGGCCAAGGTTGCGGTCCCGCCTGCGCCGATCGCGGAGAGATCTTCGTCCGAAGCCCGGAACAGATTGACACCATTCGCCATGAAGATGTCCTGTCCGACACTCACAAAAATATCTCCCGTTCGACCGCCGCTTCCGTTGTTGGCATTGCCCTGGAAAATGGAGGCGCTGTGCCCGATTTTTGCATTGGCGTCGCGGACTACGGTCCCATGAGCATCGACCGTGGATCCACGCCGCATGACGAGGTCGTTCCCCACATCGATGTCAATCGTTCCGGTGAGGTCTCCGTTGACGTTGTTTCCGCCGTGCCCGATCTGGGCCTCGGAGCGCCGGGAACCGAATCCACCCAAAAGAGTAAGATCTGTTCCAGCCGTGACCTTGATGTTACCGGAGGCATCTCCATCCGAGTATGGACCGCCGTTTCCGATCTTGGCATAGAAAGCACGGAAGCTGTCATTCCCGGTTCCACCGGCTCGCTGCTGATCATCCCGGTTGAAAATGTCGCTTCCTCCACCCTGCAGGCTGACACTCCCATTTGCTGCGATGACCGTGATGTCTCCCGAATACCCGCTCCCATCTCCGGCAGCATTGTTCTGGTTGCCGCCCTGGGCATCCGTATCGAACCCGCCGTTTCCGATCTGCGCGTAGTTCTCACGAGCCACGGCTACATTGTTCGAGTTTGCAGGACCGGAGTTAGGATCGTCCTCGGTATCGGCCGACGGAATCCCACCCGTGAGAGTGATGTCGCCGGTCTCGGCAACGACGGAGATATCACCGCTCAAGGTCTCACTGCGGCCCCAGGTGCCACCGGAACCGATGATGCCGTAGGCGCCCCGCGGGCTGTCACCGGCCTCGAGATTCACCCCGGTTCCCGTGATGATGTTGATATCGGCGTGGTGATTCCCCCCGTTGCTCAATCCTCCCGAACCGATCTGGACATAGGATCCGCGGGTAATGTCGTTGTCGACCTCGACATGGACGCCAAGTCCCGGGATGAGAGTGGCCACTTCACCGGTCGTGTCGCCGTTCTGGAGACCTCCGCCTTGCATGTCGAGGCGCCCATCGATATCGATGTCGATCGTAGTCGTCGCCCCCGTGTCTCCGTCGCGCTGGTTGTCACTGTTGACGCGGTCGGAGTCGTAGCCGCCGGAACCGACCTGGGCAAAAGCCTGACGACCTTCTCCCGCGATGAGGCTAAAGTCACCGCCGTTGGAGTTGTCACCATCACCGATGATGGAAATGGTTCCGGAGTGATCGCCTCGAGCCGTATCGCCACCGAGGCCGATCATCGCGTAGTTGCGGGTGCCCTGGGAAGGGTCATTCTGCACTCCATCGTTCCGAATGAAATTGCTGTTGGTGCCACCAACCGCCGGACCGATGAAACGCCAGCCCGTTCCGTCGCCATTGTTGGTGACGGCAGGATTATTGGCAACTCCAGCATCCATTCCCGAAAGAACCTGGATCGGAAGGAGCTGGCCCGATGAAACGCTTTGCTTGATGTCGCTGGCTTCCACACGGATATCTCCACCGACCTGGATGTCGATGTCTCCTCGGTGACCCAATCCATCGATCGAGTTGCCGGCGATACTGCCTCCACCTCCGTTGCGGGTTCCACCCGAGCCGATGTAGTCGGTGGCCCGACCGCCGTTTCCGATCTGGACATAACTGTCGATCGCGCTGTAGACCGCGTTCGGCAGATACCAGACCTCGCCATTGTCCGAAGTATCCGACGTATCCGTGTCACTTCGAGTGATCTGCTGAAACCGTCCGCCGTGCTGACTGAAGAACCGGTCAGGAGTGACACTGGTGGAGAAAGCAAGTGCCGCCCCCGCATCCGGGACCTGGGTTGCATCTCCGCCGAGGATGGTGATTTGATTGAGAGGGTTCGCCGTGTTGTGCACATCGACAAGCTCCTGGACCGTCAGCGTCCCGTCTCCATTCAACGTGACCGCGGTTGGCGCCATAAGCACGATCTCACTGTCGAGACCGGCCACTGCACCGGGCCCCTGGAAGACGACCTGTCCCTCCGTGACATAGGTATTCTGGACGTTGCCGATGTTTGGGTTGCCAGCTCCGTTGTCCTGAAGGATCCGGATCTGGAGCGGCTTGTCTCCCGTGGTATCACGCATCGCAGCAAGAGCGGTAATATCCCCGCCCACGTCGAGCGTGATGTCGGAAGCGCCGAGAACACCGATACCGTCCCCATTGACACCCGAGTTGTTCCAGTTGCTTGTCCCGTTCGTCGCAATGTGCTCGGAGTCACTTCCCCCATGACCCAATTGGGCAAAGTTCCGCTCCGCGGTCCGGCTGTTGTCCTGAGCCGAGTTCAACATCGGGGCTGCTACGTTATCGGCCGTATTGCCGGCATTATTGAAGGAAACCGCATCCCAGCCTCCGCGAGCCTCGAGATTGAAATCACCCGTCGCGGTGACATCGATCTCGCCATAGTGGTTCCCTTTCGAGAAACGGCCGCCATGGCCAATCATGGTGAAGTTATCGTTTCCATTCTCCTCCATGTAGGACTGCCCTGTGAGAGTCTCGGTCTGCCCGGCAACGAAGCTGATATCTCCACCAGAAGTGACCGTGATGTTCCCATGATGCCCGGTTTCGAGGACATCGAGATCCCCATTGGCGTTGGTGGCGCCCCCACCGAAAGGTGCGCTCGTGGTGCCAACACCGTCACCCGTGAGATGATTGGTCTCGAGGACGTCCGCGTGCTGGAAGTATCCTCCATGACCGATCAGGGAGTGAGCCTGACCGTTCTTGAATCCACTCCGGAAAATGATGTCACGTGCCGCAACAACATTGATGTCACCGGAGTGAGTGCCGTTGGCGATCTCATTGCGCTGGCGCCCTCCACGCCAGGTGGACGAGTCCTCCCCTCGTCCGCCATGTCCGACTTGGGCGTAGGACTCAGAACGACCGCCATAAAACTCAACATTCCGGCCAGAAATGACCTCGATGTCACCCGTGGAACCCCCGTTGTAGCGTGTGCCCCCGTGACCGATCTGGACGTGGGCACGATGACCACGATTGGTGATATCCCGGCCTCGCTCGTTGACCTGCCAAGCCTCGCGGCTGAAGACAATGGATCCACCTGCAAGGACCGAAATATCTCCCATATGATCGCCATGGGTGGAACGACCACCATGACCGACCATGGCATACGCGTCTGTCCCATTCCCTGCAACGAAGGTGACCGTAGAAGCCGAGTTGAGGGAAATATCCCCACTGTGTCCAAACGCCTCATTCGTGACGCCTCCGGCAATGCCATTGACCGTAACGCCTGCACCATCAGAGATCCGGCCACGAATCCGGTTGATCGCGATGCCATCGCCCGCATAGCTTGAGTTGTTCACGGTATTGGCACCTGCAACGAGAGCACCGCCGCCATCAGGATCATTGGTGTTCAGGGTCACCGTCCTGCGAGGACTCGCATCCATGAAGGGGGCGTCCGGATCGTCGGGGCGGGCCACATTCCCGCTGGTATCGTAGGCGCCCCTGTCCCGGTTGGCAGCAGCCACGGCCACGGATGAATCGGTGCTCGTTCCATCCCATCCAGCAAGAGAGTCGAGGAAGAGGAAATCAGAATCGTACCCCCCGTGCCCCACCTGCACATGGGATCGATCACGATTACTTTGCCAACGCCAGTCATTCGAGTTTGCGGGCCCGCCCGTGGCGGAATCGGGCACGGCGCGTGCGCGAATCCCACCACTGATCGTCGTGATCTTAATATCACCGGAATGCTCCCCTCGGATTCGGGTACCTCCGTGACCGATCATCGCGAAAGTATCCCGGTAACGTCCACCTTCGATATCGACCGCACCCGCATCGATCGTGATATCCCCGGACATGTTTCCGAAGACATGGATATTTCTCACATTGTTGTCTCCCAGACCGGAATCGGAAGCGGTCTGGTCCCTCCGGCGATCGGGATCGTCGTTGGCGAGACCTCCATGACCAATCTGCGCGTGAGACTCGGCACGGCCGGCTTGCAACTGGACCGTTCCATTGGTGCGGATGGTGATATTTCCATGGTTGTCGCCGTTTCCGACCGAGGTGTTTCCGGCGTCACTCCCGTAGTCAGCAATGTCGAAACTGTTCCCATTGGCAATACTGGCACCATTCGTAAAGTTGCTGAACCCAAGCGCACTGTTCTCGAGGATGGTCACATCGGCTTCGTTGCGGTTGTTGTTGTCCCCTCCGTTGGTGTTGAAGGCACGGTTGTCGACGTCGTCGTCATTCTCACGAATTCCTCCGTGACCGATCATGACGTAGGCGCGATCGTTGCTCTTGATACCATCGTCGTTGTTGGCATTCTGGTTCTGAATCACGAAAACTCCCGACTCGGCGTCGACGTTGATATCGCCGGTGACTCCCGTATCGAAATCGAGGTCGGTGGCGGTGTTGATCAGAATATCATCCGCGGTGCCGATATCGCCATCCGCTCCCAGGCCGGTAATGGAACGAGCCCGGAGGTCATTCTCCCGGCGGTAGCCCAGCTGGGTGAACTCTCCGTTGTGATTTCCCGAGGTCATCAACAGGATGTCGGCGAAGACATTCGTTTCGCCACGAGCACTTCCAACCTCGACCGGCTCGAGAGCCGCATCGTTCATGAAAACAGTTCCACTGTTCTGACCCCAGGCACCGTAAGTTCCTGCATTGATATCCGCAAAACTGATCGCAGGATCGGCTGCGGACGGCAGGCCGCTACCGTCCACTGGATTGAACGCAAAAAGATCGGCGCCGGCGCCATCCCAACCGGCGACCAGGTTGATATTCCCCGTTCCGGCGAATGCCGTATCGGTCGTTCCGTGGTTCTTGATATCGCCATTCACGAAAATGTGACGGTGGGCGAAGAAAGAGAGGGAGTTCGGGCTGTCATACTGGATGTCGGACCCGGAATTGATGATGATGTCGCCGGAACCCGTTCCGGCAGAGGAAGTGTGGATGACCACATTGTTCGTCAGGATCGCCTCGAGAAGCGCGGCGTCCGTCATCGTCAGGCCAGTTCCTCCGGCAGGTCCGATGATCACATCACTGGGATCGAGGAGAAGCGTTCCGTTCGCTCCATTCAGGGAGCTGGTATTCGCGCTACCCACGTAGGAAAGCTGATTTCTTCCGGAAACCTCAATGAACCCGCCGTTTCCGACGGCACCCGTTGCCCGGGCCGAAGCGTCGGCTGCAAAGAGCGTATCGCCATCGGACCACACCACGACCGTTCCACCGTCGCCGGAGAGACCGTCCGCAGTCAAGGTAGCCCCCGCCTCAGCGAGGGTTTCGCTGGAATTGCGGATATCGCTCTCGTTTCCTTGAATTCCGCCTCCTGCGCGGATCGCTCCGCCCGAGAAACCGGAAACATCGACAGAGGAACTCGCAGCCACCGTGACCACGTCGCCGACCAGATCCACCTTGCCCCCCTCTTTGAGGGAGCCAGTGCTGGAGATATCTCCAGCCACATTGAGAGCATCAGCCGCATCGAGAGTCACGCTGCCACCGCGAACACCGTCAGTGGAAATCGTCGTATCAGCGCCCACCGAGATCGTTTCAGCGTTCACACTGACGGAACCCCCGTCGCGCCCTTCGGCACCGGAGGCATCGACACGACCCGAAGCAAGATTCACCTCGCCGGCGGTCACCTGGACCTGCCCGCCTCGACCATCACCCTGGCGGGCGTAGTAATTTCCCGTATTGACCATGCGCCCAGTGGATCCGGCACTGAGAGAAAGTCGACCTCCCTTGAAGTTGTAACCACTCGCACGGACAGTCCCCTTGTTGTTGATCGCCATCGCGTAGGAGTTGCCATGCGCGTCGAAAGACACATCGCCACCCTGGATCGTTCCGGAGTTCTCGATCCCGGTCGCCGCAGCAGGAGCCGCTCCGCGAACGGAAATTGTCGCCCCATCGGAGGTCTGGTTGACCATGATGTCTCCTCCGACACCGATCGCGACCTTCCGGTCGGCAACGATGCTGCCATCGTTGTTCATGAAATTACCCAGCACCACGACGTCCTGTCGGGCATAGATGCTCGCTCCCGCTTCCACCGTCACTCCCTTTCCGGTGTTGCCCTGGAATCGATTTGCCCCGCCGTTCAGGAGATCGGCATTGCTCGCATCGAGGGTCGAAAGAGTCAGAGCGTTGACATCGATCATCCCGTTGGCACCCACGATGATTCCATTCGGGTTGATGACCATGACCCGCCCGTTGGCGTTCAACTGGCCGTAGATCGCAGATACATTCCCTGAAACGACACGGTTGACGGCAAGCGCGCTCGCATTCGGTTGCACGAAGGTCGTCGTATCGCCTGTCCCGATCGAAAAGTCCTGCCAGTTGATGATCGCGGTCTGACTGGACTGGTTGATCGTCAGGTTCCCCGTCCCCATTCCGTCGAAGTTGACCGTACCCGCAGCAACGGCGGCTCCGGAGGGATTCGCATTGATTGCGACGGGAAATAGAACCAACCCTGGAGTCAACACGATCGTCAAAAACGATCGCAGAAACCATTGGTTTCGAAAACGTGTTATGAGTGTCTTCATACGCTGGGAGTTAGGAGGAGTGTTTCGTAAAAAAGTCAGCGGAAAATGTAACCCTATGGATTCGCAATAACCTGACCGTTTGTAAACGTAAAAATGGGGCTTTTTCCCCGGTTTCTGCTTGGTTTTGTCGTTTCTCGGAAAGACGTGACACAATTTTAAGAATTTTTCTGCGATCTCAGCGAGTGCCAGATTTTCAGCGAGTTGCCGAAAAACCCGACTTTCGAGGTCGAATTCCCTCTTCCGGAGGAGGGAAAAACGAGCACCTGCAGAAACAAGGTCACAGGCTCAGCGCCCGAACCGGAGATCCCGGTCGCGTGAAAATGCGATCAGGAATACTTTGGATCGCGACCGGGTTCGGTCTCGAAGACGAGCTCTTTCGCCTCCTCGGTGAAGGTCTCGACGACATCGGCAAGAAACCGGTGGTAATTTGGATCCTCCTGGAACATGAGAAGCTTGTCGCGACTCTCGAAATCGGCGGCAATGAAAAAGGCGTATTCGCTTTTTGGCTCGACATTGCGCCCCGATCGAAAGTTGTGCGCCTCGTTGACCTTGTGAAAACACGTCCGGCTGATCCGGATCATTTCCTCGAGATCTTCATCACTCGTCTTTTTCCCGACACGGTAGAGGGTGATGAAGTGGATCATGATTCACTCGAAACGGGCTGAACAAAACGTAGAGGCCGGGAAGGACTCCCCGCCCACGGGCGAAGAACCTCAGTTCCTCCACTCAAGGGCACCCTTTTTCAGGGCATAGAGATAGGCGATGAAAAGAATCCCGACGAATCCGAGCATCGCGAAAAGGAAAACCGTCGCCCCGCTGGCGATCTGCTCCTTGTAGACCACGGCCCACGGGTAAAGAAAGACCACCTCGATGTCGAAGAGGACGAACAGCATCGCGACGAGGTAGAACTTCACGCTGAATCGAGCCTGACCGCCCCCGATCGGGTTCATCCCGCACTCGTAGGCAGAATCCTTGACCTTGTTGCGAAGGGCTCTCTTTCCGAGAAGCGCACTCGCGATCAAGGTGGCAATGGCAAATCCGGAGGCAATCACAACCTGGATTACAACGGGAATGTAGTCAGTCAGCATGGCAAAAAAAATTCCGATGCCGGAAACCGGCATCGGAATGTAGTGAATTCTTGGTCTCCGTCCAGACGATTTCGCAGGACGGGGAAGAAAATCAGAGGGAACGTTCAGCAGATCGGTCGATCCGCTGCAGATCCAACTCAGCTCCCGGCTGCTGCCTGGGCGCTGGAGGCTTCACCGATATTCTCCAATCCGCGGTATTCCTTGCCGTTTTTCTCAACAAGGCCACGAGTGACGAGATTCTGAAGCTTTTCGTAGGCACGGAGGCGGAGCATCTCTTCTCCACCGCTGACTGCATTCCGGGCTTTCAAATTCTCGTATACGACCTCGAAGAGGTCATTAAATCCAAAGGTCTGCTTATCGGAGAGGACCGTAACCAGTTCGTCTGTGACGTGATCTGGAACCCTGCGGGAGAATCGTGTTCTACGTGTGGTTGACATGACTTACAGTCTACCACACCCCGCCCCTGATGCCTACAAATTTCTGTTCTCATTTCGCATATTCTGGAGATTCTCATAATTGAGATTCAGAAACTACCTCAAACCCGAAAGTGGTAAGTGCTTGAGAAACAATTACTTTTAAGGAAGGTAAACTAATTCCAGGAGCATTTGTGAGAGTGCAGCAGTGGACATAACCCATCATGTTGGAAAGGGGGCGAGAATCCACTCTCTGCTCCACGAGCCAGGCCTCGAAGACCTCGAGAGCTTCCGCCCAATCGTCGAGCGAATAATCGGACTGATCGACCTCTTCGAGGAGTCGATCGACGGTCTTTTCATCCGCTTCCGCGAACAGGCTGCCAAGAACCTCGCGAGAGCGCTCGGTCATCGCCAGGGTGGCCGAGGCCCTTTGCCAGGGACTCCGTTCTGCGCTTTGGGTTGGGTCACTCATCGGCAAGTTTCGTTTCGCCTTACTTCTTCAGGGTCTTCTCGATGAGATCGGCGACCTCCTTGCCGAGGGCTTTCGATCCCTCAGGCGTGAAATGCACATTGGCGGGTCGCTGGATCTTCTCCTGGTTCTCGAGACTGAAGGTGTAGAGATCGTGGATCGCGATTTTCTCCGCCTCCATGATCTCGCGAGCGATCTCATTGTAGACCTGGGAATCGCCAACGACTCGTCCTTTGCAGCCTTTGGGAACTGGAGTGGTATTTCTCCAGATCAGGGTCGCTCCGGTTTCCTGGAGTCGATCGACCAGCTTCTGAAGATTCTCCCGATATTCCTTGGGAGGAACCTGCTGCTTGCTTGTCTCCGCCTTGGGGTCGGCGAGGTTTTCTCCGTTGGGCCCCATATACTTGAGATCGTGAAGCCCCCAATTGAAATGAATGAGATCCCATTTCTTGTCCGCCCCACCTGTCGCTAGCCATTCATCGATCGAATCGACCCCTTTCGTCGTCGGGCCGCAATTGGTCAGCGGGCGATGCACGTTGGCCTTCCCCTGGAGCATCTCGCGAACGGGGACGGTGTAGCCGATGGAGATGGAATCTCCGACCAGGAGCACTCGCGGCAATCCGGCGACATCCTCGACCGGGGCCATCGGTCCCGATTTGGGAGCGGCTTTTTTCTTACCCTGCGCCTGCGCGACGACAGGGAGCATGGCCAGGAGAAGCAGCGAAAAGAGAGAAAGTGATCGGTGAAAAATACGTGGGGGTGGATTCATTCGACAATGATGAAGGCGATCTCAGGCTTCTGCAACGCACTTGAAGACGGTCGATGATTGCAACGAAAAGAGATTCCTGTAGAAAGAGTGATTCCTGATGAATGCATTGACCCCTACCAGCTCTCCCGGATCGCTCCTTCTCAAGAACCGACTTCTCGCCGTCCTTGTCATTGATTCCCTTGAAGCCGCGATTCCCGTCGCCGAGTCTCTCCTCGCGGGTGGAGTCCGAGCGATGGAACTCACTCTCCGAACGCCAGTTGCGTTCGATGCGGTTCGAACGATCTGCTCCGAGCTTCCGGAGATGACCGTGGGCGTCGGCACCGTTCTGACGACCGAGCAGGTCGATGAGGTGCATGACACTGGAGCCGACTTCGGTGTTTCTCCGGGTACGAATCTTCGCATCCTCCGGCGGGCCGCGGAGATCGGTCTGCCCTTCGGCCCGGGCGTCATGACTCCCACCGACATCGACACCGCGATCGGAGAAGGCGCTCGCTTGCTGAAGTATTTTCCTGCCGAATCATCCGGTGGACTCGCGCACCTCAACAATATCGCCGCGCCTTTCGGGCACCTGGGACTGAAGTTCATCCCCCTCGGCGGCGTTTCCCTCGCCAACCTCGAGGAGTATCTCGCGAGCGACTGGATCGGGGCGGTCGGGGGAAGCTGGCTCGCCCCGCGGAATCTCATCCAGGAGGGGAATTGGAAACAGATCGAGGAAAACGCGAGGGAGGCCTGTCGCAGGCTCTCGGCCTGAACGATTCTATTCCGGGCGCTCTTTCGCGGTCGGCTCCAATTGCTCCAGCAGGGAGGTCGCAATCTCCCGGGCAATCGTGCGAAATCTCTCGCCTCGATCTTTCCCGAGCAGGGCTTTCTCCACCACCGGGTTATCGATGAACTCGATCTCGAGAAAACACTTGGGGGACCTTTCGAAGCTGTCGATGCCGAGCCAGCTGGAAAAAGAAATTCGATCCGAGCCCTCCGTGGAGGTGACCATCGGTGATCACGCCACGTGACTTCGACGCAGGCAGATACTGCTGCACGCCTCGGGAGCAGGCCTCCGCAAGCCGTTTTCCAAAGGCGTGATCGATCTCGTAGTTGGGATTGCGAGCGCGAGCTCCGATCAGGGCAAGACTTCCCATCGCCTTTCCACCACCGCCGGCATTGAAGTGGATACTGACGATGCAGGCCGTGTCAGACCGGTGAGCAATCGCAGCGCGTTCGGCAAAGTTGAGATTGCGATCGTCTTCCCGAGTCAGGAGCACCCCCACCTGCGGACCCGACTTTCGCGCCTCTTCGAGAATGACCTCGCGCAGGATGCGACTGAATTCCAGGGTAAGATCCTTCTCCAGAATTCCACCGGGAGTGGTTGCATTGTTGGGTGAACTGTTGGTTCGCTCCTTCAGGGATCCCGCAACGGCGTGCCCCCCATGACCCGGGTCGATGATGATCACGGGAATCTCGGCCTGAATGGGTGTCTCAACGAGAAACCCCAGAAAGATGGCGAGCCACGAGAGGTGTCTCATCGCGTTTCCTCCCCGAGGACTCGTTCCAGGTAGCGGCGACAAATCTCGAAATAGGAGAGCATCGAATCGATCTCGATCCACTCGTCGCGTCCATGGAGATTCCCCACCCTCGGTCGGGAGAGAAGCACGGGAACCCCTTCTTCGCGAAAGAATCGTCCGTCGCTTCCTCCACACGCTTTGACGAGACGGGCCGGCGCTCCGGTGACTTCTTCCGTGATCTCGAGAAACAAAGGCTTGGGATCCAGGTGAGTGGGCTCGGCCGCGACGATTTTCTCCACTCGGACACCATCGCTGAGAAGTCCTTCCACTTTCGCCAGCATTTCTCCCGAGGTGAAGGGGGGAATGAACCGGATATCGATCGTCGCCTCGGCCTCTCCCGGAATGCGGTTTGGGCTGTCATTCGAAGTCGCAAGGATCGTGACCGAGCAGGTCGGGAACCAGTGGGTATTCGTATCCTCCGGGTCGACCGCATCTGGTCCGTCGGGATCCGGATAGAAAGAATCGAAGGCTTCTCGAATGTTCTGGAGGCTTACCATGAGCCGTTCCAAGGCATTGGCCCCCAGCCAGGGACGAGCCGCGTGGGCCGCTTCCCCAGAGGCGATGACCTTTGCGTGAAGAATCCCTTTCTCCTCCACCGTGACATCGTTGAGCGAGCCTCCATCGGGGATGATCGCGACTCCGGCGCGCAGCCCGTATTCTTCGACGAGAAATTTCACGCCGCTCTCCCCTCCCCGCTCTTCATCCGAAGTGATCGCAAGCCCCAGGGAGAGATCCGGCGATATCCTCCCGAAGTGGCGGATCAGTTCGATCATGATCGCGAGCTGGCCCTTCATGTCTCCGGCACCCGGACCATAGATCCGACCGTCCTCGACGGTCGACTGATAGCTCCCGGGCACGATGTGCTTGACGACGTCGAGGTGGCCACAGAGGAGTACCTGGGGAGTTTCGATGCCACGAGGCAAGGCCAGCAGCGTCTCGTATCCATTCTTCTCCAGCATCTGGATCTCGAGACCCGGGACCTCATCGAGATGATTCCGGATCAGTTGGAAACAACGAGCCCGCTCGTCGGCACGGTCATCGGTGCTTTCTATCAGGACGAGATCTCTCGTCAGCTGGATAAGTCGCTCGCGCAATCGCGAAGGTTCGAGGTCGGCCATGGATGAGATACTCTACCCTAGTCCCGCTCCGGGGTGCAGGGCAAGTCGAGTTCCGCGACACGCAGCAGCATCTTGTTGCTGAGACGGGAAGCAGACAGGCAGAGAAACTGGCCCTTGTGGACGAGGCCGTCTTTTCCGAAATTGAAATTCACCGGGAAGATTCCAAAATCGGATTCTCCGGGGAGAAAGAGATCTCCACTGCTTCGCATCAACTCGAGCAGTTCCTCACCCGGAAGAGGCTCATGAAATCGGAGATTGCGAAGGAGCCAGGCACCTTCGGGCAGAAAATGTCGAGCAAGCACCGAAGGATAGGTCGCCCCAGTAACTCGGGCATTGATTTCGCAGACATACACGGTCCAGCCTTCCGAGTCGAAAGTGATGAGAAAATCGACACTCCCCGTCCCACGATATCCCTGGGAATGAAGCCACTCTCCCGCGATCCCCGCCTGTCGCAACAATTCCTCCTGCAGCCCTTCGTGCTGAGACAGGTAGAAAGGGGGCGATTCATTTCCCTCGTGGATGCTATCACTGCTGAGAATCTGCTCCGTCATGTCGAAAAGCCGAACCTCGGTCTCGCCGAGGAACAACTGGACACTGGGACTGCAGACTCCAGTCACGCCGAACTCTCCCTCGCGGAGCCACCCCTGCACGAGGCAGGCCCCTTCCCCGAAAAAATGCTCAGGAACGGCGACCTCCTTCTCCTGGGCGAGAGAATCCACTTTGACCATCCCGATTCCGGAGGCCCCGATCGGGGCGCGAATCACTGCCGAGGTGTAGCCCGATTTTTCAAGCGACTCGAGACAGCGCCTCACATCCCGCGGGCTTTCTGCGAGCTCCGTCCCCGGGGTGGGTAATCCGACGCTTTCGAGGTGCTGATGGAGAAGCACTTTGTTGTTTCCCTTGCGACTTCCCTGCGAAGTCGAACAGGTCGGCTTCTCCGCCCAGGCCGCCAGGTCGCAGAGAATCTCGTCCGTCACATAGCCGTCCAGGTAGGAGGCAGGGTGTTCTGCGATTCTCCCGAAAATCCCAGCAGAGCCGTTCGCGAGTTTCTCGTCACCCATCTTCTCCCCCCACTTCAGATACTCGCGATGGGGCAGGATCGAGGTTTCCGGCAGGGTCAGACCCGACTCGAGAAAATATCCCGAGAGAGCGGGATCCGGCCCCCTTTCGAGGATGAGGTGATTCCTGCCATCCCCTCGGTAAACGAGATCGAGCATGGGAAGAAGACGACCTCCATACGAATCGACTTCCCCGACCGCATCGGCCAGCATCTGGGTTTCCTCCTCGTTCTCGAAGAAAAGTCCCATGAGATTGGCAACGAAAACCACGTTTCGATCCCAGAACTGCGGGGGCTTCCCGATCGTATCTACTACCTTTATCATGAGAGGAATCCGTCGCCCCACCGGGTGCAATTTGCTACCGAACCTGATCATAGCCGCTCCCCCGTCCCCCTGGCGAAACTTTTCTTGAATGCAGAATTCGCGCTAAGACTTCTTCTCGGCAATACGTATTTGTGTCAGAACGATTTTCATCGCATGATTCTGCGATCCGATACGACTCACTCATCATGAACCGGTTTCTCTCCCTCCTTCTCACCGCAGGCAGTGCCATGGCACTGCTCTCGCCGACCGATGTTTCTGCCCAGCGAAACAGCATTTCTGCCCAGGAAGCGGTCGATCTCGTTTCTTCCAATTTCGGTCCCAAATCGATTCAATGGATCGCCGAGATCCGCGGACGTTCCGGCGTCCCCCAGCCCTCCGACTGGGAAGTCCTGACTTTCGATCAGAGAATGCCGCGTCTCCTCTATCGTTTCTGGGCGACCGCCGGACGAGTCGTCGACGGTGGACCAGACGAAGAGCGCTACCCTCTCAATATCCCGGTCGGCTATTTCAACATGGCTCAAGTAGGCGTCGACAGCGTGGCCGCGTTCACCATTGCCGAAGGCGAAGCCCGCAAGGCGAAGATGGCCTTCGACAGCTGTGATTATCTTCTCCGGGTTCGAGAATACTCCACCGAGCCCATCTGGCGACTCGAGCTCTTCGATGCCCGTCAGCAGATCGTGGGGAAAATCTACATCTCTGCCAACACCGGGGCGGTTCGTCGGACGGTCTGGATCTACCGAGACACTCGATCACTGGCCGGCGGAGTTCCTCGCATCGTGGACTCGATGGCCCCCAACCAGGCGGGTGTCGGCACCGGGCTGACCAGTGCCCCGGCTCCTTCCCAACTTTACCCCAGTGGTCCCCGCCCCGGCGAATCGACCGGAATCGTCCAGATGCAACCTCCCGCAGGTCCCCAGCCCGGACAGCAGAGCGGCATCGCGCAAGCACCGGCTCGCCCCGCCCCTCGGTTCCAGGAGAATATGATCCCGGCCCCACCCGTCCCGAATGCGCCGGGGGCGCCTCAGCCGGGGGCGCCTCAACCCTACCGTCCCGTCGACTCGAATGGCAATGTCATCGACAACAGCATCCCTGATCCTCCTGCGGTCAGCGGCAGCGAAATGCGCGATCTGCGGGATGCACCTGCTTCCGAACCTGCGGCGAAGCCGGACCCCACTCGTCCTCCCATCGAGGTCCCGACCACGGGAGGAGGGTCGAGCGAAAGAATTCCTCCCCCTCCTATTCCCCAGTAGGGCCTCCCGCCAAGGCGACCTCGCGAAACGCGTCCGTCGCCCAGATGATGGGATAGCTTTTCTCGAAATACCAGAGACGGGCGAAGTAGAACCCAATCGGAGCGGCATCGAAATCGGTGCCGTTTTTCGTTTTCTCACAGAGCCAGGCAATTCCTCGCGCAACCGCGGCCGCGGCTTCCTTTCGAGAGGCGAGGGCACGAAGCGCCAGGGAAGTCTCCTCGATCGTGGAAGGCGTCTCTCCCCTACCACTCCCCCAGCCACCATCCCCATTCTGGGCGGCACAGAGCCACCCGGCTCCCCGATCTGCCTCGGGGAAATCGCCCAACTCATCCAACGCGATGATCACCATCGCGGTTCCGTAGGTCGGATTCTCCTCGTCTCGCCGACGATATTGATTCCCGAACCAAAGGGGAATCCAGGCCCCATGATCGCGCTGCTCGCGTCGCAGATAGCGAAGCGCGTGTTGTTTGGCGAGATCGACTCGAGCCTGCTGGAAATCCGAGAGTTCATCCTCCCACGCGTGAAGTGCCCTGAGCGTGTGGGCGGTGAGATCCGGAGAAGAACGATCGAAAGGGAGCGCTCCCCATCCCCGGCAGAAGGTCGGAATCCCACCGTCTCGGTTCTGAATTCCAAGAAGCCAATCCACTCCGTTTTCAACGGCTTCCAGGATCTCGTCCTTCCTCGCACTCCAGCGTAAATGAGAGAGAGCCAGCAGGGCCCCGGGAGTATCATCGGCGTCGGGAACTCCACCCGGCAGATCCGTCCACGCCCATCCCCCAGGAGGCGAGTCGGTAAAAGGATGGCGCTCCTGGTATTGCTGCCCGAGAAGCCAGTCCAGCACCTCGGGGGCGGAACCGAACAGGGTCAGGTCATCGACCCAACCCTCTTGTTTCCGAGGCGAAAGCGCCTTGATGGAGAGCGTCGTCGACCAGGTCGCGAGATTGGTATCGATCGGCCAACTCCCATCGTCCCGAACTGTATCGAGAAGAAACCGAACGGATCGGTGAACGACCGGGTGCTCGGTCTCTTCCGCCGCGACCAGGGCCATCGTGACGAAAGAGGTCAGTGGGGCTGCCTCGAGAAAGCCTCCCGAAGAAGGCTGGATTTCCTCGAGAAGAAGCGAGATGCGCGACCAGAAAATCGACTGCCGCTTCTTGTCCTTTCGAAATCGCCCCTGCTGAAAGCGGGCATACCCGATCGCGATCAGGGCAGGCAGAGCATAGCTGACGACGGGCAACCGCATCATGGCAAACCAGCGACGTGGAAACCAGGCCAGCTCGAAAGGCAGCCGAAGAACGCGCTTCCACCCTCCCTCTCCGAGGGTGCCGCAGATCGCACAGAGCATGAGAATGGGAACCGAAAAGGTGCGGTCTTTCCCGTAACGAGCCTTCACCGTTTCCGCGATCAGCCCCGGATCGAGTGAGCCGACGTAGGATCGCACCCACTCTCTTCCGGCAAGTTCGGCAGACTGCGTCTCCTCATGTCCAAATCGAAACAGAGCCGACCAACAGAGCAAGGTTGTCGAAATGTTAGAGAAACTTCGCGTCGTATCCCCCCAGCCACCATCGCCATTCTGGTTCTCCGCCAGCCAGGTGACCGCGGCCGCGATCTCCGCCTCGTATTTCTTTTCATCCACCGACCCGAGCGCGACCAGGGCCGTCGCCGTGGACAAGGCAGAGGTGGAAAGTTCGCCCACCCAGTGGCCTTCTTCGACCCGCTCCTCGAGCAGCCGCGCCGTCGCGTTCCGAAGAGATTCGGAGAGGCGATCCTGGTTCATCTGATTCTCCCCGCTCATACCCTATCAAAGCGCCAAATGTCCGAGCGCAAGCAAGCCGTAGTAGGTGTATTCGATATCGAGATCGTCGTCATCCCAAGTCCCATGAAACCCACCCGCAGCGGTCCAGAGACTGTCGATGAAATCGAGAATGCGCTCCTGCTTGTCACCGAAATCGATCTGCAATCCATCCAGCGCATGAAGGGCAACTGCCGTCGAGAGCAGGTCGGGCATGGGCGCCATCGGGAAAGGCAGGAAGCCCCCCGTGGCATGATAGGAATCGAGAATCCAGGGCACCGTTTCTTCTGGAATGGGGAGACGAAGATTTCGGCAGATCGTGATCGCCGCGGCGGTCGACGGGACATTCGGGACGGGCAATTCGACATCATTGGCCCATGCTCCCCCCTCGACCTTGAGCCCCTCGAGACAACGGGCAACGCCTTCGGCATTCGGGACTTCCAACCCATGATCCGCGTAAGCTCCGTAGGCGAGAAAGCAAGCATAGGAGGATCCCGTCTCCGCCTCCTCGATCTGATTGTATCCTCCCTCCTGCGAGCGATAGCCTTCGATCGCAGCAAGGATGGAATCGAGTCGGGAGGACTCCAGATTTCCTGACAAAGCTGAAAAACTCCTCGCAAGACAGCAAAGGTGGACAAAATCGAGCTCTTCGAGATGAGCGAGACGGTCCTCGAGAAAACGTCGCAATCCAGCCTCGGGCAGAGGCTCCTGAAGAGCGGTGAGGCAGTCGATCGCGAAACTCGTGTAGTAGAGATCGCGCTCTCCGTCCCGATCGCAGAAACCTCCCTCGGGATGCTCCTGGGAAAAAACGAAATCCCGTATCAATTCACTCGCTTCCTCTCCCAGCAGGGAAGGAGCCAAGCGTGCGACCTGGAGCATTTCGAGACGAAGCGACATGGCAGAAATCAAAACGGGATCAAGGAAATCTCAAACCTCGCGAACGCGGCCTTTTCGATCGGGGGAAAATGACAATACGACCCGGGAAAAGTGTAAGGTTTCGTCAGAATTCCTCGTCATCGCTTTGAACTGTGGCCTATTCTCCCACCATCCTCCTCGTTCCTTCGAGGAGATCCGCGAATGGCGCGGAACCTACTATCCAGTCCCCTACCTTTTTGTAAACCTATGTCCGAATCTTTTGACTTCGTCGTAATCGGCGGCGGCAGCGGAGGCTATGCCGCGGCCCGCACCGCTCACGAACTGGGAATGAAAACAGCCGTCATCGACGGTGCGGAGACTCTCGGAGGGCTTTGCATTCTCCGCGGCTGCATGCCCTCCAAGACCTTGATCGAATCTTCCAACCGCTTCCGCTCGATGCGCCGGGGAGCCGAGTTCGGACTGCATGCCGAAAATCTATCGGTCGATCCTCGCCAGATCGTCGCACGGAAGAAAGAATTGATTGGCGAGTTCGCCGAGTATCGGCAGGGGCAACTCGAAGATGAGCGATTCGAACTGATCCGTGGAACTGCCGCCTTTTCCGGCAGTCACACCCTCGAAGTTTCGCTCCTCGATTCCGACGAAACGAGGACGATCGACTTTCGGTCTGCCATCATTGCGACGGGATCGATCGTGACGAGAATTCCCCTCGAGGGTCTCGAAGAGACGGGATACTGGATCAGCGACGATGTCCTCGATGCGGAGGAAATTCCCGACAGCATCATTGTGCTGGGAGGAGGAGCCATCGCGCTTGAGATGGCCTGCTATCTCGAAGGACTAGGCAAGGAGGTCACCGTGATTCAGCGGAGCCAGCATGTGCTCACCGGATCGGACAAAGACGTCGCGGAAGCCGTGGAAGAAGCCATCTCCGAGCGTGACAATCTTGATCTCTACACCGGCACTTCTCTGAAACGGGTCTACTTCGATGAAAGCCGA
The DNA here is from genome assembly GCA_029213195.1 of Verrucomicrobiales bacterium. Taxonomy (GTDB): domain Bacteria; phylum Verrucomicrobiota; class Verrucomicrobiia; order Verrucomicrobiales; family DEV007; genus Arctic95D-9. The sequence continues at coordinate 26,588 of JARGNI010000039.1, forward strand.
AACCAGAAAGCTGTCGTTTTCGACCAAGGAGACGCGGAAAAGACGGTCTATGCGGATCAGATCCTGCAGGCCCTGGGGCGCAAGCCCAACTCCGCGCCAGTCAAACCGGAAAATGCCGGCATCGAAATCGACCGAGGAGGAAAGGTTTCCTGCCAAAACACCCAGGAGACGAGCGTCCCGCACATCTACGCCGCGGGAGATGTCTGCGGTCCCTACGAGATCGTCCACATCGCCATCGAGCAAGGCGAGATCGCGGCGCACAATGCAGCGGTGAGACTAGGCTTTACTACCGAAGAGCCGAAGACCATCGACTATCGACTCCGACTCTACGGCATTTTCACTGATCCCCAGGTCGGGATGGTCGGCATGACCGAGATCGAAGCCACCGAGCAAGGAATCCCCCATGCTGCTGCGAGCTATCCCTTCGACGATCACGGCAAATCCATGGTCATGGGAGAAACCCATGGCTTCGTCAAGATGATCGCCCATCGCGAAACGGGAGAAATCCTCGGAGCCGCCGTAGTCGGTCCGGAAGCGGTCGATCTCATCCACGAGCTGGTCGTTGCGATGCATTTTCGAGCAACAACTGCGGAATTTCTAAAAATTCCACACTATCACCCCACCTTGAGTGAAATTTGGTCATATCCTGCAGAAGATCTTTTATTTTCTGACTGATTACTGTATATTTTACCGAAGTTTGAGAATCCGCTCAGACTCTGTGATCGAAAAAATTAAAATTTTTGAGCCGTGCTAAAACAAATCATTAATCAAGACAAGGACGCCAACTCCACCGACGGGAAGTCCAGTTCGGGTGGTGAATCGAGTGCTTCCTCCACGTCGTCCAAGATGAAGAGCTCGTCTTCCATCCCTACGGGGAGCAGGAACATCCTCTCTAGCGATGTGGAAATTAAGGGAAAACTCCGTTTTGCCAACGAACTCATCATCGACGGCCGGATCGAGGGAGAAGTGAACTCGGAAGGCGATCTCACGGTCGGCGAAAATGCACGCATCGTCGGCGACATCAAGACCCGCTCCGTCATCGTCTTCGGCAAGATCGAAGGCAACATCACGGTCACCGATCGCTGCGAACTCAAGCAAAACGCGGAGCTGCACGGCGATGTCGTAGCTGGAAAGCTCGCGATCGAAGAAGGAGCCGCTTTCATGGGATCCTCTGCGGTGGGAACGCCCTCCAAGTTGGGGTCCGCCAAGCCGGCAGGATCCAGCAGCAGTTCCCCCGGCTCCAGTTCAGGTGGCGATTCGTCCTCCGGATCCTCTGGTGGTCACGGAGGCGACGGTCACAAATAAGGAGAGAAATTTTCTGTTACCTTTCGCTACGGCGAAACCTTTGCCCGAGGCGCGCCGAATCCCATCGGCGCGTTTTTGGTATCAACCCCTTCCCTGATCGTGTTCCGAAAATTCAACCATTCCAAAACGATTGAGCTCGCCTGTCCGTATTGCGGACATCGCCAGCAGGAACCCACGCGGGTGATCTCCTCGTTTTGCCGAGAGTGCAGCGAGCACTTTCGCGTGCAGAAGGGGGTCGCGATCCCGAATCCGGGAATGCGGATTTCCGGAATCTCCGAAGTGGGAACGCCGCAGTCCAAACCTGAATCGTCGAATCTCCCGGAGGAGAACAATGCCCTGATTGCCGATCCACAGAAGGAGGATGCCTGGCTCATGTCCGCCGAAGACGATGCCGAGGTCGCACGCCCGTTGCCGCGGGAAGAAGAAGGCGAAGAAGAAGTGGCCGATGCCATTTCTGCTGGGGCTTTCTTTGGACTCGTCGACCCCGAGGGCGAGCAGCTCGATGGAAAAGATGCCGAAGAAAAAGGAATCGGCGAGAAAGCTCAGGGCAAAGAAACTCTCGCAGAGGGCTCCATGGCCGCGCTGATCGACAACCAGCCGCCGACTGTTCCCGAAAAAGGGAAAATGCCCCCGAACTACAAGGAGCCCGAAAAGCGAAAGCAGGCCGGAGATCACAGTCGTGATCTCGAAGTCCGCTGCTTCCGCTGCTATCACATTCAGCATGTCTCCCGATTTGCCAAGTCTACCCAGTGCGAGCGCTGCAGCGTTTACATCAGCCTGGCGAACTACGAAATCACCTCGAACAAGAGCCTCACGCTGCGGACTCGCGGTGACATCACCATTGCCAAGCGGGGCGGTCTCAAGAAATGCGAGGTTGCCTGTCACAACCTGACCGCCCACGGCACCATCGATGCCTTTGTCGACTGCTCCGGGCTCGCGGTTTTCCGGCGTTCCGGCGTTGTCCGCGGCCATCTCCACTGTCGCAAGATCGTGGTGGAGAAAACAGCCTCGCTGGAATTCCCCGATGGTCTCTTCACGGAACAGGCTGACGTCCAGGGGCAGGTCAAAGGGGACATCACCTGCTCGGGCACCGTTCGAATCGCAAAAGGTGCCGAAGTCGAAGGAAACATCCGAGCCGTCTCCATCGATCTCAAGGAAGGGGGAAGCGTCCACGGCGAAACCCTCGTCGATCCTGAGGTCAGCACAGCGCTTCAAGTCAAGGTAGGGTTCAATCCATCCGTCATCGGCTAACCCCCGTTCTGGTCCTTTTTGATCGCCCCCTTCTTTTGCAACGTAACTTCTCCGATTTATGACCACTGCCACTACCACCGATCTTCGGGCGGACATTCTCGCCCTCAAGGAAGAACGCAACGCCGTCATCCTCGCGCACAATTACCAGATCGCCGAGATCCAGGAAATCGCCGACTACGTCGGAGATTCACTCGGACTCGCTTTCCGTGCCCAGGAAACCGAGGCGGATGTCATCGCCTTTTGCGGAGTCCACTTCATGGCGGAGACCGCTAAAATGATCAACCCGGAGAAGACAGTGGTGCTCCCGGATGCCAATGCGGGATGCTCCCTCGAAGACTCCTGCCCCGCTGAAGATCTCGGCGCCTTTCTCGAAGAGAACGCCGAAAAGAACTACTACGTCATCACTTACATCAACTCTTCGGCAGCAGTGAAAGCGCTCTCCGATGTCATCTGCACGAGCGGAAACGCGGTGCGTATCGTGGAAGCAGCTCCCCAGGATCGCCCCATCCTCTTCGTGCCCGACCAAAATCTCGGAGCGTGGGTTTCCCAGCAAACCGGCCGGGAAATGGATTTCTGGAACGGCAACTGTTACGTGCACGTGGAATTTACCCGAGACAGCATCCAGCGAATCAAGGATGAGTATCCCGACGCCGTCACCGTGGCCCACCCCGAGTGCACCACCGCCGTCCGCCTTCTCGCCGATGAAGTCTGCTCGACCGAGAAGATGGTGGATTTCTGCAAGGAGTCGGATTCGCAGAACATCATCGTCGTCACCGAAGCCAACATGCTCCACCGGCTGCGTCGGGAGGTGCCTGGCAAAAACCTCATCCCCGGCCCGACCGACAACTGTGCCTGTGCCGAGTGTCGTTACATGAAGATGAACACGATGGAGAAGCTGTATCTCTGTCTCCGCGATCTCAGTCCCCAGGTCCAACTCGACGAGACGACCCGGGAGAGAGCCAAGGCTCCCATCATGAAGATGCTCGAACTCAGCAAATAAACTTCACACTTTTCCTCCTATGAATCACTACCAATGGGACTCCACTTTCGTCGAACTTTTCGAGCGTTGCCTCGCCAAGTATCGAAGCGGCGATGAAGATTTCACCGGCTACTACAACGAGGCCGATTCTGCCTTTCTCACCTCGATCGGCTACAAGCCACGCGAGTTTTTCGACTTCGTCGAGGATTTCGGCGACGGCGGAGAGCCGACCCTGTCCACTGCCGTGATGATCGCCAGTGTTCGCCGCGACTACCTGCGTTGGGAAATGAATGGTGAACTCAGCGATCACGAGATCAAACCGGAAGAACTTCCCGGAAAAGGAGAAGAGCTCGGAGGGTTTGTCTGGCTTCCTCGCATCCTCATGAAAGCCCGTGGCAAACTCCGCGGAGAACTTGATCCCGACATTATGTTCTGTTGCGGAGGCGACCGAAAGTTTCTGCGAACGAACAATATCGCTCCCGCCGACTTCCTTCGCGCGGTCTGGAGTGCCGGAGACGACGATGACAAGATGGTGCATTTCGTCTCCCAACATGCCGAGGGATGAGAGGACGAGGTCAGCACCCCTGGAGAGTTCGACTTCTCGCGCTGACCAGCCTGGCCTGCGGACTCTTGGTGTTGCCTGGAATTTCCCAGGAGAACCTGGTTGATCTCGCGTCCTTCCGTTCCGGTTGCCAGGCACTCGAGGACGAGCGTTTCGGTTCGGCTGCCGATTCTTTCCGCGCCACCTGGGAGGAACGAGTCGGCGCGGGTGCCGGAGATGTCGAGAAAGACCTCATCGCTTCCCGACTCCTCGAAGCCCTCGTCCGCAATGGGGAGACTCGGGCCGCGATCGTCTGGATGGACACTCATCCGACCGTGAATCCTTCACCGGAAACCATTCGCTGGAAAGCTCTCGCGCTTCACGAAGAAGGAAGATACGCAGAAGCTGCGGTCCAGTATTCCATCCTGCAGAACACGATGCAGGCACTCCCTCCCGACCTTCAACTCGGGATGGCGAGCTGTTTCTCCCGGTCCGGGAAGAACGATCTCGCCTATGATCTGATCTCAGATCTACCTCCCGCGGAAACCGTCTCCGACGCGGTGGAGGTCGGATCCATTCTTGCACAGGCGGGGAAATATGACGAGGCGCTGGATAGTCTGCTCGAGCCCAAAGAAACGACGACGGACGAACTCGCACTGGCTCAACTCCGACTGAAGACGACGCTCCTCTTGAAACTCAATCGGGGCGACGAAGCCATTGCCTTGCTCTTCGAGAATATCGAGACAGCAGAAACCGAGCAAGATGCGCTGACGGGATTGCTTCTCCTCGAGGCGGCCCGGGTCAGTTCCGGTTACCCGCCCTTGAAAAGTCACCTTGGAGATTGGTCGGAAAACCGCGATCATCCGGCTTCGGATGCAGCCCGTTTTTTTGCCCCTCTCCTCCTTAAGCCTGAAACCGATCCCGCCGCCCACTTACGAAAGACCCTCGAAAATTCGGCCAGTTCACTCCTCAAGGCCGAAGCGCAGGCTCGACTCCCCTTGGCGACAGACGCACCCGAGAATCCCTTCCCCGAATCCCACTCTGCTTCCCTTCTGGGAGGAGACACCCGCACTGCTTTCGAGAAGGCTGCGACCCAATTTCGATCCGACAATTTCGACACGGCCGCGGAAGAATTCTCGCGCCTCGCAGGACGCCAGATCGGCGAGAACCGGGTGCGCAGTCTTTTCAATGCCGCCATCGCCTATCTCCGATCCGGTGATCTGGACCAATTCAAAAGACACAAGGAGATCCTGCGAACCGAAAACCCGAAGTCCGACATCCTCGGCGACCTCGAGTATATCGAAGGACTTTCCCTGGCCGCTCAGGCCGACGCCCGAGCTGCTGTTGTATTGAAGCAGTTCACCCAGGAATATCCCGACCATCGATCGCAGATTGACGCTCTACTCGCCCTCGCTGAGTTTCACCTCAACCAGGCACCGGCCCGGCCCCAGGCAGCGAGAGAACTCTTTGAAAATTTGAGAGTGCGCCCCCTAACACTCGAACAAAACGAGCGCTTCGATTATGCTTCCCTCTGGCTGGAACGGGTCGAGAACAATCCTTCCGTTTTTCGCTCGGCCGCCGAGAGATTTCTCCTCGATTGGCCAAACTCGAAGTACCGGCCCGAAATATCCATGCTGCTTGGAAGGGCCTACTATGCTGCTCGCGATTTCAACGAAGCCAGCGTGCTCTTCCATTTCGTGGCCACCGAGCATCCTTCCTCACCTTTTGCACCCATGGCTCGCTTTTTCGAGATCAAGGCCAATGGAGACCCCCTCGAGGCGGAGAAAGGATGGGAACGCCTGATCGTGGAAAACCCACAACTTGCCGACCAGGCCCGTCATGAACTCGGGATGCTTCACCTGGCCGAGGGTCGCTTCGAAGAAGCACGCCAAAAATTCAAGGAAGTGGCGGAAACTGTAGAACTCGACAACCCCCTGCACTTCGCTGCGCTGGGCGACATCGGATACACTTACTATCGAGAAGCTCTGCTCGCCAAGGCCCCCGCCCCCCTCCTCGAACAGGCCTCCGAGGCTTTCGCGAAAGTCGTGCAACAACCGAAAGCCCCGGAAAAATGGGTTTTTGATGCGGCAGTCCGCCGAGGAAAATGTCTCGAAATGCTCGGCAAGCCCTCCGTCGCTCTCGAGATCTACGAATCCATCGTGCAACGCTCACGCGAAAGAGATTCCCTGTCCTCGGCCACCCTTTCTCCCGAGGCCAGAAACTGGGTCTTTCGCGCCGGATTTGCCGCCATCGACATCCTGACGAGCGAAGAAAACTGGAAGTCGGCCATTCGGATCGCCGATGCCCTCGCGCAAGAGGATGGTCCCCGTGCCATCAAAGCCTCTCGCCTTGCCGAGAGGATGAGGCTGGAACACTGGATTTGGGATTGAATCCCGATCACTTCCCGGCTGCGGCGAACGCCTCAGCACACGGGCGTAACTCGCTCGGGGCATCGATACAAAAATCGGGATCCTCCGTCTGCATGGCGTCACGGCCGTTGACGCCCCAGCACACTGCGACCGCACTGACCTTGCTGTCCCGAGCGGCTTCCATGTCTCGCGTTTCGTCCCCGACATACATGACCTCTGCGGCGGGGATTTTTTCTTTCCGCAGAACATTCGTAATCCGTTGGGCCTTCCCGAAGAGACTGACACCTGCCTCGATAAAGCTGAAACACTCAAGCAGTCCGAACCGCCGGAGCACCAGTCGCACGTTGCTGATCGAGTTCGAGGTCAGAATCCCGAGCCGAAAACCCTCAGCGTGCAATCCCAGGATCGCTTCCTGGATCCCCTCGATCATTTCCACTTCATCCATTCGCTGATGAAGAACCTTGCGAATGTGAGCCCCCACCTTCACCGCCATCAATCGAGAAATCCCGAGATGGTCGAGCAAAGCCCGAGTGTTGAGCTTTCGAAGCTCGCGAACTTCCTCTGCCGTCACCGGGGAAAGCCCATATCCGTCCGCGAGATCGTTGTAGATCCCTATCCCGGTTTCGAGAGTATTTGCAAGAGTCCCGTCAAAATCGAATATCAAGAGTGGCTTCGGAGCGTCGGGCATGGCTACCCAATTTCCATTCCCACGCCGGATACGCAAGCGACGATCGGGAAAGCGATCCACATGTCCAAATCCGAGAGGAAACTACGACATACGAGACGCAAATCTGGGCTGAGAGTCCCTTGCCTTTTTGGCTCGTTTTGAGAAACTGATCGCCATTTCATGCCATGAAGCGCTCCCTGAAATCTCTTTATCCGCTCGTCGCCCTGCCCCTTTTCCTGGGTTCCCTCTATGTGAACGCAGAGGATTCCTATCCCGAGGCTGCCCCGCAGAAAGTTTCCCAGTCTCTGTTCACGATTCCCGAGGGCTTGGAGGTCACGGTCTGGGCAAGTTCCCCGGACCTCTTCAATCCCACCAACATCGATATCGACAAGGACGGACGCATCTGGGTCGCAGAGGGAGTGCGGTATCGTCGCAACCACGAACGCCAACCCGAGGGAGATCGGATCGTCGTGCTCGAGGACACCGATGGCGATGGGAAGGCCGACTCGAGCCATACCTTCGTCCAGGAGCCTCTGCTCGTCGCCCCTCTTGGGGTTGCCGTCATCGACAATCAGATTGTCGTGTCCCAGCCGCCTCACCTCCTCGTCTACACGGACGTGGATCGCGACCTGAAATTCGACCCGGAAAAGGACAAGCGAGAAGTGCTCCTGACCGGATTCAACGGACAGAACCACGACCACTCCCTCCACTCGGTCACCGTCGGTCCCGATGGGAAGTGGTATTTCAATTCCGGAAACTGCGGAGCCAAGTTCACCGACAAGTCGGGACAGACCTTTTCCGTTTTTGGATCCTATCGCCCCAAGCCGATCGGCCCCTTCCCCTACCCTCACAATGCTGCCGAGCTCGCAGGACAACCCAGCGATGACGGTCATGTCTACGTCGGCGGGTTCACCGTACGCATGAACCCCGACGGCACCGATGCCGAGATCATCGGTCACAACTACCGGAACTCCTACGAGCAATCGGTGACGTCTTTCGGCGATGTCTTTCAAAATGACAACGACGATCCCCCCGCCTGCCGCGTCAGCTGGGTCATGGAGTATGCCAACTTCGGGTTTTCCTCCAACGATGGCCAGAGAACCTGGCGCGTCGACAAGCGTCCCGGCCAGACAACCGCCGTGGCCGAATGGCGACAGGACGACCCTGGCATCACCCCGGCAGGCGACGTCTATGGCGGTGGTTCTCCCACCGGAAACGTCTATTATGAAAACGGCGCGCTGGGGGAAGACTGGGTCGGTACCTTTTTCGCCTGCGAACCCGGACGGAACGTCATTTTCTCGTATCAGCCAGAACTGGATGGTGCCGGATTCAAACTGGAACGAAGCGACTTCGTGACCAGCAACGCGGAGGGTGAGTTTGCCGGTTCGGACTTTCTCGGAGGCGGCAACAGCGTCAACAATGCGGAGAAAACTCTCTTTCGCCCCTCGGACATCGCCATCGGACCCGACGGAGCGCTCTACGTTTCGGATTGGTATGATGCTCGCGTCGGCGGTCACCAGGACCTCGACAAGACCTGTTCCGGGACGATCTACCGGATCGCGCCGAAAGGCTTCCAGCCCAAGATCCCGGCGATGGACCTCGACACCATCGAGGGACAGGTCACCGCTCTGAAATCTCCCGCTCCGAACATCCGGGCGATCGGGTTTGAGAAACTCAAGGCGCAGGGCCGAGCCGCTCTCGATCCAGTTGCCGAGTTGCTCGACGATCCCAATCCTTATATCCAGGCACGGGCCATTTTCCTGCTCTATCAGCTGGGAATCAGCGGCCCACGGGTCGCGGGCTACCCGGCGGAACAACCCACCGCCGAACGGAAAATCGCCGCCTATCGGGCCATGCGTCGTGCCGGGCTCGACTTTACGGCGAGTGCGATGAGACTCGCCGCAGATGAGAATCCTGCCGTTCGCCGGGAGGTCGCGCTCTCGATGCGAAACGAGTCCATCGAGACGGCAAAAGAGATTCTCGTGATGATCGCCTCCGGTTTCGACGGAGAAGATCGCAGCTATCTCGAAGCGCTCGGAACGGGGGCCGCGGGAAAAGAAAAGGAAGTCTATCTCGCGATCAAGTCGGCGATGGGGAATGACGACCCGCGTGCCTGGAGCGAGCCGTTTGCGGCCATTGCCTGGCGACTTCATCCATCCTCCGCAGTGGATGACTTCCTGGCACGAGCCAAGTCGGAGAACCTTCCTCGAAACCTCCGCAAGCAGGCCCTCGACGCGCTCGCCTTCATCCAGACGAAAGCGGCCGCCGATGCGATGCTGACCTTCTCCATGCTCGATACGCCCCTCAAGGCCGATGCCGTCTGGTGGCTGATGAACCGAGCCAACAATCACTGGAAATCCTACGACCTCATGACGCAGCTCAAGGATCGTGGGATCTACGACCCGGCGGAGGTCGTGATCCAGGAAATCGTCACCCCGAAGCCTGACGATGCGATGAAGAAGGCGCTCACCGTCGAAGGTGTCCTGGAACTGACAGGCGATCCCGTCCGCGGAAAAGCAGTCTCAGCTCGCTGCATCATGTGTCATGAAGTAGGAGGACTCGGAGTCCAATACGGCCCTCCTCTCGCCGGTTGGGGCAAGGGGCAGACCCGGGAGGTCATTGCCCGGTCCCTCGTCGAGCCCAGCGCGGATATCGCTCATGGATTTGACGGAACGGAACTCAAGACCAAGGATGACAAGACCATCCACGGACTTCTCATCCAGGACGGCAACCCCTCCATCATCGTCAGCATGGGTGGTGTTACCCAGATGATTCCCAAGGGGAAAATCCAGTCGAAAAAGAAGCTCGATCGATCCCTCATGATGAGCGCCGCGCAGCTTGGGCTCACCGCCCAGGAAGTGGCTGATCTCGTTGCCTATCTGCAGGAGAATTAAGCGAGTCTAGAGCTCCTTTCCCAAGACTCGCCCACTATCGGGTGAGTCGACTCTCTTCGGCCCCCCATTCCACCCGGTTGCCCGGCCTGAGGAACAGGGTCAGATCCCCGATTCAACCCTGTCGATCCCCGATTTCCACCCGGGAAATCGGGTCGAATTCCGGGGATTTTTTCGTAAAAAAACCGATTTTTCGGAGATCTTAACTAATCGAGGCTAAAAAGCGGAAAAAACACCCTGTTTTTGCCCTCGAAAACGGCGCAAACCATTGATCTTTCGCGGTTTCTCGCCATAGTGAAAGGATCGGATTCCGTTCGTTTCGCAGTGACTTTTTGTCACTCTCTCAACGCGGTTTCCATGGTTTTACCCCTGAGGATTTCCCTATGTCAGATACTGCCGAAGACAACACCCCTCCGAAGCCGACCGGCGATTACGATGCCAGTCAGATCAACCAGTTGGAAGGTCTCGATGCGGTTCGCAAGCGCCCCGGAATGTATATCGGAGATCCGGCGACCGAGCGCGGACTCCACCACGCGGTTTTCGAGGTCCTCGACAACTCGATCGATGAGCACCTCGCCGGGTATTGCGACAACATCCTGATCTCGCTGAATTCCGATGGATCGCTCACCGTGGAAGACGATGGCCGGGGAATCCCGATCGACATTCACGAGAAGTCCGGAATTCCCGCCGTCGAGCTCGTGCTGACCCGACTTCATGCCGGGGGTAAGTTTGGACAAGGTGCCTACAAGTTCTCCGGAGGTCTTCACGGAGTTGGCGCGAAGTGCGTGAACGCCCTTTCCGACTGGTTCAAAGCGGAGATCCGCCGCGATGGGAAAGTCCACCTCATCGAGTTTGAGAGAGGGAAAACGACCAAGCCCCTCGAAGTCATTGGCGAACTGGATGATCCCTCCGAAACCGGGACGAAGATCACCTTCTTCCCCGACACGACGATTTTCACAGGCGGGATCGAGTTCAACTTCGACTACCTGCTGGCCCGTCTTCGCGAGCTCGCGTTCCTGAACCCCGGGGTCAAGATCACGCTCACCGACGAACGGGGCGAAACCGAGCGCACCAAGGAATTCTACTACGAGGACGGCATCGTGGAATTTGTTCGCCAGATGGGCGAGAACAAGGAATTGGCGCATGCCGACCCCATCGTCCTCAAAGGGAAGCGCATGGTCGAGATCGACGACGATGGCAAAACCCTGGAAGACGAGTGTTACGCCGATGTCGTGCTCCAATACACCGGCGACTACCACGAGAACATTCTCTGCTTCGCCAACTCCATCCCGAACGGTGACGGCGGGGCCCACCTCTCCGGTTTCCGTGGGGCACTGACTCGAGCGATCAACAACTACGCCAAGGCAAACAAGCTCCTCAAGGACAAGGATCCTGCGATTTCGGGAGAAGATGCTCGCGAAGGAATCATGGCCGTCATTTCGGTCAAGCACCCGAACCCTCGCTTCAGTTCCCAGACAAAGGAAAAGCTGGTCAACAACGAGGTCGAGGGGGTGGTCAGCTCCATCGTCTACGAGGGAATGACTTCGTTCTTCGAAGAGAATCCGGCCATGGCGAAAAAGCTTGTCGAGAAGGTTCTCAACGCAGCTCGCGCTCGCGAAGCCGCCCGGAAAGCCCGGGAAACGGTGCGGAAGTCGGCCATGACCGGTGGCGGTCTGCCTGGCAAGCTCGCCGACTGCTCTTCTCGCGATCCGAAAGAGTCCGAGATCTACATTGTGGAGGGTGATTCCGCGGGAGGATCCGCGAAACAGGGACGGGATCGCCGGACCCAGGCGATCCTGCCGATCCGGGGTAAGCTCATCAATGTGGAGAAGGCCCGTCTCGACAAAGTTCTCCAGAACAAGGAGATCCAGACCATGATCACCGCCCTCGGCGCCGGGATCGGGGATGGAGACCAGGAAGGCGCTTTCGACCTCGAGAAGGTTCGCTACCACAAAGTGATCATCATGACAGATGCCGACGTCGACGGTTCCCACATCCGGACCCTGCTCCTGACGTTTTTCTGCCGCCAGATGCTGCCTCTCGTGAAAGCTGGCTATGTCTACATCGCGCAGCCCCCGCTCTACAAGATCACGCGGAAGAAGAAGGAACAGTATGTCGCCGACGACGAAGATCTGAACAAGATCCTGATCGATCTGGGCTCGGAAGACGCCCGCTTGCGCATCATCGGAAGTGATGAGGAGGTCGGCTCGGAAGACCTTCGCGAGATCCTGACACTGCTCTCAAAACTGAGCCGCTACAATGATGTCATCACCCGGAACTCGGGAGATTTCGAGGATTACCTCGCGGCAGCGAAGGAAGACGAGCTCCCCGAGTATCTCGTTCAGATCCGCGATGGCAACAACATCTACGTGAAGTATTTCGTCGAGGAATCCGATCTTCGGGACTTCGCCGCGGAGAATCGGGACCTGCATCTTTTCGGAAGAAAGGAAGTCGAGGTGATCGAAGTGGAAGAAGGCGACGAAACCGATGCCGAAACCGCGCCCCCTGAAGACATCACCGCGCCCCCGGCCGAATCAGCAGCCGCAGAGCGTGGCGTGACTCGACGCGGCCGACTCATCGAGATCCACGAGGCCAAGCCGATTCAGAAGGTGCTGGCCCGTCTTTCCGAACTGGGACTGCCAATCGAACATTTCTCCTCCCAGGACAATCCCCTCTTCGAGGTGCTGGAAAGCGATAGTGACAACGCAAGATCCCACCCCGTTTTCAGCGTCCCTGAGATTCTCGAAACCGTCACTGAAATCGGCAAGCGCGGCATGCAGTTGCAGCGATTCAAGGGTCTCGGTGAAATGAATGCGAAGGAACTCTACACGACCACCATGGACAAGGAGAACCGCAAGCTTCTCCGCGTCAAGATGGACGACGACAACCTCGTCGAGGCGGACAAGATGTTCACCATCCTCATGGGTGATGTCGTCGAACCAAGGCGTCAATTCATCGAAGACAACGCCCTCAGCGTCCGAAATTTGGATATCTAGGGGTCAAGGGACACCGGTCAAGAGTCATGGGTTCACGAGCATGGATATCGAAGATTTGGAGATCTACCGAGAAGCGATGCGGATTGGTGACCAGGTCTGGGATCATGTCACTGAATGGACCTTTTTTGAAAAAGACACGGTCGGTAAACAATGGGTCCGCTGCACAGACTCGATTGCAGCGAACATCTCAGAGGGCTATGGCCGCTTCCACTACCTCGAGAACAAGAAATTCTGCTACTACTCGAGAAGCTCTCTCGATGAAACTCTCACTTTTTTGGAAAAGGCTGCGACCCGAAACCTCATTCCTGAATCCAATGCCCTGCAGCTGAAAAACGATCTGACGATTCTGCGCAAACGCCTCAATTCCTACATCCGAAGCATTGGTCCTCGTGACCAGTGACCCGTGACCCCCAACTTTCCTTATGGCTGACAACGATCCTGCCCCAGAAACCCCACCTTACGAAAGTGACATCGAGCCCATTTCCGTGGCGGATGAGATGTCCAATTCGTTCCTCGACTATTCCATGTCGGTGATCATCTCGCGGGCATTGCCGGATGCTCGTGATGGCTTGAAGCCTTCGCAACGGCGCATTCTCCTCGCGATGAACGACCTCGGTCTCGCTCCGGGCAAGAATTACCGAAAGTGCGCCAAGATCTGTGGTGATACCTCCGGTAACTACCACCCACACGGTGAAGCGACGATCTACCCGACACTCGTGAACATGGCACAGCCATGGACGATGCGGGAAATCCTGATCCAAGGTCAGGGAAACTTTGGTTCGGTCGAAGGTGACCCTCCCGCAGCGATGCGATATACCGAGGCCCGTCTCACCCACGTCGGTCATGTTCTCATGACGGACATGGAGAAAGACACGGTCGATTTCGTCCAGAACTACGACGAAACTCGCCAGGAGCCCGTCGTCTTCCCCGCCGCGATTCCCAATCTCCTCGTCAACGGAGGAACCGGTATCGCCGTCGGTATGGCGACGAACATCCCGCCGCACAACCTCGGTGAAGTGATCGATGGGGTCTGCGCGACGATCGACAATCCCGACATCACCCACGAAGAACTTCTCCAGCTGATCAAGGGCCCTGATTTCCCGACCGGATGTACCATCCTCGGACAAAAGGGAGTCGAGGATTACTCCCGCACCGGTCGTGGTTCGATCCGGGTCCGGGGCCGGGCCACCGTCGAAGAGACGAAGACAGGTAAGGAGCAGATCATCATCACAGAGATCCCCTACGTCGTGAACCGAGCCCGTCTCGTCGAGCGGATCGCGGAATTGGCGAACCTGAAAATTCTCCCCGAGATCTCGGCAGTCCGGGATGAGTCCGACGAGAACACCCGCGTCGTGGTGGATCTGAAGCGGGACTCCCGCGCCCAGGTTGTCCTCAACAATCTCTACAAGCACACCGCTCTCGAGTCGTCCTACTCGGCCAACATGCTGGCGATCGACGATCGTCGTCCCAAGCTCCTCTCGGTGAAAGACGCGCTCGTTTGCTACATCGAGCATCGTCGCGAAGTGATCCTTCGACGCACCCGCTGGCTCCTCGCCCAGGCAGAGAAGAACGCAGAGAAGCTGGAAGCCTATCTCCTCGCCCTCGGAAATCTCGACGACTTCATCAAGATGATCCGCGATTCCAAGACACGGGATGAAGCACGTGAGAAAATCAAGGCCTACACTTTCAAGCCCGAAGAAGTCGAAGCACTCGGTATCCTCCTTCGGGATCAACCCAGTCTCCAGATCCAACCCGGTCTCTATGTCTTCACCGACACGCAGGTGAATCACATTCTCGAACTGCGCCTCTACCAGCTGGTCGGACTCGAGCGAGACAAGATCAAGGCGGACTACGATGAACTGATCGAAACGATCAAGGACCTCCTCGACATCATCGCCCGAGAGGAACGAGTTCTCCAGATCATCAAGGACGAGCTTCGCGAGATCCAGGCGAAGTGGGCCACTCCACGGAAGACCGATTTTGCTGCCTACGAAGGTGAAATCGCCAATGTCGATCTCATCGCCAACGAGTCCAATGTCATCACGATTTCTCATCGTGGCTACATCAAGCGAACTCTCGCTACGGAATTCCGAACCCAGGCCCGGGGCGGGAAAGGGCTCAAGGGAATGGAAACCCGTGAAGTCGTCGACGAGGAGGATGAAAAGGATTTCGTCGAACACCTCTTCGCGGCCACTTCGCACGATTACCTCATGTTCTTCACGAACACGGGACGCGTCTACATCGAGCGGGTCTTTCAGATTCCGGAAGGCAGCCGGGTGTCCAAGGGGCGTTCGATCAAGAACCTCCTCAATCTGCAGCAGGACGAGAAGATCGCGGCTGTTCTCCGAATCGAAGCCGTAGGCAACGAGGACAAGGATGCCACCTTCGTTGAAGATCAATTCGTCCTCTTTGCGACCCGCAGTGGAAAAGTGAAGAAGACCAAGCTCTCCGACTTCCGCAATTTCCGGAAGGATGGAATCATCGCGATCAAGATCGAGGAAGGAAACGAACTCATCGATGTGAAGATGACCGATGGCACCGACGACATCTCCCTGGTGACCAGCAAAGGATACGCAGTCCGCACCAACGAGTCGAACATCCGCTCGATGGGTCGCCCCTCCGCCGGGGTGGCCGGGATCCGTCCTGGCGACGATGACTTCCTCGTTTCGCTGGCTGTCGTCGACAACAGCGAACAGCTTCTCGTCGTCAGTGAAAAAGGCCTTGGAAAGCGAACTCCCTTTGAAGACTATCCGACCAAGGGCCGCGGCGGAAAAGGGGTCATCACGATGAAAGTGACCGAGAAAACGGGGCGCGTCGTCAAGGCACTCCGTGTTTCCGAGGATGACGATGTCATGCTGATGACGAACAAAGGGCAATCCGTCCGCATCAAGGCCTCCAGTGCCAGACTCACCGGTCGAAATGCCCAGGGAGTGATCCTGATGAAGACCAAGGACGGAGAATCGATCCAGGACATCGCGCGCGTCGTCAATGAAGAGGACGAGGCGGAAACGGAAGAAGCCGCGGATGCCGGAGCCATAGCTGACGGAGACGGAACCGGAGCCGATGCGAATCCCGAAACCGCTTCCCCTTCCGACGAGCAAGAGTAATCCTCAACGCCTCTCTTCCCATGGACAAAGACGCCGAATCTTTCCTCTACGAACTCCTCAACACTCCCAGCCCGACCGGTTTCGAAGCGCCGGGACAACGGGTCTGGGCCAATCGTTGCCGCCAGTTTGCCGATTCCGTCGATAGCGATGCCTACGGTAATGCCTGGGCAACCGTGAATGGCACCGACCCGGATGCCCCCACGGTGATGATCGAGGCCCACGCCGACGAGATTGGGTTCATGGTCAAGTGGATCGACAGCGACGGCTTTCTTCGAGTCGATCGCATCGGAGGTTCCGACTGGGCCACGGCACGAGGTCGTCGCCTTACCTTCTACGGCGACAAGGGCGAGGTGACGGGAATCGTCGGAAACACGGCGATCCATATCCGGGATCGGAAGGACGGCGAGAAAGCCCCCGAAGTGCACGAACTCTATGTCGATATCGGAGCCAGTTCTCCAGAGGAAGCCGCCGAAATGGGAATTCGCGTGGGTCATCCCGGTGTCTATGCCGATGCCGCGCAACCGTTTGGAAAAAATCAGATCGTTGGTCGCGCGCTCGACAACCGCATCGGAGGTTTCATTATCTCCGAGGTCACCCGCCGTCTCGCCGCCGAGAAGCCGTCGGCTTCCTGCGTTGCCCTCAATGCCGTTCAAGAAGAAATCGGAGGCTATGGAGCGACGATGGCTTCCTATCGCCTTCATCCGGACCTCTGTCTCGTTCTCGACGTGACGCATGCGACGGATAGCCCCGACATCAAGCATGCCCAGCACGGTCATGTGAAGCTGGGAGAAGGACCGTCCCTGACCCACGGCACGGCGAACCATCCGCTCATGGTCGATCGTCTCATCGAACTTGGAAAAGATCTTGAGATTCCCCTGCAGCACGAAGCGTCATCTCGTTTCACCGGAACGGATACGGACTCGATCTATCACCAGCAGGGCGGAATCCCAAGCGCCCTGGTTTCCCTTCCGCTCCGCTACATGCACTCGGTCGTGGAAATGGCGGACTTCGATGATGTCCAGCGCGTGATCGATCTCATGACCGGCTTTGTCCTTTCGGTCAAGGCTGGCGATACCTTCGCCATCGAGATCTAGAAGTGCTCCGCTAGCGGCCTCACGGAGTTCGTGCCAACGTAGCTTCGATGACCGGGACCACTTCGTCGGCCCAGATCTTGTAGCCCTTCGCATTGGGATGAAGAGCATCCGGCATGATCCTGGCCGGGAGATTGCCCTCGGCATCCAGGAAAACATCCCAGAGCGGCACCCAGTTTACGCTGGCCAGTTCTCCGAATTTTTCGAGAAGCCGATTGGTCTGAACCACGGTCTGTCTCATCGGATCGCCCGGGGTGTTCCCACGGGGAAAAATGGCGTGGAGAAGAACCACACTGTCAGGAAACTTTTTCTGCAGCTCTGCGAGGATGGCACGAACACCTCGAGCCACTTTCTCGGGAGGATCCTTATGCAATCCGATATTGTTGGTCCCGATCATGAGAACGATTACCCGGGGAGAAATCCCCTCCAATGCTCCTCCCTCGGTGATTCTCCAGAGCACATTCTGAGTAGTATCTCCTCCGATCCCAAAATTGGCGGCCTTCAGTGGAGCGAGTCGTTCATTCCAGATTTCGAGCCCTCGGGTGTCCCAGCACTCCGTGATCGAGTCACCGAGAAAGAGAACATCGACATCTCCCTCCCCGGCCCGCTTGAGATCCTCGGTGTGAAACCAGCGCCACTTCTCCAGATCCATCCACGGATACTCGATGACCCGTGGGGTCGGAACATCGCTGCGCTGCTCCTCCCCGCATACTTCTCTCGAGAGCAGACCCAGGCTCAGGGAAAAAAGCAGAAGGCAGAAAACAAAGCGAGTCATGTCTAGGGTTGAACCACAAGCGGTCGAAAATAACAAGGCTTCGAACTTCGGAAAGAGCCTCGCGAATCTATGAGATGCAATCCGCGATGACCTCCGGATAGATACGATGCTCCACGGCATGAATCTTCTCGGTCAGGCTCTCCACCGTGTCGCTCGAGTCGATCGGAACCTCCTCCTGTCGCAGGACCCTACCCGTATCGACCCCGGCATCCACCAGGTGAACAGTGCACCCCGTTACCTTCTCGCCCGCTTCGAGCGCCCGCTTCACGGGATGAATCCCGGGATAGGAAGGAAGGAGCGAAGGATGAAGATTGAGGACACGATCCGGAAAAGCGGAAAGAAGTGGATCTCTGACAATCCTCATGAATCCGGCCAGGATGACCCAATCGACTTCCGCCGCCTCGAGGCGGTCGGTCAGCTCCTTGATCGCCGCATCAGTGAGTCGTCCTTTTCGATCCGTTCCGGGATCGAGGACGAGCGAGGGAACTCCTGCGGATTTTGCGACCTGGAGGATCCCGGCTTCGGGTACATCGGACAGGATCACGGCGACCTCGACATCAAGCGAACCCGCATCCACCGACTTCAAGATCGCTGCCGCATTGCTCCCCTTCCCAGAACCGAGAATGGCAATCTTTGGCTTTCCGGATCCCGGCTCCTCTTTTGCAATTCGTTTCACCGTCTCACTCGTCGACTGTCCCGGCACCAGCGAGAGAATCCGAATCTCAATTCCGAGACGGTCGAGCAATTCCTTTTCCTCATCGATGAGGGAATCCGGAGTGTAGTCTCCGCCCTTCGTGTAGATATGGGGGCGGATTTTCTCGATCACACCGGTCGCCCGTTTCTCGCTGAAAACGACTACATGATCGACAAAGCCGAGGGCACAGAGGATCTCGGCACGATCGGCTTCACAATACACGGGGCGGTCGGGCCCCTTCAGTTCTCGCACCGATTCGTCGCTGTTGATCGCGACCACCAGTCGGTCGCCCAGGGCCGCCGCTTCCCGAAGATACCGGACATGACCGACATGGAGCACATCGAAAGCTCCATTGGTCAAAACGAGCTTCCGTCCACTCGCCTCCAACTCTTCTCGCAATTCGCGGATCTCCTCGATGCTGCTGATCATTCCTTCAGACATGGACTTTCAACTACGCCACAATTTCCCCTTTTCACAAACCCGTTTTCCACGGAGACTACCGCCATGCATGATCCTCGCATCGACCAACTCGCCCGCCAACTCGTCCGCTACTCTACCGCCACCAAGAGAGGCGAGAATGTGCTGATCGAACTGTTCGATGTTCCCGAGGAGATGGGCATCGCTTTGATCCGCGAGGTCCGGGCTGTGAAAGCGACTCCTTTCATCAATATCCACAATGCCAAGATCAGCCGGGAGATGGGACGCGCTGCGACCGAGGAGCAGTATTCCACGATCGCCAAGCACGCGATGCACCAGATGAAGAATATGGATTGCTACATCGCGATCCGGGGCAGTCACAATGTCAACGAGTTGTCCGACGTGCCAGCCAAGAAGATGCAAATGCTCTCGACCAAGATGCGACCAGTCCTCAACGAGCGCGTCAACAAGACACGTTGGTGCGTCCTTCGTTGGCCCAACCCCTCCATGGCTCAAAGTGCCGGGATGTCGACCGAGGCCTTCGAGGATTTCTACTTCCGGGTCTGCCTGCTGGAATACAACAAACTCAAGCGAGGAATGAATGCCCTCGGGAAACTGATGACCGAAGCCAACGACGTCCACATCATGGGACCGGGCACGGACCTGCGTTTCAGCGTCAAGGGACTCCCCGGAATTCCCTGTGGGGGAACTCACAATATTCCCGACGGAGAATGCTTCACCGCTCCCGTCAAGGATTCCGTCGAAGGCGTGATCAGCTACAATGCCCCCTCGATCTACCAGGGGATCGCCTTCGACAACGTGAAACTGGAATTCGAGAAAGGAAAAATCGTCAAGGCGACCGCCAACAATACCAAGGCGATCAACAAGATCTTCGATACCGATCCCGGAGCGCGCTACATCGGGGAGTTCGCCATCGGCTTCAATCCTGAAATCAAGGAGCCGATGCGGGATATCCTCTTCGACGAGAAAATTGCCGGTAGTTTTCACTTCACCCCCGGACAGGCCTACGAGGTTGCGGACAACGGGAACCGCAGTTCCGTCCACTGGGACCTCGTCAACATCCAGCGACCCGACTACGGTGGCGGTGAGATCTATTTCGACGGCAAGCTGATCCGCAAGAACGGTCAGTTCGTTCCCAAGTCCCTGCATTCGCTCAACTACTAGAAAGGGACGGGAGAATCCGATGTGGAAAGCCGTCGCCGCCCTGATGCTGGGAGGCTCCTTTGGCGCCCTCTCGCGCTGGGGGCTGCACTACTGGATCGACTCGCGGCTCGCGAGTTCTTCCGCATTCCCGTGGGGAATCCTCGTCGTCAACACGGCCGGCTGTTTTCTCTTCGGATGGCTTTTCGGTCTTTTCGAGAACCGTGCCTGGTTCTCCGACACCCTGCAACTCGCGGTCTTCACCGGTTTCCTGGGAAGCTTTACGACTTTTTCCACCTTCAGTTGGAACACGCTGGAACTGCTTCGCAACGGGCAGAGTGGGCTCGCCTTCCTGAATATCGGACTCAGTGTATTGCTCGGGATGATAGCCGTTTGGGCCGGGTTTGCCCTTTCCCGCTAGCTCTTCGCTCTTTCAAGCTTCCTCTTTAGGAAAGAAGAAAGGAGGGGCGATCAAAACCAGCGTGACGAGGGCCATCACGAAAAGAGGAAGATAGTCTTTCATCGGTTCTCCCTGGAATCCCAGCACCAACCCGAAAATGGCAGGGGCTTCGCCAAGAGCGAGCGCCATGATGTAGGCCGCGAACAAATTGGGAGTGATTCCGGCTTCTCCTGCAGGCCTCATCCGATGACGGACGAAATGTTTGACTCCCAGGCTTACGACCATCAGCACGAGACCGACGAACAGAAGGACCTTCTTCAACATGCCGTCCCCTTCCGCGGACGGTTTGGGGGAGATGTCGGAGATCTGCAAAAAGAAGAAGTACAGACCGATTGCACTGATCAGCGCAAACCAGAACACCCAACGCATCAGGTCCGGAATCGGGGGAGCCTTGCCCTCAGGATTCATCGGAGAAAATGGGATGGCTACTTCGCTCTTCGGAAAATGTAGACGCTGTCCGCCGTAACCGACACGAATTCCCAACCACCATCGTTCTCGACTTCCTGGATCTCCCGAGGAAGCAATCTCGTTTTCACGAGCTGATCGGCCATCTCCTTCGGAAAACTGATTTCCCCCTCTTCAGAGATGGGAATATCGTTCGCCTTGGCTACCGCACGGAAACCAATCACATCCATCTCCTGTCCACTAAGCGCCTTGTATTCATAGGTCACGCTTCCGGCGGAACCTGCTGTGGAACCGCCTCCGCCGAGAAGCCCGAGCGAGGAGAGGAGCGATACGAAAGAAACCAGCAAGGTGACAACCAGAAGGACGAGAAAGGTGTTTTTCATAGAATAAAGAGGACTACGAGTTTCTCAGAAAGCTGCGAGAGTGTAAAGGGTGAAGAATTGATCGGGTGGGAATGAAAGTGTGAGACAAAACACTGGCAGATCGACAGCGTCCCGGATCGCAACTGCTGGGGTGTCGTGTCGCTGCGCTCGGGAGAGCGCGGACGCGGTCTGCGAGCCTCGCCTGCCGGGCCCACCTTCTTCCGAAGGTGGCTACTTTTCCGTAGCGGAATCGGCCACGATTCCGACAGAATGCGTCTCGTTGAAAATCAGGCTTCCTCCCCGGCCCTTGCAGAGACCGGGGGCCGGCCTTCCGGCTACAGGTGCCTCAGGGCAAAAGAGCTGGGCTTGGCATCCCATGAAATCGGATGGCGCAACTCCGTTTGTGTCCTTCACTTTCATTCGCACCCGAATCGATCCATGGCGGTTTCCAGACTCGACTAGAGATCGAGCAATGACTCGACGAGCTCCACTGCCTCGGCGGTGTCGGAGAGATCGTCGAGAAGGCCATCGGGTGAATCTGCTGCCAAGGTTTCGCGTGACACCGTCCCGGTAGCTACTGCGAGAACCTTCGCTCCACAGGCCCGAGCACAGGCGATATCTTTCCCCGTGTCACCAATCACCAGCGCCTTGGTCGTTGGATAAGATCGACCCGTCGCCTTCCTGGCCCGCTCCAGGGCAATCGGTCCCAGCTGATTCCGGTCATGATGATCACTCCCGAAAGCGCCAAAGGGAAAATACGAATCAAGCCCAAATGACTCCAACTTGATACGGGCTCCCGCTTCGGTATTTCCCGTGAGGAGGGCGAGAACAAAATCGTGATGGCGCTCGGCCAACCTGGCCAGCAATTCCGGGATTCCAGGCAAGACTCTCCCCTTCTTCATCGAAAGAAATTCTCTCAGCTTCTCCGCGAGCGCTTCCTCGTAGTTCCGGAAAAAATGAGCCCGGTGACGATCGTGATCTTCGATCTCGAAGTGCTCGAAAAGGAACGCAACAACACTCCCATCGGTCGCACCTCCGAGATCCAGGGCGGGAAATCGGCTGCCGCTTCGTTCCGGAAAGGAGCGAAAAAAACCTTCCTCCAAGGATACCAAGCCAGCGCCCTCGGTATCGATCAGGGTTCCGTCGATATCAAAGAGGAGGAGCGATTTCACGACAGGACTCGGTCCCGAGATCCAGACAATCTACTCCTTCTCTTCCGAGTCATCACTCTCGGGAGAGGCATCCTGCTCGTCGACTACGTCGGTAGCGTCGTCCTCATGGGACTCCTCGTCGTCCTCTTGAGACTCCTCGTTGGCGGCATCTGACTCGTCGATATCAAACTCTTCGTCATGCTTCCGGAACTTGCGCTTCTGCTTTTCCGGAGGAAGAGGCGAAACCATCATGAGGATGTTTCGATTGTTGAGCTTGGGCTCGAGATCGATGTGGGCCATGTCCTTGAGGTCTTCCTTGACCCGCTCCATGAGCTGGAAGCCCAATTCCTTGTGCGCCATCTGACGTCCCCGGAATTGAAGCTGAATTCGCACCTTGAAGCCGTGCGCCAGGAAATCCTCGGCGTGCATCATCTTGATGCCGTAGTCATGGGGATCAATATTGACCCGAAACTTGACCTCCTTCTCCCGCTTCTTCGGCTTGTCCGCCTTTTTCTGCTTCGACTGCTCATACTTGTATTTGCCGTAATCCACGATCCGGCAAACAGGTGGACGAGCATTGGGGGCGATCTCAACGAGATCGAGTCCCAACTCCTTTGCTTTCTTCAGGGCTTTGTGAGTAGGAAGCACGACATTATGCTCCCCATAGATCACCCGAATTTCGGATGCCCTGATTCTTTCATTGACCCGCGTCCTAGGTTGGCGCGGCCGGCGTCTCATGGGTCTCTTAGCGATAGCGTATTACCTCCGTTGGGTGTGCGTTCTTACAATCGACGAACAAATTCTCTCGATCGGGAGAAGAAAGATAAATTTTGTCACAAGGACGAAACCTTGGACGACTGCCCTCGCTCGAGAGGACAGTAAGAAAGGACAGAAAACGAAAGGAACAGATCATAGACTTCGGGAGCGGATCTCGGCGGTGAGTTTCTCTACGAACTCCTCAACACCGACAGAACCTTCGTCACCACGATCGCGATGACGAACAGATACCTGATTCAATTCCTGTTCCTTAGCTCCTATAATTAACATATACGGAATCCTCGCCAACTGAGCAAGTCGAATTTTTGCTCCCACTTTTTCAGCTGTAGTATCCACAGTCACTCGGACGCCGGCTTTTCGGAGTCTCTCGTATGCCTCTTGGGCAGGAGTCTCGAACTTCTCCGAAATGGGAAGGATTCGGACCTGCTCGGGAGATAGCCAGGTCGGAAACTTCCCGGCAAAGTGCTCGATCAGGACCCCGACAAAGCGCTCCATCGATCCAAAAGGAGCTCGATGGATCATCACCGGGCGATGGGGCTTGTTGTCCGGCCCGATATACTCAAGTCCGAATCTCTCGGGCAGGTTGTAGTCGACCTGCACGGTTCCCAACTGCCACTCTCGACCGATCACATCCTTGACCACGAAATCGATCTTGGGTCCGTAGAAGGCTGCTTCTCCAGGTTCTTCGGAAAATTCGGTCCCCAGGGTCGAGGCGGCCTCCCGAAGCGCGTTTTCGGCATGATCCCAGTTCTCGGGATTCCCCACATACTTGGTGGAATCGGGATCTCGCAAACCGACGCGAACCCGGTAGTCCTCCATCCCCAGCGTTCCGAGGACGATCTTGACGAGTTCGAGACAACCGAGAATTTCATCCTTCACCTGTTCCTCCGTGCAGAAGAGATGGGCATCATCCTGGGTAAACCCGCGGACCCGGGTCATCCCCCCCAATTCTCCCGACTGCTCCCAACGATAGACCGTCCCGAACTCGGCCAGTCTCACGGGAAGATCCCGGTAGCTGTGGTGGTTGCTCTGAAAAATCTTGATGTGATGCGGACAATTCATCGGCTTGAGCAGAAAGCCGGCGACTTCTCCGGTCTCGAGCTTGTTGCTCAGTTCCCCGCAGCTGCATCCTTCCTCGGAGAGAATCTTCATCGCCTCGCGCTCCGCCAGAGGCGGGAACTGGGAATCCGCGTAGTAAGGAAAGTGTCCTGAAGTCCGGTAGAGATCGAGCTTCCCGATGTGCGGGGTGAAAACCTGGCTGTATCCCTGGCGCTCAAGATGCTCGGAAATGAAATCCTGCAGTTCCTGACGAATCACAGATCCATTGGGTTTCCAGAGGACCAACCCCTGGCCCACACTTTCGTCAATATGGAAGAGATCGAGGTCCTTCCCTATCTTTCGGTGATCTCGCTGCTTCGCTTCTTCCAAGCGCTCGAGATGCTCGGTCAAAAGCGTTTTATTCTTGAAGGCGGTTCCGTAGACCCGCTGGAGCTGAGGGTTGGCAGCGTCTCCCTTGTAGAAAGCGCTGGCAACACTCATGACCTTGTAGGCCTTGCAATTCCCGGTGCGGGCGACATGCGGTCCCGCGCAGAGATCCCAGAATTCCCCGTTCTTGAAAATCGAAATCTCTTCGTCTTCCGGAATATCTTCGAGCAAATCAATCTTGTATTGGCTGGGAACCCCGCGCTCTGTCTCGGCGGCAAGACGGCCTTTTTTTGCCATCCCGAGAGCTTCCTCTCGACTGACGATCATCTTCTCGAAAGGCTGGTTCTCCTTGACCACCTTCTTCATCTCCGCCTCAATTTTCTCGAAGTCATCGGGCGTGATGCGATGCTCGAGATCGACATCGTAGTAGAAACCATTTTCCACAGGAGGCCCGGCAGCAAACTGGGCATCCGGCCAGATCCGGCAAATGGCCGTGGCCAGAACGTGGGCGGTGGAGTGCCGGAGTCGCTCCAGGTCCGACATCTGGTGTCGCTCTTCGAGGGTCTTGCGTTGGCTTTCGGGGGATTCAGGCATGAGGGAAAAAAGGTCTCGGCTTCAAACTACGTATTTTACAGCAATTACAATCTCGAATCCCGTCCGAAATCCCGGAAATAGAGGCTTTTGTGAAGATTGCGTCTACTTCGGCTCCGCTTCCGGGCCTGAGAAAGAGAGATCCATATCCCAGCTCTTTTCACCAGCCCAAGAAATCCACTTGCTATCTGAACCGAAATGAGGAAGTTACCCGCCCTTCCTTTGCGGAGCGATTCACAAAGCACGGGACGTAGCACAGCTTGGTAGTGCGCCTGGTTTGGGACCAGGAGGTCGCTGGTTCGAATCCAGTCGTCCCGATACTTTGCGAAGCAAAGCTCAATCCAAAAGACTGGATGAAGAACTCGTTCGAGCCGCAGCGAGCCCGCGAGCGGAGACAGACGGAGCGCAGCGCAGTCAATCCAGTCGTCCCGATACTT
>JARGNI010000040.1 GCA_029213195.1 Verrucomicrobiales bacterium
TAAGAAATGCGCTGGTGGTCAGGACCCCTCCGATCAAAAGGAGAACGGTGACTAGCAACTGAACTCGTTGAGAAAGTCCGCCGAGAGGGAAGAGGAGAAATCCAAAAATCGCGTAGTAGAGCAGCGCTTCACCGGGGTGAAAGAATTGATGAGGAATTCCCAGAAGCAATAGTAGCCAGAGCCGCCTTTTCAGAAGCCGCTTGGCGGGGAGCCCCTTCCTCTCGGCGTTCTCAGTGAACAGGAAAAAACCAATCCCGAACAACAGGGAGAAGATCGGAAAGAAACGTCCTTTAAAGAAGTATGCCCAGGAATCCCGGATCCATTGATCCTCTGGACTTTCGAGCCACCGGATATCGGCAACCGCAAAGATGTTTGGGAAGAGGATTCCGATCAGGGCGAATCCGCGCAAGATGTCGAGAAGGGCAATGCGATGTACTATGGAATTTTCGTCACTCATGGAACTGCGTGAGTGTATTCCTTCTTCAGCAGACATCATGGGGAGGTAGAGCGTTCAGATGGGTCGGAAGGGCCTGTGAAATTTCCGTGGAATCGGAAATACCTCAGGGTTGAGAATCGAATCTGCTGCGTGGCATGCTAGGACACAAGGAAACGGGTTCGATGTCAATTCCTCGGTTGAAAGGGGTGCGGAGAGGGATCATCTGCGAATTATCCTCTTGCCTGCGAGGCATAGTCTATGCGATGAACCGAGAGCTCATTATGGAAGAACAAGCCGCCGCCGATCCCGCTCCGGCCGTCAAGGAAATCCTCGCCAAGGCGAGGAAGGAAGTCGCCAAGGTCATTATCGGACAAGAAGAGGTCGTCGACCACTCGCTGATCGCCATTTTCACCGGGAATCATATCCTCATCGAGGGCGTGCCTGGAGTCGCCAAAACCCTCCTCGTGCGAACCCTCGCCAAGGTTCTCGGAACCGAGTTTTCGCGGATTCAATTCACTCCGGACTTGATGCCTTCCGACATCACCGGGACCAATGTTTTCAATATGCAGGAAGGTTCTTTCCACCTTGTGAAAGGGCCTATTTTCACCTCGTTCCTGCTCGCCGACGAGATCAACCGGGCACCGGCCAAGACTCAGTCTTCGTTGCTTCAAGCTATGCAGGAGCGGCAGGTTACGATCGATGGAGAAACTCACCAGCTTCCGGACAGCTTTACCGTCTTTGCCACGCAGAACCCGATCGAATACGAGGGTACCTACCCATTGCCCGAGGCCCAGAAGGACCGCTTTCTCCTGCGAGTGGAAATGGATTACCCGGGGGCGGACCAGGAGAAACAACTCGCCTTCCAAAGTCTTGGGAAGGAGACCCCGGAAAAGATTCTCGACAGCGGAGAAGTCGAATCGGTCCTCACCGAAGACCAGATCCTGACGATGCAGGAAGCGCTCGAAACGATTACGGTGAAAGATGAGCTCGTCTCCTACGTCGTCGACCTCGTCCGGACGTCGAGAGAGCTCGATAGCATTCAAACCGGGGCGGGACCCCGGGCGACGCAGGCGCTCCTGCTTTCCAGCCGAGCCTACGCCGCCATCGATGGGAGAGACTACGTCACTCCAGACGACATTCGCTCGATGGCCTATCCGGTGCTCTCCCATCGGATCGTTTTGAGACCAGAGTATGAGATCGAGGGAATGACCGTCCGAGAGGCGGTCGACAAGTTGTTGGAGGCCGTGGCAGTCCCGCGTTGAACATCCGTTAGGATTTCTCATGCGCCCCGTCCCGAATCGACCGCTTCTCTGGCTGGCGCTGTGCATGGTTGTCCCGGCCACCACGATGGTGGTTTACAGCGATGGCCTCGCCGGTCAGTTGGGGTGGGGCATCCTCATCGTCTTCGGCGCCGTTTCGGTTTTCGACCTTCTTCGTTCCCGGAATCATCTCGAGGGGGTGCAATGCGAAGTTCCTGAACTGCTCAGGGCGACGAAAGGGAGGGAGGTGAGTCTTCCCGTTTCTTTCGTCAACCTGGGAGACGAGCTTCCCCTTTTTCGGTATGCCTTGGAATCCTTCCCCTGGATGAAACTGGAAGGGGAACCTGTTCGAGATCTGAAGCCGCTCCCCGCAGCGAAGAAAGTGCAAACCGAGATCCCCATGATGCTCCTGCAGCGGGGGCAGTTTTTCCTCGAGTCGATTCACTTCGAGACGACCTCTGCGCTTTCCCTTTGGCTCTGGCGGAGAAAGGTCGAGATCCGCACCGAGGTTCGAGTCTATCCCGATCTCAGTTTCGAGCGTAAGCGCCTTTCCAGTATTTTCCTGATGCGAGGGCATGAAGGCAGTCACCTCGTCCGACAGGTCGGGAAAGGCCGAGACTTCGAGCAACTTCGGGAATACCAGCCCGGAGATGACTATACCGACATCGACTGGAAGGCGACGGCTCGTCGGCAGATGCCGGTGACCAAGACCTACCAGATCGAGAAAACGCAGGAGGTCTATGTCGTGGTGGATCACTCCCGCCTCAGTGGCCGGGAAATTCGAGTTCCAGTCGACCAGGCCCAGGAAGGTGATTGGCTCTATCGGGAAAGTTCCTCGGGAGGAGAGGAGATGGTCACAACCCAGTTGGAGAAGTTCCTCCACTGCTCGTTGATCCTTGCCTCCGTGGCCGAGAGGCAGGGAGATCTATTTGGTTTTGTTAGTTTTGCGGACAAAGTGGATCGGCTGATCCGCGGACGAAACGGGAAACAACACTACAACCTGGTCCGCGACGCGCTCTACACTCTCGAGCCCAAGGAGGTCGCGCCGGATTTCGAGCAACTCATGATCGCCTTGCGACAGAGGTTGACGCGACGCGCCCTGCTGGTTTTTCTCGTCGACCTGAGCGATCCACTGACTGCCGAGCACTTTTGCGAGACGCTGCCCCTGATCAACAAGCAGCACTTGATTCTCGTTAACATGGTCCGGCCCGAGGCGGCCTTCCCCTTGTTCTCGGGAAAGGAGGAACCGGAAAGCGCTTCCGAGATCTACGATCGATTGGGAGGGCACTTCCAGTGGCACGACCTTCGGGAGGTCGGTAACAAGCTTTCGCATCTCGGTGTCGAACTCGGCATTCCCGAGCACGCGGAACTCTGCACCGAGACCGTTACGCAGTATCTCAACGTCAAGAATCGACAGCTGATCTGATGGGCGGGAGCCGAGGCTGGCTTTCTATTCCGCGGGTGCGGCGAAGGACTGCTGGTGAAACTTCATCAATTCGAGTCCGCGCTTTTCGTAGATCCCGGAGGCGGAATGAGCGACTCCTTCAACGATGAGCATTTCATGTGGGATCTCGAGCGTCTTGAGGTGCTCTGAAAACTTGAGATTGAACTCGTAGTTGAAACCCTTCGTTCCCACCCAGAGGAGAATGGGCAGCTTGTCCTTGTCCTCGCGTTTTCCGTATTTGTCAGCGAGATCCCAGGCATTGTATCCGGGAGCAAAAACGACCCTTTCGCTCTCGGCTCCGTTGTTCTCCTGGATTCGCTTCTCCGGCTCGTATCCTGATCCTCCCGGCGCCGCCGAAACGAACAGCTCGGGATGCTGAAACATGATCCGAGTCGTTCCGCGTCCCCCTTGGCTGAAGCCCTCGATCGCAAGCTCTCGAGTTCGATAGGTCTCCTGGATATGCGGGATGAGCTCTTTCACGAAGACATCTTCGCCCTGGCCATGGTCGATCTGCGGGTAGTTGTACCAGCTCATTGGTCCGCCATTGGGGAAAACGTAGATGGTCGGCTGGATCTTTCCCGTCTCGATCGCCTTCGCGACATAGCTGGCGAGTTTGATGGATTTCTTCTCACTCCCAGGCCGGCCTCCATGAAGGTGGAACACGACGGGAAGACGACGATCGGGCTGACTTTCGTAAGCGGGAGGAAGGTAGATGAAGTAGCCGACCTCCACTTTCATCGAAGGACTCTGGAACGTCCCGTGCTGAAGGCCCTTGGGAAGATCTTTTCGGGAATCCAGGTTCTCGATCGAATTGACCCAGGAGAAAGGCGGCGTCTTCTTCTTCGCTTTTGTTTGGGCTGCGAGAGGTGAGCCGGTGAGAAAGGCAAGGGCGACAAAAAAGGAGGGGGCACTGAGCTTCATGGATGGAAGATCGTAGGGAAAAGGGCGGCGAAGGAAAGACATCTTTCGCCCACGACGAGAGTTGATTTTTCCCGATCGCGACCGGATGATACGGCCCTTCCAAGAGAAGCCGACATGGCGGAATCGGTAGACGCAACGGACTTAAAATCCGTTGAGCTTTGCTCGTGTGGGTTCAAGTCCCACTGTCGGTATTTCCTGGAGCGGTTCGAAGGCGAAGGGGGCAAACTTCTTCATTCTCCAGCGCAAGCACCATCGCTTGCCAGCCAGCGCGGATTCCCTTCTCTCAGATCTCTCATAAGTCCCACGGTATCAGGACGGTAAAATACTGCATTTGGTGATTCCCAGATGCGGTCAGGATGTTACGATCCTGCGCCTGATTTTTTCCCTGGCGAAATCGATCGGGAAGTCAGGTGCGAGATTTCTGATGAAGAGAGCTCAAAAAACATCCCGGAAAAAGAGACTGCTCGAATTTCCTTTGGTTCTCAGGGACAAGGGAATCGCGCTGATTGTCGTGTTGTTTCTCGTCGCAATGCTGGGACTCCTGGTGATCGCGATTTTGACGATCAGCACCAATGAGCTGGAAAGCGCTCGAAAGTATGCGGATGGGATCGAAGTCCGGCAGCTGAACGAGACTGCAGTGAGTCTCGCGGTGAGCCAGATTCGTCTGGGAACGGGGCAATTCGACTCGGTGTCCGGTCGGGAGGTTTGGGCATCCCAGCCCGGAGCCGTGAGAGTCTACAAGGAGAAAGGAGATTTTCTCCTGGGGGTCAAGCTCTACAGCGACTCGGAAATGACGGTCACGGAGGAGCCTGCCCTGGCGTCGGATGTCCCTCCCGCGAACTGGACGAGCGAACGATTCGAGAATCGCTATGTGGACCTAAATGAACCGGTGGTCCGAAAAGAGCAAATCTACTTTCCCATCGTCGATCCGTATGCCTTCGAATACGGCGTGGAAGGATTCGACTTTGATGCCGGAGCGGTCGATGGGGCCAGGAAAACGGGAGACCGGATGGATTATCGACTCCCGATGCCGGTCGAGTGGCTCTATGTGTTGCAGGATGGGGAACTGGGGACCCTGGATGAGAATGGCAAGTTTGTGGGGAAGAAGTCCGCAACCGAAGAGAATCCAATCGTCGGCAGGGTCGCATTCTGGGCGGATGATGAGTCCTCGAAGATCAATGTGAACACCGCCTCCGAACCAACCTTCTGGGATACGCCACGTTGCATCAATCAGAAGGACATGGACTATGGAAAGTTCCAGCCGGGAAGAAACGAGTATCAACGTTATCCTGGCCACCCGGCGACAACCGCTCTCAGCCCGGTCCTGTTTCCCGACAGCAAGGGGGCATTGACGGCCGCGAGCAAAGAGAAGATCTATGACCTCATTCCCCGCATCGGGTCGGGCGGAACCCGGGGAGGCACGGCGAGACCGGGACAACCGATTACGACGGATGTGGATCGATTGTTTGCCACGATCGACGAGTTCATTTTTCAACCGGACCGGGAACGAGCCGAGTTGATCTCTCCGGAAGCGTTGAGGGTGGCGGGATTTTTTCTCACGGCCAATAGTCGCGCTCCCGAACTGAACCCATTGGGGAAACCCAAGATTGCGATGTGGCCACTGGGTGACGAGCCCTACTATCCCCGCACCGCTTTCGACAATCTCATGGCTTTTTGTTCCACGAGTGGCGGGCATCTCTATGCCGTGCAGCGGAATGATGCCAAGAGCCCGTCTGCGGATTGGGAGAATATCTCAAGGAACCAGGAACTCTACCGCTGGCTGGTCCGAGACTTGAACGAGAATGTCCCCGGATGGGGAGGGACTTTCGCAGACAAGTGGGAAGAGGATCTACCGCAGGTTGCCCTGGGGGTCTTCGACTACATCCGATCGACGAATCTTCGCGACATGGCTCCGATGATCAATCCCGACGGAAGTCGTCGGGCGAGACGGTTCTATGCGAGTGGAGGACAGGTGAGCCCGATTCGAAATGAGGAAAAGCTGATGGGCTTTGGCCGTTTCTTCACGTTCAGCGAGTTCGGGCTCCATTTCATTTGCTGTGGAGATGGCACCGAGGGGATCCAGCCGGAGGGAGGAGATGAGAAGAAGTTGAGAGACGACGAGAAGCTCATCGAAGTCGGATTCCTGATGGAGCCTTTTTCGCCCTCGATGGGATGGCCTCCGCTCTACAACGACTTTTCGGTGCGAGTGACTGGGTTGGACGGATTTGAGATCGAGCAGGTGGAGGTGAGCGATGGAGGCGCTCGGAGTACTTCGACGGAGTCGATGGAGTTTCCGGAAAGGAAGACCTTCCGCCCCGGTGGGCTCAGCCGCTCCTGGCATGGAAGAGCGTGGGGTGGTTCGTCGGGAATCCGAACTTTCGTCGCGAGAAACAACTATCCGTTCATCACCAAGCGGCTCCGGGTAAAGGGGGATTCGATCAAGTTCTCCGGAGGGAGCGTGACAGTAGAGATCTTTCAGGGCACGGAGCCACTCGACGAGAAGAAAATCCAGACGATCGAACTGGAAATACCCGATGGCGAGTTTCCCATGCCTGAGCTTGTCAAAGGGGGGACGACGCGGTTTCGGGGCACGGGTGGCACGGGGACTTCCTTCTGGTGGAATATCAGAACTCGCTATGCCAATGCGGCGCAGACTCCGCATGCTCCGGGGAATGAGTATTCCGAAACGAAGAGAAGGTGGCCGAAAGATCGTGGAGGAAATTCGCCCGGATTCAAGAAGGGCGGGGTGTTTCGCGCGGAAGATGTCGTGAGGAGCTTCGTGCCCTGGCATGGGGACTATCGGCTCGTCGCCGCGAAACATGTCGTGCCGGACACGGTCTTTCGACCCTTGCCCAACTACGACGATCGCACGACGAACTTCGATCACCTCTTCGCCGATACCCAGGGCACTCACCTTCTCTATGGGTATTCGAACGAGCCGGGGCTCACATCGAAGGATGAGGATGAGACCCAGCTCACCCCGGCCGTATATCATTACTCGCGCTTGCCGGATGTCCCGCCGGGGACAGGCTCCCGGAATCTCTATGGCGATTTCGACAATGGCGTTGCGCAGATCGGGGACGGGGGCTACATCAATCGGCCGGATGAGGGAAACGTGGCGACGCGAGGGCAGTATGCCTATTTCGCCTGGAACTACCGAAGCCCGACTTACGTAAATTTCTCCCCGAATCGCATGATTCCTTCTCCCGGAATGCTGGGATCTCTTCCCGCCGGGGTTCTTCGTGAGCGCCCATGGGAGACGCTGCTGTTCCGTCCCCAGGAGGGGCATCCTGGGAACGAGGATCCACCGGATCACCTCTTCATGGAATATTTCTGGATGCCTGTCGTCGAGCCCTACGCGATCTCGGTTCCTTTCGCGACGTCTGGGAAGATCAATATGAACTACCAGATGGTTCCCTTCACCTATATCAAAAGGGCGACAGGACTGCATGGCGTACTCAAATCCGAGGAGCCTCTCGCGATCCCCAATGACATGTCACAGATCTACAAATTATGGGATCATGAGACGTCGGATCACCCGTGGCTTCCGAATCAAAGCCGAGGGAATCTCGATCCCGAGACGAGGAAGAAATGGGATGATGCCGCCAAGGGCAGGGTGGCCATGAGAAAGCCGGTGGATCCCGAGGAAACCTTGAAGCAGTTCGAGGAGAAGTTTGCTGCGAATTCCCTCTTCAAATATCCCTCGGAGATTTGCGAGCTTCATCTCGTACGGGATGAGGAATCTCTCGAGAAGTATCGCGATGGGACATTCTGGCAGGGGCACGTCGTGACCGGTGAGAACGTGAAGGAGAGATCCTATGCCAACATCTATCCCAGGCTTACCACTCGCAGCAGTGTCTTCCGAGTGCACACGAGGGTGGAGGTCATTCGAAAAGGGAGGCAGTCCGACCCGGGGCAGTTTGACCCTGACATGGATACCATCGTCGGGCGCTATCGGGGATCGACCATGATCGAAAGATATGTGAACCCGACGGCGGATCACCCCGACTTCGCCGACCCTGCGAATGAAAAAGAGGATTTGTCCGATCAATGGCAGTTTCGATTGCTCGAGAACAGGAGGTTTTCTCCATGAGGAATTTCTCCAGTCGAGAGTCAGGTGGGTTTTCCCTCTTGGAGGTTCTTTTCGCTCTCGGCATTATCGCGACGGTGGGGATCAGCCTGATCGGGTTGATTCCTTCTGGATTTGATACAGTGAGGCGAGCGGGAGACCTCTCCGTGATTGCTCGCATTGTTCAAACGATTTCGAGCGACGCCCTTTCCAGCGACTGGGAGGAATACGCCGAGCAATTCTCCAGCAATGGCACCATGGTTCGCTATTTTGATGATCAGGGGAATGCCCTCGAGAGGAGCGGTTTGCGGAACCACATCTACACCGCTTCGATCGAATTGGCGGGGGCCTCGACTTCGGCGAGTGCTGCCTCCGCCACTTCGCTGCCAGGGGATGAGAAAATGCGCATCGATCGATCGCGGGATCTACGCAGGATTCTCATACGAGTGACGAATGTCCCGGGCGAGTTGGGGGGCGAAGCGCTCAAGGGTGGGGAGAATTCAGGCAGAATCTCGAATCACTTCGTCATCGTTCCGAACTTGAACCCTATCGAGAAGGTTGAAGCCCCCTGACAAAATGAGGTGTGAATGCAAGTCGGCCGATTCGAAGGCATTCTCCCTCGTCGAGTTGCTCATTTCCATGGCGATCCTTTCGCTCATGATCCTGATGGTGTCGTTCATGCTCGGCGAGGTCGAGAAGGGCTGGTCGAGGGTGCGAGGGGGATCGATCGAGTTTCGGGATGCGCGGAATGCCTTCGAAACGATTGCGAACCGGATCTCACAAGCAAGAATCGATACCTATTGGGACTATGAGATGGATGGAGGTCTGCCGGTTCAGTACAGGAAATCGAGCCATCTTCATTTCGTCGCCGGCCCGGCTGAGGACCTGGTGCCTGATTCCCTGGTGGAAGCTTCAGGAAGCGCGATCTTTTTCGAAGCTCCGTTCGGAATTTCGCGTCAGCAGGACTTGAAAGGTCTGGCCTCCCTGCTGAATGGATGGGGCTATTTTGCTGGCTTCAGCGGAGATGTCGAGTGGCAGCCTCTGTTCGCGCGAGGGGCGGTGGCGGATCGGTATCGCTTTCGATTGTTCGAGTATCATCTCCCCACCGAAGAGCTGGTTCTTCATTCCGAAGATACCGTGGTGGAGTATGACTGGATTACCAATCACCTTGTGAGTGAGAATGTGAGTGTTCTCGCGGAGAATATCATCCTGTTCCTGATCCACCCGGTTGATAGCACGGAACCAGAAGAGGCTCACAAACTCGCTGAGCAATACCGTTTTGACTCTCGGGCTTATTCGCTGGCTCCGGAACTCTCGAACGCTGCGAGAACTCAGCATGAAATTCCCCCGATGATCAAGATGACCATGGTCGCGGTATCAGAGGGAGACTTTGGGAGGTTGCAAGGAGGTCGTGCCAACCGGATTCCAGTGGAGCTTCAGTTCGAGGAAATCGCACCTTTTGAAAAGGCGGCCGATTTCGAGAAGGACCTGCACGCTCTGGAGGAGCATCTCCAGGAAGAGCGGGTCGACTACCGGGTCTTTTCGACGGTGATCAGTCTTCGGGCGTCGAAGTGGACGGACGTGAATTTTTGATATGGGGACTTTGAATCGTAATTTCAGATGACAGATAGGTGCGCCAGATCGAGTCCTCGCGGCTTCTCGATTTTTGAACTCTTGGTGATTCTTGCTTTGATCACCTTGATCGCGGCGTGGTCTGTCCCTGCGCTCATTCCAACGATTCAATCGCGATCGCTCACTGCGGCCGCTGATCAGTTCGAGCAAGACATGGGAAGAGCTTGCCAGGTTGCGATGGCTGAGGATGTGGTCGTGGATGTCGAGTTCATTCGGGTTGTCAGGAACGGAGAGCGGGATCCGAAATTTGTGGGCTACGCGTTCTGGAAGTGGTTGTCAGATGGAGAGAGGTATCCCTTGGGAAAAACGGAATGGCTGGCCGATGGCTTTGTCTTCGGCGAATCTCATTCGACTCTCTTGCGAGATGGGGCTTCCGAGAGGGAGACACGGGTCTTCTCAGAGTTGGAGCAAACCGGCGAAGTCGTTCGGTTTTCCATCTTTCCGAATGGAGAAACGAGTCTTCCCAGTCGTTCCGATCAAGACAATTGGCACGTGACGATCTATCGGGATTCGAATAGGCAGGCGTTGCCTGACAATTTCGTCGCCTTCCGTATCAACCAGACGAATGCTCACGTGATTAGTTACCAACCCTAGAGGGAGTTGTGGCGGAGCGTGAGCGGTTCCTGCAGAGCTACGAAGTTTCCAGGTCTGGAGCGAGACTGGATGGCCTCAAGCCGTCCGGAGGTGGAATCTCGATGTGGATTTTTGCTATGGCAGGTCCAATTTGATTTCGATAGGTTCCCGGTATGCCAAATCCATGGACCGGAGTCGGAAACCCCTACACGAGGGAAGAAGTTATTGAGCGTCTTCGCGACACGCTAGCAAAAGGCGAATCGATCATCGCCGCAGGAGCTGGAACGGGAATCAGTGCCAAGTTCATTGAAAAGGGCGGAGCCGATCTGATCATCATCTACAACTCAGGTCGTTATCGAATGATGGGACATGGCTCGATCGCCGGGATGATGGGGTATGGCGATGCCAATGGGGTCGCCATGGAAATCGGTGAATACGAAGTGTTGCCGGTCGTGGAAGAGATTCCGGTCATCTGCGGAGTGCATTGCACCGACCCGCGTCGACGGATGTGGCACTGGCTGCAACAGGTGAAGTCGATGGGATTTTCCGGGATGAACAATTTCCCAACTCACTCAATCATTGACGGAGACTTTCGTCAGCAGCTCGAAGAGACAGGGATGGGGACCTACAAGGAGGTTGAGACCGTGGCTCTCGCCCGAAAGATGGACATTTTCTCCATCGTCTACGTGGCCTCGCCCCAGGAGGCCAAGGATATGGCCGAAGCGGGAGCCGATGTGATTATCGCGCACGTCGGCTGTACCGTGGGAGGCTCGATCGGAGTGACGGATGCCGCGATGACTCTCGATGATGCTGCCCAGGCAACACAGGAGATTATCGATGCAGGCAACACAGTTCGTGACGACGTCATCTATCTTTCGCACGGCGGTCCCATCGCGACGCCGTCGGATGCGGCCTTTATCAACGAACGAACCGATGCTGTCGGTTTTGTAGGCGCCTCCAGCTTGGAGCGGATGGCCGTGGAGGAGTCCCTGACCAATTTGACCAAGGAATTCAAAGCAATCCCCCTGAAGCGCACCTCCTGAGAAAATGAGTGAAAGCAACAAGATCATCGCCGTCCTGGGAACTCTCGACTCGAAGGGCGAAGAACATGCCTATGTGGCCGAGTTGATTCGCCAAAGAGGACACACCCCACTCCTGATCGATGTAGGAACGGGCTCCGAGCCGACCGTCGAGCCCGATGTTTCCCGGTTCGAGGTTGCCGCTGCCGGAGGAGTCGATCTCGAAGCCTTGATGGCACGCCAGGATCGTGGCGAATGTGTCACGGCGATGAGTGAAGCCGCTCCCAAACTCGTCGCGAAACTCGCGGCAGAAGGGAAGATCGACGGAATCCTCTCGCTCGGTGGAGGCGGGGGGACCGCACTTGGTTCCGGCGCTATGCGAGGACTTCCCGTCGGTTTTCCGAAGGTCATGGTTTCGACCCTCGCGAGTGGAAATACGGCCCACTATGTCGGCTCGAAGGACATTACGATGATTCCCAGTATTGTCGATGTGGCGGGACTGAATCGGATTTCCAAGATCATCTTCGCCCGCGCTGTCGGTGCGATCTGTGGAATGGTCGAGTCGGAGATTGCCGAAGACGGCGAGGACCGGCCACTGATCGCCGCAAGCATGTTTGGCAATACCACGGATTGTGTCGACGCGGCTCGGGCGATTCTCGAAGAAGCGGGTTACGAAGTGCTCGTCTTTCACGCCACGGGAACGGGTGGGAAGACGATGGAGACGCTCATCGAGGATGGGATGATTTCCGGGGTTCTCGACATCACCACGACCGAATGGGCTGACGAACTCGTTGGGGGAACCTTGTCGGCCGGACCCACCCGGCTTGAAGCTGCAGGGAAGGCGGGAGTTCCTGCCATTGTCACTCCTGGGTGTCTTGATATGGCCAATTTTGGAGCGCGCGAGACCGTGCCCGAGAAATACGAAGGTCGGAATTTTTACATCCACAATCCCCAGGTGACACTCATGCGAACGACTCCGGAGGAGTGCGCCGAACTCGGGAAGATTCTCGCCGAGAAGGTCAATGCCTACACTGCGCCGGTCACTGTGCTCCTTCCGACCAAGGCAATCAGCATCATCAGTGCAGAAGGGCAGGCATTCTATGATGCCGAGGCCGATGCCTCGTTGTTCTCTGCGATCAAGGAGAACCTTTCCGACTCTATCGAACTGATCGAAGTCGATGCCGAGATCAACGATCCGGAGTTCTCCCAGGCCTGTGCCGAGGCCCTGTTGAAACATCTCGGCTAGGGGCGAAAGCTATTCGCGCAATTCGCGCCCATTCTTTTCCATTCGCGTTAAGATCTCCTCCATGAAGTTCAACGATGACAGCTACGAAATCATCGGTGCCGCTATGGAAGTTCACACTGAAATGGGGCCTGGATTGCGAGAAAAGCCGTATGAGAAAGCGATGGTGATCGCTTTGCGTGAAAAGGGGTTTCGTGTCGAACCGCAAAAGGCGTATCCAATCTATTTCCGCGAACAGATCGTGGGAGACTGTATTCCGGACATCACCATCGACTCTAAGGTCCTGATTGACGCAAAATCGGTCGAAAAGATCGGTGGAAACGAGATGGCTCAGATGCTCAACTATTTACGGATTGCTGAGCTTGGCTTGGGCTTGGTGATAAATTTTAAGAATCCGAAGCTGGAATGGAAGCGAGTTGTCATGGAACGGTTTTTGGAGGGGAACGCGAATGAAAAGGAATGAACGCGAATGACGCGAATATCCAAACGTGCAGTCGAAGGGGAACTGCAATCCGCACTGTCAATGCTCTTTCGCACCTTTGCCCCTGAGAAGGCGACCCAGATCCTTTATCCGCAAACCAAGCCATTCGCGAAATTCGCGCCCATTCTTTAACATTCGCGTTTCAGTCGCAGTCACTAATTCTATCAAATCAAACCACCAAAGATATGCCACAAGTAAAACACTACGGATGCTTTCAATTCAAAGAAGGAACTTCGCAATCCACGATCGACGAATGCTTCACCGCGATGGAGGGCATGGTCGGATCGATCCCCGGTCTGCTCGATTTTCACTACGGTCCTTATGATTCCGCGGAGGGTCTCAATGACGACTACACCCATGGTTTCATCATGACCTTCGAGAGCCCGCAGGCTCGTGACGAGTATCTGCCCCATCCGCATCATGAGGAGGTGAAGGACGTCGTTGTTCCCAACCTGGAGCGAGTCGTCGTCTTCGACTTCAACATGCCCGAGTGATTTGGCGAAGGAGAGAATGAGGGGGGAGCTAATTGAAGAGAGTGGCGTCGCCACCGGTCAATTTGCTTCATTCTCGAAAATTCTTTTTCATTCGCGTTGAAAGCGAATGGGCCTTTCACGCGAATGCAAAGAAATAGCCGCGAATTTCGCGAATAGATCACAAGATTGAACGAAATTTACTTTATATGAAGCGCCTCTACCAAACACTCATTCTCCTCACGCTGCTGCTTTCGTCGTCGTTCGCCTCCGACACCCCTAACATCGTCCTCATTTTTGCCGACGATCTCGGCTATGGCGATCTCAGTTGCTATGGCGCAACAAAGCTAAAGACGCCGAATATCGACAGGCTCGCGGAGGAAGGGCGGAAGTTCACGGATGCCCATTCTGCGTCCGCCGTCTGCACACCGTCTCGCTACGCCCTGGTTACGGGGGAATACCCGCATCGCCGAGGACTGAGCAGACCCGTCTTCCTGAAGACCGGTCTCGTCATCGACACGGAGAGACAGACGATCGCCGATCTCCTGAAAGACGCGGGCTATGCAACGGCCTGCATTGGCAAGTGGCATCTCGGCTTTGGCAAACAGACGCCGAACTGGAATGGAGATCTAAAACCTGGACCACTGGAGCTCGGGTTTGATTACTACTTTGGGGTGCCGGTGGTCAATAGTCACCCTCCTTTCGTGTATGTGGAGAATCACCGGGTTGTCGGGCTCGTGGAAGACGACCCTTTCGTCTACGGCAAGAAGGCGAAGACACGAGAGTTCTTCGAAAAGATGGGAGCGAACCAGATCGGCGGAGCGGATGCTGCTCACGCGCTCTACGATGACGAAGCCGTGGGGACGACGCTTACGGAGAAATCGGTCGAGTGGATCAAGGAACGGGGAAAGGATCCGTTCTTCCTTTTTCTCTCCACGACGAACATTCACCATCCCTTTACTCCCGCTCCCCGATTCCAGGGGACCAGCGAATGCGGGCCTTACGGAGATTTCGTTCATGAACTCGACTGGATGGTCGGAGAGGTCATGAAGACGCTCGAGGAACAGGGCGTGGCGGACAATACCCTCGTCATTTTCACAAGTGATAACGGCGGCATGTTCAATGTTGGCGGGCAGAATGCCTGGGATGCGGGACACCGGCTCAACGGCGAGTTGCTGGGCTTCAAGTTCGGTGCCTGGGAGGGGGGACATCGTGTGCCCTTCATCGCGCGATGGCCGGGGCAGATCGAGGCCGGTAGCACCTCCGATCAACTGATTTCCAATATCGACCTCATGGCTACTTTCGCGGCCCTGGCTGGAGGCGAGCTTAAACAGGGGCAGGGGCCAGACAGCGTGAATGTTCTGCCCGCTCTTACCGGAGATCCGGAGAACCCTCTCCGCGATCACCTCGTGCTTTCACCCAGCAAGCCGACACATCTCTCGATTCGAAAAGGAAAATGGATGTATATCGGCGCGCAGGGTAGCGGCGGATTCACCGCAGCGAAGCGGGGTGCCCATGCCTTCGGCGGTCCAGCTGCGATTTCCTATGCCGGCTACCAGAACAGCGACATCGAGAACGGGAAGATCAAGCCGGGCGCTCCACCAGTGCAACTTTACGATCTCGAAAAAGATCCCCAGCAGACCACCAATCTATACAACGAACACCCGGAAGTCGTCGAGGAACTGCGCACGCTGCTCAAGCAATACGCTCCGACTTCAGCTCAGCGTCAGTCGGGCAGGGCCGTGGCAAAGTACGATGAATTCCAACCGCTCGGGAACCTTCGATTCACGTTTGAAACCGGCAAGCTCGAAGGTTGGACCGTGGTTGAGGGGCAGGACGGTCCGACGATTTCGGGAGAAAAGGCACTCCCGAAGCACACCGGACGTCCTTTCAACCGCCAGGGAAAATTTCATCTCACGACCATCGCGACCCGAAAGGGTTTTACCGATGAACACCAGGCGGTATTTCAATCCCCTCCCTTTGTCATCGAAGGGAGCCAGGCCAGCTTTCTCGCCTCTGGCGGATTCGACCCGGAAAATCTCTATATCGGACTCGTCGATGGGGAGACGAAAGAAGTGCTGTGTTCCGCGGGCGGTGCCGGAGGACCGCAGATGAAACGAACGACGTGGGATGTGAGTCCGTGGAAAGGAAAGACGGTCTATCTCGAGGTCGTCGACCGCAATACGGAAGGCTGGGGGCACCTGACTTTTGACGACTTTTCAGTGAAGGGAAAGCTTGCCGAGTAGAACGAGACGGATTTGGTGTCGACGCAACGAAAGCCGGGATTTACCCTATCCGCGTTCAATCGCATCACTTCGCGTATCCGAAGTGAGTTGCTTTCGGGGCTTGCGAGCGCTGCCTAGACCGCTTCTCAAAAGTCTTTTCGCAAATCGAAGTTTTTTTGGGATGGATGCTAGCTCGCTTCGCTCGAAGTGTGATTTCCATACCGGGCAGAACTTCCCGTGGCTGCGTTCCTCCTCAGTCGTGGAGCTTGCTCCACTTCTTCGAAGCGCCTTGCCACAGAAAATTCTGACTCGGTCGATTCACGAAAATACTATTGAGAAATGGTCTACATCCGCCAGTTCTCTGAATCCCAAGGTGGATTTTGGATATGGTGTTTTCCGGTGTCTGACCGCACACTGTCTTTCACCTTCCTAAATGCTTATGAAATCCATTGGTCTCGCTCTTTTCCTGGGCGTCTCTCTCTTCTTCGATTCCTTCGTTGTTGGAGAAGAGAATCCGCCTAACATTGTCCTGATTTTTGCGGATGACTTGGGCTATGGCGATCTTGGTTGCTACGGTGCGACCAAGGTGAAGACGCCGAATATCGATCGGCTCGCGAAAGAGGGGCGGAAATTCACAGACGCTCACTCTGCCTCCGCCGTTTGCACACCGTCTCGCTATGGATTGCTGACTGGGGAGTATCCTTTCAAAGCCAACAATGGCAAAGGGCTGTGGGGACCGGCTCCGATCACCTCTCCACTCTTGATTGACCCGGAAACGGTCACGATTGCCGATGTTCTGAAAAAGAGCGGCTACGAAACCGCTGTCTTCGGCAAGTGGCACCTCGGTTTCAAAGAAGGGAAGAACGATTGGAAGGAGCCACTTCGTCCCGGTCCTCAGGATCTCGGCTTCGACTA
This sequence comes from Verrucomicrobiales bacterium, assembly GCA_029213195.1. Lineage (GTDB taxonomy): Bacteria > Verrucomicrobiota > Verrucomicrobiia > Verrucomicrobiales > DEV007 > Arctic95D-9. Next base: position 16,688 of record JARGNI010000040.1, read on the forward strand.
CTATTTCGGAATGCCGGTGGTGAACAGTGCTCCGCCGTATGTCTATGTGGAGAACGACAAGGTCGTGGGAGCCGATCCGGACGATCCCCTCGTGTTTGTCGGGAGAAGCGGAAAGAATGTCACTCCGATCACACCGATTCCTCCGGAAGCAGCGCAGCGCAGCGGGAATCAATTCAGTGGGGCGCTCGAGGCGCACCAACTGTTCAATGACTTCGAAGTCGGGACCAAGCTGACCGAAAAGGCAACCGAGTGGATCAAGGGGCGAGGGAAAAATCCCTTCTTCGCCTACTTCTCGACCACGAACGTGCACCACCCTTTCACGCCAGCAAAGCGATTCCAGGGAACGAGCGAAGCCGGCTGGTATGGAGACTTTGTCCACGAACTCGACTGGATCGTCGGAGAAGTGATGAAAAGCCTCGAAGACGCGGGCGTCGCTGAGAATACCCTCGTGCTCTTCACGAGTGACAACGGAGGCATGTTCAATCACGGCGGAAGGGAAGCCGCCCGTTTGGGACACAAGATCAATGGGGATCTGCTAGGCTCCAAGTTCGGGATCTGGGAGGGCGGGCACCGTGTCCCTTTCATTGCCTGGTGGCCTGGCAAGATCGAAGCCGGGTCGGTATCCGATCAGCTGTTCTGCAGCGTCGACCTGATTGCTTCCTTCGCGGCATTGACCGGACAGGAACTGGATGACCCGAAGGACAGCATCAACATGCTGCCCGCACTGACCGGTGATCCTGAAAAGCCGCTGAGAACGGAGATGTTCATGACCCCGAACAAGGCGACGCACATGGCGCTGAGGAAAGGCAAATGGATGTTTATCCCGGCGAAGAGCGATGGGGGATTTCGAGGTTCTCAACCGAACCAGCATGCCTGGGGAGGTGCCGCCGTGACAAAACTGGTGGGAACTCCCAACAGTGATATCGAGAATGGCAAGATCAAGGCGGGGGCGCCACCTGCGCAACTCTATGACCTGGAGGCGGATGTCAATCAGACAAAGAATGTCTACTACGATCATCCGGAGCTGACACAGGAACTGGCCGCGGCGATCAAAAAGGCGCGGCAGGATTCGGGTTTCAAAGCGGGAGCCGTATCGAAACCTCGGGCCGCCGGGGCCGCCAGTGACGGAGGGCCACCTCTCAAAAAATATGATGACTTCAAGCCGGTTGGGAATATCCGCTACAGCTTCGAGTCGGGAACGCTCGACGGTTGGGAAATCACCGGTGGAAAACTGGGCGAACCCGTGACCGGGCTTCCCGCTCTTGCCGCAAGAAAGGAAGCGCCATTCGCACGGCATGGCAGCCACCATCTTTCCACGCTCGTGGTCAGCAGGAATAAGCCTCTAGCCGATACGCAAACCGGCGTCGTGAAATCTCCAGCCTTCAAACTGACCGGGGATAAAGTCTCCTTTCTCGTCGCTGGCGGATTCAACAAAAAGGATCTCTACGTAGCGCTCGTCGATGCAGAATCCAGCCACGTTTTAAAACAATCAGGTGGCTCAAGAGATCACCAGATGCGTCGCGTTGTCTGGGACGTGTCAGCGTGGAAAGAACAAACAGTTCGATTCGAAGTCGTCGACCGCATCACTGGCGGCTGGGGCCATCTCAACGTCGATGATTTTTCCGCGCAGGGTGAGCTCGTTGCAGCTCCGTCGAAGCCGAAACCGAAAGCTGCTGCGCCACCAGCTCCCGCTCCGAAGAAAGCGGAGAATTTGCGGGCCGCGACCGACAAGCCCAACTTCATCATCATCTTCGCCGACGACCTCGGCTACGGTGACATCAGTTGCTACAACCCGGACGCGCCCGAAACGCCGAACCTCGACAAACTCGCCTCCGAAGGTTTCCGCAGCATGGATTTTTTCATTCCCGCCAATGTCTGCAGCCCCTCGCGTGCGGCGCTGTTGACCGGTCGCTACCCGATGCGTTGTGGTATGCCCGTCGCTCGGAATGAGGGGCATCCGAAATACAAAAACTACGGATTTTCGTCCGAGGAAATCACCATCCCCGATCTGCTGGATTCTGCGGATTACCGCTCGCTCATGGTGGGCAAATGGCACATGGGAATGGAAATCGAAGGTTCTCATCCACTCGATGCGGGATTCGACGAGCACCTCGGAATCCCGAGTAACTACGAAGGCAAACGCGGCCCCACTCACAAGATTCTCTACCGCGGTCGCGAAATCGAAGCGGAAAACGTTCCCTTCACCGCCCTGACGAAGCGCTACACCGATGAGGCCGTGAAATTCATCGACGAGCGGAAAGAAGAGCCATTTCTACTGTTTTTCTCCCATCACATTCCGCACACGCCGCACATTCCAAGGGAGGAGTTCGCGGGCTCATCCGGGAAAGGGAAATACGGCGACGTAATCCAGGAACTCGATCACAGCACCGGCCGAATCATGAAAGCACTCGCCTATGCCGGAATCGTTGAGAATACGCTCGTCGTTTTCACCTCCGACAACGGCCCCGGCGGCGCCGGTTCAGCCGGCCCTTTGCGAGGCGGAAAGTTCGGTACCCTGGAAGGCGGTCATCGAGTCCCCGGAATTTTTCGCTGGCCCGGCCAGATTCCTGCGGAGCAAGTCTCCGACGTAACGCTGACCAGCATGGATTTACTGCCGCTCTTCAGCGGCCTCGCTGGTGTGGACCTTCCCGGCGATCGCAATATCGACGGAGCCAATATTTTTCCAATCCTTCAAGGTAAGGAAACCGAATCCCCCCACGAATTTCTCTACTACTACAACGGAACCAACCTGCAGGCCGTACGCGAAGGCGATTGGAAACTCCATCTCCCAAGAACCGTTGATGACCAGCCGTTCTGGAACAAGCGAGTGGGGCGCGCAAAAGGCTTCGTCACTCTCGAGGAAAACAGGCTTTTCAATTTGAAAGAAGACATCGGCGAAAAAACGAATGTCGCCGATGAGAATCCTGCGGTGGTGGACCGACTGTTGAAGCAGGCCGATGTGATCCGTGCAGAACTGGGAGATGTGGATGTTCGCGGGAGCGATCAGCGCAAGATCAATCTGGTTGACCCGCAGGAGCGATAACCCTTATAGCTCCCTCTGTTACCCGCCTTGTCCATGAAGCTTCTTTTCTTTCTCCGCCTCCTTGCCCTGGGGATTTTCCTGCCCGCTTCCTTTGCATCCGCATCAGGGAATTGGCCTCAGGCAGCGGGCCCTGAAGGCAATTGGCAGGTCGAGGGCGATCCTCCTACGAAGTGGAGCGCAACACGAAACGAAGGAATTCGCTGGCGAACGCCGCTCCCCGAGGCCGGAATGAGTGGGGTCACCATCTGGGAGAATCGGGTCTTCGTGACCACTCACGTTCCGATCGAGACACAGGAAGAGAAGGCCGGGGTCAAAGACATCCTCGGCTTCTGTCTCGATGCGGATACCGGTGAGATTCTCTGGCAGGTCGAATTGCCGGGCCACGCGTTCATTTCCCTGGCCGGTGGATTCACGGACGGAACCGTCTTTGCCCCGATCACTGATGGAGAGCACGTCTGGTTCTTCAATCGCTGTGGTTCGATCGGGTGTTTTGATTTTGCCGGAAAGGAAGCCTGGATGCGCGAATGGACACCTCGCTTCAAGCACAACAACCGGCAGGCCGAACCGTATCTGGTGGGGGATGCGATCCTCTACGTCGAAGTCGCCAATAAGGAGGCGGGTGCGAAGATGCGAAAGTGGGACGGGCCCGGGAAGCGGGCTCCGAAGGAAAGTCTCAACGTCCCCGACGGTGTCGATCCGAAGGAAGTTTGGACCTACCTCCATGGCATCGACAAGAAAACCGGGAAAACGCTCTGGCGGGAAAAGGTGGGCACGGTGGTCCACAACACGCCCGTGGTCGGCAGAACCGCAGACGGGAAACCGGCTGTGGCTCATGCTCGCGGCGGTCCTCATGGGCCTCTCGAAAGACCAGCGGGACTCAGTCTCACCAGTCTCGCGCCGGGAGAGGAAGGTACGACCCTTTGGAGCACGGAGTTGGCCGGTTTCGACCCGTCCCACGCCAGCCATTGGAATGAAGAATACGTGTTCGGATTTCTGCGTATGAATCACCTCGTTCTCGATGCGGCATCGGGAGAACTGCTTCGAGAACAGCCGGTCGATCGGGATGCGACGCTTTGGAAATACGAAGCCGCGAAGAAGACGTGGCGGAAGGAAACGGGAGTGGCCCTGAAAGCCGGCAGGCGTCATCCCAATACGAATCAGTCCAATCTCGTCATCGGGGACTGGCATTGGTTCCTCGTCCACGATTTTCCCTACCTCGGTAGGGTCCACATCGAGACGGGCGTTGTCGAGTATCTCGAACTCCCTGCCCAGCTCCTCCCGGATCCCACCGATCCGAAGAACGATGTTCTCCTCTGGGGCAAAGCCCATCCGGAAAACGAACCACTCAATGCGTCAGGCTTCGCCGTCGGAGACAAAGGGCACAAGAGCGGAGGGTGGGGGCACCTCTCGGCGGCAAGTCCCACTCGAGTCGGGAAGTATCTGATTCTGCCGATGGTCACCGGAACCGTCCACGTGATCGACAGCGAGGTCGCCGAGCTTTCTCCGAAAGCATTCATCGCCACCAACGATCTCGGCCCGGGTGGGGAAATCTGGACCCTTGCTACGATCACTTACGCGAACGGGCGGCTCTACGCGCATACGATGACCGAGATTCTCTGTATCGAGTGAGGGGAGATGAAGCCCGAGGAACATACGCTTGCCGAACTCCTCAAATCGCAGGGTTACCCGACCGGGCATTTCGAAAAGTGGCACCTGGGAACCCTGACCACCGAGATCCAGGATGCCAACCGGGAAAGGGAGAGGGCAGTACTGGGCGACGGTCCAAGGTCAGTGGAAGTTGTTAGCGAGTAAAGATCTGGCCCAGGCCCGGCTTTATGACACTGCCAGGGACTACAAGGAAGAAAACGATTTGGCCAAAGCCGAGCCAGAGGTCGCCGCCAAGCTCCTGCAAAGCCTGAAAGACTAGCAAGCGACCCTGCCGGAAGAACCTACGGGGGACGTGTTTTCAAAGCATCGGAGATAGCGGGGGATCTCGGATCTACGGGAGTCCATTCACGCCTATAGTCGGTTTCGGGAGATTTTGGAGTGCGGCGACTCGGCGCCGCTTTGGGTAGCGTTCCCTTCCGTGATGAATGCCCCCGTCTCCCGCGGCGAGATTTTCGAAGCCCATTGGCATCTCCTTAGCCAGCAATTTTCCGTTTCCCGAACGAAAGCGGTGTCAGGTCACCGCACTCCAAATGTGATTTTCGTCTCGGGGCGTCAAACCATGTCTGCTGGTTCCTTGGTCCACCCAAGGCGTGCATCGCGCCGTTGACGGAGAGGTGCGTGGTAGGCAATGGTGGCTAGGCGACCCGTCTTCGAAGACACTCCATGCACCGTTTCATTTCCCTGCTCCTCAGCGCTCTTTGCTGCCTCGGAATTCTCTCCGGACAGGAGAAGCCTGCGTTCACGGTAGAGTCGGATCAGGAAGCACCTTTCAATGATGAAAACTTGAGCGTGCAGGTTTCGAATAATGACTTGCTGGCTGGCGCGGCATTCACTTCGAACCTGCCCACTCCGAAAGGACATCCGAAGAAGCTCACCGATGGTGAGGGGCATGAGTTTATCCAGGGAAGTTGCACCTATGGTGAGAATTCTACGGAGGACTGGATCGTGACATTCTCGAATCTTCGCATTGAAGAACTTCATGAGATTCGCGTGTTCTCCGCAAATCGGGATGGCCGTTCGCAGCAGGACTACGACGTCTTTTTCAGCGAGGACCAAGGGAAAACGTTTCGTCCGCTCGCGAAGGACATCCTCGCCAACCAGCGTGGGGGTTACAATCTCACCCGCGTGCCCGTCAAAGCCGGGCGAGTCACGGATCTTCGGTTCGTGTTTCGGAATCCCAACGAGCGGAAAAGGCCGACCACAGAGCTCCACTCCGCGCTCTACGAGATCGATGCGATCGGGATCGGCACCGGAGAATCGAGGGTGGGCCCATCGCTCTCCGAAGCCAGGAAAAAGGGGAGGGAGCAATCACGCTTTCTCTCCGGTCCGTTGGCGGTCGGCGAGGAGGGTGAGATTCCTCAACCCGACCTCGTCGGTTTCCAGTCGGAGATTCAACCGCTGCTCGAGACCGCCTGCGTGCAATGCCATGGACCCGAGAAACAGAAAGGCAAGTTTCGCGTCGATACTCTGAATCCGGATCTCCACACCGGCGGGGATGTGGACTGGTGGCTCGAAGTTCTCGCTGTCCTCAGCAACCACGAGATGCCACCCGAGGACGACGTCGAGCTTGCCGATGCCGATCGGGCAAAATTGATCGATTGGTTGTCCCAGGAAGTCCAGATCGCCTCCCTTGTCCGACGGGCCGGGGCGGAGCACACGTCCTTTCGTCGCATGACGCGATACGAGTATACGAACACGCTCCAGGACCTCCTCGGTTTGCCCTACGAGTTTGGAGCTGACCTGCCACCAGAGACGGCCTCCCGGGATGGGTTTCGGAACAGCTCGGAAATGCTGAAGCTCACCGCGATGCAATTTGAGACCTATCGCAACCTTGCGCGGACATCCCTCGAAAAAGCGACGGTTCGTGGGGAACGTCCGCCGACTCAGTGGGTCACTGCGGAGTTTGATGGATCGGCGGATGCCGTCCTAGCGGATGTGGAGAAGCGCGTCGAGCAGGCGGTGAAGAAGGGCGGCAATCCCAACCTCGATGCGATCCGGAGGCGGGCCAACCCCAATCAGTATGCCAACTGGTTTCGTTTCACGAAAGACGGACGGGACATCGCTGCCGGAACCGTTCGAACCTCTCCGCCGTCCGAGAAGCAGGTCGCGCCGCAATCCCAGCCCAAGGTGCAACTTGTCTTGAATGCGGTTCGAAACGGGGGGCGACTTCGCAGTCGCCAGGTGGAGCTGAATCTCGGCAGGGTGCTGCCGGATGAGGGCCATCTCCGTCTTCGAGTCTGGGCTTCGCGAAGCTCGGCGGACAATCCTCGGGTTCCGGTTCTTCAACCCACCTTTGGATTTGGAAGAGGAAACAACGGCGTCGTGAATTTTCCCGTGGGAGAAAGCCAGGTCATCGATGCGCGACCGGGCAAACCGCAGATCTACGAATGGACCATCCCTCTCTCGGAGATTCAGCGGAACCCACTGCGTGGTGAAGTGGTGCCGGGCCGGGATTCCACGGAACGCGTTTCCCTGGCAAATGTGTATCCCACACCGGAGGATGTGAAGTTTGCGGACCTGCCCGCGATTCTCATCGATCATGTCGAGATCGCCTGGCCCTTCTACGAGGAGTGGCCTCCGGAGTCGCATCGGCGAGTGTTTCCCAAAGAGCACCAGTGGAGAGACGAGAAGACTCGTGCGGAATCGGTCCTGGGTGACTTCCTGACACGGGCCTGGCGACAGCCGGTGGAGAAGGCCGCCCTCGATCGAATGATGGCGCTATTCACCGAGTTCCGTCCCCAATGTGAGGATTTCGAGGAAACCATTCTCGAAGTGCTCGCGGTGGGGCTCGCTTCGCCGAGGTTTCTCTATCTTGTCCAGGAGTCGGAACCTGGAGATTCCCTGACAAGCTACGAACTGGCGACCCGGCTTTCCTACTTTCTTTGGTGCAGCACGCCGGATGAGAGGCTCCTGCAGCTTGCCGAGACAGATGCTTTGCAGGATCCCGAGGTTCTCGCCGCACAGACGAAACGCATGCTCAAGGACCCTCGGTCCAAGCGTTTCGCCGAGCAGTTCGTCCACCAGTGGCTGAGCCTTGAGATGCTCGATATCCTGACGGTCGACAAGAAAGTGCATCCGACCTTCAGCGACGAATTGAAGACAGCGATGCATGGCGAGATCATTGCCTTCTTTGAAGAGATCCTCTTGAAGAATCGAAGTGTTCTTGATTTCATCGAGTCCGACTATGCTCTCTTGAACGAGCGGCTCGCGCAGCACTATGGGTTACCCGAGGTGCATGGTCCCGACTACCAGCGTGTCGCCCTGACTCCGAAAGACGGCAGGGGTGGTCTGCTCACGCAGGGAGGCGTCCTCGCGATGACGTCGAACGGGATCGACTCCAATCCCCTGCGACGTGGCGTCTGGCTCCTCGAGAATCTTCTCCATGATCCGCCGCCACCGCCACCTCCAGCCGTGCCCGAGATCGATGTGGCGGATCCGGAAATTGCGAAGATGACGCTCAAGCAGCGCCTTGAGCAACACCGCGACGATGCCGCGTGCCAGTCCTGCCACGAGCGGATCGATCCCTGGGGGATCGCCTTCGAGAACTTCGATGCGATCGGGAACTGGAGAACCACGGCCAATAATCAGCCGGTCGATTCCCATGCCGTCCTTTTCAATAAGGAGCCTCTCGACGGAATGGAGGGGCTGAAGCGCTACCTGCTCGAAAATCGCCAGGATCAGTTTGTCGAGGCACTCGCTCACAAGATGACGACTTTCGCTCTGGGACGACCGCTGAGTTTTGGCGATCGATCTCACATCACTCGCATCGCAGCCGATTTGAGGATGGAAAATGACGGGCTCGCGACCTTGGTTCACTTGATCGTGCAGAGTGAAATTTTCCGCACAAAATAACTTCAATAGTTAGAGGCGGGCAATGCAATGAGCTCTTTTGTTTTCAACGCGAATGAAAAAGAATTTTCGCGAATGACGCGAATGTTCCCGCCAGATGAAACTCTGCCGTTCGAAGTTCCCGGAAGGCACTCTGCTGCCCGGTAGATAAACAATTCGTCATCCACCCACACCTTTAAAATTTCGCGAAATTCGCGTTCATTCCTTTCCATTCGCGTTAGAATATTCAAACCGACCCGCTTCGCGGACCACGCCACCTCTCTCCATCCAGCTCATGAACATCGCCAGCCTCGATCGCCGCAAGTTTCTCCGAGGAACCGGAATTGGACTCGCGCTGCCCTGGCTCGAAACCTTTGCTTCGGCTGCCCCGGCACCAAACAAGAAGCGTTTCGCAGCTTTCTATCTCCCCGATGGCGTTCCCATGCCGACAAAGGAAGATCCCGCGCACAAGGCCTGGAGCTGGTTCCCATTGCAGTCGGGGCGGGATTACGAATTCACCAATCCACTCAAACCTTTCGCGCCGCTTCGCGACGACCTCACCATCATTGGTGGTTTGTCCCATCCTGGTGCCCGGAATGTCCACGGCCATTCCAACGCGGATCAGTTTCTCACCGGAGCAGTCACCACCCCGGAGGGCGATGTCTATGGGCCCTACCAGAACTCCATTTCGCTCGACCAGGTCTTTGCGAATGAGGTAGGCGATGAAACGCGCTACGCTTCCCTCATTCTATCCACCGATGGAGGCACCGGCGGACCTCGGGGCGCGACTACGATGTCCTTTGATCAGAATGGGCGCCACATGCCGGCTGAGCATCGCCCCAAGCGAATCTTCGATCAGCTCTTTGTTACCGGCAGTGCCGACGAAGCCCGCAAGCTGGCGATGAGCACCAGCGCTCTCGACGCGCTCATGGACGATGCGAAATCGCTGCAACGCAAGCTGTCGAGTCACGACAGCGAGACGCTCGATGACTACCTTGCTTCCGTACGCGAAACCGAGATTCGAGTCGAGAAGGCCCGTCGCTGGCTCGATATTCCGAGACCGGTAGTGGACAGCTCGACCCTGAATCTCGAGGTCACACCCGAGATGCCGAAGGAGTATCTTCGCGCGATGTATGATCTCATCTTTCTCGCCTTCCAGACCGATTCGACCCGGACTGTGACCTACCAGATCGGGCAGGAGGGACAGAAGGGGATCAGCAACACGCTCTCGAAGTCCGTCTGCAATACCCTCGCCCACCAGCTTTCACACGAGACCCGGAATCCGGGCGGATGGGAGCGATTCGGAAACTACATCGCGTTCCTCAACGAGCAGTATGTCTATTTCGCCAATCGCCTGAAGTCGACGCCGGAAGGCGAGGGGAGCATGCTGGACAATACGCTTCTCTTCTTCGGTTCCGCCTCCAGTGGCTTTCACCTGTCGCGAAACTATCCGCTCATCCTGACAGGAGGAAAGAACATGGGATTCCAGCACGGCCAGTTTCTCCGCTACGGAGAACCACCGAAAAAGAAAATTCCCATGAGTGATGCAGGCTATCGGACCGAGATGGACTACGAGGAGCTTCCGTTGTCGAATCTCTACCTGACGATGCTTCACAAGCTTGGCGTCGAGGCCGAGGCTTTTGCGGATAGTGAGAAGACCTTGTCGGAGGTCTGACGTCGAGAGTAGACCTCGAGTCTCACGGAGCCACAAATCGACTTGCGGCCTTGTAGGCTTTGTGACCGGTGGAGCTGGCCGGCAGCACCTCGGCTTCCTCGGTGGGCAAGTGCTTGCGATGGTTGTCGATCACCTGCGCCAAGTCCTCGCGTCCTGCCAGGTTGGTCCACTCGTTCGGATCCTCGCGGTGATCGTAGAATTCCTCCGAACCATCGAGGTAGCAAATGTAGCGGTAGTGCTCTGATCGAACAGCGTAGTTTCCTTTTCCAAACGACGACAGGGAGACATGAGGCCATTCGGCTCCCGGGTTCTTCAGCAGGGGCACAAGGGAGTTTCCTTCCTGTGTCTCGTCCTTCGGCAGCCCTGTCAGATCCAGAAGCGTGGGGAAAATGTCGAGAAGCTGAGCCGGTTTGTTCGACCGCTGCCCTTCCTCGAATCCCGGGGCCGCCACGATCAAGGGGACGCGATCGCCATCTTCCCAGATCGTCCGCTTCGCCCAGCGTTGCTTTTCCCCGAGGTGAAACCCGTGATCGGAAAAGAGAACCAGGATGGTGTTGTCCTTGTGTGGGGAAGCTTCCACCGCATCCAGCACCAGCCCGAGGCAGTGATCGGCGAACGCTACCGAGGCGAGGTAGGATTGCACCGCGTGCTCCCACTGTCCGGCGGACTTCACCCAGGAATGCTCGGGTGAGACATGGTTCTCATTGGTCAGCGCGATCGCATACTCGCTGAGATCTTCGCGATCATTCGCTTTCACTTCGGGAAGTTGAATCTCATCGAGGGGAAACAAGTCGAACCACTTCTTCGGAGCATACATCGGCACGTGAGGACGATAGAAACCAACCCCCATGAAAAACGGTTTCTCAAGATCTTCCGGCATCGCCTTCAGCTTCTCGATCGCCCAGTGGGCAATCTTGTGATCCGGCATGTCTTCGTCGCGCTCCGGAAACGCGCCCCAATCCCAGAGCGGATGGCCATGCGGTTGGGAGATCTTCTTCTTCGGTCGCGGACCAAATCCTCCCATACTGCCGCCATACTCCTGGAAGAAACGCTTGTCGCCGGTGTGAAAAAGTTTCCCCGCAGCGAGGGTATCGTAGCCATGCTTCGCAAAACGCTCCGGCAACGTGTCGAGATCCTGGAGGGCGGGGGCTTTCTTCAAATCCGGCCCGAGGAAATAGACTCCCGACGTATGCGGATGACGCCCGGTCATGAGACTGGCCCGCGAGGGGTTGCAGACGGGAGACTGGCAGTGGGCGTTGGCAAACAGTGTTCCCTGTGCAGCGAGCCGATCGATATTCGGCGTCTTCGCCTGGGGATGTCCACCGAGGCAACCGGTCCAGTCGTTCAGGTCGTCGATCGAGAACAGGATGATGTTGGGTTTCTTCTCCGCTGATTGTGCAGGGGAGAGTAGGTAGGAAAGAAGGAGAAAGCTGAGAAGGAAAGTTCGCATGGCGGTGGAATCGATGATCGAGGGTATACGAATGCCAGGTGCTGTGATCAATCTCTTTTGGCGGAGAAATGCGGGTGGTCAGCGGGCGGGGGAAGGTTCATTGGGCTCGGCAGGCGCCTGCAGGCTCATCAAATGATAACTTCAAAGCTCTCGCTTGGGATGAGAGAAGGAACTTACTCGTCTCAACGCACGACCGCGGAAGTTTCCCCACTGCGCACTCTGGAAACTCGATCTCTCCGATTGGAGCGACAGCTTCCTCTCATGACAGAATGAGAAAAGGAAAAGAGGAATCAGGAGCGTGATATCTCCTCCCAAACTCGAAAAGACGAGCTCGCAAGGCTAACAGGTGCGATTTCACACGCGTTCAACCCTTTCCTCCGAGCAACTCGATCCCCATCGGTGCGCCGGGTCCTAACGGAATCCCAAGTGCAATCCAGAGAATCACGAGGGCGACTCCCGTGATCAGCATCCAGACCGAGTAGGGGATCATCATCGCGGTCAGGGATCCGATTCCAAAATCCTTCTGCCAACGCTGCGCAAAGATCAGGATGAGGGGGAAGTAGACCATGAGCGGAGTGACGATGTTGGTCGCGCTGTCACCGACCCGGTAGGCGGCGGTGGCGCCTTCGGGGCTGATGCCCAACAGCATGAGCATGGGCACGATCACCGGCGCAAGGAGTGCCCACTTCGCGCTCGCGGATCCAACGAACAAATTCAGCACGGCCGCAAAGAGCACGATCAATCCGAGAGCGAGGGGCAGAGGCAGGCCACTGGATTCGATGGCGCTGGAACCGTGAACGGCGGTAATGAGGCCGAGATTCGACCAGTTGAACATCGCCACGAAGTGCGCCGCGGCGAAGGCGAGGACGAGGTAGTAGCCCATGTCCTTCATCGATTCGGTCATCATGGAGACGAGGTCATCGCCGGACTGGATCGTCCCGGCAGCTGCTCCGTAGGCCCAGCCGGCCGCGAGAAAGAGAACCATAAATCCGCCGACGAGGGATTTGAAAAACGGGGTCGCCGTGACATACCAGGGCTGGCCTTCCGTGCCCGGACCATCATTCAGTAAGGGAGTGCCGGGCCCAAACGTCATCAGCAACCAGAGCAGGCAGACGCCCAAGATGGCGAGACTCGCGCGACGAAGTCCTATTTTCTCGGCCTCGTCCAGCGGTTGGTTCTCCTTACCGAAGGAGTCCTTGTGCTTCTCGCCCGGGATCCATTTACCGAGTCGCGGTTCGATGACCCTGTCAGTGACATACCAAATCACGGGCAGGTAGATCACGAGCAGGGCGACGATGAAGAACCAGTTTCCGGCGATGTTCATCGTCCAGCTCGATTCCAACTGCGCCGCTTCAACCGCCGACTCGGTGACGCCAAACAGCAAGGCATCGAGGGTGCCCGGGGTGAAGTTGGCCGAGAATCCTCCCGAAACTCCGGCGAAGGCAGCGGCAATCCCGCCGAGCGGGTGTCGTCCTGCTGCGGCGAAAATGATGGCCGCCAGGGGAATGACGACGACGTAGCCGGCGTCTGCGGCATGGTTGGAGAGCATGGCAACGAGGGCGACCGTGGGAGTCAGGAGCCCTTTCGGCGCATGGCGCATCGTATATTTGATCCCGCTCGCGAAGAGTCCGGCGCGTTCCGCGACCCCGGCGCCAAGCATTACGACCAGCACGTAGCCGAGCGGATGAAAGTGCGTGAACGTCGCTGGCATGTCCGTCCAGAACTTCTGGATATTCTCGGCCGAAAGCAGGCTCTGCGCGGACAGAATCAGGGGGCCGGCCCCGTTCTCCGCCAGCTTGGTGGGGTGAGCCGCGGAGACTCCCGCCCAGGCGCAGATCACCGAAATCACGATGAGAATCGCAATGAGGTAGAGGAAAATGAAGACTGGATCCGGGAGGCGGTTCCCCGTGCGCTCGATGAACCCGAGAATGCCTTTGGATGTCGAATCGGTTTCGGGGTCTTTCATGGGAAGAAGGGGAAATGATGAGCCAATAGGGGTGATCTTTTCTTTTTTCCGAGCGAATACAAGCGTGTTCTGGTGTGTCGGACTATCACGCTTTCCGCAGTGTGAGATTTGATGTTGGTCAAGAACAGGCGACAGAACCGGTCCATGACTTTTGGAGTGCGGTGCCTCGGCACCGCTTTGAGTTGCGTTCCACTCAAGGCCAGGACTTCAGAATCCCCCTCAAGCGAGATCGGGAGACTTGAGTCGCAAATTGTAGGCAGGGGACCCGATTCCCCAGCAAAAGCGGTGTCAAGCCACCGCACTCCAAACTCTCTTGCAGTTCGGTGATGGTTGGAAAGCGATTCGGGTCGATCGTCAAACTCTGACGTTTTCTCATCGACCTTTGGCGATGACTCTGCAGACCCGGGGAATGGATGTTCTCGTTTCCTTCCCGGGTGTGGTTCTCCGGAGCTTCTCCGATTCGCGGTTGTGCTTGCTTTTGCGTCGGGCGTCTCATACTGTCATGTTACGGATTCGCCATATTCTTTTTCTGATAAGGAAAATCCAGAATACCACCGTTCCAGAGTATTCACCGTGGGTTGCGACGAGTAGAGCAGCATTTTTTCATGCGTCCGGCATGAAGAGGATCGTAGAGACCGGACCATCCTATTATGAAAAATGTTACCGTTTCGGGGCGCGAAGCTTCCCCGCCGCTGGACGCTACCCTGTCCTCTGAAAATCTGCCTTTTCCGGCTCCCGGAAGTCTCCCGACCTTCAGTGTCAGCAGGGGTGACCTCCTTCCTCGTGAGCCGGAATTGAGAATTACCACGGCGCTGCTGCTGGCCGCGGGAACCGGGTCCCGCCTGCAGCCTCTCACGAAAGCGGCGCCCAAGTGCCTCACTGAGGTGAATGGAATCTCGATCCTGGAACGATTGGTCCGCAATCTCAAGGAGCAGGGATTCAAACGACTCATTGTGGTCATCGGACACCTGGGCGACCAGATCGAGGAGTTTTTGAAAGATGATACCTGCGATCTTCAGATCGATTTTGTGACCAACCCTGACTACGCCACGACCAACAACCTTTATTCTCTCTGGCTGGCCCGACACGAGATCACGGAGGCGTTTATGCTGGTTGAAAGCGACCTGGTGTTCCAATCCGAGCTTCTGGATGAAATGCTCTACCCCGACCGAATGGCAATCTCTCGAATGCTCCCGTGGATGAACGGGACCACCGTGGAGCTCGATGCCTGCGATGGAGTGACGGCCTTCCGGTCCGGTGACGATGCGGCGATCTCTGCGGAACAATACAAAACCGTCAATATCTACAGCCTCTCGCTGAATTCCTGGAGGAAGATCGAGGAGAGATTGTTTCGCCATGTATCAGCGGGTGATCGGGGAGTCTACTACGAAGTCGTTTTTACCGAGATGATTGCGGACGGGAGTCTCGCTTTTGACGGCATCTTCTTCGATAGCAGCCAGTGGTATGAAATCGACACGGGAGAAGACTTGCGTGAAGCAGAATGCCTTTTCTTCCAAACGCTGACCAGCTTCGACGGCTCGCAAACGCGTCAGACGGATTCCTACCCGGTCCGTGCCTAGTCTATGGATGAGGTCCAGCGAAATGTCGTCTATCGGAACCTGGCGAACGTGGCCTCCATCCTCGGCGTCCTGCCGATGGCTCTCCTGTTCATGCCGGATGGATATCGCTTCCTCATTCCGTTCATCCTCTATAACAATGTCATGGATGATCTCGACGGGGTCCTCGCGGGAAAGCTGAAGATTCGCAGCCTGTTTGGCGCCAACCTCGACAATGTCTGTGACACCGTCGTTCATGTGACCGTGATTCTTCTGGTGAGCGCCCAGTTCGGGGGATTCGTTCTCGCGGCAGGGGTGATCGCGGCAACCGCCGTGATCGTTCGGCTCACTTCAAGGCTCGATCCTGAGGCATCAAAGAGCAATGGCTCGCCGACCAATGAACTGATGCGGCAACTGCTGTTTGTCCTCCTGTTGACGAACCAGTTCGGAGTCGGGCCCGAAATCTATCTCACCATTCTCTTTCTCGTTCATTCGGTGACGATGATCGCCCCCTTCATGATGTCGTTTCTGATACGTGGAATGGCTCGCAGCGCCACGGCCGTGGCCCTTGTGAATGTTGCTTTGATAGGAGCTTGGCTCTTCCCGTCATTCACGCCGTATATCGCGGCGATCTTCATTGCGTCCTATTTTTATTCTTTCGCCACCGGATCCCTTGCCTGGCTGCGACGGGGAAACCAGCCTCCGGCCTGAAGCCAGGCTTTGAAGCCATCAACTCTCCATTCTCCATCGCATGCCACGCATCAACGATCACTTCCTGAAACTCAAGGCGGGATACCTTTTTCCCGAAATTGGCCGCAGAGTCACCCAGTTCACGGACAGTCATCCCGAGGCTGCCGAGGATCTGATCCGTTGCGGCATTGGCGATGTCACCGAACCGCTTCCCGAAGCCTGTCGCAATGCGATACACGAGGCGATTGACGAGCTCGGAACGAGACAGTCCTTCCATGGATACGGTCCCGAGCAAGGCTACGCGTTTTTACGAGAGGCCATTGTCGACCATCAATTTCCAGGAATCGGAATCGATGCCGATGAGATTTTCATTTCCGACGGAGCCAAATGCGATACCGGGAACATTCTCGATATCTTCGGACCGGGAAACCGGATAGCGATCACAGACCCGGTCTACCCCGTCTACGTGGACACGAATGTCATGGCTGGAAACACGGGCGACTGTGACAGGGAAGGGAAGTATCAAGGTTTGCTCTATCTTCCCTGCACTTCGGCGAATCAGTTCGGTCCCGAAATTCCGGCCAATGAAAAGATCGACCTCATCTATCTTTGCTACCCGAACAATCCAACGGGGGAAGCGATCTCTCGCGAGCAGCTTACCGCCTGGGTCACCTACGCAAGGAAGAACGATTCCATCATCCTCTACGATGCGGCCTATGAAGCCTTCATCCAGGAAAGTGATCTGCCCCGATCCATCTTCGAAATCGACGGTGCCCGGGATTGTGCGATCGAGTTCCGCTCCTTTTCGAAAAATGCGGGATTTACGGGAGTTCGATGCGCTTACACGATCATTCCCAAGAATCTGACCGGTAAAACGGCCACCGGAATGCAGGAGGCCATTCATCCACTCTGGCTGCGAAGACAAAGCACGAAATTCAACGGGGCCAGCTATCCGGTTCAGCGTGGCGCCGAGGCGGTTTTCAGCCGCAAGGGGAGAGTGCAGGTCAAAGAGCTGACGGATTACTATATGAACAACGCCTCCCTTCTCCGAACCGCGTGTCAAACCGCGGAGCTCGAAGTGTATGGAGGGATCAATTCACCCTACGTGTGGGTGGCCTGTCCCGAAGGTGTCGACTCCTGGGCGATGTTTGACCTGATGCTGGAAAAGGCCCATGTCGTCATCACTCCCGGCGCAGGGTTTGGAGCTGCCGGCGAAGGTTACTTCCGCATATCGGCTTTCAACTCCCTGGAGAATGTAGAAGAGGTTTGCCGCCGAATAGTCCGACATCTTGGATAAGGCGGCGATGATCCCATCGGCTCGCTTTCATCACTTCGATTTCTCCAACGCAAGCAACCGTGTCTGCGTCCGCAGATACATCACTCCATCCAAGACAGCCGGCGTCGCAAAGGTCTTCTCACCGAGATCCACTCTCCCCAGTTCCTCAAACTCTCTTCCGGCTGCCAACACGACCACTTCGCCGCGCTTGCTGATGCCATACAACCGTCCCTCGATCCAGAGGGGAGAACTGTAGAAATCCCCGTCGACACGCTCGCGCCAGTGCACCTTGCCGGTCGCGGCATCGAGACAGGTGACGACACCACTGTCGGTCCAGAGGAAGAGAAGGTCATCCTTGACGATGAAGCTGGGAACGAGTGGGACGCTCTTGGTGACATCGTAGACGAGCTCGCCGCGTTTGCTGCCGGCCGCTTTGGGACGCACGGCGACGAATCGCTGTCCGGCGAGCCCTTGACCGAAACTGCCGAAGACCAGGTCACCGTAGAGCTGCGGGGAGGCGACGGTGCGATCGTCCCAGAGCTGGTCGATTTCCCAACTGATCTCGCCGGACTGCAAATCCACTGCAGTGATTCCGTGAGCGGTGGATGTAAAGATGGCCTCGGCACGATCCCCGATCCGGCGGATGCAGGGCGTCGCGTAGCCGGCCAGCTCGGATTTCCGGTCGATCTTCCAGCGGGTCTCGCCGGTCTTCCGATCGAGAGCGATGAGAAAGCTTTTTCCCGGATCCTTGTTCGTGTCGCGGGGAAGGTAAAATGAAAACCGTTCAGGATCCATCTGGTCATTGGCGAGGAGGACCAGGCCGCCGGCGATGATGGGAGAGCTGGCGGAACCGTGCAGCCCTTTGAACGGTCCGAGATCCCGTCGCCAGATCTCCTCCCCGTCGAGATCGAGGGCGATCATGAGGACCTGGTCGGGTTCGGAGATCACAAAGATGACGCCGTCCTCATCGACACAGGGGGTGGCTGAGGCAAAGTCGTTGTCGCGATGGAGGTGGTGATATTCGAACGGATAATCCTGTCGCCATTGGATGTTTCCGGTCTCGGCATCGATAGAAAGAAGGCTGCGGATCTCGCGTTCGGTATCGTCTCCGGTGAGAAAGATCTGCTTTCCCCAGAGGACGGGAGAGCTGCTTCCCTGAACGGGAAGATCAATCTGCCAACGGTAGTCGTCCTCTGTCCAGGTGATGGGAAATCCGGTCGCGTTGCTGATGCCGGACCCATTGGGACCCCGAAAGCGTGTCCATTCCTCTGCGGTGATCAGGTCGGTAAAGAATGGCACGACGGCGAGGAGCCAAAGGGAGAGAAACCAGCGCATGGTGGAAGGGTAGGCGGTTCCCATAAGGTCTCAAGACACGCGAATCGATGATGCGATAGGGTAGGGGTTGGATCTTGGAAAGGTGGGCTGCGCGCCTCGGACTACGCGCCCCGGGCTACGCGCCCCGGGCTGCGCGCCTCGGGCTACGCGCCTCGGACTACGCGCCTCGGACTACGCGCCTCGGACTACGCGCCTCGGGCTACGCGCCGAGGACCTCAAACTTTTTGGCATATTGAGAAAAATAAATGTCAACATCTTGCGATGCCCGGCAAACTAGAGGTGAACCCATGAATCGCCCTTTCGAAATTCTTGCCTCCGAGTACCGACCGATGATTGCGGCCTATCTGCGATCGCTGGTCGGTGGGGATTCCTACCTGGCCGAGGACCTGACCCAGGAGACGTTCCTCGCGGCCCATCAGTCGCTGTCCCAATTCGAGCAGGGAGGGAACTTCGGAGCCTGGCTGCGAGGCATTGCGAAGAACAAGGCTCGAATGCATTGGCGATCGGCTTCCCGCAAACCTCTGGTTGTCGACAGTCGAGTCGTCGAGGGGATCGACGAGGTCTTCGACGAGGTCTTCGACGAGGTCTTCGACGAACTCGATCGAGAAGAGGAAGAAGGCGATTGGTGGGGGGATCGTCGTGAGGCCCTGCGGTCGTGTGTGGATCAGCTCAGTCAATCCCTTCGAGCGGCTGTCGAGCAGGTCTACTCGAAAGATCAGTCTCTCGAAGAAGCGGCCGTGGTCCTCGATTCGACCCGCCTCGCCGTCGGGCAACGTCTTTCGCGGGCCCGCAATCTCATCCGAAAATGTGTCACCACCAAACTGGGAACGAGCCATGAGTGATTCCGAGACCGACAACCGAGTTTCTCCACCTGAAGAGGGTGACGGAGAGGAAGCACTTCGAGAATACGGCAGGCAACTTGCCTTGGATAGTCTTCTCGGGGATGCCTTCTCGGAACCCGCTTCCCAGGTCATCGAGATGCCCCGCCCCCCCCGCCGCCGGTTGGTGAGGTGGGCAGCGACGGCAGCGGCTGTGTTGGCGGTGTCAGGATTGATCCTCCTTTACCTGGGAACGCGAGGCCCTTCTCTCGATCCACGTTGGACGTTGGTTGATACGGGTGCTTCCCAATTCGAGATCCTGGCCCCCAACCGAATTCGGCTCATATCCGGGGAGCTGCGATTTGAGTCTCGTGAGCCCGCTGCTCTCACCGTGGAAACTCCGAATGCAATCGCGAGCGCCAAAGGTACGAAATTTCTCATCGGGCATCATTCTGCTCGACCCTCCTCACCCAATCCAAACCCAAGTGTATCTATGAACCCAAAACAAATGACCCGAATGCTGGTCCTGGCCGGAATGGTCAGCCTGACCACCCAACAAGGAACGGTCGACGCCGGTCCTAACGAAGCGGCAATCGCCCTTCCTGGAAGTGAACCAATGAAGATCTCGGTCCAGGCGAATACGGACTTCGCTTTTGATCTCTACGCTCGATTGGTCGCGGAGAACCCGGAGAGCAACCTGGTATTCTCTCCTCATTCCATCAGCAACTCGCTGCTGATGGCGGCGGAGGGAGCTCGCGGCCTGACCGCGGATGAGATCGGACAATTGCTCGGATTCCCGGAGTCGCTTCGACGCATCGGAGAGGATGCCCAGATGATTCCCTGGGAGATGTCTCGTATGCGACTGGGGCAAGCCGAGATCAATGAGTTACTCAACGAGAAGACCGATGACTTCGATTTACGAGTCGCCAACTCGATCTGGGGAGATCGATCTTATCCTTTCGACCCGAACTACGAAGAGACAATCAATGAAGCCTACGGAACCGGCGCGGTTCGGAAAGTCAGTTTCCGGTACAATGATGAGGGAGCGCGAGATGCGATCAATCAATGGGTCAGTAGAGAGACGGAAGGAATGATCACGGACTTGTTGGGAATGGATTCCCTCAACCCGGATACTCGAGTCGTCCTTGCGAATGCCATCTACCTCAAGGCCGACTGGATGACGCAGTTTGATCCGAATGACACCGATGGATATGAATTTACGCTCCAGAGCGGAGAGAAGGTTCGCCCATGGACAATGAAGGGGGAGGAGATGGATGAGGTGCGATACGCCGCTTTCGAAGAGGATGGCTTTGCCATGGTCGAGCTTCCCTACCGCGGGGATCGGCTTTCGATGCTGGTGCTGGCGCCGGATGCTCCGGATGGCCTCGCTGCGCTGGAAAAACAACTCAGCCCCGCCCGGGTGAAGGCGTGGATTTCTCAACTCAAGAAGACCCCGACGACAGTGATTCTCCCCCGGTTCACCCACCGCACGAGCATCACCCTGAACGACACCCTCCGTGCCATGGGGATGGTAAGGGCCTTCGTCGCGCCTGATGAAGATGATGGCGCGGACTTCTCTGGAATCAGTTCGGAAGCAGCGGAGCAGATTTTCATCCAGCTGGTGGCCCACCAGGCAGTCATCGAAGTCGGTGAGAAAGGAACGGTTGCCGCTGCTGCCACGGCGGCTGCCGGAGGAGCCCTCGGTCTCCCGAATCCTGAGTTTCCTATCTTTCGTGCCGATAGTCCCTTCCTCTATCTTATTCGCGACAACAAGAGCGGGGCCGTCCTCTTTCTCGGTCGGGTCATGGATCCACGTTCACCGGATTCTGACAGTTCGACTGAGGACCTACTTGTGCCAGGAGATGCCGGTTCGGCAGAGGATCCGTTCGCGCCTCAAGGTGCTGGTTCGACCGAGGATCCGTTTCTATTTTCGCCACCAGGTGGTGCAGGTTCAGCCGAGGAGCCGTTTTCGGCAGGAGGGAGCCCCGGTGGCGGGGGGCGATGAAAAGATCCTGCCAAACTGGTTCGCGAGTGAACCAAGTTGGACTCGTCCGCGTTTCTGATCCAGAATCGAATCCACAGGTGGATTGCGGATATGGAAAAAGCTGGATTCGTGTCTGTCGTTAGCATTTATAAATCCCCCGAGTAGAAGCAATGATGGGGATTCCATTCCATGAAACGTCATTCTCTCCTATTCCTCGCTGCACTCCTCGCGGTCTGCTCCTTCTCGACCCTGGCTGCGGAGGAGCGACCGAACTTTATCATCTTCCTCACCGATGACATGGGGTGGGGGGACCTGGGCTGCTATGGGCATCCCGTCATGCAGACCCCGAACCTGGATCAGTTCGCGAAGGAAGGCGTGAGGTTCACTCAAGCTTACTCTGCCTGCGGGGTTTGCTCGCCGAGTCGAGCGTCCATCCTGACAGGACGCACACCGTATCGCAATGGCGTCTGGCGCTGGATTCCAGGAGGGCATCAGACGCACCTCCGGGAGAGCGAGATCACCCTTCCTGAACTGCTCAAACCACTCGGATATGAGACCATCCACACCGGTAAATGGCACCTCAATGGTCACTTCAACAGCCCCGAGCAACCGCAGCCGAATGATCACGGCTTTGACTGGTGGTTCGCGACCCAGAACAATGCGGCACCTTCTCACAAGAATCCGATCAACTTCGTCCGCAATGGCGAGAAAGTTGGAAAGCTCGAGGGATTCTCTGCCCCCCTGGTCGTCGAAGAAGCCATCCATTGGTTGAACGAGGAACGGGATTCAGAGAAGCCCTTCTTTATGTCCGTGTGGACGCACGAACCTCATCTGCCGATCGAGTCCGATCCCAAGTTCATGGAACTGTATTCCGAGCTGGAAGATCCCGATCACCGTCAGCATCACGGGAACATCACCCAGATCGATTATGCGTTTGGAAAGCTGATGGAAGCTCTCGACGAGAAGGGGCTGCGGGAGAATACCTTCATCATTTTCACCAGCGACAACGGGCCCGAGGGCAGGTCCGACAAGGGAGGGCGGACCCGTGGTTCGACCGGTGGTCTTCGCGGGCGGAAGCGGGACAGTCACGAAGGCGGGATTCGCGTCCCTACGATTGTTCGTTGGCCGGGAAAGGTCGAGCCGGGAACCGTGAGCGATATACCCGTGATCGGATCGGATATCTTCTCCACTGTCCTCGATCTCGTCGACGTTCCTCTCCCTGACGATCGCACCATCGACGGAGTCAGCCTCGTGCCGGCATTGGCAGGAGAAGAACTGGAACGTCCGGTCCCATTGTTCTGGCGAACCCACATCGCTCCCGATGCGAGCCATGCCGCGATGCGGATCGACGAGTGGAAGATTGTCGTAAACAAGGATCTAACGAAGTTCCAACTCTACCAGATCGAAGATGATTGGAAGGAAGAGAACGATCTCGCCGAAGCCAATCCCGAAAAGCTGGCCGAGATGAAAGCAAAATTCCTCGAGGTCTGGAAGGACGTCGAAGAAGAGGGGCCCAGTGACTGGTGGAAGAGTGAACCCAAGCGAAACACAAGAAAGAAGAGCAGCGGTAAGCTTTCTGCCGGCACCGACAAGAGTGGGGACTGGGATGTCGTGAAAGGTGGGGCGGTCGAGAAGAGCGAATTTGGCTACGTCCTCGATGCGGGATCCAGCGAAGCCGTCGCGCTGAAGAAGCTCGACACGCCGATTCAGGAGTCGGGCACTTTCACGCTCCGCTATCGAACCAAGGATGAGACCGCGAAGACGAAGAACGCCTGTTTCTGCTTTGGTTCTTCGACCGAGAACGATGCTCTCTTCAAGGCGGGCACGATGATCGGCATGGACCAACATGGGATCTTCGAGGGCGGATGGGGCAACGTTGGATCAGGATCTGGAAAGCGTGCCAAATTCGATCATGCAGCTACGTTTGAAGCCACGATCACGATCGATCTCGAGCACGGAAAAGCGATCCTCGTGATTGGCGATACCAAGGTCGAACACAAGCTGCCCGACACCCTCGAAAGCGTCACTCATGTCGGGATCTATGCCAAGGCGACCGAGTCGGAGTTCACGATGCCGGAGTTGAGACAGCCGTGAAGACGAAACTTCTCACTCTAGAAAACTGGCAAAAGAAAACGATATGAAATTTCTGATCCCTCAAATTTTCGCCTTGTTGTTGGGCGGGACCCTCCATGCGGGAGAAAGTGAGAAACCCAACGTCATCCTCGTGATGACCGACGACCAGGGCTACGGCGACCTGAGTTGCCATGGCAATCCCATTCTGAAGACTCCCGAGCTCGATAAGATGCACGCGGAGTCGGTTCGTTTCACCGACTTCCATGTCAGCCCTTTCTGCACACCGACTCGGGCTGCCTTGATGACGGGCAATCATCCGGGCTACACGGGAGCCTACCGCACCAGTTCGGGGCGATCGATGATGCATCCTGATGAGAAGACGATCGCGCATCTTTTTGCCGAAGCTGGTTACGCCACGGGGATGGCCGGAAAATGGCACCTCGGGGACAATGCGCCTCATCGTCCCCAGGATCGTGGATTCGATGATGTCGTCTGGCATCGCTGCGGAGGCATCGGGCAGGCCTCGGACTACTGGGGCAATGACTACTTCGACGACACCTATGAGCGGGTTACGCCAGGAAGCCGGGTTGGAAAGTTCGAAGCCTTTGAGGGCTACTGCACCGATGTGTTCTTCCGGGAGGGGATCCGGTTTATCGAGGAGAACCGGGAGGATCCCTTCTTTCTCTATCTCGCGCTGAATGCTCCTCACGGTCCCTATCGAGTGCCACCGGAATGGGCCAAACCCTACCAAGGCAACAAGGATGTCGCCAACGCCAACTTCTATGGCATGATCGCCAACATCGATCACAACATGGGCCTCCTGCGGAGGCGTCTTGAAGAGTTGGGATTGGCGGAGAATACCGTTCTCATTTTCATGACCGACAATGGAACCTCGGCCGGCGCCAAGTTCCAGGGGCTCGATTCGGAAGCGCTGCTCGGCTACAACGCCGGGATGCGGGGCAAGAAGTCATCCGTCTATGATGGCGGGCACCGTGTCCCATTTTTCATCCACTGGCCAGGAGGCGGACTGACTGGGGGAAAGGACATCGACACGATGGCGGCGCACATCGATATCTTACCGACCCTGGCTGAGTTGTGCCAAATTCCAGTCGGGCCCGGATACGAACCCGACGGCATTTCGTTGAAACCACTGCTGGAGGGTTCGACAGATGAATGGCCTCGCGAGCATCATGTCGTCCAGTATCATGGAGGAGCCTACGGCAAAGCGCTACCGCCCGGGCCATTGGCGTATTCCACGGTGATGACGGAGCGCTGGCGACTCGTGAACTCGGATGGGCAGGCACTCTTCGACATCGAGGCGGATCCTGCGCAGCGTGAAGATGTTTCGGCCAGGCATCCCAAGGTGGTGAAGCGATTGCGGGGTCTCTATGATCCCTTCTGGGAAAAGGTTTCCCCCCGCTTGTCGCCAGTCCGAATCGACCTTGGAAATCCCGATGAACCAAAGACGCAACTCTGTTCCCAGGATTGGCACATGGAAACTGGGAATCCTCCCTGGAATTTCGGATCGATTCGAAAATTACCGCGAGTGACTGGTCCGTGGCTGGTGAACGTGAAACGTCCTGGTCGCTATCGCTTTACCCTGCGCCAGTGGCCTGCCGAAGCAGGAAAACCAGTCATCGCGGAGCGAGCCAGGATTGAGATTGCGGGGCAGGAGTCTGAGAGCGCGGTCAAGTCTGGGAGCAAAGGCGTCGAGTTCGAGTTGGTTCTCGAGGCAGGGCCGACTTCACTGGTTACCTACCTCTATGATGCAGAAGGAAAGGCGGGAGGGGCCTATTTCACGGATGTAGAGTGGCTCGGGAACCCGTAGGATTTTCTCAGCTCGTTTGTTCCGGGTGGGAGTTCGGGCCTGTCCGAGGCCCATCGACTCACGGCGGCGGCTACTTTGCGGCGGAGGCCACGTAGCCACGCTCGTGAGAGCGCGGGCTTCTGGTTCTGTTTGCGCCATTGTTGTCGACCCGTGTGCTGCTATTCTCGGGGAATTATGATTCAATCGATCGATCGCTTTCTTACCGTGCTGGTTCTGTCTCTTTTGGGGACAGCTTTTCTTTTCTCTCATCATGCCAGGGGAGACGAAGACAAGGAATGGACCAATCTTCTGCAAGGTGACAGCCTCGAGCTTTGGGAGCCAGGTCCAAGCAAGGCCAAGAATCCTTCCGGAGAGATTGGCGATCGCTGGTCGGTCAAGAATGGAGTGGTGCACCTCGACAGGGATTCGGAAGACGGAAGGGGAGGTCAGATCTGGACGAAGAGGAACTACTACGACTTCGAACTAAAGTTCGAATTCAAGATCGCTCACGATAGCAACAGTGGTATCAAGTATCGAGCGATCGATATCGATGGTCGCGCAATTGGCTGCGAGTATCAGATCATCGATGACGACAACTATCGTGATAACAAGAATCCGACGCACCGGACCGCTTGCCTTTATGAACTGGTCGCCGTGCCTGCAGATCGTAAGCTGAATCCGGCAGGTGAGTGGAACACAGGTCGAATTCGAGTCTCCAAGAATCAGTTCGAACACTGGCTCAATGGCGAGAAGGTCGTTTCCATCGAGTTCGGATCAGACGATTGGAAAGAGTGCTTTGCGAAGAGCAAGTACAAGGTGCATCCGAACTTCGCGAAAGCAGCCGGGCCGATCGTGCTGACGGATCACGGAGACACGGTGTCCTATCGGAACCTGTATATCCGTGAATTGGGAGACGAGTCGGAATGATTCCGATCACGGCGAACGGCGACAGGCATTGCCGATCTACCGTTCATCGGTAATTTTTCGGGAATCCGCATGTGGATTTGGGATATGGCGAAACGTGGGATATCACGATAGCCTTATCCTATGAAAATCCCCTTCATCTATGCTTTCCTGGCGGCAAGCTTGCTCTGCCCTGTTCTGGAAGCTCAGCAAGCTTCTCAGGCTGTTTCCCTCTTCGATGGCAAGACGTTGGAAGACTGGGACTTCGATCCCAAGGTCTGGCGAGTCGAAGACGGATTGATCACGGGAGGTTCGAGAACCGAAAAAATTCCGAAGAATTACTTCATCGCGACCAAGCAGAGCTACCAGAACTTCGAGCTGAAACTGACGATCAAATGCAGTGGCGATCCCAAGACCGGATTGATCAACAGTGGGATCCAGATCCGCAGCCGGAGGGTGCCGGGCGGTGCTCATGTCGCGGGCTACCAGGTTGATGTTGGTCAGGGCTGGTTTGGAAAAATCTATGATGAGTATCGTCGCCGTAGAGTGATCGCAGAGCCTGTCGATGCGGAGGCGCTGGCCAAGGTCGTCGATGTTTTTGGATGGAACGAGTATCGCATCCGCGCGGAGGGACCGAGGATTCGGGTTTGGATCAATGAGATCCTCGCGACCGACTATACGGAGAAAGATCCTGACATTGCACTCGACGGCGTGATTGCTCCCCAGGTCCACTCGGGAGGTGTTGCGCTCGTCCAGGTCAAGGATGTGTCCATCGTCGAACTGCCACCCTCACCGGGAGCGCCGACCTGGGAGTCGCTGGGAGGATTGGAAGCGGCTTTGAAGAAAGCCCCTCCGGCACCGAAGAAGCGGAACCCGAAAGCGAAGGGGACTCCTCAAGCTCGAAATGCCAACAAAATCCCTTCGCCACCCAAGGGGGGCGGACGGGTCACCTTTGATTTCGAAAGCGGAGATCTGCAGGGCTGGTATATCGCAGACGGGTGGTTCGGACATCTTATCGCGGACAACAAGACCGTTCGAGCCGGAGGCGGTCTCTCGAATAAGGAGGGCAAGTATTTCATCGGCACGCTCGAGGCGGCACCTGGAGGAGTGACGGGTGATCCGCAAATCGGGATCGTGGAATCTCCCGTGTTTCAACTCACGGGACCTGAAATCCAGTTTGCCGTTTCGGGTGGGAAGCATGCCGATACGTATGTGGGGCTCTACACCCTCGACGGGAAGGAAGTCCGGAAAGCGTCGGGAAAGAATTCGGAAGAATTTCAACCCGTGACCTGGAACGTGCCGGAGCTGGTTGGGAAACCAGTTTTTGCCCGACTCGTCGATAGGAATCAGAAAGGCTGGGGACATGTCACGATGGATGCCTTCTCCGCGGAAGGGAAACTTCTTCCTGATGAAACCAAGAAGCGCCTCGCTTTGGCCAAGCCGAAGAAACCTTCCGCGAAAGAGCTCGCTGCGGCCAAGGCAAAACAAAAACGTCCCGGCAAGAAAACGCAGTCCGCTCGGACCACGGCAAAGAGCGCTGCGGAGCAGCTCGCCGGCTTCACTGTGCCTGAGGGCTTTGTGATTGAGCTAGTTGCTTCCGAAGAACACGGTGTCATCAATCCCATCGACCTGACCTTCGACGACGCGGGGCGTCTCTGGACCCAGACCGCACAGATGTATCCGCTCGATCCGATCAGTGGAATGAGGTGGCAACAGTTTCTCGACCTGATGAAGGACGAGAAGACTCAGAACACACATCCCGAGTTCAAGCGGATCAAGGATCTCTACCAGCTCAAGACCAAGGGAGATGACAAGATCTTGATCCTTGAGGACCCCACGAAACCTGCCGATGGACCACTTCATGTCTGGG
Organism: Verrucomicrobiales bacterium; assembly: GCA_029213195.1. Classification (GTDB taxonomy): domain Bacteria; phylum Verrucomicrobiota; class Verrucomicrobiia; order Verrucomicrobiales; family DEV007; genus Arctic95D-9. The sequence continues at coordinate 44,630 of JARGNI010000040.1, forward strand.
CAGACGGACTCGCCATTCCCCAAAGTATTCTCCCCTACAAGGACGGAGCCTACGTTTGTCACGGGTCGGAGTTGTTTCTCCTTCGCGACACCGACGGCGATGGAAAATCCGACAAGATGGAGCCAGTCCTGAGTGGCTTCGGCTTTACCGACACGCACACCATGTCGCACCTGCTCGTGCGGGGACCAGGAAGCTACATCCATTTCTCCCAGGGAGCATTGAACCAGGGATTGGTCACCGCGGTCGAGTCAGGATTCCAGGATCGCATCGATGCTGCCTGCCAGGTTCGCTTCGGGCTCGATCACCAGGATTTCGAAGTGCTTAGCGCTGGTCCCAGCAATATGTGGGGACTGCAACTCCGCGCCAACGGGCAGTGGTATGGAACGGAAGCCAATGACCGCGCCTACTGCGTGATTCCGTGGGAGCATGGCACGGCGGTGACGGGCGCTGCCTTCCGTCCGATGCGCCCCTACCAACCGCTCCTGCCTGAATTGCACGATTTTCGGGTCGGAGGAACCGGGATCTCCGGGCTGGAGTTTTCCGAAGACACCGAGGGCGGCTTTCCCTATGAGGAATGGAAGGATGTCGCGCTACTCGCAAACCCGATCACATCCACGATCAACGCGGTACGGGTACACCGGAATCCCGATGGGACGGTCGAGGCCGAACACTTGTCGGATTTTCTCAGTTCGGATGATGACTGGTTCCGCCCAGTGAACCTCGAGTTCGGTCCTGACGGATGCCTCTATATCGCAGACTTCTACAACAAGATCGTATCGCACAATGAAGTCACCACCGATCACCCTGACAGGGATAAGGCACATGGTCGCATCTGGCGAATCCGACATGAAAGCCAGGAGCCTCGCAAAATCCCGGACGTCACGAAGGCCTCGCCTGAGCAGTTGGTCGTCCATCTCCAGTCGCCAAGTCTCTGGGAAAAACGGGCCGCTTGGCAGCAGATCGCGGATCGGGAGTTGAGCGATCTCACTCCGGCCCTGGTCGAGCTCGCTGCCGATGAAGAGAAGACGGTCACAACTCGGATTCATGCCCTGTGGTCGTTGGAGGAGTTGGGACATTTCGACAACAGTTTGCTCGACGCTCTCCTGGCAGCAGAAGATGGGGACCTTCGTCGTGAGGCGGTTCGCTCCCTTGCTTCTTTCGAAATGGATCCAGCCTCCGCTGCGGCCCTCGCCACGCCCTTTGTCGAAGACGAGAACGCCATGGTTCGATCGCAGGCAATTCGTACGCTGGGAGATCTGCGCTCCACAGATCCGGCGGTTTTCGCGGGTCTGATCGCCGCCTGCAAGCCCAGCCTCGGCAACAATGAACTGGGAGGTGGCTACGAGCGAAACCTGGAGCGTTTTCTCGCTCGGATGGCTCTCGAGCGGTTCCCTGCGGAACTGAAAAGCTATCTCGACAAATCATCCGGAGATCACCCGGCCGGGAATCTTCTCTGGGCCATCCAGGCGCTCGGTGATGAAGCCAAGCAGGCTGCCTTTCTCGGAATCTGGAGCAAGGTGAAGTCCGAAACGATGGATGGCGAGACCTTCATCGCCATTTCTGGAATGCTGAACAACCCGGAAGTCTTTCGGGCGGTGCAGCCAATTTTCCAGGACCCAGGCAAAGCGGAGAATCTTGTCGGTCTTGCCATCGCCAATCAGTCTCGCGTGCAGTCGAAGAAGCTCAACGAGATGCTGGTGCCGATGGTGCGGCAGTTGCTGACCAATCCGAAGACCGTGGGATTGGGATTGAAAGCCGTCGGCAAATTCCGGATCGCAGCTCTCGGCGCAGAAGTCGCCAAGATCCCACCGATGACAGATGACCTCGTGACGCTGCGTCTCCTTCTCGGTGCCCAGGCGGTCCAGCCGAAACTGAACGCAGACAGTTTCATCCGTGTCGCAGGCAATGCCTCGTTGCCCTTCGATATTCGGATGGAGGCTGCTCATGCGCTCGCCTCGGTGAATCCGAAGGAAGCGACTCGTCTTTCGAACGAACTCCTTGCGTCTGCAGATTCCTACCAAAAGGGACAACTCGTGAGTCTGTTCTCACAGTCGAAGGCCGGGGGATTGCTTCTTTGTTCTCTCGCCGCTACGGGTGCAGTTCCGCCAGAAGCGTTTGATCTTTCGGCAGCCGAGCGCGTGGCCCAGTCGCATCCCGCCAACCCCGAAGCAAAGAAGATTATTGCCTCCGCCAGGAAGCGTATTGCGGAGCAACGCAAACAGGCGCAGGAGCGGATTCATTCCCTCATGTCCTACGTCGAAAAGAACCCGGGCGATCCGGAGAAAGGGAAGGTCACGTTTGGTTCCTGCCTGACCTGCCACAAGGTTGGAAACGAAGGTCAGGATATCGCGCCGCCCCTAGATGGTTCTGGCCACCGAGATCTCGAACATCTGCTCACGGCCATCGTGGATCCTGATGCGGCAGTCGAAGGTGGCTACGGACTCTATCGTGTCACCAAAACCGATGGTTCGGTCTTGGAAGGTTATCTCGACAAGAAAGAAGCCCTGGGTACGACCGTCGCAATGATGGGTGGCTCTCGGATGTTTATTCCCCAGACCGAGATCAAGAGCCAGAACTTCGTCGGCGGGCGTTCCTTCATGCCACCAGCCTTCGGTCAGTTGCCTGAGGAAACCATGGCCGACCTCGTGGCTTACATTGGGACTCTCAAAGAGGGCGCAGCGCCGGCGGGTTCCACAGCTGGCAGAGCAGAGGCCCCCGCAGAGAAGCGGCCAGCGGCGAAACCGAAGACAGGGAAACAGCCGAACATCATCGTGATCTTCACGGACGATCAGGGATACAACGATGTGGGGTGTTTCGGGTCGCCGCTCATCAATACGCCGAACCTGGATCAAATGGCGGCCGAAGGATTGAAGCTTACCTCGTTCTACGCACAACCTGTCTGCGGGGTGTCTCGGGCGGCCTTGCTGACTGGCTCGTATCCGATTCGTGTGGGTGAACCCGGCAACGTGAAGAATTTGCACACGGTGCTTCACCCTTCCGAGATCACGATCGCTGAAGTGCTGGGTGATGCGGGCTACGCAACCGGCATGATCGGGAAGTGGCATCTTGCAGGCGGCGGCCGCGGTGATTCCTGGAATCGTGATCTGCTGCCGAATGCGCAAGGTTTTGATTACTGGTTTGGCTCCCCTTCACACAACGGCACCACCCGGGTAGTTCCTCCCGGCAAAGGTCACACCGAACTGATGCGAAATGGCGAGATCGTGGATCCCATGGTCGACCAGGAAGAAATGGGGCAATTGACGAAGCAATACACCGAAGAAGCGCTCGAGTTCATTCGTCGAGAAAAGGATGAACCATTCTTTCTCTACCTTGCGCACACCATGCCGCATGTGCCGATCAATGCTTCCGAAGCCTTTCTCGGGAAGAGTAAGCGTGGTCTCTACGGCGATGTCATTGAAGAACTCGACTGGTCCGTGGGGCAGGTGCTTGCTGAAGTGAAGCGCCACAACCTCGACGACAACACCATTGTCATCTTCACTTCGGACAATGGTCCCTGGGTCGAAGGGCACCTGGAAGGAGAGGGGGGAACTGATTCCCACTATGGTTCGGCGGATCCCCTTCGTGGATGGAAGATGTCTGCCTGGGAAGGCGGCTGTCGCGTCCCGTTCATCGCGCGCTGGCCCGATAAGATCCCAGCAGGTCGTGTCAGTGACGAGATTCTCACGACGATGGATTTTCTTCCCACCTTTGCCAGTCTCGCAGGCGTCAGCCCGGCGGCAGATCGCACTCTCGACGGATACGACGCGTCTGACTTTCTTTTCGGAGAAACCGAAACCAGTCCCCGTGATACCTATCTCTATTACTCGGGCTGCCTGTTGACCGGGATCCGGGAAGGGAAGTGGAGGCTCGTCCGACCTCGTGTCAGGAATCCTCAAGGACTCGGCTGGTGGGGACGCATGATCGAAGCGGTCGCCGATTACGAACTCTACGATCTCGATGCCGACCCCGGCGAAACGAAAAATGTGGCTGACGAACATCCCCAGGTCGTGGAGCGGCTTAAGGGGCTCATCGCTGAGGCGAGGGAGGAACTGGGAGACATCGATCTGGCTGGATCCGGCGCTCGCTACTTCGAAGAGGGTGAACGTGTCCTCCAGGTTTCCGGCAGGCGCGCAAATGGCAAAGGCCAGACGAGTCCGCCTCAGATCAAATACGATGAGTTCAAACCCGTAGGAAATCTCCGCTTCAGTTTCGAGGAGGGAGGTCTCGACGGTTGGCAGGTCATCGAAGGAAAGTTTGCCGAGGCGGTGACCGATCGTCCCTCGTTGGCGAAGTGGAGAGACCAGCCGTTTGCCCGACATGGCGGACACCACGTTTCAACCCTCATGGTGCCGGATGATGCCGGGGTTTCTGATAAGCAAACGGGGGTGTTGCAATCTCCGGTTTTTGTTCTCGAAGGCGATAAGGCGGCCTTCCTCGTTTCCGGTGGATTCGATGCCGGGAAACTCTATGTGGCCCTGACCGACGTAGAATCGGGTGATCCATTGATACGAGCAGGGGGAAACAGCGACCACCGCATGCGTCGTGTCGTCTGGGATGTCTCGAAATGGAAAGGAAAGACAGTGCGCTTTCAGGTCGTCGACCATCATCCTGATGGCTGGGGCCATCTCAATGTCGATGATTTCTCCGTTCAAGGAGAACGAGTCACTGTAGAGCCTCCAGCTACGCCAACCCCGGCTGACTCCAGGGCAGCAGCGGTAGCAAAGAAGGACGCCGCAAAGAAACCCAACTTCGTCATCATCTTTACGGATGATCAGGGCTATGGCGACCTCAGCTGTTTCGGAGGCAAGCATGTCAACACGCCTCGCATTGATCAGATGGCAGCGGAAGGTTCTCGTCTTACCAGTTTCTACGTGGCGGCTCCGGTTTGCACACCGTCACGTGCTGCGCTGATGACGGGCAGCTATCCGAAGCGAGTGAATATGGCGACAGGCTCAAACTTCGGAGTTCTTCTTGCCGGAGATAAGAAGGGGCTGAATCCTGACGAAATCACCATTGCCGAGGTATTGAAGGGAGCCGGATACAAAACCGGGATGTTCGGCAAGTGGCATCTCGGGGATCAACCTGAGTTTCTCCCGACCCGCCAGGGTTTCGACGAGTTCTTCGGGATTCCCTTCAGCCATGATATTCATCCGTATCATCCTCAGGCGAAATGGAATTTCCCTCCCCTGGCACTGCTGGACCAGGAGAAGGTCATTGAGATGGATCCAGACGCGGATTTCCTGACAAAGCGATTCACGGAGAGGGCCGTAGACTTTATCAAGGAGAACAGCGACGAGCCGTTTTTCGTGTATCTCCCGCATCCGATCCCACACAAGCCACTGCACGTGTCGCCACCGTTCATGGAAGGAGTGGATCCGGCGATCATTGAGGCACTCGATGAAGAAGGGGATCGCGTGGACTATAAAACGCGGGACAAGTTGTTCCGTCAGGCCATCAATGAGATCGACTGGTCCGTCGGACGGATTCTGGACACACTGAAAGAGGAGGGCGTCGACGAGAACACTTTAGTGATTTTCTTTTCTGACAATGGGCCTGCCATCGGGAGTGCGGGCCCACTCAAAGGAAGAAAGGGCAGCACCTTCGAAGGAGGAATGCGCGAGCCTACCGTGATTCGCTGGCCGGGCCAGATTCCTGCTGGCAAGGACAATGGCGAATTGATGACGGCGATGGATCTGTTGCCGACCTTTGCGAAGTTGGCCGGGGCTGAGGTGCCAAAGGATCGAGTCATCGATGGCAAGGATGTCTGGCCCGTGCTGGCAGGCAAGGCGAAGACACCCCACAAGAGCTTTTTCTATCACGGTGGAAACAATCTCAAGGCAGTTCGTTCGGGAGACTGGAAGCTTCACGTCAATGGCAAGAAGCCGGTGGCCCTTTTCAACCTCGCAACCGACATTGGCGAGAAGAAGAATGTTTTGGCGGAGAACAGGGAGGTCGCCCAGCAACTTCTCGGTGAGATCGCGAAGTTTCAGAGAGACATCGCAGAGAACAGTCGACCTGCTGCGTTCGTTGAGAATCCCAAGCCCTTGGAGAAATGATGCATCGCTTTCTCCTTTGTCTTCTCCTGTTGGTTTGGTTGGTGTTTTCCGGGCCGAGGGCATTCGCCGAGTCCCTCGAGGACAAACCCAATCTGATCATCATCTTCACCGATGACCAGGGCTATGGCGATCTGAGCTGCTTTGGCGGGAAGCATGTCTACACGCCGAACATCGACCAGATGGCAAAGGAGGGCGCGCGACTGACCAGCTTCTACGTGGCGGCACCGCTCTGCACCCCCTCGAGGGCTGCATTGATGACAGGTTGTTACCCGGCCAGGATTGATATGGATGTGCCGTCTTCGCTCGAGATCAAGATGAAGCATATTCCGCCAGGCAGAAAAATGCCTGTGTGTTTGGAAGGGGATGGAAGGGGTCTGAATCCAAAGGAACTGACCATTGCCGAAGTGGCCCAATCCGCTGGTTACAAGACCGGGATGTTTGGGAAGTGGCACTTGGGGGATCAACCCGAGTTCCTTCCGACACGGCAGGGCTTTGAAGAGTTTTTTGGGATTCCCTACAGTCACGACATGCAACCGAAGCACCCAAGGCAGAAGTTCTTTCATTTCCCGCCCCTGCCAGTGCTAGAAGGCGAGAAGGTGATCGAGTTGAAACCCGATGCCGACCTCCTGACCCGCCGGATCACGGAGCGTGCGGTCGACTTTATCGAGCGAAACAAAGACGATCCCTTTTTTCTCTACGTTGCTCACCCTTTGCCACATGGCCCTCTTGCGGCCTCTCCCCAGATCAAGAAGGAGTATGCGGAGCAGTTGAAAGTGAACGGAGCCGGCAAACCGGGGATCTTCCCGACGACGATCTATGAGATCGATTGGTCCGTCGGCGAGGTTCTGAAGACGCTCAAGGAGCAGGGGATCGATGAGAACACCATCGTGTGGTTCACCACCGACAACGGTCCCGCGGGCGGAAAGGGTTCCGCCAAACCGCTGAGCGGAAAGAAGGGATCTACCCTCGAGGGCGGCCAGCGCGTGCCCACCGTGATCCGCTGGCCCCGGGGCATCCCGGCTGGGAGTGACAGCGATAAGCTGACAACGGCGATGGATATCCTCCCGACCTTCGCCAAGCTCGCGGGAGCGCAGCTTCCCGAAGATCTCGTGATCGACGGAAAAGACATTCTCCCGACGCTCGTAGAAGGGGCGCAGAGTCCCCACGAGTATTTCTTCTATGCTCACTGGGGAATTCTCGAAGCCGTGCGCTGGAGGTCCTGGAAGCTACGTATTGTCGATGGCAAGGAGGCGCTCTATGACTTGGACAAAGACATCGGTGAGAAGAAGAATGTCGCGGCCAACCACCCGGAGATCGTAGAGGAGTTGAAAGCTGCGATGCGTGGGTTTGAAGAGGAGATGGAAGCCAGTGTCCGTCCAGCGGGGATGGTCGAAAACCCGGTTCCGCTGACGAAGTAGCTCGGATTTCGTGGCGGCGGCGCCTTATACCGATCGGAGGAATGAGGTGGTAGAATGGCTGAGTTGGACCTTTTCAAATGCAAGGCGTGATCGAGGAGCGGGGCGGCCGTCCGCATCGTGACAAGCTCAGAACGAAGCAGTTGGGAAGGTCCGGCCAGCTTTCCAATCCAATCCGCGAAGCGCTGATCCTCCCCCCAAAAAACAATTTCATTTTACCAGATCATTCATCCGGTTGGTATTAGGGTGCGTTCGAAAATTCAATAAATGGCTTGTACTAACGTTAGGGTAA
>JARGNI010000005.1 GCA_029213195.1 Verrucomicrobiales bacterium
CTCTATCTCGGATGCGCACTGATCCTGCTCAGGCATTTATGAGATGGCTTCTAGTTTTGAAGTGTCCCACCTCCAGGATCAGGTCACCTGGCTAGTATTTTCGCTTTTACCTTCGGTGGAAGCCACGTAGCAGCTGAGCTGATCGTATATCCCAATACGCAACAGCCTCTCTTTTCGATTGAGGTTCCGAAGAACTGGACGCTAACGCCTGCTACCGTTAAGGATCAATTCTTCCTCGTTTCAGGTCCGGGTGGGGTCAAAATGTGGTTCCGGGCTAAGCCGATTTCTTCAGAAGGGCAATTGGAAGGAGCCATTGAGGCAGCGAAGAAATCGGGAAGAGAATGGTTGGCTCAGAGCTATTCGCCCATCGTCTTGGAAGAGGCCGTCATGGGAGATCGGGACGGAATGGCATACGTTTCCGTCAACGGCAACGGTACCTCCCGGGCAGATGGGAGTAAGGTCAAATTCGCAGTCGCATTTGTCGCGATGCCAAACGGTGCGCTGGCTCAGATCTGGGCTATTCTCCCGCTCAAGGATCCTGCCGCAGAGCGCTATTTCAAAAAGGTGATCGAATCTTTTCAGGCTCGATAGGACATCACCCCCTCCTCCTTCAACACCTCCTCCGCCGCCCAGTAGCCGCACATGCCGTGAACACCTCCGCCGGGAGGCGTCGAAGAAGAACAGAGAAAGATCTTTGGATGGGGCGTCGTATGTGGACGCCAGCGCGGCACGGGGCGAGTCAGGAGCTGTCGCCAGTCCGCGACACCACCGATGATGTCACCCCCGATGAGGTTGGGATTGTAGCGCTCGTAGTCCCCGCAATTCATGGTGTGCCGGGCGAGAACGCAGTCGCGGAAACCGGGAGCAAAACGTTCGATCTGATCCTCGATCTTCTCGGTCATGTCAACGGTGGAGCCGCTCGGAACATGACAGTAGGCCCAGAAGGTATGCTTGCCTTCCGGGGCTCGACTGGGGTCGCAAAGACTCTGCTGCGCGGTGAGCACGAAGGGCCGCTCGCAATGACGCCCCTCCCACGCTTCCCGTTCCGAGACCGAGATTTCGTCGAGACTGGCACCGAGGTGGACGGTCCCTGCTTTCCCGCAAAGCTCAGAGTCCCAGGGGACGGCTTCGCTGAGGGCATAGTCGATCTTGAACACTCCGGGACCATGCCGATAACGGCGGAGTTGATCGCCATACTTCACGGGAAGCTCCTCTTCGCAGATTCGAACCAGTTCGCTCGGCGAGGTATCGAAAAGGTAGGCCTTTGCCGAGGGCAGTTCTCCCAGGTTCTGAACCCGCCTACCGGTTTCGACGGTGCCCCCCTGCTGCCTGAGCAGGGAAAGCATCGCATCGATGATCTTTCCGGATCCGCCACGGGCTACCGGCCATCCATAGGCGTGCCCTACCAGCATCAGTATGAGACCGATCGCTCCGGTCGCGAGGTTGCGGTCGAGAGGGAGCACGGAATGCGCGGCATTTCCGGCATAGAGTCCTCGCGCCATCTCATCGGGAAACCAGGCCCGAGCCAGTTCGAGGGCGGAAGGAAACGCTCGCATCCCGAAACGAGCGGCAAGGACCGGATGACTCGGAACTCCCGGCGGAGCGAGGAGGTCGCCGAGGAGGTCGGGCATACGATCCACGAGGGGAGAAAAGAGTCGTAGGTAGTTCTTCTCGGTCTCTGGATCGAACTGCGCTGCGGTCTCGGCTACGGACCGGAACATGGCAACAGCTTCGCCGTTCTCAAAGGGATGGGTGAGCGGAACGTCGGGATGGATCCACTCGAGCCCGTGCTCCTCCAGGGGAAGTCGAGAAAGGTAGGGAGATGCCAGACCCATCGGATGAATCGCAGAGCAGACATCGTGATGGAAGCCTGGGAGAGTCAACTCGGCGGTGCGAGCTCCCCCACCCGGTTGATCATGCGCTTCCACGACGAGAATCCGCTTTCCCGCCTCACTCAGGCGGATCGCCGCGCTCAGTCCATTGGGCCCCGATCCTACAACGACCGCATCGTATTCCGGACTCGAACTCATTCCTTCTTTCGCGTTCTCTCCCGAAGCCAGGCAAGCCATTCGGGATCTCGCCAGTTCATCCCAATCACGCTTCCATGCGTGCCTCCGGGAATGATCTTCATCTCGGCGTCTCCACCCAGCTCCCTGATTTTCTCAATCAACTCAACATGGTCCTTCATCGGAACGGCCTCGTCGGCGTCGCCGTGCCAGGCACGAATCGGGAGGTCGATCACCTTCTCTGCGACCCAGGGAGGTCCATGTGCGGTCACCGGGGTCAGAGAGGCAAAAGTCTCCGGGAAGCGCCCAGCGAGATTCCAGGCTCCCATTGCACCGAGACTGTCGCCGATGAGGTTCACCCGATCGGGATCGACGTGATATTTCTCGAGGCACTCATCGAGCAAACTCTTCAAGCCTTCCGCTGGCCACGCTCCATCGGGAAGTTGCGGGCAAATGACGACGTAGGGAAACTGCGCCCGCTTGGAAAGAAAGGAAGGAGGGCCGTAGCGCCGCAGCATCTCGAGATCGTCTCCTCGCAGGCTGCGCCCATGAAGCCAGAGAATCATCGGCCACTTCTTCTCGGCACCTCTCTCGTATCCTTCGGGCAGGAACAGGAAGTATCGCCAGGACTCGTCCTCTGCCGCGACGATGGCTTCCGCCGTAATTTTCTGGAGAACGTCCTCGCCTTGAATAACCGGCGTGGCGAGAACCAAGAAGGCCAGGCCGACGACTCCGAAAACGAAAAAACGCTTCTCCCTTCTCATGCGAAAGCAGTAGAAGAGGAAGCGTTTCATTCCGAAATTCTGGAATCGCTAGAGCTGGCCGCAATCGGCGACCATGATCTCCTTGGAAGTTCGCCCACTGCGACTTCCGAGTCCCTCCAGGGTCTCGACGACATCCATGCCTTCGACCACTTTCCCAAAGACGACGTGGGCTCCATCGAGCCAGTCCGTCTCGGCGGTGCAAATGAAGAACTGGGATCCATTCGTGTTGGGTCCTGCATTCGCCATGCTGAGAATACCAGGGCCGGTATGCTTCAGCTCGAAGTTTTCATCTTCGAACTTCTTTCCGTAGATCGACTGACCTCCGGTTCCATCACCCCGGGTGATATCGCCACCCTGGCACATGAAATCGGGAATGACTCGATGAAAGGGGCTCCCCTTGTAGCTGACGCCTTTCTCTCCGGTGCACAGGGCACGGAAATTTTCGGCGGTTTTCGGGACGACATCGGGCCGCAACTCCATGACGATGCGTCCGACCTTTTCTCCGTCTGCCTCCATGTCGAAAAAGACACGGGGCAACTCTTCGTTGTTTTCACTCATAAATTCTTGGGTTGTGGAAAGGCACGATGCGCTCGTTCCCGACACCGCTCGTTCCCGAAGGATCGTGGTTCTCGGCACCAGCTTGGCGTCGGATCGAATGCCCCTGCCTATTCGGCGATCTTGACCGACTTGATCACGATCGTCTCATTGGGAACGTCATCCATCGGTCGAGGACCGACTTTCGTGACCAGCGACTGCGTGCTGGTTGGCTTAGCGGCGATGGCATCGACGACGTCCATCCCCTCGGTCACTTTTCCAAACACGGTGTATCCCCATCCATCAAAGGAGGGATAGTCGAGATTGGAATTGTCCGCGTGGTTGATGAAGAACTGCGAAGTAGCACTGTGAGGAGCGGAGGTCCGCGCCATCGCCACGGTACCACGAGCATTCTTGACTCCATTCTTCGCTTCGTTCTGAACGGGGTCCTTGGTGTCCTTCTGCTTGATGACATCTCCCTCCAGTCCGAAGCCACCTCCCTGGACCATGAAGCCCTCGATGACCCGGTGGAATACGGTGTTGTCGTAGTATCCCTCCTTGGCGTAGCTCAGGAAGTTGGCGACCGACTGGGGAGATTCCTTGGCAAAAAGCTCGATCGTGATGTCTCCAGCCGAAGTGGACACGGTAACGACAGGATTCTCGTCCATGGCAGGATCCGCCTCGGCAGCGGCAACAGGCTCGTCAGGAGCGGAAGAACCGCTGGAAGCCTCGGAGGAAGCGCTGTCAGGGGCAGGAGCGGCAGAACCCGCAGGTGCGTCGCTCGAAGCAGGCGGGCTGGAAGAACCTTCTGAGGATTCCGTTGCAGCAGAACCCGTAGCCGACGAGTCGACTGCTGCATCATCCGCTCCGGCGGGTTTTGTCGCCTCATTTTCGGCAGGCGTCGACGCAACGGGTTCTTTCGGCGATTCTTGTTCAGGAGCTTCCTCTTTGGAGCCAAAGCAGGAAGAAAGAATCAGGGAAACGGTCAATAATGGGATCAGATAGAGGGATTTCATAGGAACGGAAGCGGGTTAGGGCAACCGGGATCTATACCGGTTGCGCACCACCCAAGGTGCGCGATGCCCCCCCCAAAGTCAACCCGCAGACCTGTGTCCCAACCCCGGCCCGCAGCCTTTCCCCAACCTCGGCCGCCTGTATCCTTTTGGCCGAAGTCGACACATTACGCGACGCTTCCCTCTTGCCCTGATTGGGCGGTGTTGTATGCTAGCCCGCGCCTCTCACATGAGGCCTGTCTAAACCCTACCCCATCGATCTCATGTCTTCTCTCAAATTGCACAATGCCATGTGGCCCGGACTCGTCGGTAAAGGCGATGAAGAAGGTCAGGAACCCCCGATCTCACTGGAGCACATGCTCGAGCTCACTGCGGCTGCAGAAGTGAACGGACAGAAATACGATGGCATCGACTACTTTCTCTTTTTCCCTCACACGGATCCCTACGCAAGCGACGAAGATCTTCGCGGCATCGCCGATCAGATCGCCGGATTCGGGTTCGATGTGGGTTCTCTCGTGGCGCCAATCTGGCCCGGAACCGTGGGGGACTCCGCCATGGGCGACGACGAGGCCCAGGGAAAGTTTCTCGAATCGGTCAAGGTCGCCTGCCGCATCGCGGGCATCTTCAATAATCACGGAGTTCGCAAGCGCGGTGTGATCCGGATCGACAGCGCCGAGTTTGGGGTCGAAAAGTGGAAGGAAAACTCCGTCGAGAACACCAAGCGAATCGCGGCCACCTTTCGCGAGGCGGCCAAGATCGCGGCCGATCACGGTGAGCGCCTTGCGGCCGAGGGGGAAATCTGCTGGGCCGGCATGCACAGTTGGAAAGACATGCTCGATCTCCTCGAAGAAGTCGGAATGCCAGAGACTCTCGGTTTCCAGGCGGACCTCGCCCACACCTACCTTTACCTCCTCGGCTACAACGCTCCCGAGCACGCTCTCCTCAAGGAAGGCTACACCGAAGAAGAGTTCTACGCCGCGTACGAGGAAATGACCGATAAGCTTCGTCCCTGGACGATCGACTTTCACGTCGCCCAGAACGACGGAACCGTCCATGGTGCAGGAAGTCACGACAAGACTGGAAAGCACTGCCCTGCCGATGACCCCAACGGAAAGCTGGACATCGTTCGCTGCTCTCAGTACTGGCTGAAGGACTACGCAAGCCGTGGCATCGAGCATATCTGCTGGGATGGCTGCATGTTCCCGAACTCTGTCCTCGAGACTCCAGATACGTGGAACACCATCCTCAAGACAATGATCGACGTTCGCGACGCGGTCTAGTCGGGAGCAGGGAAATCCTTTGAGAAACGGCTGTCGGAGAAACCCGACGGCCGTTTTTCATTTCGCGACAAGCTCATTCCCGCAGCGGGCCTCTGCGAGGCCGAAAAAGAGAAGGACCTTATTCCTGCTCTCCGGTGCTCAGAGGGCACACGGCTACAGTTTGAAAACCAACTCCAGCCCCATGCAGAAGGGTTTGCTCATGGACTTCCCCTGTTTGGCCAGATGCCTCCATTCGGACCCAAGCGGACATCCGAGATAGGATCCCTCCGCTGTGTCTGGACCAATTTTCAAAAAACACGCCAATTTTACCGTTTTCATTTCTGAAACGACTTGGTAGTTTCCGAGCCCATCAAATCGTGCCATGAGCCAGAATATTGAGTCCCTCCAGAAAGAAGATCGAGTTTTCCCTCCCACTCCTGAGTTTTCCTCCTCGGCCCATATCCAGTCGATGGAGCAATACGAAACTCTGCACAAGGAGTCGATCGATGATCCAGAGAAGTTCTGGGCGGAGCAAGCATCTGCGCTGACCTGGCAGAAGCCGTGGGACACCGTTCTCGACTGGTCTGACGCCCCGTTTGCAAAGTGGTTCGAGGGTGGAAAGATCAATGCCGCCGAAAACTGCCTCGACCGTCATGTCGCGGCCGGAAAAGGCGATGACATCGCCATCCACTGGATCGGAGAGCCCGGAGACAAGCGAGACCTGACCTTTTCGGAACTGCTGGCCGACACCTGTCGTTTCGCCAACGCACTCAAGGCGGAGGGAATCAAGGCGGGCGATCGCGTTCTCGTCTACATGCCCATGGTACCCGAGGCTGCCGTTGCGATGCTTGCCTGCGCCCGGATCGGCGCGGTCCACTCCGTGGTTTTCGGCGGTTTTTCAGCCACTTCGATCAAAGATCGCCTCGAAGACTCCGAAGCCACGGCAATCATCACCGCAGATGGCGGCTGGCGCCGAGGAAGTGTCGTTCCTCTCAAGGAAAACGTCGATGAAGCGCTGCAGGGCTACGATGGCGTCGACAAGGTCTTCGTACTCCGTCGCTGTGAGAATGAGGTCACCATGGTCGAGGGCCGGGATCTCTGGTGGGACGAAGCCACGGCGAATGTTTCCGACGAATGCCCGGCCGAAGGATTCGACGCCGAGCATCCCCTCTTCATCCTTTACACGTCGGGCTCCACCGGAAAACCCAAGGGAATTCTCCACACGACGGGTGGCTACCTGACAGGAACCGCCAGCACCTTCAAATACATTTTCGACTACCAGCCCGACGATATCTACTGGTGCACTGCGGATGTCGGCTGGATCACGGGGCACAGCTACATTGTCTACGGGCCCATGGCCAATGGAGCGACCCAGGTCATGTATGAGGGTGCACCAAACTTCCCCGAGTGGAATCGTTTCTGGGAAATCATCGAGGAATACAAAGTTTCCATTTTCTACACCGCACCGACCGCGATACGTGCCTTTATCAAGGCGGGCGATCATCATGTTGATGCCCACGACTTGAGTTCGCTGCGGGTTCTCGGAACGGTGGGAGAGCCGATCAACCCGGAAGCCTGGATGTGGTATCGCGAAAAGATCGGCGGCAGTCGCTGCCCCATCGTCGATACCTGGTGGCAGACCGAGACGGGAGCGATCATGATCGCTCCCCTCCCAGGAGCGACTCCAACCCAACCGGGCACCGCCACGCGTCCCTTTCTCGGGATCGATGCTGCAATTCTCGATGAGGAAGGGAAACCGTGCGGCGCCAACGAAGGCGGCAAGCTGGTCATCCGGAAACCCTGGCCAAGCATGCTTCGAACCATCTACAAGGATCCGGAGCGATTCCAGGAAACCTACTGGAACGAGTATGAAGGCATCTATCTCGCCGGGGATGGCGCGAGGACAGATGAGAATGGGAACTTCTGGATCGTGGGGCGTCTCGACGATGTCCTCAACGTGTCCGGTCACCGCCTCGGAACCGCCGAAGTCGAAAGTGCTCTCGTTTCTCACGATACCGTCGCTGAAGCGGCTGTCGTGGGACGCCCTCACGAGGTGAAAGGTCAGGCCGTCGTCGCCTTCGTGACCTTGAAGGAAGGCGTTGAGCCAGGTGATGAACTCGCCAAGAAACTCCGAAATCACGTCGGCACCGAGATCGGCGCCATCGCCAAGCCCGACGACATTCGCTTTACCCAGGCTCTTCCCAAGACTCGAAGCGGCAAGATTATGCGCCGCCTCCTCAAGGAGATCGTGTCCGGAGGAGACGTCAAAGGTGACACGAGCACCCTTGAGGATTTCAGTGTCGTCGCGAGCCTCCAGAAATCGGAGGACTAAGAACGCATTTCTCTCATTCTCATGAAAACGAAAATTAGTTTCTGGGTTGGCGTCGTCCTGCTCGCGATCGGCGCAATCGGCTTGCTCTTCAAACGTGTCAGCCAGGACGATAGCTCTCTCCTTATCGCAGGCGCGATCTTGGTCGGGCTCTCCAGCTCCCGATCCTAGTCAAGAAGTGCGTCAGCCGCTTTCGGTCCCATGAAAGGTTCTCGTATCATGTGGATCGAGGACAAGTCGGACAACGGACTCGCGGGGCCAGCCCGAATCGGAAGGGTCACCTTTTCCAAGACAGGACGGTCCGTCTACTACAAGGGGAAGCGGTATGCCTCGCTGGCAGGGTCTGGCTACAAGGCCAATTACATCGAGGTTCAAACCGGAAAGAGATTCTGGATTTCAGGGTGCCACGAAGACGGCAAGGACGCCCTCTACAACACTTCCGTGGAAATCGATGAGGATGTCCGAGTCGAATATTGGACAGAAATTCGAAAACGCCCTGAAATGCTCGAAACACAATCGTTTCGGGCTCGGGGAAAATACAACCGATAACTTGACGAATTGATCGATTGCCCCTAGATTCCGCGTCTCTCTCACGAGAGGCTGCCCGTCCAGGGAAATCCAGATCTGAAATACCCCACTCTACTATGCCAGAAGTCGATATCAAAAAAGGCGAGCCGATTGAGCGTGCGTTGAAGCGCCTCAAGGGTAAGATGGAAGCCGAAGGCGTGATGGAAGAAATCCGCCGTCTTCGTGCCTTCGAAACTCCGGCAGAGAAGACCAAGCGCAAGGCTCGCGCCAATGCAAAGCGAAATCGGGGAAATCGTTTTCGTTTTACTCTCAAGGACAACAAGCCCGCCGAGAACGAGTAAGACTCCCCTTTCCTTCAGATCTCTGGAAACGACGAAAGCCATCCGCGAGGATGGCTTTTTTTGTGCCCGTTCGCGGCAAATAAAGCATCGCTCGAAAGAGCACCGACGGCTTCCCTGGTCACGACCCCACGAATCCGAGAAACAAAAAAGGGCCGTCCGAAGACGACCCTTTCACAACAACGGTGAAGTCAAGAACCGAGGGGATCAGGACCCCGCCTTGGGCGTATCCGGTCCGTCGGCTGGAAGTTCAGGCTTGGCAATGAACTCTTCATCGATCCGACCTTTGAGCGCCCCGAGGAAAGTGACGATTGATTTCACGTCCTCATCGGAGAGTTCACGACCCATTTGGTACTCGGCCATCTTCGCGGTCATCTCT
This sequence comes from Verrucomicrobiales bacterium, assembly GCA_029213195.1. Classification (GTDB taxonomy): domain Bacteria; phylum Verrucomicrobiota; class Verrucomicrobiia; order Verrucomicrobiales; family DEV007; genus Arctic95D-9. Next base: position 9,151 of record JARGNI010000005.1, read on the forward strand.
TCAAGAGACTCGATGGATCCATCGTGCATGTAAGGACCGGTCTCGGTGATGTTCCGCAAACTGGGAACCTTGAAGAAATACTTGTCGGCTTCGTTGCCCGTTGCTTCGAAACGGCCCTTGTCCTCGGTCGGCCATTCTTTGACGAGACCGAGTTTCTGATAGAGGTGACCTCCGACTCCCATGCCATTGTGACAGGTGGTGCATCCGGTCGACATGAACAGGTTGAGACCATGCTTCTCATCATCCGTGAGAGCATCCTCTTTCCCTTTGAGAAAATCATCAAAGCGGGAAGGCGTCATCAGCTTTCGCTCGAACGCGCCAATCGCGTTTCCAATGTTTACATACGTGATCGGCTCATCCTGCTCCGGGAATGCCTTCTTGAAGGCATCGACGTAACCCGGGATGGAATTGACGACTTTCAGGACATACTGCTCATCCGGCATTCCCATCTCGATCGGGTTGGTCACCGGACCGATGGCCTGCGCCTCGACGTCCTTGGCGCGTCCATCCCAGAACTGAGCGATGTGAATCGCTGCATTGTAAACCGTGGGAGCGGAACGACCACCCTCCTGATCATTGATCCCCTTGGAAACGGCCAGGCCATCATCGCCAAAGGAAGCGAGGTCGTGGCAGGTGTTGCAGGACACCGAGCGATTTTTCGACAGACGAGTGTCGTAGTAGAGCATTCGTCCCAGATCGACCTTGGCATCCGTCACCGGATTCTCGGAATTTTCGGCCACTTCAAGGATGGGCTGAAACATCCCCAACATGGCGCGGTTGACTTCGACTTCTGCACTGGCGCTGTAGGCCAGGGAAGAGACGGCAAGGACGGATAGTGCGATTCGTTTCATAAGACTTTGGAGGTTTTTAAGGGGCTACGATGGACCCCGACGAAAGGTTGTTTAGAACCATTCTAAATCAATCTTTTTTCTCCGAATCTCGGTCCGGTGTAACGTACCTTCCTCTCTCCCCGTCTAGCGTAATTGATGCCCTCTTCAACGATGTCGCCAACCGTGGATCCCCCGCCTGTGGACTCATGGCTCCGGGAATCAGCCACCCCCTCTCGAATTTCGAGATTCCGGAAGGGGTCGAAAAACCTCGCCGACTCGCTTTTCGGCTTCTTCGCAATGATCGGAGCCCTTGCGGTGATTTCGGTCATACCCGTTCTCAACCTCCTCAGCCTGGGCTATATGCTGGAAGCTTCTGCGCGAGTCGCCCGATCGGGTCGCTGGAGAGATGGATTCATCGGGATGCAAAGCTTTTCGAGCCTGGGGAAGATCGTCTTCGGCATCTGGATTTGGATGCTCCCGCTGAGATTGATCTACAGTTTCTGGATCGATGCTGAATTGATCGATCCAGGAGGTGCGCGAGGTAAAGAGCTTCAAGGTTTGTTTGCCGTTTGCGCAAGCGTCGTCGGACTGCACTTGATCTGGGCGCTGATTCGAGGGGGAAGACTTCGGCACTTTTTCTGGCCCGCGCCGATTTCTTTCATTCGTTGGCTGGGAACGCCCCACCCTGTTCGCCCACTCTGGAACTCTTTCGTCAACCGGATCAAGAGCCTCACCATCCTCAAGTATTTTCGAACCGGATTCTTCGGATTCGTGGTCGCCGCAGCATGGCTGGCTCTCCCGGTTCTCGTCCTCTTTCTCGGAGCAAGCGTGAAGCTGGATGGCCCCGCCTTCCTGATCTCCCTCCTTGGAGGGATCCTGCTAGGGACAGTCGCCCTGTTTCTTCCCTTTCTCCAAACCCGTCTCGCCATGACGAACTCTCTTCGCGAAGGCTTCTCGATTCGCTCGGTCCGAACCCTGTTCCGTCGCGCTCCGATTGCGTTCTGGCTGGCCTTGGTCATTACCCTTCTTTTCTCCCTCCCGCTCTATTTGCTGAAAATCGAGCTGACGCCTCGGGAGGTTGCCTGGCTCCCGAATCTCCTGTTCGTGTTCTTTCTTTTCCCGGCGCGTATCCTCACGGGATGGGCGGTTCATCGAGGGGAAAAACGCGAAACATCCCGGATCTGGGTCTCACGCTGGCTGGCCCGTCTTGCTGCCCTACCCGTCGTCGCAACCTACGTTCTCGTCGTATGGCTGTCTCAATACCTGAGCTGGCATGGATCGCTCAGCCTGATCGAGCAACATGCCTTTCTCGTCCCTGCCCCCCTGCTGGGACTGTAGTAGGCGGAGGAAATACTCCGAGGCTGACGTCTATTCGGTTGAACTACCCCTTCCAGATCTGAAAGGCTTCGATCGCTTCGTATTCGGCGAGACCAAGCGAGTCATACTCTCCAGCGATCTCGCGATTTCGCTCTGGTTCGCCGGTATCGTCTGAGGTCGAAAGGAACTTCCGAATCGCATTGCTCTTTTCGTCAACCTGGTCCGGGCTCATCGGGACCGCCATATCGATTTCCTGGGCCTCATAGGCATGGTCCCTTCCCCGATGCAGCCAGACGTTGCATCCCGATTGCCACTCGGCATCAGAGAGCCCTTGGTAGGCCTCGGCTAAGGCTGCAAAGCAGATCGCCTGTGGGCTACTCGGATCGCCGGCGTCACCGGTGGCAAAAATGATGTCCGGGCACTGATCCGCAAGGACCTCCCTGATGAGGGCCGTGTCTTTCTCGCTCCGTTGGAAACGACGATATCGCCCTTCTTCATAAAAAGGCAGGTCGAGAAAAGAAATCCTGTCCGCATCCAGGCCACAGACGGAAGCCGCGTCCCGAGTTTCTCCCCGGAGAATCAACCCTTTCAATTTCCGAACGAGCTCCGGATCGACTCCGAACTCTCCTTTTTCTTCGAGCGCATCTAGAATGGACTGGGCATAGGCTACCTGGTTCTCCCATCCCTCCGCCTGGAGCGACTCCGCCATCTCGAGAATGACTCGAGCAAAATTCAGTGCCGCGACATCGGCGACCCGCAAGTTTCCTGAAGTCAGAAAGTAGATTTGAACATCGTGCCCCTGCTCCTTGAGTCGCTCGATGGTTCCTCCCATCCCGATGAAAGCATCCGCGGGTTCGGGGCTGAATATCAGCACTTTCTTCGGAAAGGGAATGGCGCGCTCTGGTCGATTGGTGTCGTCTGCACCCGGTTTCCCGCCGGGCCATCCCGTGATAGTGTGCTGAACGCGGTTGAAACTGTCGATATTGACCTCGTAGGCAGCCTCGGAAGTCGATGCGAGCAGTTCCCCCGCTCCGCTCTCGTTGTAGTCCTCGTCGACCAGCTTCAGGATGGGCTTCTCCAGCTTTTTCGAAAGCCAGACGACCGCGCGACGTTTCATCGCGGCATCCCAGTTCACCGGCCCGACGAGCCAGGGATAACGGAACCGGGTCAGCCGTGTCGAGGCGGCTTCATCGATCAGGAACACGGCATTCTTGTGTGATTGCAGGAAACTGGCCGAAATCTGGTCGGTCATCAGCCCTTCCACCGCTTCCTGAACGATTTCGGCCTTGTTGCTTCCCCAGGCCATGAGGACGATGCGACGAGCTTCGAGAATGGTTCCCACCCCCATCGTGATCGCAGATCGAGGGACATTCGCCACCCCCATGAAATCGGCCGCGGCATCTTGCCGAGTCATTCGATCCAGGGTGATCATACGAGTGATCGAGTCGGCCGATGAGCCCGGTTCGTTGAAACCGATGTGTCCGGTCCGGCCGATACCAAGAATCTGAAGATCCAGTCCGCCCGCCTCCCGGATGGATTCTTCGTATCCGAGACAGTAGTCATACACTTCCTCCATCGGAATCGTGCCGTCGGGGATGTGGATCTGATCCTCCGGGATATCGACATGATCGAACAGCTGATCATGCATAAAGCGGTAGTAGCTCTCAGGGTGATCTCGGGGCAGGCCGTAATATTCGTCGAGATTGAAGGTGATGACATTGTGAAAACTCAGTCCATCTTCCTGGTGAATCCGAATCAGCTCCCGATAGAAGGGAACGGGAGTCGAACCGGTAGCGAGCCCGAGGATCACCTTCTCTCCAGATTCCTGACGCCACCGAATGAGGTCGGCAGTCTCAGCCGCAAGCCTGGCACTGGCTTCCTGCGAGCCGGGGCAAACCAAGGTGCGAATCTTTTCAAATCGCTCCTGCTGAGAAGGATTGCGATCGTACTCGTCGAGAATGGCGCTGGTAAATGAGGGAACGGTCATGGTGATTTCGGTAATGCTGAAGGAGGAATCCAGGCGTGTCAACGACTGCCCCTGACATACCCAGCCTCTCTCACCGAGAATCGCCGAGAATCGCCGAGAATCCAGATTACGGGGTCAATGAGTCCGCCAGGATAGTCAAGTTTCGGGCGAATATCGCACTGTCGAGATAAGGTTCGCCCTCCTGGAATTTGGGCTGCCCAACGAGCCGTTCGCCGGCAAAGATCGAAATCCAACGCCCCTCTTCGTCGAGAGACTCGAGCACTTCAAAAACGTTGGAGCCCTTTCTGATTCTGGTAAAACCGGGTCCGGAAGGGGCTTCCTCGCGAGGACATCCTGGTAGGCCTTGCGAAGCTCATCGACTCGGGAGGGAGTCTTCCATCCATAGTGAGAAGGAAGACGAGCGTCATCGTAGGAGAGCCGGTAGACCTTCCCCTCGCGCTCCATGTAGAGGGGGCGGTTCGTTTCCAGTTCATAGTAACGGGCCAGCATCCTTCCAGGCAACTCCGACTCCTCAAGGTAGCGAAGAGCATCAGGAATCGGACCGAGGTACTTGGCATCGCGGGTGTAAACTGCGGTCTCCAACAAGGCCGCGACCACCCCCTCGGTCTCTCGTCCCGAAACGGCAGGCGGCTCGAAGGCGCGCGCCCAGATAGGCATCAGATCCTGATTGTATTGCTGCGCCCATCCCGACTGAGGCGCCGGCATCTGCGATCGGATGAGAAAGTCACCCAACCTCTTCAGCGCTTCGAGACAGTCCCCTCTCTCATATACCTGATGGGCAAGTATCAGCGTCGCAACAACGGTCGGCGCGATATCGTCATTCAGATTATACTGATCCCAGTATTCCTTGATCCTGCCCTCGGTCCGCCAATCGTATTCGGGGTAGTTCCCCTTCACCTGGGATGACGCTTCAGGTTGCACCAGGGTCTCATCCCATCCCTGAGGGAAAGCCCCGTTCGGAAACTGAGCCTCAAGCAGTGCGTCAAGAGCGTAGGTCACGCCTTCGTGAATCTCCCGATCCGAAAACTCGAGCACTTGATCGAGGCGCATGAGAAACTGAAGCGCGGCTTGAGAGATGTTGTCATCGAGGGTCGAAAAATTTCTCCCCCGGGGATTCCCCCGGCCCTCCCGATAACGTGCCGTTCGCGGCCCCTTGGGATCGAAGTCGATGGAATTGGTCCACGCCCCGGATTGCAGCTGCCCATGGAGCAAGGCCTCCGCGGCGTCCTGTGCCGCCTGCAAATACAGGGGGCGTTTCGTAGACTGGTAGGCCTTGAGGAATGCCTCTCCTACCATGGGAGTCCCGGGAGGTTGGACCCAGATTTCCTGCTCCCCGGCGACTCCCTCTCCCAGACGGCGGGAAAAATCAGGAGAGGTGTAGTAGACGTAGCCTCCTTGGCGGGATACCGAACCGTGATAGAAGCGCGCCGCTCTCTCCATTGCTTCCGCGACTTCCGCCGGATCGGCAGCTTGCGACGGAACACTCCCGAAACTGGTCAAAAGCGCGACCGGACTGGCAATAAAAAGCCCTCGCAAGAGCGAAAGGGACAATCGAGAAGACGATCCCTTCGTGCCCCCACAGAAAAGGTTGCGCAATGATCGAGGGCGAGTCTTCATGCCGGGATCGTATCGATGGGGGCTTGCGTCTTCAAGCCTCCCCCTGCACTTTCTCCCATGGATTTTCCTCCGAGCCGTTCTCCTCAGACCAAGAATGAGTGGGGAATCCTCGTGATCCTGTCTTTCTTTTTCTTCCTCTTTCTCGTCCTTGAACTGGCTCGGCAGTTTACGGTCGAAAAACTGAGCGTGCCCTTTTTCCTGCTCTCGTATGCCGCACTTCTCGTGATCCATGAGTTGGGGCACGCGCTCGCATCCCGCATCGTTGGCTGGCGGGTGGAGAAGATCTCGATCGGCCTTGGCCCGGTGGTGAAGCAATCCCAGATATCCGGCTGTGAAATCGAGATCCGACTCGTGCCCCTGTCTGGGTATGTGCTTCCAACGCCGCGGAATCTGAACTTCCCCCAGGCCAAGAACTGCTTCATCTACTCGGCGGGACCGGGGATCGAACTCCTGCTCGTCCTGCTCATCGGTCTCGTAGTCGGGTTCGATGCCTTGCTCACTCGCAGCACCGATGTCGTTCGAATCGCAGCCCAGAGTTTCTGCCTCGCAGCCCTCTGGGGCGCTCTCTTCAACCTGATCCCCTTCCCGCAGAAAGGGAAGGATGGAACCTCCTGGTCGGACGGCCTGGGAATGATCCTCTGCTGGAAACTCCCGGACGAGTGGTACGAGGAGAGGATCGAGAAATCCGCTCAGGAAGGAGACCCGCCCACTCGTGCCTTCTTTCCGAAAAGACGCTGAACCTGCTCCCAGACACCGAGCACATTCTCCCAGCGGCGAACGATGAGATCGGCCAGGAAGACGGCGAGAAATACGAGCAACAGGAGCGGCCAGAACTCCCGGTGACGAGAAACGTCCCTGCCCTCGAGTTTCAGTTCGGCATCGATCGACTCAAGATACGTCCCGCCCGTCATTTCGCAGACCTCGCGAAGAAGCGCCTCATCGACCTGTCCGGTGGCGACCTCACTGGAAGGATTGTAGACGTGTCCTGCCGAGACGATCTGCGATCCGGTTCGACCTCTCACGAGGTAGACACCGGGATCGGAGGGGCGAAACTCCGCTCGATAAAGCCCCGGCCCCCGTTGCTCGAGATCGAGAGTCGCGACACTCTCCATCGTGGAGCCAAGGGCATTGGCCGCGACGAAAAAAACATCCGCCTCGACGGCAGCACCATTCCTGCGCGTCCCGGCATCTTCGGCAAGATCGACATCGATGGAGACGACGTCTCCGCGCTGAGTCAGCCGGATGTCCATATTTCTGCCCTGGGGAGCTCGGGCCGTCTCTCTAAGAATCTGCGACCAGAGACGACTGTAACCATTCCAGTCATTGACCCAGAGCGCGGCCCACCTCGATTTGCAGTCGGAAGTGAATGCCGTGACCTTACCAAGACCAAATCGCCAGTGCGCCAGGAGCGGATCCCCCGTGTCGGTCACCAGGGGAATCTGGGACGTCGCTTTCCGGTTGGTTTTCACATAGCCGAGCAATGGCGGTGCCTCTCCCTCGTTCCATTCCTTGAGCATAGGATGCTCTTCGACGAGACGGGGTTCGAACGCATCTTCCCGGATCATCCGCCCCGTGTGGGTCATCGTGTCCTGAGTGAAAATCCGGGTAATTGCGGTCGGGTCCATCGTGACATAGCTCTGACCTCCTCCGGCAGCCGCGATCGCCTGCAGCAACCCGACCTGCGCGCCAGCCCCTACAGCGACGGTGGAAATCGTGATTCCCTCGGCATGACACTGGGAGGCGAGTGCCTGGTATCCCTGGCCGGAGGTCTGGCCATCAGTCAAGACGATCATGTGCTTGATCTTGGTCTTCACGGCATTGAGTGACTCACGGGCTTTCATCATGCCCGGATAGATATTTGTCCCACCACCGGAACCAAGGAGGGAGATCTGGCTCGCGATGGCGCTCGTCGAGGTCACCTTGGTCATGGGAACCACTTCGTGCACCTGCGAATCGAAAGCGTAGATGCCAATGTAATCCTGAACCGAGAGGAGCTCGGCTGTGGCGATGGCGGCCGACTTGCAGATTTCGATCTTTTGCCCGGCCATGGACCCGGATCGATCGATGATGAGTGCGAGGGCAGAAGATTGCTCCTCTTCCTGGTCAGGGGCCTTCAGCTTGACGGGTAAAATCTCTTCAATGGGCGTCCGGTAGTATCCTCCGACCCCGAAACTATGGATTCCCCCGATCATGACAAAACCACCTCCGAGTTTCTCGACATAATCGCGAATCGCATTCATTCGCGGTTCCCCGACTCGGTGAGCGGCGATATCGGAAAAGATGATCCCATCATAGCCAGCGAGTTGCTGGAGCGACTCCGGAACCCCTTCCGGAGTCCGCAAGTCGAGACGAATTCCCTCTCGAGCCATGGCGTCGGAGAGATAGCGCCCTTCCCCTTCCTCACCTTCGACATAGAGAAGGAGCGGTTTCCCCCGAACATCGACGATACTCAAGGCCTCGTTGTTTTCTGGAATGGAATCTCGACCTTCGAAGCCCTCGACCACGACGCGGTAGTTGTAGATGTTCCGTCGTTCAGGCACTCTCTCGAAGACGTGGGTAAAAAGTTCTCCCGCTGCGAGTTCGATCTCCAGCGACTCCACCTCCACTCCATTTTCAAAAAGCCGGAGGCGTCCTGATCCGGCAATCGAGCTTTCCACCGTCGCTTCCAGTTCCAGGCTTGCGCCCTCGCTCAGTCGCGACTGGGAACTGGCGAGGCGAATGACCCGAACATCGGGCTGAACCTTTCCCGCGATCCCGATGGCATGAATTCGAATCCCGGAAATGGCAGCTTCCCGGGCCGCATTGCGAAGATCGCCTGCCGTCTCCACCCCGTCGCCAACAAGCACGAGATGCTTCGAGGTACCGCTCGGGAAAAGCCCCCGGGCCAGGCGAATCGCCCTCTCGTAGTGCGAAGACGCTCCAATCTCGTCGAAGATTTCTTGTCTCTCCTTCGGCTCGAGATCGAGAGGCGCACTTCCCGGATACTGAAGAACACGTGCTTCTTCCCCGATGCCCAGGTAGCCGACCGAGGGGTCCCCCTCGAGTTGACTCCGGATGCTCTCTGCCGCTTCGTAGACCGCGTCGAGACCCTCAGCCCCCTCACTGCGACTGTGATCCATCAGAAAGAGAACTGCCTGCTCGCGACTGGTTTCAATCCTCGCCGGAGAAGCTATCGCGAGAAGCAAGAGAATGAGAAGAATCGACCGGAGAAAGAGGAGAAGTCGACGTCGCGCCGATGACATGGGATGGGTCGTGCGCGCGTCGAACCAGATCAGCAACACGATTACTGGCAGAAGAAGAAAAAGAACCTGGGGAAACAACCAATCCATTTCAATCAGTAGACGGCATAGCGATGAAAGAGAAAACTCTCGAGGAGGAGGAAAAAGCCGATCGCCCCGAGAATCCACCATCGAAGCGCACTCCCCGAACTCGCGCCTCCCGAAAAATATTCCCTATCTCTGGTGATCCCGGAAGTCGGGAGATCGCTTTCTCCCGCCGACAGGAGGTAGGCCGAGCCTCTCTCAGTCTCTCCACTCTTCCAGAGCCCGACGCGATCCATCTCGATGACACCGGCTTCCGAAGAAACCCTCTCCGGCCGCCAGGTCTCACCATCGAAGGAACTCCATTCAACCGCCTCACTCGAGACCTCACTCAGCGCGCCGGTGGGAAGAACATCAAGTCTCGGATCGCCACCTTCTCGATCCACCGCCCAGAGCAAGGCATTTCCCATCAGGAGCGGAAAGGACGCCGTCAATGGAAGCCGCTCGGACATCCCTGGAGAAAACCCAAAGATGACGAGCCGTTGTCCCCCGATCTCTCCAGCTGAGAGAATGGGATCATTTCCGGCAATCCAGAGAGGTTCGAGAGCCCCAACGCTCTCGAAGACGGCTGTCTGCGTCAACGCGAGGCGCGTGCTCGCGATGCGAAAAAGGACAGGATGATCCTCATTGGCAACTCGAATCGAGTCGTAGGGAATCGGCTGCTCGAGTGCTCGTGCGAGGACTGGACCGACACTGCCGGGAGGATTGATCACAATCGCCGGTAGATCGGAAGGCCAGGTTTCGGGAAGCCAGCCATCAAAAATCACCGCATCCACTTTTTCATTGAAAGGCCATGCATCCGGCGTCCCTTTGAGCAGTTCGAATCTTCCAGATTCCTGGATCGAGGACAACGCGAATCGAGTGTAGGGATCTTCCCGATCGTCAGGGCGAATCCACGCTGCGAGAACCGGTTGCTGAGCGGGCAGCAGGACTTTCAGCTCGTCATCGATTCCGAAGCGATCGCCCGCGGTCTTGAGTCGCAGGTGCATGATTTGTTCACTGCTCCCGGTCAGACGGAAAGTCATTCCGACTCGCTCTCCCGGTTCGAGGTCAATCTCGCGAAACTGATTGGGGATTCCTCCCACCGAGACTTCCAACCGGGTGGTCGTTCCCTCGGTTGCTGCCGCATTCAGCGCCACTTGGAGAAAAACCTCGTATCGAGAATATTCCAGGGGGACGGGACGGATCTGGAAGGAAGTGATTCCCACATTGAGCGTATCCTCCGCTGCCAGGAGAAGTTCTCGAATCGCAATCCCCTCTCCCCCTTCGGCTTCCGTTTCACCCGGCTCGGGATTCATGGAGGTGGAGAACGGGCGATCGCTGACGTGCCAGATCACCGCGGGCTTCTCGAGCCCGGCGATCAATTTTGCCGTTTCGAATGCTTCCTGTCGATCATCCGAGATAGGACGCACCTCCACCGAGTCCAGTCGCGAAATCAACTCTCGACGGGTAAACGTCCGAGGCTGGACCACCTCGGGACGGGAATCGTAAGCGATCAAGGCCGTTCCGATCTCGTTCGGAACCTTTTCGAGGCGCTCTCGCAACATCCGCTTTCCGGCTTCGAGCACGGTTTCCCCATTCTCCCGGGTCATCCCCATCGAGGCCGACCGGTCGAGAAGGATTACGACCGTCTGATACTGATCCGGATCGTCCTGCCTGGCAATCAATCGAGCGAGGACAAAGACGACGAGACTGAGAATCAACATTGTCATCAGGAAAGACAGCCATTTTTTCAGTCGTCTCAGCCATGCTGACTCCTGATGCTCCCTCGCAAGAGTTTTGAAGAACACGAGGGTCGAGACATTGACCGTCTTCGATTTCCTCCGGAAGAGATAGAGGGCAACCGGCAGGAGACCGAGGAGCAGGAACCACAGGAACTGGGGATTGAGAAACTGCATACGTATTCAACCAGAATTCCCGGATGCGAGGACGGACCCGCGGGACAGCAGTTCAAGAAACATTTCGTCGAAAGGAGCATCGGTCCGCCAGCGCTGGTAGTCGACCTGCTGATTGCGACAGCTCTGCTCGATCTCGCTGAGAAAGCGTTCGTAGCGTTTTTCGTATCGCTTGCGATCTCTTGGGGTGAACCAGAGCCGCCTCTGCTCATTCGTCTCGACATCGACCAGTTCGATCTCCCCCTCCAGGTCCGGTTTCTCTTCCCATGGATGAAAGACCTGGATGAAGTGGACCTCGCCTGGCCACGCACAGGCATGACGAATCGCATCCTTGGCCTCGTCGACATCCTGCCCATACAAATCGGAGATCACGAAGATGACTCCGTATCTTCTGCGGGACGGTTGAAAATCTTCAAAACACCGATGCAAATCAGTCAGCCCTCCGAACTTCAATCCTCTCGCGTAATCGAGAACCCGCTGCAGGCTGCCCTGCCCCTTCAACGGAGGAGGAGGCTCGCCCACGGTTTCGCCAATCGAGTACAGGCTAACGCGGTGATGTCCGACCAGGCCCATATAAGCCAGAGCCACCATCAGTTTCAGCGCCGCCTGGCGTTTCTCTGGGAAAGGCTGTTCCATGGATCCACTGGTGTCGACGACGACGTGAACATGGAACTCCTGAATCTCCTCGTAGAGCCGAATGAAGAGTCGATCAAGACGAGCGTAAAGCCTCCAATCGATCGCTCGGTAGTCATCGCGAGGCGTGTAGTGGCGGAAGTCCTTGAACTCACGAGTAAACCCGGTCGCGGGAGTGGATTGAAGCCCTTTCTTCTTCAACTGCTTCCGTTTGCGAAGCCGCAGGAAAAGGGCTCGTAATCGATCGAGGAACTCCGGATCAAAGAGCTCTTCCTCGCTGGAATTGGGAGAGGCTTCTGGCATCCGAGTTATTCTGGGGTCGATGAAGAGGAAGCTCCGGAAACCGGAGGGCTGCTGATCTTGTCGGGAGCCCGGAGACAGACGAGAAGGTCATCCCGAAACTGGGTGACAAAGAATCCATCACCCAGCACATCGGAAACCGGGCGACAGTAGCTCGGACTCCCATCGGAGCTGATCCGGGCTTCACCTTGCCACAAGTGGCGCACTGGATCGAGAGAAGGTGCCTCCGCTCGATTCCCCAGGAAGCGGGTAAGACGCTCGGGAAGAACGGCTGTGCCAATGACATTCCCTGTTCGAGCATTCACGGCTCGAATCCCACGCTCTCCCCGAACCACGAGCTGGTTCCCGACGAGAGTTGCCCGTAAAGCGCCCCCTCCGATTTCTTCGAAGCTGATCCCAGTGCTACGATCGTGGTAGAAGTCGAGATGCTGCAGCATCCGTCCCTGGAGAAACCAGGCATGATTCCCTTGCTGTCCCAGGTAGACGCCATCACCAGGAAGCGATCGAGAAGCCACCGGGAACCGAATCGAAATCCGGCGAACCCGCCCATCTCCCATCAACCAGAGATACCCATCCGAGAGTCGGCCAAGGGCATCCTCGGAGGTTTCGGTGCGGGCCACCGACCAGAACGAAGCAGGACCAATCAAAGCCGCGGCTTCCCGGGCCAGGGTATCCGCTCCGATTCCCTTTTCGGCGAGAGTCAGGAAATCCAAGACACGCAACGGTCGCCGAGCAGCGTCCCCTGCTCCCGCGCCTTGTTGCCAGCTTTCCGAATCCAGCGGCGCGGAAGTCTCCGCAGCCTCTTCCTTGAGAGCAAGCTCCAATTCAGCTCCCAGGGTCCGGCTCTTTCGAAGTTGGACGGGGAAGGTCAGTGAGACCTTGTCCGAGAAATACCAGAGCGGGCGACCCGTTGCGCCATCGAGCACGGTGGATTCCTCGCCATACGCAAAGACAAGTCCACGATCGGCATCGATGCCCGAATTGAGAGAGTGAATTCGAGAAGCGGAGGAATTTCCGGTCGAAGCAGACAACGAAGATTCCCAGAGAAGTTTTCCACTGCTCCAATCGATTGCCACGATCTCTCCCGACTCCGGTTGGAAGAGGTAGACCCTCTCCGAATCTTTGGTCATGACAACGCCACTCCGAGAGTAGGTTGAATCGATCGATGGGGCTGATCTAGAGCAAGGAAGCGGGGCTGACCAAAGAAGATTTCCATTCTCGCTCTGAAACGCCTGCAAACTGTCTGCGGAAAGAAGAGCGACCTGTTTTTCATCGAGAACCCAGTCCTGCACCATCTTGATGCGTTGGGGCCCCGTGGAAGAGGCCAACGCGGAAACTTTGCTTCCGGGAAGGTCCACGAATAGATTGGGGCGACCCGAGCTCGCCGGGTAGTCGGATGGCATCACGGGCGAGTTGCCCGTCTGTTTCCAGATCAATTTTCCGGTAGCTTGGTCGACACCGGACAGACCGCCTTGGCTGTCGAGAATCAGGATCCGATCGCCACTGGAACCGAATCGATCGATCTTGGCCCCGCTCTCCGCCTCGAAGGCCCAGTCCATAACTGCTCCCGAGAAAAGAAAATCGGTTTCTTCCCCTGCGGTGTTTCCAGTCACCTCCTGGTTTCGCAGGAGAAAACGACGCGCTCCTGGACGAGAGAGAACCAGTCCGTCGGGAAAGATAATTTCTTCATTCTCAAGTTCGTCGAGCAGTTTCTTGAGACGCCCCACGGAAGCTTCGACCTCTTCGGACCGCCCCAGGGCCTGCAAAACCATGGCACGAGACCATTCCGTCCACGCTCCGTCGGCAGCCACTTTCGACTCTCGCTCCACCGAGGCGAGAAGAGGCAGGATCTCTTCGAATCGTTGCGCATTTCCGCTGGAGAAAAGACGAGAGACCGATCGCCAGTGGGAGGCGATCATGTGACGATCCAGTGCCGCGAGAGAATCGGATCGGAATCCCTCTCCCAATTCGCCGTTACGAAGCTGACGAATCAGAGCCCGAAACTCATTCTCTTGCTTTAGGAGAGCAAGCAAGGTGAGGCGCTTTTCCCAGGAGAAAAGATCCTCCGGAGAAAGACGATTCACGGCAGCGAGGGCACGCTCGGCCTCCGAAAAATAGCGATACGACAGCAGGACATCGACAGCTTCCTGCACCATTCCGACGTCGTTGACGCTCGCGAGATCGAGTCCCAGCAGGAGTTCCTGTGAGAGGTCGATCCGAGAAGCCCGATGATAAACGAGGGCCAATTGCAGTTCATAGCGAGTTTGCGACTCGGGATCTTCCTTGATGAGAAGCTTGATCTGCTCCTCCACCTCCGCCATCGAATTCGGATCGGATTGCAAGACTCCCACAAGAAAATTCCGGAGCCGGATCTGCAGAGCCGAATCGAAATTCCCGGTTTCGAGTTGCTCTCGGACCATCTGAACCACGCGCCCAGCCAGCTGGCGCTGGCGCCCGATTTCGCAAAGCATCACGAATTTCTCCACCCGATCTTCCGGCCAGTCTCCATCGGTGAAGGAAAACCGAGCACGCTCCATTTCAAAGAATCGATCAAGTGATTCGAAGTCCTCGTTTGCCGCCACCGCGGTTTCGAGCCACCTGGCATAACGTTCCGGAGTATCCGCCAGCTCCCTCATCCTCGAGATGAGCCGATCCCCATTGACGGAATCGCCGAGTTCCCCAAGGGACTCGATGAGGAGGAGCCCGGAAGCGAAGTCCTCACCATTTGTTGCCAGCGAGGCAGAAAGAATCTGTTTCGCCTGCACGAAGAAATCGTTTTGGAGAAGAAAATCGGAGAGGTCCAGCACCTCCTCGACCGGGGTGTCCTTCACGACGAGGCTGGGGACGAGTTCTTCGATCTCCTGATCTCGCTCGAGAGCGAGATAGACCTCTGCAAGTTCCCGCGCAATGCTCAACCGCCCCGGGTTCCGCTTCACAAACCGTTCCAAGTACATCCCCGCCGCCTCGATCCGGTCGATGGAACGAAGATAACGCTGCAGTTCGAGGATGCTGTTGGAAATCACTTCGGGCTCCTGTCCGGCAATGACAGCCTGAAATTCCTGGGCCGCATCCGCATCCCGCTTGAGGGCATACAACGCTTTGACCAACCGAAAACGAAGGTCGACCCGCTCGGGATCGAGTTCGAGTCGGGCACTGAGAAACAGCTCCATTGCAGAGGGATCCTGTAGCGACTCCAGCAAGCTCAGGGCACGTCCCTCGACGAGAACGGTCTGAGGCAGGATCGACGCATACTCCACGAGAAGCTTCGAAGCCTCACTCTGAAGATCACTCGCGATGAGCAGATCTATGTAGTCCAGGAGGGCTGACTCGTTCTTCGGATCCTTCTCGAAGGCTTCCCGAAACTCGGTGAGAAGCTTCTCCCGCTCTTCAGCCGAAGCGACAACCGAGAAACGGAGATTCATCACCTCTCTTCGCCGCCAATGATCCGCGGCCAGCTTGGAAAGAAGCGAATCAAGGATCGCTGCGGAAGCCGCGGCATTCCCGATCTGGAGTTCCGCCTTTGCTCGCAGAATCGACCGCGAGACCGTCCCTTCTGGATCGAGAGAGCCGGCCGGAATCTTCCCGAGGGCTTCCCGGCTGAGCTCCCAGAACTCATAGCGCTGCATCAGCTTGGCCAGGGCGAGGAGATTCGGCCCCGTCTGGTCCTCGATCTCGAGGAGTTTGTTCAGTTGGGCCTCGGCCGCCCCCCGAGCCTCCACTCCCTCGGAAATCTGGAGAAGCTCCTCCAGCCACTCGCTGCGGCGAGCGGCGCGTTCCTCAAGGTCAATGGCTTTCGAAAGTGCGTCGATCGCCCTCACGTCACCCTTTCCCCGAAGAAACTGATAAAGGAGATACTGCAGGGGAGCGAACTCGGGGTGTCGTGGAACGGCGGTGGCTATCAACTCTCCCGCTCCCGGACGCTTCAACTTCTGCAACAAACGGATCAGGACCGTCTTCGCCCCAGCGTCGTCTGGATATTTCTCGATATGGCTTCGATAGAGCCCGATCAACTCGTCGATCCGCTCCGACTCCGAATAGAGCCGAACCAGGGAATCCAGGGGAAGAGGCAGGAGCGGATCGTAGTGCAACGCGGTCCGATACTGGAGAGACGTATCAGCGAACTTCTCCGCAGCCATCTCCTGGCCGGAGAGCGGGAGGGAAAGAAAAAGGATCGCCAGCAAGCCGAGAGTAGCACTCCAGTAGGAATCCCCACGGGAGCGTCTCTGCGACTTCGAATGCGATTTCCGATTCATGCACTTATCTCCGCGCCTTAGGCAAATCCCCCAGTAGGGACCGAGTCGATGACTTCCTGCACCAGCCCATCGATATCGACCGATTCGGCCTCTCCCTGAAAATTCAGGATAACTCGATGTCTCAAAGCTGGGAGAGCCACCCGCCGGACATCCTCGGTCGAGACCGCCGTTCGCCCATCCAAAGCGCAAAGGACGCGAGCGCCTCGAATGAGGGACTGCATTCCTCGTGGGCTTGCCCCGTAGCTGACATATTCCCCAACCTGATCAATGCCCCCCTCCTGCTCCGGATGGGTCGCGAGAACGACACGCGCAGCATACTCGGTGACATGATCGGCCACGGGAACTCCAGCGACAATTCCCTGAAACTCGAGGAGCTCCTCCCCGGAAATGACCCGGGACAACTCGGGCTGGTCGAAAGCAGAAGTCCGTCTCGAGATTTCAACCAGCGTCTCCTGGTCGGGAAACGGCACTTTAAGTTTGAAAAGGAATCGGTCGGCCTGGGCCTCGGGAAGCGGATAGGTGCCCTCCATCTCCATGGGATTCTGAGTCGCCATCACGAAGAATGGCTTGGGCAAAGGCATCGTTTCTCCTCCCGAAGTGACCGCGCCTTCCTGCATCACTTCCAGCAAGGCAGCTTGGGTTTTCGGGGTCGCTCGATTGATCTCATCAACCAGGATCAGGTTTGCAAATACCGGTCCCTGCTCGAAGTGCATGACGCGACGCCCTTCCTCATTCTCGTTGACGATATGCGTCCCGAGGATGTCTGCAGGCATCAGGTCGGGAGTGCACTGAATACGCCCCGGAGCGAGCCCCATCGCCTTGGAGAGAGTCTGAACGAGATAGGTCTTCCCGAGTCCCGGCACCCCTTCCAGCAGGATATGCCCCTTGGAAAACACAGCGACCAGGGTGTTGGTCAGAAGTTCATCGTAGCCGACGATGGCTTTCTGGATTTCGGACTTCATCTCCCCGAATTTCTTCTGAAACCGGTCGAGATTTTCTTCGAGTTCGCTGTTGTTACTCATGAATAGGAATGGAAAAAAGTTTAGGGAGCCGTTTCGCTTTCTTCGAACTGCTTACGGATCGCCGAGAAATACCGGATGATATGCTCACGTCGAGAAAGCGGAATGGATTTTCCATCGAGGGCCTGCTCCTCGGCAGAGAGAAACTCGGCGACGATCTCCTGTCTCGACCTCGTCGCGTTCCCGGCACGAGCCTGGCCTTCCACCGCGCGCACAGAGGACTCCCCATCTTCATTGATCTGAGCAACGACCTCGCCATCCTGGGCTGCCGCGATGGCCTCGGTTTCGTTATCGATCATCGAAGCGGTGCCCGTGCCAGCCTGATCGCCACCCTGGCCTTGGCTCGCTCCCGGATTTCCTGCAAGGCTCATGCCGGCGCCTCCATCGCCCTGTTCCCCGGGGGCTTCGCCCGGGATCGGTGCACTGAGAATTCCTCCTTCGCCCTGCCCGTCCTGAGCTTGATCTGAGGCTCCAGTCCCCTGTCCGCTCGCACCGCTGGGGCCAGAGGGGGGTGCCTCACCAGGCACGGGGGCGGTCAGGGCCATTGAACCCTCACCTTCCTCCGAACCGGAGGGCTCGGGAGCACCTTCGGCCATTCCCGGCACGGGCGCTTTTTGATCGCTTCCTTCCGGGGCTTCTCCGTTCTGACCTGGCAAAGGGGCCGGTTGTGCCCCGCTGGAACCCATCTGGGGAGCCAGCATCTTTTGCAGATCCTCGGGAAGGTCTCCCGCCTCGATGGCCTCGAGACCGGACGGCGTGGCCCGCTGCGTGGCACTTTCGCTCGCGATCTGCTCCATGCGCTCAAGCTCGCTGCCACTGACTTCGGCACCAGCTTCACGAAGGTTCGAGGCAAGCTCTTCGAGTTTTTCCTGTGCCTCAAGGCGTTCTGCCAGGAATCGAAAGTGACGCGCCAATTCTTCGAACTCCCGAGCCGCAGTCAGCACCTGCCCATCGGAGAGTTTTCGCGAAGCATTGCCAAATCGCTCTCCCACAGGTTTTTCCTCATCGATTTCGGTGGCTGCGGCCACGACCTGTTCAAGGGTGGAGGTGAGCCGATCCTGTGTATCCGCAGTGAGCGCCTCCTGATCGAGAACCCCTTGCAGACGCATCGATTCAGCGGCAGCGGCCTCGGCTTCCTTGTCCTTGATCGTCAAAGCAAGATCGACCGTGTCGGCATGCTGGGCCATTTCGGCGAGCATCTCTGCAGAAGCCCACTCATCCTGGGAAAGCCCCAGCTTCTCAGCCAGTTTCTCCGCCGATCGAGCCCGGCTCTCCAGCGATTCCAGCATTTCACCAGCCGTAAGCCCATCCGCCTCGGCAAGAGACTCAGCGACATCCTCGACTGCCACCCGAAGTTCCTCCAACTCTGCTCGCTCTTCCTCGGAAAGCGAGTCGCCCCCCTTCATTTTTTCGGCTTCGGCCTGCAATCCCTCTGCCTGTTGAGCAGCGACCTCCTGCATCTTTGGAGTCAGAACCAACTCTGATACCTCGGGAGCAACCCGGGCAACAGGAATCAACGCAAGGACAACGACCCCCACCATCACGAGAACGGCCCCGATCATCCTTGGAGAGGTGTAGTTCTCCGGAAACTGTCGCACCGCCTTCTCCAGACGTGGAACCGAGGAAAGAACGTGTGCTTGTTCCTCACCGGTAGGGGCTTCCTTAACCGCGAACTCCCAGGCCGAAGAGAACCGATCACGCCATCCCCCACTCTCATCGAGAAGCAGAAGACACTGCAAATTCGTCGGCAGCCCCAAAGCGGCTCGGATCATTCCTGCGATGATCCAGAGCGCAAGCAATCCAACCGTTGCTTTCCATTCGCCTCCGCTCCATTCCAGTCCCAACCGCAAAAAAAGGATCATCCCAACCCCAAGAACTCCAACGATCCAAGCGGTGGCTCGAAGAAACTCGAACAGTTTCGTCTGAAATACCCGTCTTCGGACGGGATTCCAGGCTTTCTCAAACTGATGCTGGTGAATGGAGGATTCCAAAATATTCGCTGATTTGTTTTCCCACTGGATGGGCCGGGCCGATTGAGGAGCAGGCTAAACCTTGAAGATTGAACTTTGACGGTTCGACCTCAATTCAATTCTGCCAGGATTCGCTCCAGCCTCCTCTTGACCTCTGGGTCATCGGTGACCTGAAGATGCTTTTTGAGAAAGGGGGCCGCAAGGTAACCAAATGCGCCCAACTCTCTGGAGGCACTCTCCCGTTCCTCCCACGAATCACTACCGAGCAAAAGCAAAAAACGGTCGATCTCAGACCGAACCTCGTCGGTAAGTTGGGGGGAAGCCGTCTCGACTCTCTCCAGATCCCGCAGAGGAACTCGCCAGACATTTTCACCAACACGAAACGACAGAACGCTCTGGGTGGAGACCCCGGAAACCAGGCCACCATCCCACCGGTCGATCTGTATCTTCTTGTCCGCTCCGTTGCTCGAGGAAATCGAGAGAGACCGAATCTGGGCGAACTCGGTATCGATCGTTGTCTCCCCCGTCTGGACTGAGACAATCGGACTCGTGGGTTCCCCAGCCAGGATCTGATCGCCGAGAAGGTAGAGCAGGGTTCCGGCAGCGCTCGCGGCACCCCAGCGATCTCGACTCTCAGAAAAGGGAGTAAAAACAGATCGTATCCAATTGGAGTCCAACGAAATACTTCCGAAGCGAACTGATTGAAAAGCCAGTTCTCCATCTTCAAATCGGCCGAAGCAGCGGGTTCCGTTTTTGAGCTCGATTTCAAGAACGCCACCAGAATGTTGTGTCGCTCCAATCCAGACGACATTCTCCATCGAAGTTTCCAGGAGTCCCCACGCGGTGACAAACCGAAGCTTCTCTTGCACTGGATTCCTGATGGCAATGCGCTCGCCCTGGTAGGTATCAATGACCGCGGCGACTTCGTCCCCCCACGGATCCAACTCTTTCTTCTCGGCAAAGACCAGTCGATCAAGGGAAGCCCCATCGATCTCAATCTCACCACCTCCAGAAGGAACCAGTACTAGCTGATCTGCAGAGATTTCTCCCAACAGGATTTCCCCGTTGCGGAAATAGCTCCGAGTCAGACCCGAGTCTCCCTCCCCCTGCAGTCCATAGAGTTCATCCGTATCAATTGGCGTCTTACCGAAAAGACTTTTCAATTCCAGTGAACTGGACTCGACTTTCCCAAGAAGACGGGTTTCCCCACCGATCAACAACAAGTCCTGTTTCACGGGCTCCACTCCCAACGAAGCTCTTCCCGGCTCGAGTTGAAAGAGAGAACGGCCCATTCCTTCGCTGCCCCCGGCATTCCGAAGGTACTTTTGCCATTCGGCGGGCAGCTGGTCACCCGCCGTCTTCAGATCATGGGGAGAAAACAATGACAATAGCCGACGCCGTTCGAAACTTTGCGGGATAACAGTCTGCGCAACTTGATGAAGGAGGATGGCGGTCTCTCCCGGAGCAAGCGTCAGGGCATACTGAAAAGTCATTGCGTAGCGGTTCCTCGCGGAGATGGTGGGCTTGATCGGCGCATCCTCTTCGGCGAGACTGAAAAGGAAAGCCCTCGTCGACTGGGTCGCCCCCGGCAGGACGATGACCCCACTTTCCTCGGCCCCCAGGAGAACGGGCTCGGTTCGACCGCGATCGGTCATGAAGGTCTTGTAGTTCCCGGAAAAATTCGAGACCAACGCCACGTTGATCGAAAGGGTATCCGTCGATCCATTGAAAAACATCTCGGCATACCTCAAGCCACCTGTTTCTCCGAGAATCCGAATTCTTCGCTGCACCTGCAAGCCAGGCAGGGAATCAATCGGACGTCCCTGCAACACGATTGCTTCCCCGTCGGCTGTCATCATGGGCTGATAGGCGACAAACTTTTCTCCATTCACTTCCAGGACCAGCCCTGTGTTCACCATGGTTGTGCCAACACGCCCGATGGAACCGTTCTGCTCCAGGTTCCAGGTATTTCCCCGCCCGTCCGTCCTCACACCGAGAGCACCCGGAACGAGACGATGATCCTCCCCGGCCGGATCGGCGGACCATGCCGACTGAATCCCAAAGAGAACCAGGAGCGTCAAGATGCCGAGGCTCCGGAAACTCTCCCGAACTGCGGGGCTCGCGTGAGATGGGTCAGGACGATGAAGATCGGTAGGCATAGATTTTCTCAACAGGTAGGAGGCGAGGAATTTCGCCGAGAAGGATATTCAAGACACGGTGAACAGGTCTACCGCCCAGGACTTCCCCTGATTTCAGGGTCAACTCAAAGACTCCCGACTCCTTCGAGGTCACTCTCCGCATCCGGGTAATGGCTTCGGTTTCAATTTTCACGGTCTGCGCCCCCTTTTTCCACAAGAGCGTTTCTTCGGCAAAGGTTCCGGCACGGATTCCACCCGACTCGAGTAGAAACCCCTGCTCGGGAACCCAATCGTCCGGGACTTCCTCGAAATCGATCCACGAGTCTCCGCTTCCATCGACGGTCAATTCTTTCAGCCCATTCCTTCCGAACCGGGAAACAAAGGCGGTTGGAATCTCGACAGGAGCTTCTTCTGCCCTCATCACCTTCAAGGCTCCAACTGCGAGGAATCCCGAAAAACGATCCCCGGAGCGCCCCACCCATCGAAAGTGAGGAATCGGCTCAGCCAGGTATTGCATTTCCGCGACCTGCTCCGCGCTCCAGGCTTCCTGTCCCAGGAGGGTCACCGCTAGAAACTCGAGGCCGTCCTTCGCGTTCACTTGAAGAACCGCACCGTCGATCAATTCCAAAAATCCAACCACCTCGTCCGATGCATTCCCGTCCTGCTCTCCGACCGGAAAGAGCAAAGCCGAAAAGCCACCCGGGGCCAGGGTCTGAGAAGTTTCCGAACCCTCTGGGAGAAAGGAGAGATCCAACGTTTCCACCTTTCCGACGAGGACTCTCCCATCACGCAAAAAGACTTGGCAGACCTGCCCCCCGACGCCTGGGTCGAGAATGGCCGCGACTTCGCTCCGCGCAACGGATTGTGGACCGCGGTAGGTATCATCGATCTCGATGACTTCGGTTCCGGCAATCTTTCCGGTCAATTGGTTGCTCGAGTCAAGCCAGAGAATCGCTGACGACCGCCTCTGCGCTCCAATGCGCTCCAACGCGCTGTTCAAGGAGATCAATTGTCGCAATTCCCCCGCCGAAGCCCGCGGTTGGGGAAAAGAGTCGGTCGAGAAGTTGACCACCGAGGGGACCTGCTCTCGGCTGATCCGGGGTTCCACCAACTCGCCGTTCTGAAAAAGCGTTTTCCCGGTTTTTTCAATATCCTCCACCCCTTGGAGTCCGACCTGGAGAACCCAGTGCAGGAGGGATATCGTTTCCCCAGGAACCAGGGAGAGTGAGTATCCCAAAGTCAGTTCCCTACGATTGCTCGAGGCATTCAACTTAGGGCCTGGAGCGCCATCTCCCGAATTGGCCAGGAGAAAGGTATCGTGGCGGCCCTCTGCCGGACTGAAATGAACAAGGATTCCCGTGTCACCTTCCTTCATCATGAGAGCGGGATCTTTCGAGAGCACTCCTCCCGACTGATTGTGCAGGCTCTGCCAGGCAAAGGGATAAGTCGTCCTCAGGTCAATGTCGATCACGACGGCCTCCTTGCCGAGATTGGTGAAGGAATCGAAAACTCTCACACCACCACGGTCCAGGTCGTAGGCCAGGGATCGTTCGATCCGCAGCGATTCGCGATTCTCCTCGAGACTCAGGGAAATCGCTCCCGCCTCCCGAGAGGCTTCGGTGGGCACGATCTGTGTTCCCTTCTCTGGAGCAAAGACCGCCCCTTCCACCAGCAAATTCAGACCCGACTGCAAGTATTGCGTTTCACCGGACGTCAAAGCGCCGTTTTCAGCCGCCTGCCAGAAATATCCAGAGGCATCCTGCACCTGGAAAAACCGCCCCTCGATCGCGTCGAACGGCTTGGGTTCCAACGGCTCCGAGTCGTCCTGGCCGCGGAGCTCGGCCATCGCAATAAAGCCCCATGCCGCTACCCCGATCAGGGCAGGAAAGTTCCGGAAAGCCGAGGAAAAACGAGGCATCGATAAAGGTAGCGAAAATTGCGTGATTGGAAACCGATTTTCCGACTCCATGTCAACCAGCTAGGATTACGGACCAAAACGGCGTTGTTGCGTTAAATTCGGTAGAAAATTCAGTTTGAATCCGCCCGCTCCCGATTCGACGCTCTCGCAGGCATTTTCAAGATGTCACATCCCCAGGAATTCCACATTGAGCGCTTCTCCCAAGAAAATCCTTTACTGTCGCTGCGCCTTTGCGCAAGTCGTACCTACCGAGGTAAAGAATCAGGTTCTCGAAAAGCTGACGGAGTCCGAAATTTCCTTCGAATGCGTCTCCGATCTTTGTGAAATGTCGGCCCGAAAAGACGAGCGCCTCACCCACTTGCTCGGAGATGAAGAACCTGTGCAGATTGCTGCCTGCTATCCTCGAGCCGTTCGGTGGCTTTTTCATGCCGCGGGAGTCCCTTTCCCGGAAGATGATCGCGTCGAGGTTCTGAACATGCGTGAACAAGACGCCGAAACCATTGTAGACAAGCTCCTGAAAGATGAAAACTGAGATCCATCCACTCCAAGTGATCGTTTACGAAGGGACCGGCGCCTCCCCTTGGGCCGATGCGACCCGATTCCAGGTGACGACCGACCTGCTCGATCAGGGATATGCCGTCCTCCACGTGAGGGAAAACGCCTCCGCTTCTTCCCTGGAGACAAAGACCACCGAGACACCGATCATTGTTCTCGGTCAGTTTGCAGAGGGTGCACCCGTCGTCGAATCCCAATCCTCGACCGTTACGATTTCCACCCATGACACCTCTGGCATGGATGCCGAATCCATCGTCTCCCTTGTCACCAAGACTCGAGCCGAGACTGGCACAGAACTCAATTCCCCCGGACAGCAGGGAGCGTGGAAGCCCTGGTTTCCCGTAATCGACTACGACCGCTGCACGAATTGCATGCAGTGTTTGAGCTTTTGTCTCTTCGACGTCTACGGAGTGGACGAGGAAAAGCAGATCCAGGTCCAAAACAACGACAACTGCAAGACGAACTGCCCAGCGTGCTCTCGAGTGTGTCCTGAGGTCGCCATCATGTTTCCCAAGTATACCTCCGGTCCCATCAACGGCGAGCCGGTGCGTCAGCAGGATGTCGAGCGGGAGAGCATGAAGGTCGACATCACCGCGCTCCTGGGAGGTGACATCTATTCCAGCCTTCGCACTCGCAGCGAAAAAGCAAAGTCCCGTTTCTCAAAGGAAAGGAGTCCCGACAAAGCCCTCAATGAACGGAAGCGTTGCCTGACGAAGCTGCAGCAATCGGGAATCATCCCCGCCGAAGTTCTCGCCGAACTGGATCTCGAATCCCTGCCCTCTGCCGAGGCGATCCAGGAAAAAGCGGCTCAGCTCGCCAAGCTGCAACAGGAAAACGAAGGCTGAATTTGCGGAGTCAGTCTTCCTGCATACTCCATCGATCCCGGGTTTGAGCTCGTTCCGAATTGGAGAGTGATGTGCCACCCTCGGCATACCGAAAAATAGTGGTCGAAACTCGATCGATTTTACCCGACCTTACGCGCAGAAAAATATGGAAGAGCCGCGCGAAGAACCCACGACCTGGGTCATTGGACACAAAAACCCGGATACAGACGCGATCTGCTCCGCCATTGCCTACGCCAATTTCCTCCAGCAGACCCGGATACCGGGGGCACTTGCAGCCTGCTGTGGACCGCCCAACAGCCGGACGGAGTGGGTTCTCGCGCAAGCCGGACTCCATCGCCCTCCCTTGAAGAGCGACGTCTACCTGAGAGCGATCGACATCTGTCATTCCGACGTCACTTTCGCAAAGACTTCCGACACGGTGATCGAGGCCTATCGTCTCATGACGGACCGCGGCTACCGAAGTCTTCCCGTCGTGGATGAAAATGATTGCTTCAACGGGATGATTTCCCTCCAGAATCTTCTCGAGCTGCTGATTCCCGCTTCCGACCAGGGCGATCACGCCCGGCAAGTCACGACAAGTACTCACAACATCGCGCGTATCCTCGAGGCCGAAATGGTCCATCTCACCGAGAACTGCGATCAAGAGCAGGATTTCCTGATGATGGTTGCTGGCTCGAGTGAACCGGTGATGCAGGACCGAATCGCCCGCCTCCCGAGTGACGAGCTCCTCATCATCACGGGAGACCGTGTCGGAGTCCAACTCCACGCCGTCGAGGCGGGGGTGAGGGCGCTCGTGATCACGAGTGGATTTCGCCCATCCGAAGCCATCATTCATGCAGCAAAGGCGCACAATACAGCGATCCTTGTCACCGATCGGGACACCGCCTCGACCACCCAGTTGATCCGCGGTGCCCGCTCGATCAAGAATGCGATCTCGCACCAGTTCATCTCTTTCTCGCCCGAAGCCCGCATCCAGAACATCAAGGAGAAGATCAAGTCCGAGCGCCGTCAGGCCTTGTTCCCAGTCTGCGATCCAGAATCCAAGTCTCTTCTTGGAGTCTTCTCGCGAACGGACCTGGTGAATCCGGAGCGCCCGCGTCTCATCCTCGTGGACCACAACGAATTTTCCCAGGCCGTCTCCGGGGCAGAGGAAGCGCAGATTATCGAGGTGATGGATCACCACCGACTCAGTGGCAACCTGATCACCAAGGAGCCGATCCAGTTCATCAACAAAACCGTGGGTTCGACCTGTACGATCGTTGGCAATGCCTTCCGGGATCACCAGATCGAGCCCGACCGTGAAATCGCCCTCTGCATCTGTGCCGGGATCATCTCGGACACCTTGAACCTGACATCACCCACAACAACCGACGAGGACAGGAAGATCCTGGAGTGGGCCAGTGCGATCGCGCACATCGACGTCAACAAGTTCAAGGAGTTTTTCTTCTCTGCTGGTTCCGTCCTGCGATCGAGCGATTTTGCAGAGGCAGTCAATTCCGATCGCAAGGAGTTCGAAGAGAGTGGATACCGCCTGAGTATCTCACAGGTAGAAGAGATTGGATTCGACCACTTCTGGCCTTCCCGAGAGAGCCTTCAGGAGGAGTTGCAGAAACTGATCGCAGAACGGGATCTGGATTTCGCCTGCCTCATGGTTACGGACATCACACTGAACGACAGCATGCTTCTGATTGAAGCGCCGGACGAAATCCGGAAGAGAATCTCCTACCCAAAGAAGGATTCTCATCTCTTCAACCTCAAGGGAGTCGTGAGCCGAAAGAAGCAGCTCTTCCCCTACCTCAGTTCAGTACTTTCGGAGATCCCCAAGGACTCCGAGGAGAACGCCTGAACCGAATCGTTTTCGCAGAGACCACCCCGGTAGAATCATCGGGCGAGATTGTAACTCGTATCGAGGAAGCATTCCGGTAGTATGCTTTCATGAAACCTGCCTATTTCCTCGTGCTCTGTGCCCTTTGCCTTGCGTCCCTGGCCCAAGGTTCGATCACGGTATCGGATCTCAAAGGGAGAACAATGGAGGTCGACGTCCTCTCGTATATTCCCAATACACGGATGACCACAAGCGAGTCGACGGGCAGGTGTTCGAAGTGAAGATCGATGTCTTCGATCTGGAATCCCAGAAAAGCATCATCGAAAACGCCCCGAAACCGAAAGCAGAGCTGTTGATTCAGACTTCGGTAGGAAAGAGGAACAAGCGCCAGTCAGGCAGCTCCTACATGAAGGACCAGACTATTTCCGCATCGGTCAAAATCGAAAACGATTCACGGAACATCGATTTTTCCGAAGGAAAAGGGACCCTTTTCTTGATTGCCCGCCAAACCCGTCGCTATTCAGATCGAGACTCCGACTACGGAAAAGTCCTCTCGAAACAGACTTTCAATATCAGCGTCAAGGCAAGCGAAGAAAGAAAGTTCGAAGCCCAGCCCATCGTAACTTCTTATGATTCGGACCGCGATGAGACCAATATCGGGGGATGGGCCTACTATGGCTACCTTTTCATCCTTCAGGACAAAGATGGGGAGATACACTCTGTCGATTGTTCGATCGGAAACCTGAAAAAGGATGTCGAATCCGATCCCACCCTCGCCAAAAAGATTCTTCCTCTCACGAAGGAAAGCCTCGTGGAGAAGAACCTCGAGAAGCTCTAGGGCTCTGGCGTCTCAACCCATCGCTTCCCGGCGGGCTCGACAGGCAAGGGTGAACGCCCTGTCCTCGCCATGTTCGAGGACGGAAAAGCGGACCGACTTCCGAATCCCGTCTGCGGTCGTCCAGTTTGCCTGCCAAAAACGATAGATCATACCGTTGGTGCCACGCTGCACGATTTCGCAAACGCCTACGACACCCGATCGATTGCGAGCGGCAGGCCCTTTGTGAGAGCGCCTCGAGGATTCGCTCTCGAGCTCCCTTCGTCGTCCACTGGCGAGGATGCGGTCTCGAAACCGCAGCGCCTTGAGAAGGGCTTTCTCTTTCCCGCCCCAGGCCGAATCCGAAAAAAAGCGTCCGTAGCGGACGCCTTTCCGTTGCAGGCGAACCTGCCACCCGTGAGTGCCGACGGATTCCTGATCCAGCCGGCTGATTCCACGATGATGATCGGGAGAACTCACGGGTGTGAGGGAGAATATTTCTATTCGTTGAGTGGAACTGCAAGGATGTTGCGACGCCCACCCGCATATGTCTGCAGAAGGAGAACATCGCCCTCGAATTTCTCCACGACCTCGTAGGCATCTTCCACACTCTCGACGTCGACTTGGTCGACCATGGTAATGACCGTTCCGGGACGAAGACCCGCGCGAGCAGCCGCCACGTTGTCCTTAACGCTCTCGACGAGGATCCCCTCGATGGAGTCGTCCAACTCGAGAGACTCACGGGTGTCGTCATCCAGGTTCTTAACCCGAACCCCCTCGATCAGCTCCTCGACCTTGGGAGCTACCGGGCGAGTGCCAGGGACCATCGCGACACGATCGTCATCGAGTTCACCGAGTTTCACATCCACAGTCTTCGCCTTCCCTTTACGGTAGACTTCAAACTCAACTTCCGAGTTGGGAGCCGTGTTCGAAATATCGAGACGAAGACGCTGCACGCTGTCGACCGGCTTCCCATTGTATTTGAGAATGAGATCTCCAATCCGGAGTCCGGCCTGCTCGGCTGGGGTATTCGCTACGACTTCCCGGATCAAAACTCCGCTGAGGTCATCCCGACCCAGGGCTTTCGCAAAGTTGGTATCGAGCTCATCGAGTAAAACCCCAAGGAAGCCACGCTTCACGACACCTCCGCCATCGAGGAGACGTTCCACGATGTTGAGTGCCATGTTGGAAGGAATCGCGAACCCGATCCCGATGTTTCCACCGGTAAAATTCGACTGGATCGCCGTATTGATACCGATAAGGCGTCCAGTAGCATCGACGAGAGCGCCCCCGGAATTCCCGCGGTTGATCGCTGCATCCGTCTGGATGAAGTTCTCATAACCGCCGTTGGTAATGTTGAGTTCACTGCGCCCGACCGCACTGATGATTCCCAACGTGGCAGTTTGCTCAAGTCCCAGCGGATTTCCAACGGCCATCGCGACATCCCCGATACGCAGCTTGGAACTGTCTCCGATCGTGACCGGGGTGAGTCCCTTCGCATCGATCTTGATCAGGGCGATATCGGTCCGGGGATCGGCACCAATCAGCTCGGCTTCGTATTCTTTTTTCTGGTCGGAGAGCTCGACCGTGATCTTGTCGGCACCCCCCACCACGTGATTGTTGGTCAGGATGTAGCCGTCAGGAGAAACAATCACCCCCGAGCCAAGGCCTTCCTGGCGGCGTTCGGGAGTTTCCTCACCTTGTCCGAATCGCTCAAAAAAGTCGTCGGGAACATCCGGAAACATCCGGCGGAAGAGCTCTTCCTGCTGTGGATTCCTCTGCGACGTCATCTGGATCGATTTCGAAGAGGAAATCGTGACGACAGCAGGCATCACCTTCTCGAGTGCATCCGCATAGCTGACCACCGCGCCCTTGGCGTTGGCAATCGGGGCCTTGTCGATCGTAATCTTACTCTTGAGGTCGGAGAATTTGATTTCGTCGCTGAAACCGTTGGAGATTCCCGCGGCTGCAATCACAGCAAACGCGAGAAACGAGTGGAGGAGTTTTTTTCGTATCATCTGAATTCGTTTGGTTGTTCGAAGTAGAGTGCAGCCGCTGGCGATTCCCAATCAGGAGGAGTTTTCCAGGGAGAGACTACAATCTCATTTGCAAGTAGAGCGACTCGTTGTTGTGTTCCTGTCTATCTTTCTTTTTCCCTCCCTCACTTCATGGATCCTCTCATCTCTCCCGAACGAGTCGCCGAGGTCAACCTCTCCGTTGCCGAGCGGCAGCGATATGCGCGACATCTGACGATCCCCGAGGTTGGTATCGAGGGCCAGAAAAGGCTCCGCTCAGCCAAGGTCCTCTGCATCGGTGCGGGAGGCCTAGGATCACCTGTGGCCATGTATCTCGCCGCCGCCGGAATCGGAGAACTCGGCATTGTCGACTTCGATCATGTCGACTTTTCGAACCTGCAGAGGCAACTCCTCCATCGCACCGAGGATGTTGGCAGAAAGAAAATCGAGAGCGCCCGCGAAAGACTCCAGGAGATCAACCCGGAAGTCGAGATCCGAACCTTCGAGGAGCGTCTTGGAGCCACCAATGCCGAAGAAATCAGCAAGGATTACGATCTCATTATCGATGGAACCGACAACTTCGAGACCCGGTATCTCAGCAATGATCTGGCCGTTCTGACCGGCAAGCCGAATGTCTATGGCTCGATTTTTCGCTTCGAGGGACAAGTCTCCGTATTTGCTCCCCATCTCGGCGGCCCCTGTTACCGCTGCCTCTTCCCCACCCCACCCGAGCCTGGGCAGGTTCCCAGTTGTGCCGAAGGGGGAGTTCTCGGAGTCCTTCCGGGGATCGTTGGATCACTCCAGGCGAGCGAGGCGATCAAGTTGATCCTCGGAATCGGGGATCCTCTCATTGGGAGACTGGTTCACTTTGACGCTCTCTCCTTTCGGTTTCGAGAAATCAAATTGCGACGCGATCCGGAATGCCTATTGTGCGGCGAGAATCCTACCATTCGGCAACTCGAGGATCTCCAATTTTCCTGTGATATGATCGACTCTCCCCTACGCGAAATCACTGTCCATGACCTCAAGACTCGCATGGAGCAACCCGACGAATTTGTCCTCCTCGACGTTCGGGAACACACCGAAGTCGAGGTGGCAAGACTCCCGGGTTCCATCATCATCCCTTTGGCCGAACTGCCCCAGCGTCTCAGCGAGCTGGACTCCGGAGCCGAGACGATTATCCACTGCAAGGCAGGTGGACGCAGCGCGAAGGCGCTCGCCGTCCTGATCGAGGCCGGGTTCTCCGATGCCTGCCATGTCCAGGGTGGAATCAATGCCTGGTCGCAGGAGATTGATTCCTCCGTCCCTCTTTACTGATGTCAGATCTCAGCGAGACTTCCTCGGATCTGGCGCCGCTTCTGCGCTGTCCGATCAGTGGGCTGCCCCTGCGGGAAGTCGCTTCAGAGGAGTGCCTGAAATTCCCGGGCGAATGGGATGAGGGTGGCTTCCTCTCGGAAGACGGCCAGATCCTCTACCCGATTCGGAACGGCTTCCCTCTCCTCGTTCCTTCCGAGGCGACTCGGCTGGATTCGAATTTCACTTCTGGTTCGACTCCTTCCGACTAGCGAACTTCGCTCAACTCCCCGATATGCTGGATCCAGCGACCAGGAAGCGACTTCCAAAAACGGCGGTCTGACTGATCATATTCGTGAGCAAACACCTCGCGAACGGCTTCATAAGTCAGTCTCCGCCGGATTTCATTTTCCCAGGACAGGATCAAGTCCATGTCCTGAAGGAATGGATCGTAGTCCTTCTCTTCGATCGAAAAACAAAGATCGATCGATTCGAGGATCGGATTGGGCAGTATTTCCGGCTTTAGTTTTCGGACCTCCGCCTTCGCAACCTTTTCGGTCCGCTTGTCCTCCTTCTTCTGCGCCGCCTTCCGCAATTTCGTCCCCGCAAGCTCCATTCCATTCTTCAGGGCGCTGGAGGAAACAGAAGGAAGCAGGGAACTTGCCGCAAGCGCCGCACCCGCGAGTGGATTGATGAAAGCAACGGCTCCCCCGATCAAGAGGAGTCCCCCACTCACATTCTTGGACTCCTCATCGACCGACTCTGCAAAAGCCTCCAACTTCTCCGCGAGATCCGAACCCGTCTCGCGCATCTCCTCGGAGCGTTTCTGGTCGAACATCCAACGTTCAAGAAACTCGACCCCACGGGGATCCGGAACGTGAAAGACGCGTGCTCGAGGAAGGGAATTGAGAGCCCCGACCCCCTCCGGCAGGACGCGTTTTGAAAAGACAACATAGTCCTCGTGCCGAACCGGGATAAGAAAGTAATGCGTTTCATCGCGCTCGGAATCCTTGTCTCCGAGATAGACCGAGAGCGAACCGAGGATCTTGTTACCATCCAGGAACGACTCGATGCTACTGAGCCCAGCCTTGCCGAGATCCCCCGCGAGCCTGGCGGGTTCGCGGGTCGCCTTCAGCAGTTTCTCAAGAGTCTCATTCATTCTCGCCCCACTGGATTACCGAATGGCACTGCCAGTCCAACCCAACTTTTGATGCAGCACGTCATAGAAGTCCTGACCCGATATCGAAATGAGAGGGAGACAGAAATCTGCTCGCTTCATCTTGATCGAAGCCCGATCGGAAATGGTCGCCACCAGTTGCCCGTCCACGAGGAGAGAAAGATCATCCCGCTGGTCTAGCGCCCGGAATTCCACCTCGTTGGAGGCATCGATTACGAGGGGGCGATTCGCGAGAGTATGCGGACAAATCGGGGTAATCGCGAACACATCGGAGCCGGGCTGAACGAGGGGGCCGCCGGCCGAAAGCGAATAGGCCGTCGAACCCGTCGGAGTGGCCAGGATCAAGCCATCGCCCGAATAGAGATTGGCCACCTTCCCATTGATCCAGGCCTCGACGTGCACGACCCGCGAATCGACTCCACGACAGACAGTCGCTTCATTCAGCCCCACAAAGTTGATCGGATCTCCCGATTCCGGGAGGAAGACTCCCTCGATGACGATGCGATCCGTCTGTTCGTAAGTCCCGGAAGCGATTGCATCGACCAGTTTCTCACTTTCCTCCTGCGTCGCGCAGGTCAGAAAGCCGAGAGTCCCCGTGTTGATGGCCGCGATCGGCTTAATTTTCTCGCGAAGCTGACGCAGGACCCAGAGGATGGTGCCGTCTCCTCCCAGGACAACGAGGAGATCGGCTTCTTCGCCGAGGTGTTCGAATGGTACACTCTTCTCTGCTCCGATGAGCTTTCCGGATTCTCGCTCGAGAATCACGTCCATAGACCGTTCCTCGAACAGGCGAAGGAGGTCACGCAGCAACTCCTTCGCTCCGGTTTTCGACGGATTCGCGACAATACCTACTCGGGGGGATGCTTCAGCCATGCGAGAAATTCGACGTTTCCGTCGGTGCCATTGATAGGGGACTCCGTAAAACCTTGCCAGCTTTTTCCCATTTCATCGACGACAAAGCTCCGGATTTTCTCGATCGCCTCCTCGTGCAAAGCAGGCTCGCGAACGATCCCTCCCTTTCCCACTTGCTCTTTTCGGAGTTCGAATTGTGGCTTGATCAAGCATAGGACATCTCCATTGGGCTTGAGAACATCAAACACCGGCCCAAGGATCAAGGTGAGCGAAATAAAGGAAACATCGATCACCACGAGATCGACCGATTCCGGCAGATCGGAGGGTTTCATGTGTCGAATGTTGAATCCTTCCCGCGAAACCACTCTTGGGTCCTGGCGAATCTTCCAGGCAAGCTGGTTCTTTCCCACATCGAAGGCATAGACTTTCTCGGCGCCATGCTGGAGCACGCAATCGGTAAAGCCACCCGTCGAAGCGCCTGCATCGAGGACCACTTTACCGGATGGCGAGATTCCAAAGTGCTCGATCGCCTTCTCGATTTTCAAGCCACCACGGCTGACATATCGAGGGCGATTCTTGATCACAACTTCGGCATCCTCCTCGACCTTCTGGCCGGGTTTGAGATTCCCCTGCAAGCCTTCGACGCGAACCTCCCCTGCAAGGATGAGCCTCTTCGCCATCTCGCGGGAATCGCACAGCCCCCGTCGATGGAGGAGTTGATCGAGTCGTTCTTTTGCCATGCCTGCCCAATCGCTTCGCCAGTCCCATGCAACGGTTTTGTTAAGAAAAGTCAAAGGACTTTCTTCGTCATGCGTTCAGACTATGTTAATCCCCTCCTCCTTACGATGCCCGCTAACCGCCTCTGTGCCTTTCTTTTCTGTCTCCCCCTCACCCTTGCCGCAGCGGATTCTGAATCCGCTTCACACTGGATCAAGACGGAGAAACAGTGGAGCGAACTCCAGACAGGTAAGGTCATTCTTCTCGATTCGACCCTTTCAGCCGAGGAAGACGTCAAGTCCCACAGTGCCACCGCAGCCATCATCGTGGATGCAGTTCCCGATGTGGTGAGGAATGTCGTCGAGGACGGAAACAAGGCAGCCGGATTTCAAGAGTCCCTGGTTTCTTCCGAGATCCTGGAGCGCTCCGGAGACACGACCCTCGTCAAACAGGTCGCAAAAGTGGGGTTTCACAAGGTCAGCTACATCGTCTGCCAGACTGCTGAGAACCCCTCGTTTATGAGCTTCAAGCTGGTCGAAGGGGACCTGAAGCAGATGGACGGTTTCTGGCGCTTCCTTCCGATCTCATCGGATTCCGGAACCAAGACGCTTCTCGTCTATCGACTGAGTCTCGAGCCGAACATTCCCATCCCCGGATTCATGATTCGAAAATCGATCGCCAACAACCTCCCGAACACCCTCGTTTCGGTGAAGGAAGAAACCCTTCGGCGGGCTGACGGGAGTTCATAGCGTTTTTTCGGCGAATTCGTCAGCTTTGATGTAACCGGCAGGGAGAGGACGGCATCTCTCTTTGCCGAATGGAAAGTTCTCCTCCGCCTCTGCCTTCCCAGCGATTCCGTTGGTTGCGCGCTTTTCTTTCCCTGGGGCTTCTTGTCATAGCCCTCGTTCTTTCCTCCGTGGTGATCTCTCGGTCGCTCAATCGGATCGAACCGGAGCCGCTACCTTCCCGCGTGATCCCAGCAGAGGGTCTATCCATCCTCGAACGAATTGATCGAGAGTTCGAAACAGCATGGGAAAAAGACCAGATCGAATCTGCGCCCGAGGCAGATGAACTGACCCTGATTCGTCGTCTCTCCCTGGCTCTGACAGGCGCCCCTCCCTCACTCGAAGAAATCCAGCAGTTTCAACAGCTCCCGGAGCTGGCTGATCCGGTTCAGTCGTGGCTCGACCATCTCTTCGACGATCCTCGCTACCATCAATACTTCGCGGAACGTCTCGCTCGCGCCTACGTAGGAGTCGAACCCGGTCCCTTTCTCGTGTATCGACGACGAAGGCTCGTCAATTGGCTCGCCGAAGAACTGGCCGTCAACCGTCCCTACGACGAGATCGTGCGAAGTCTCGTTGCTTCCGAGGGGCTTTGGACTACGCACCCCGAGGCCAACTTTGTCACCGTTGCCATCGTGGACGGCGATGGGAAAAATCGCCCCGACCCTATCAAGCTCGCAGCACGTACTTCCCGGGCCTTTCTCGGAGTCAGCCTCGATTGCATGCAGTGTCACGATGACAAGTTCGGAGACCACTGGAAGCAAGAGCACTTCCACGAACTGGCAGCCTTCTACGCCCAAACCGAGATGGGACTGACGGGGCTGCGGGAAGCCCGGTCGCGAGAGTACGAGATCGAGTTGCTCGGTGATACCGAACCGACCCAGATGAGCCCCCGCCCTCCGTTTCGTACTGAGTTGCTACCCGACATAGGATCGCGCAGAGAACGACTCGCCCAATGGATCACCCACGAAGAGAACGAAGCGTTCGCCCGCGCCACCGTGAACCGCGTCTGGGGGCTTCTGCTCGGCCGCCCCCTCACCAGCCCGGTCGACGACATCGCCCTCGAGGGTCCCTATCCCGTTGGGTTGGAGAAAATGGCGAACCTTTTCCGTCGAGAAAACCACAATCTACAGGGACTGATCCGGGTCATTGCCGGGTCGACAGCCTTCCATCGGGCAAGTGCCTCCGACCTTCCCGAATCGCCCATCACCCAGGCGCAGGAACAGGCCTGGGCTGCCTTTCCCATCACGCCCCTCCGATCCGAGCAGGTCGCAGGAGCGGTCATCCAGTCGTCCTCGCTCCAGGCGATCGACCACAGCAGCCATATCATCCACAGGATCCGGAGATTCGGTGAAACCCAGGATTTCGTAAAGCGATACGGAGACCAGGGAGAAGCGGAGTTTCTCGAAACCGCAGGCACGATCCCGCAGCGGCTGCTCCTCATGAATGGCAAGTTCGTCGCCGAGCGCACCCAGCCCAACCCGATCATGAACAGTGCCACCCGCCTCGCCAACTACTCCCCCAGCGACGAGGCCGCCATTGATGCTGCATTTCTTGCTACCCTCACTCGCAAGCCCACCCTAGCGGAGAAAGCCCACTTCGCATCGCTACTCTCTGACAAAAAGGGGAAAGCTCGGGAACGGGCCATGGAAGATGTCTACTGGGCGCTGATCAACTCGACGGAATTCTCATGGAATCGATGAAACCCTCCTCTCTTTTCGGTGACTGCGGGACCACCGCCCACCTGACTCGGCGGCACCTTTTCCGCTCTGCCGGGCTCGCCGGCCTCAGTTGGCTGACACCCCTGTCACAGCAACTCGCCCTGGGTGCCGAGAAAACGGGCAAACGACCTCGCTCCCTCATCGTCCTCTGGTTGCAGGGCGGTGCCAGCCAGCTCGAAACCTTCGACCCGCATCCCGGTGGAGCTGTTTCCTACGGGTCGAGCGCGATTGCGACCGCCGCGAAAGGCGTTCAAATCGGAAGCGGACTTCCCCTCACCGCGGAAAGAATGGACCAGGTATCTGTCATTCGCTCCGTAACGAGTAAGGAGGGAGATCACGCTCGAGCCATTTACAACACGAAGACAGGGTATCGCCCCTTCCCCGGCATCGTGCATCCTTCCATCGGAGCCGTCCTCAGCCACGAGCTTCCGACGCCTGTCACCGGTGGACAGCCGCTGGATATTCCCACCCACATTTCGATTCTCCCCTCCGCCTTCCCCGCGAGAGGAGGATACCTGGGGGCCCGCTTCGATGCCTTCCAGGTCGGTGATCCCGTCAACCCCGTCGCCGATGTTCGCTCCCGCGTCGACGACGACCGAGCTCAGCGGCGGATGGAGTCCCTTGATGTTCTCGAGAACTCCTTTGCCCGGGGACGATTGCCCGATCTCGAAGCGAAACGAACCCTGCATCGGGCTGCGATTGCCAATGCGCAGAAAATGATGACCTCCGACCAGCTCTCCGCCTTCAACATTGAGGAGCGGCCCGAGGGAGAAAGAAAAGCGTATGGGGATTCTCCCTTTGGCCGTGGCTGCCTCGCCGCGCTTGGGCTGATCGAGAACGGCGTTCGTTGTGTCGAAGTCACCCTGAATGGCTGGGATACTCACATCAACAATCACGAGGGGCATGCGAAACAGAATGCCATTCTCGATCCTGCTCTGTCCGCCCTGATCGATGGCTTGAAGGAGCGCGATCTCTACGATGACACGATCCTTCTTGTAGGCACGGAGTTTGGCCGGACTCCGAAACTCAACGTCACCGAGGGGCGGGATCATTGGCCCCACGGATTCAGCGTGCTCCTCGGAGGAGGTGGGCTGCGCAGCGGAATCGCGATCGGAGAAACGGACCCGAGCGGAGAAAAAGACGATCCTGCCGAGCCCGTCCGGGTCGAGGACATTCACGCGACGGTGCTCCACCAGCTCGGAGTCGACTACGAATACGAACTCGATACCCCGATCGGGCGTCCCTTGCCAATCAGCGAAGGGCGTCGAATTCATCAGCTCCTTTAAGCCACGTCCCCGCCATCCGGACGCAACCGCGCACGGATCTCTCCGAGTATCGCCTCGCGCTGCATTTCCCACTCCGCCAATCCGATGGGGAGCAGAACGATGCCCGCTCTTCGAAGGGCGAGGTGACGATCAAAGGTCAACGCCTCCGACTGTGCCCCGGGGAAGCCGATGACGTCGATCCCGACGCTTCGCTTCTGAAAACTGCAGAGCAAGTCGACCCGGTAGCCTCCAATCTCGAAATCGAGAGCCACCTCGATCCCTTCTTTTTCCAATGCATCGATCAGCTCCCCCGCAGGAGAGGAGATCCAAGAGGGTCGGCTCCCTGGTCCAACCCTGTTGGGTCCTTCCCTCGAAGCAGCGGAAGCGTCCGACAATGCCGCCACCCGGGAGAGATAGCGCCCGAGCAGCCCGTCCCCTCTGCGCACGGACTGGAAGGACGTGAAAATGCGATTTTCCAACCGAGCTCTCGTGATCGCGACATTAAACACATCCTCCCGCTCGAGAAACCGGTAGCTCGCCGATGGACTCTCATCATCGAGAGCCAGAGAAAGAAACATGACGTCCCTCTCCTCTCCCTGGAAGGAATGAGCCGTGCCGACAAGGAGCTCATTCTCCTCCATCAAGGCCATCGCCCTGGGATGATTTTCGATCCGTTTCTGAAATGCTTCCACCTGGGCGCGAAAGGGCGAAAGAATCCCGATCGAAAGTGGAGGCTTCTGCTCGGAGAGTTCGAGAATCTGCCTCAGCACTTCTTCCAGCTCGCATGCATTCACCCCCTGCTCATTTCTCGTCCCATCGAGCGCATATCGCCGGAGAGCGAGTCCGCCATGACGGTCGATCTCCCGATGCCCCGTCATAATGGCAAGACGCTGATCGTAAAAGGCCTCGTTGCTGAATGCGATGATCTCCGGGCGACTGCGAAAATGTTCGTTCAGGAAATGCACCTGCTCCTGGCTCTCGATCCGATCCGAAAGCAGGTCGACAAGGCTGACTCTTCGGAAATGAAATCGCTCCGCATCCTCAGGCGAAAGACGTTCCTGATCCGCGAAGTCGCGTTGCCTCGACAGTGGGAGAAAGGAAATATGCCGGAGTTGCTTGGGGTCCCCCGTAATCACTGCGCGCTTCCCCCGCGCCAGCGCGGGTAGGGCCGAGGCGATATCACATTGGGAGGCCTCGTCCACGATGACGAGGTCGAACATTTCGCTCTGCATCGGAAGAATGCGGTGGAGATCGCTGACCTTGGACAACCAGACCGGCAAGGCCGAGAGGAGCCCGGTCCAGTCGACTCCTCGAAAATACTCATCCTTCTTGTGAGTCGTCCTCGCCCGAATCCCTTTCGAGAACGCCTGAAAGGTCGGCCGATAGTGGTCCAGCGCGCTTCGCAGATAGTAGCTGCGCACCATCTTGAGGTGAGAAACCGTTCGTGACACCCTCTTATCGAGAAAGCTCCCCATCTGGATCGCGATCTCGAGGGAGAGCCGATCCTTCGCCGCGTGCTTTCGAATGCGCTTCTGCCTCCACCGCGTCAACCAGCCGGGATCCGGACGAGAGAGAATCTCTCCGGTTCTTTCGGCGGTTTCGCAGCGCTTCTCGAGGCAACGTTCGAGGTGCACCACACGCTCTCGAATCTTGCGAAGCTCTCGCGCATCCCTGACGACTTCCTTTCTTCCGACCGAAGTCCCGGCGTAGAGGCCGCAAAGCAGGTTCTCGATGAATTTCTTGAGCTGAGTAAGATAGCTCTTTCTCCCGGCCCGGACACAGACGCCTTCCAAATCGAGCCCCTGCTCGATCTTGTCGGCAACGACATCGACGGCATGATCCATTTTCGACACGATGAGAACGGACTCCCCCCGACTCATCGCCTCGATGGCAAGAGAAGCAATTGTGAACGACTTCCCGGTTCCAGGAGGACCGACCGCGAGAGTCAGCGGGTGGCGTTTGGAGGATTGCAGAATCTCTTCCTGGGCAGGGCTGAGAATCGCCGGAAGGTGGCCTCCCAGCGAACCTTTCGCAGTCTTACCCGGGTTCTTCGCTGGCAGATCGAAGAGCGATCGGAGTGGAGCTGAAAGCGTCTCGGACTGGCAAGCCAACTCCTCGAGGTCATTGAGCACCCCACGCATTTCGGTCGACTTCTCCCCCAGGAAAAGCACCGCACCGGAAGCCAGGGCGAGCCCGGATTCTTTTTCCTCCCGTTCCCTCAAAACCCCATGAAGCCCTTTATCACTCAGCAGTTTTGGATAGCCTTCAAGCGGGCCGACCTCGAGGTCGGGCAGCTGTTCCACCAGAATCCGCTGCACCTCGGAAACACAGAATTCCGAGTGGCCAGTACCATCGACCGCATCCTCGATCCGGTTGATGAATTCATCGTCTCCCAACTGCTCAAGAAGCGAAAAGTTGAGGACGTTTCGCGAGGTATCGATGAGAAACTCGGCACCGCCCTCATCCTCCATGACCTGGGACACGGAAACGGAGTAAAGCAACAAGGGAGCAAACACCGTGTTGCGACGTTTTCGGGAAGTCGGCTCCCCTTCCCATCGACCGACAAGGAAAACGGATCCATAGATCAAATCTCGATCCTTCTCGTAAAGCTTCGCTTTGGTTGCGAGATCGGCCGCCCTCTTGCCAGGCACGAAGATCTGCCCCTCCAAGGTCGCCGAGGAAACGATCTCATCTTCCCCCGTCAGAAAGAGATGTCCATGAATCCGACTCGAGTCGAGATGAGAAAGCCCCACGCGACTCCCGTTCTCCCGGTAACAGGAGGCAAGATAACGAAGAATCCCTGCCACTCGATTCTCTTCCTCCGGCATAAGCACTTACCCTCCTCCCTCCTCGGGCGGTCGATTCCAGAGACACTTTCCGTTCTGCCACCACCAAAGAACAAAAATCCCTACCAGCATGACGGCCGCATAGATGTGATGGGAAACTCTTGTCGTCGGGACAAGGTCGGCTGTCGCCCTCGTCGCCGCCGTAAGCAGAAGCAACCAGACAATCCAGCGCCAACGCAGGCTCTTCGGGGGAAGCCCTTTGAGATCTCCCCCGTGACCATGGGCGACACGATCTGCGACCAGCAACATGAGTTGGGTAAAGCCACAGAGAAAAAGCAGATGCTCGAAGGCAAACTCCTCCAGGGGCCAGGCTACACGGCAGAGAAACGACAGCACGATCAAACCCAATCCGAAACGAAGGGTCCAGGCTCGAGTCGAGGGACTTCTAGCAGAGAGGAGAGCCGGAACCGCTCCAAAGCACCAGGCGAGAACCCCGGCGACTCGAAGAAGGTTCCCGAATCGGGTCGAGACGAAGGCCTCCACAAAGAACGAAACCAGGATGATCCCCGAAGAAATCCAGACCCAGCGAGCCCGGCGCGAGGCCCCGGCGGATTCGGGTTTTCCAGCTCCGCCTGGAGAGACGAAAAATCGAGGAAAGAGATAGGATCCCACCCCAAGGAGCGGCAGGAGGAGGAAGCCCTGGTAGCCAAGGAGACGATGAAGGTGAAACCACTCCGGCGACTTTTGAGCCCATCCCACCCCCCACCCAAGGAGCGTTATCGCAGCGAGAAGAACGGAGAGAAAAGCTACCGCAAAGCCGGGAGGAGGAAACTCGCGCTCCGCTTGGAACAGTCGCCGCCCGAGGATGACGAGGAGAAAAACAAAGGTCGAACAGAGAATGAGATCCCCCTCTCCAATTGCCGCTCGCGCATAGGAAACCTGCCCGATCAACCAGAGGGAGCCGAGCAGGAACACCTCCCAGGCGCGAAGCGCTTCCGCTTCGAGGAAGCGAGGCCAGGCGGTCCCGAGGAACCCAAAAACAAAGGCAGCACCGAACCCGAAAATAAGCAGTCTCGGATGCTGGATCGCGGGATAAATCGGCCACCAGCCGAAGTAGTGCATCGGCCAGAGAACGAGGCCGAACACCGCAGCAATCAGCCCAAGCGGAAAGAAGACCCGAAACGGTTCCGAAGCCCACAGAGGTCCCTCCGTGGGTCGGGTTTCGTATCGGGGGGGACGGCTCATCAACGAAAAGACCCACCCGGGTCAGGGTGGGTCACAACGTAGACTCGGATGTTTTCCGAGGCGAGCTTAGACCTCGGGAAATTTGATCCACTTCTGATCCGAAGCAGAGCTTTCCACCGTGGCCTTGATGAAAGCGACGCCGGCCACTCCATCGTCGACGTCGGGGAAATCGTAGCCACCTTCGGGGGCAGGATTTCCATCGATCTTGTCCGATATCGCCTGCGCGGCGGCGAGGTAGATATTGGCGAAAGCTTCGATGAATCCTTCCGGGTGCGCGAAAGGAGTCCGGGTGAAGCCATGACCGGCGGCGGCTTCACTGATGTAGTCATTCCCCCGCCGGTAGATCTTCCGGGGAGCATTCGCGTATTTCACGATCAACTCATTCGGATCTTCCTGGTGCCACTCGAGCGAAGCCTTGGTTCCGTAGACGCGGATATTGAGAGCATTCTCATCCCCGTTGGAAATCTGGGAAGCGTAGATGATTCCTTTGGCTCCCCCTTCGAAACGCACGAGATTGTTGCCATCGTCGTCGAGTTCCCGGCCTGGAATGAACGCGGTCAGCTCCGAGCAGATCTCGTCGATCTCGAGCCCCGTGATGTAACGGATGAGGTTGTGAGCATGGGTCCCAATGTCTCCCATGCAGTTCGAGATCCCTGCGATCTTGGGATCAGAACGCCAGTTGTTGATTTTGCCCTGTCCTTCTCCTTCGACATCGCCGACCGCATAGCCCTGGGGATACTCAGCCACGATCTTGAGGATTCGCCCGAGGTCTCCATCCTCGACCATCCGCTTGGCCTCCTTGACCATCGGATAGCCCGTGTAGTTGTGAGTCAGCGCAAAGATCTGGTCGCTGTTGTTCACGA
The DNA here is from genome assembly GCA_029213195.1 of Verrucomicrobiales bacterium. Lineage (GTDB taxonomy): Bacteria > Verrucomicrobiota > Verrucomicrobiia > Verrucomicrobiales > DEV007 > Arctic95D-9. Next base: position 51,106 of record JARGNI010000005.1, read on the forward strand.
TCTCACGAAGCTCGAGAGCCTGCTCGTAAGTCTGCGTCATCGGCTTATCGCAAATGACATTGAACCCTGCCTCGATGAAACATTTCGCGACATCGAAGTGAAGGTGATTCTGAACCACGATGGAAACGAAATCGATCTTGTCCTCCCGAGCGGCCTCCTTCTCTGCCATCTCCTGGTAACTGGCGTAGACGCGATCCGGATCGAGAAAAAAGTCCTCACCAGAGAGCTTGGATTTCTCCGGATCTGAAGAAAAGCAGCCCGCTACGAGCTCAATTTTGCCATCGAGGTTGGCAGCCATCCGGTGGACCTGGCCAATGAAGGCTCCACGGCCGCCACCGACCATTCCCATGCGTAGTTTTCGATTCATAAGGTTGATTCCAGTGTGTCAGAAAAGGTGAGCGGAAGCCTAGCAAACCGGACTGGAAAAGCAAGGTGAGGGATCACCCGCCTGCGGCAAACTCTCTCGATGAAAAAAACCGAGATATGTCCTCCTCGCCGATATTTCAGCGGCAAGCCCGTGGATTCGACACCCTAGGCGGTCGCTACGGCGAGTTCTTCGTCTGGCGTCTCGGCGAGAAAGTTCATCGCCTTGCAAAGCTTCGCCATAACAAAAGGATGAAGCAGCGGGCCAAAGGCCAGGAAACAACCGATACAGAAGGCAAGAAAAAGCCCACTTGGCACTTCGGGAGCGCCCTGGACTTGAGACTGCTCCTTCAGAAGATTGTAGTCCTGCGCCCAGCCGTGATAGCAGACGAAAATCCAGTAGTAGTTGAAGAAAGGAATGAAGAGAAATCCGATCGCCTTTCCTGGCGTGCTCCGAACTCCGGGCAGGATCTGCAAGAGGGTCCAGCCCCGATGAAGATAGATCAGGGTGAAAATTGCATAGAGGATCAACCCGATGGGATAGAGAATCATCCCCCCAAACATCAAGCCCATGGCAAGAGGGCTCGGCTCGGTAGGAACAAAGTCTTCGCTCGCCATTTCTTCAAACGAAGGAGCCGTGGCCCCGACCAGAGCTCCCGCGACCATAAACATGACGATCCCGAGGGCAAAGATCCCAAGAGACCATCCCAATGTGGAGAATTTCCCGCCTTTCTTTCCGCCAACGCCAGCGGAGGCATGGGCCGCACCACGCCGGGCTGGAGCGGCCTTGCGACTTGCGGGCCCTTTGCGTGCCGCCATACCGGGTCTCGCGATCTTCGTGCTGGCGACCCTAGGGTTACCCGTCGCCACAGCAGGAACAGCTGCCTGCGGCGCGGCGGCAGCAAAGATCGGTGCCAATTGGTTGAAGGATTGAGCTGGGGTCCACTCGGCCATGCCCTCGCACCAGAGATGATCTGTAGGCAAGACTTGTTGGTTCTGCGCCATCTGCACCAGCTGTTCGCCCGGATATGGACCATACTGCTGACCGTCGCGTGACAATTGATAGGATGTAGTAGTCAGGTCCATAAGTCGATAGAGCAGTTGATTCCAACCTGCATGAGAAGTCAAGATAGAGAATTGTTACCCATCCCTCCTATCGGCTTGGTTCCATCCACGAAAACAGAAGCTTAGCATATTGTGCCTAGGTCAATCTGTAGATTTCTCCGGATCCACTGCCCGAGCCGGATTCAGCAGCATCAGTCCCGTCGCCAGGACTCCAAGAACCGCCATTCCCCACCAGAGAAGGGATGGATTCGATTCGTAGAGCACCAGTCCGAGACCAGGAGCCACGGCGTGATTCAGGCTCCAGGTGAACCCGACTGCTGCACTGTATCGTCCCCGCATCTTCTCCGGAGCCAGCTCGGCAAGATAGGCACTTGAAACCGGCATCGAAATCATCTCGCCCACCGTGAAAACGACTAGAGCGATCGCGACGACGATCCAGCCGCTCGCGAGTCCGTTGATCGACACCCCGATTCCGCAGAGCAGGTATCCGACGCCAATGAAGCCCCGTGTCGGGAGCCGCCTTCCGAGTTGGCTGATCGGGATCTCGAAGATCGCGATGACGAAACCGCTTCCGGCCATGAGCAGGCCATATACAGTTTTGGGATACCCAAGATCTGTTATCAGCCGAGCAACGGAACCGCCCCACTGGAAGAAGGCGCCCACCGCGAGCAACTGGGCAAAGAAGAAGGCGACGAACGCACGGTTCTCGATCATGTGCTGAAGCGCAGGCTTCCATCGGCTTTTGCGACTGGAAGTTCTCACTCCATGAGGCAGCGTCACCATCGCAAGCACGCCATAAATCGTCGAGGTCACGAAATCGCCAATGAAGAGCCAGGCAAAGTTCTTCTCGGCAAGAAATCCGGCCACTGCCATTCCACAGGCAAAACCCAGGTTCACCGCCCACCGCACAATCGCATAGGCCGTCACTCGTCGTTCCCCCGGAACCACATCCGTAATCAGCGAATTCGCTGCGGGATGATAAACCCCATGGGTCGCACCGACGAGGAACCCGGCCCAGAGGTAGCCGAAAAACGAATCGACCTGCCAGAGGAAGAGCATCGAGATACCTCCCCCGATCAGACCAATGCCCATGGTGTACTTCCGCCCGATCAGATCGGAAAGACGCCCACCCGCGACCATCGCGAGAAGACCTCCTCCCGCGATCGAAGCAAAGACCCAGGCGATCTGCCCTGCGGAATATCCCCCCTCGTCGAGATAGAGAGTCAGGAAAGGAACCACGAAGGTTCCGAAGCGGTTGATAAAAACTCCCGCAAACAGGATCCAGACGACACGTGGAAGCGCTCGGACCTGCTCGACGAGCGTTTCCGATGACCGGTGTTTCACGTTGTTGCCTGGTTCTGTCTCCATGGGATCTGGTGTTGGCGGATGGATTCTGGACTCCGCTCACAGAACCCCTGCCTTCCGAAATTCTTTCACGGGCAAAAAAAAACCCGCTCGAGTTTCGAGCAGGGTTTCGTGAGAAAAGATCGGATTGTCCGAAGGTGTTCAGGAAAACTCTACTCGCTGCTTAAGAATGGTCGAAAAGCTCGCGCTTGAATCGCAGATGCAGGGGCATACCACATCGCTTTCCCATCCGAGAATAGCTCGGTGGAAGGCGCGTTGAAAAGGTGGTTCCCAATGGAGGTCATGAGATTTTCCGTCGTGCAAACTGCTCTACCCCAGCAGATTGGCAAGGAAATTTCTTCAAGACGCTACCCACCAAACGAAAAAAGGCGCGGGGATCTCCCGCGCCTTCTCCGAAGAAAACAAATCCTCAGCGGTCAGATTGCAACTGGCTTTCCGGTCGCGGCAGCTTCATACACTGCGTCGATGATCTGCATCAGAGCAAGCCCCTGTTCCGCATTGTTGAGAGGCTCTGCCTTGCCCTCGATAGCATCGACAAAATTGGCTGCGGAGTTGATCCGCCCCATGTCTTCGCATTCCTCCACCTCGATAACCTTGTCGACAGACTTTCCGTCCTCCTGGACATAAAGTTCGCAAGTGTCGATCGCAGTTTCATCATCACCATCGGAACCAAAAAGACGCTCGACCTTGCCGCCGGCAGTGACACCCTGGAAGACCACAGAGACTTCCTCGCGCTTCACCATCTCAGCCCAGGACATCTGGAAGCTGAGGGTCTGCCCCGTTTCAAACATCACGAAACCGTGAGCGGCCGACTCCACGTCGGTGACACCGCCCTCGCGATCAGGGATTCCCCAGGGCCCCTTGAAATCCTTGTTCGTAATGTGATCGTCAAAGGTTTGCCCCATCACATAGCTGGGCTTGGGATTGCCCATGAAATACATCGCAAGATCCAGCATGTGGAGCAGGTCAATCACGGGACCGCCGCCGGAAAGCGCCTTGGTCGTGAACCAGCCCCCAAAGCCGGGGATTCCCGTGCGTCGGCACCACTTGGCCTGTGCCGAGTTGATCTTCCCAACCGTGCCATCATCGATGAATTTCTTCATCTCCCGTGACTCGGGGCGAGCCCGATTGTTGAAGTTGAACATGAGATGCTTGCCGCTGGCATCCCGAGCCGCAATCATGTCGTGCACCTCCGCAGCCGAGATCGCAGGAGGTTTCTCACAGAAGACGTGCTTTCCCGCCTCGAGCGCCTGGATTGCGAGAGGAGCATGAAACTTATTGGGAACGATGATACTGACCGCATCGATATCGCTGGCGAGCATTTCTGCGACATCGCCGTAAGCGTTGGGAATGTCATTCGCGGCCGCGGAACTTTTTGCCGCTTCGAGATTCACATCCGCCATGGCGACGACTTCAGCGCCTGCCTGTCGAAATCCTTGAATATGATAATGGGCCATTCCGCCCGCTCCGATCACTCCTACTTTTGTTGCCATGTTATTTTGATGATACCCCGAAATGACTCGGGAAATGGATTGGTTTGAAATTTACTCTGGATCCCCCGCCGACTCTGCTGGAGCTTCCCCGCCCTCCTCGCCGGCAGCGCCCTCCTCAGGCTTCGAACCGGGAGCGCTCGTTGCGGCAGGCTTGACTTGCATCCCCGCTTCGACAGCCAGCTTGTAGGTGGCCTCGGTGATATCGACATTCGAAGAAAACGTAAACACAGGAGGAGTCACTTTCATGATCACGACATCGAGACCCCGCTCGGCGGCCGCATCCTTCGCGATGGGCTCCAGCTTGATTCGAAACTCGTTGATCATTCTCACTCTCTCTTGGGCCAGAGACTGCTCGGCCTGGGTTTTCAGCCTCGCAAACTCGGAATTGAGTTGCTGACTCGTAGCCCGGATCTGGCGGAGCTGCTGCTCGGAAGGATTTTCACCCGCTGCCCGCTGGACTCCATTCATTTCCGTCTGAAGCTGAGCCTGGGTTTTCTGAAGATCCTGGGCCAATCGTTTTTGCAAAGCTGCCAGCTCGACGCGAACCTGTTCTTCGATTCCAAGTTGTCGAGCCACTGCATCGATATCGAGGATGGCCACGCCCCCTCCTTCAGAAAAGGCGACCTGGTGAAAAGCGAAAACAAGAGCGAGGACGAAAAAAACAGATTTCATAACCATAGCGGACCAAAGCAATCCGGGGCCGGGACGGTAGAACAGAAACCCTTGTCGCGTCCAGTGATTTCAAATCCCTTTTCAGCGCCGATATTCCTGCGCTTCTTCCCTCCATAGTCCCCAGCCTCGAAACGTCTATCCTTGGGAGACTCCTCTTTCCCTGCTCCCCTTTCCCTCTCCAATCGATGACTGAATCTCCCCCATCTGCCGTTTCCTGCCTGCTTCCCGGCCCTCTGGATTCTGGGCTGATGAAGGAAGCGCTCGAGGATGCGAGGGAGAAGCTCGCCGCCCCGCCTGATCTCGCGATCTGTTTTGTCAGCTCCGATTTCCGAAAATCCCTGCCCGACCTCATCGAGCACTTCCAGATCGATGGACACGCCACCACCCTCGTCGGGGCTTCGGCATCCGGGCTCCTTGGTGTGGGTCAGGAATCGGAAAATCAAACGGGGATCAGCTTCCTGCTCCTGCGCCTTCCTGGCGTCGAGATCACGCGAGAGAGCGATTTCTCCTCGAGGCCACGCCGCTCGACTCCGCCCCCTGCAGGTGCGATCGTGCTGGCGCATCCATTTCGAAGTTCCGCAGGTGAAATGACGACCTCGCTCCAGGAGAGGTTTCCTCGAACTCCGGTCCTCGGAGGACAGATTTCCGGAGGTCCCGAGCTCGATGACCTGTTTCTTTTCACCGAAGAAGGAATCTCGCGCGAACCCATGCTGACGATCACCTTCTCCGGTGCGATCCGAATGGAGCCACTCGTCGCTCAAGCCTGCCGCCCGATCGGAGAGCCCCTCATTGTCACCGGAGCGCAGGGAACTTCCCTGACGTCTATCGCATCACGGAAACCACTTCAGGTTCTCGAAGACGCCTTCACCGAATTGACTCTCCGCGATCAGGAAACAGCCCAGGGAAACATCTTTGCCGGCGTTGCGATCGAGGAAGAACGGGAAGAGTTTACTTCCGGCGACTTCCTGATCCGCCCGATTCTCAGCGCCGATCTGGATCGCGGCGAGCTGGAACTCTCCTCCCCTACCCGAGTGGGTCAGACGCTTCAGTTTCAACTTCGTTCTCCTGCCGTCGCGACGGAAACGCTGAAAGCGGAATGCGATCACCTCTTCGAAGCTCATGGAAAGCCATTCGCCTCACTTCTCTTTGCGGGTCGAGAACGCGGGGTCGAGCTGTTTGGGGAAGACAATCACGACATCAACATCTTCGAAAACAACTTCGGGTCCCTTCCCGTTGCGGGGATCTTCGGGAGTGGCGAGATCGGTCCCGCTGGAAATCGGCTTTTCCATCATGACCATTCGTTCTGCGGGGCGCTCTTCTATCCGCAGGAAAACGCCGACTAGGTTCTTGCTCTTCTCAGAGGAGGACCGGTATCCTTCGTCGGATTGATCATGCTGACCGATACCGTGCGCCCCCAGACCGATGCCGAAGCGTGGCAGTTTCGGAATCGTGTGGAGGCGCTCACTCAATCGATTGAAGAAGCAAAACCGGAAACCAGGCTGGCCGCCTGCGCCTGCATGATCGTTTTCGCCCTCTTGCTCGTAGCCGGGGCGATCGCCCTCAAGTCGCCGCTCTGGTGGCTGGAGGGGACCACGCCTATCCTCATCGCCCTGGTCGTTTTCAATCTTGCGATCGCCTATTCCCCGAAGAGTCGATACGAACGCCTGGTCGAGCCTTTCCGAAAGCAGACGGCAGAGGATGCCGAGACAGGGAAGGTCCGCTCGATTCGCGTGCAGGCGGTCCGTGTCCTCGTGCGCCAATGGCCCCTGGACGGGATCCATTGCCTGATCTTCGACGGGGGGAAAGGACGATACCTTGCCGTCGTCGGCCAACAGTTCCCAGAAACCCATCGATTCCCTTCGACCGACATCGAAATTCTCTTGGGGACCCGCCATGGAACCCTTCTTACGGTCCTTCATCGAGGCGAGAAATTCGAGTCGGTGGAGTATGTATCGAGTGAGGACATCCCCCTCGGACCATTGCCCGACCAACCATTCACGGTCTTCGAAGCGGCTGAAAACGCGACGGTCGCACAGTTGATCGGAACGATCTCGGTCGACACCTATCGGCCCGCGCAAACTACGATGCTAGCTTCGCAAGAGCGGTCTTGAATTGAGAGGTATTCATCTCCGGAAAGACGCTGCGCAAGCGTGCGGCCATGCCCGTGACCTGGGGGCAGGCAAAACTGGTGCCGGTGAAGTTCCTGTTTCCCCCATGGATACTGGGAGCCTCGAGGTAAATCCCGGAAGCTTCGACCTCGATGCAGTGAAGAGGAGAGAACCGAAACTGCTCCGGGCTTTCGAAATGTTCGAGATCGACCCCGACGACGGAGGAAAGTCCGGCGGGAAAACCGATGGCATCGGGACGGTTCGCTTTGGCCGCCACGAGAATGACACCCGAATAGTAGGCCCGGTCGGCGATATCGGCGAACTTGTCGAAATTGAGTTCGGTTCCGAGGCTGAGATTGATGACATCCCATTCCTGGTCAATCGCAAAGTCGAGGGCCGCGAGCAGCCTCTCGGAGCTGGTGTTGTGTTGAGGACCGAGGACCTGCACACTGTGAATCTCCGCCTCGGGAGCCTGTTGATGAATGAGAAAGGCGTTGGCCGTCCCGTGATCGAGCACATCCTCGCCCTGAGCGCGCTCGACGACACGGGCGTCGTTTCCCGATCCGATCACTTCGTAGTTGGCGACCACCTTCCCGTCGAGATCGGGATGATGAGACGCCACTCCGGAATCAAGCAGACCGACTTTGACGCCGTTGCCGTTGCCTTTTGAAAAGCACTCACGCAGGCGCCCTCCATCGATGAGATCGAGGAAGCGGATCGGCTCCCTGCTGGGAGTTTGAGGAGGAAAAACAGCCGCGGGATCAGCCTGCATTACCAACCTCCCGTTCCGAGTTGATTCGCCCAGGCCGCCCACTCGCGCTGTTCGTACTCCTTTTCGATCTCCTTGTCCTCCTTGCGGAAGTAGTCCCAGGCTTCCTCGAACTCGTGGATGTGCTTCCCTGGGCAATCGAGGAGTTTCTGAAACCATTCCGGATCCGTGAGCTCGTAGCGACGAACCGCGCGGGGGGCATTTTCACGAAATTCCTTTCGAAAGGAGGGGTCTGCGATCCGCCCCATCAAGGCTCTTTGGAAGCTGCGGAATCCGGCGAACTCGGGTGCCATCGGGTCGGGAGCCGGCACGGTCCGGGAAGGGCTCTCGACGGGGAGATACTCGGGGGCCTCGGCCGGGCGATGGGTGTAGAAGATCTCGCGGGCTTTTCGGATGTCCGTCATGACCGAGGAAAAAGGATTGAGCTTGCTGTCTCGCTCGAGAATCACGATCCGCGTGTTCTCCGCTCGCCGGACCGCTTCGTCGAAGAGCGGCCAGACCTCGTCCATGACGGGCGCGGAGTGACTGTCTTCCCACCGTCCATCCGGCAACTGGTGCCCTCCCGCGAGATGCATCTGCGAGACTCGATCCATGGGAAGTCGGTCAAAGAACTCGATGGGATCGTATCCGTGGTTCCGGGAATTGTTGAAGACGTTCGTAACATCGAGGAGGAGCGTGCAATCGGTTTCCTCGCAGATTCGCCGGAGAAAGTCGGCCTCGCTCAGGGTGCCATGAGGGACGGGAAAGGCATAGGTCACATTCTCCAGGGCAAAAGGTCGCCCGAGACGGCGACGGGTTTCATAGTAGTTCCGTTTCACCCATTGCACCGCGACCTCTTCGAAAGGGAGGGAGAGAAACATGGTCAGATCGTTCCCGTCGACCCGATGAAAGGCGAGATGCTCGGAGAAAACCTCGATAGCATGTTCGCGAAGAAAGCGATCCGTCGCCTTCAGATAGACGTCGTCGAGCTCTCCCACGGTCCCGATCGAGAGGCTGAGTCCATGGGCGACACAGGGAAAGCGGGCCAGAGCGTTGTGGAGCAATCGCTCGTCAGGATCGCTGTAAATGCGACGTTCGCGGACGATGTAGTCTTCGGTGGAGAGTTCGAGCAGATCGATTTCGGATCGATGAGCCACCGCCTCCTCGTGCACGTTGAAACGGTAGGCCAGGCCTACGCCGTAGGGGGTTTGATGCAGAGAGGATGCCATGACAGAAAAGGAAGGAGGGGAAAAGGGATAGGACAGGGTCAGGTGTTCGACCCAACAGGGTGACGCGGGGCAGCAGACAGGGTCAGGTGAGCGATCAAACCGGGTGGTCGACAGCAATCGAGGAGAGAAAGAGATCCGAACCGCCGAGGGTGCACCAGGGAAACAGCACCAAGGCGATCGGATGAAACCTTCTGACAGCGTTCATCGATTACCAGCGACGGCAGGAGTTGCGCCAGCAATTGCGTCTCCAGCAGTTGCTGAAGTAATTACGTCGCCAGCACCAACCGTGGGCTTCGACATCGGCGCGCTCTTCAGTCGGTGTTTCGCAGCTGCCACTTTCGTTTCCGGAAGTGTAGATTTGAATCACGACCTGACCACCCGTTCCCGGGACCGTCATTTGCGGCGCAGGGCCAACGGGTGATGGGGCTGGGCCGACTCCGACCTCCCCGAGCTTTTGTTTAATCTCCTCTGCCGGGATCATCTTGTCATCAAGCTGATCGTCCGCGACATCGTAGAACTTTCCGTCACTACTTCTTAGTATTGCCATTGGTTTTCTTGGTTTAGTTTTGGTTTGGGTTCTTGTCAGGGCACAGCAAGGCACCAGGCCTCGCCCTGCGACCGACAAAAGGGATTAAAGGGATCTACCGTCCTCGGCTGGGTGCGCTTGCTCGAGAATGGGGGAGATCCGGTCGTGGAGTTCGAGGTCGCTCTCCATGTCTTCGAGAACGATCTGCATCGGCATTTGCACCGTCGAGATGCACTGGTGTGTTTCGGTAGAATCGAAGCTGCCGTTTTCGTAGTACTTGTTGGAGGGCGAAGCCCCCCCGCAGTAGTCGTAGAACTCACAGGTCTCGGCACACTTGCGGTTTCCTGCTTCGATATCGGTGAGCACCTTTTGAAAGGCCTCGTTCACCGTGGCATCGAAGAGGGACCCACTGATCAAGTTTCCGAAATTGAAGGATCCATACTTCTCGGTAGGCTGCCCGAGAAGTTCCGGAGAGAATGAAGAGAAATTCCCGAAGCAATCGACATTGACCATCCCGAAAGGATCGGCCTCCTGGTTGTAGTAGTTGCCGCTGGGATCCGAGCACCAACCAGGCTCGAGGATATTGCGTTCGGCATTCTGGAACTCTCGAACATTCAGGGGAAAGCCGTCGGCCTTGTTTCTCTCGTAGAAGCGTTTCAGGAAAGAGTAGACTCGTTCGTGTCCCCCTTCCTTCCCGAGAGAGGAGGTTTCGTTGGCGCCTTCGACCTCCTCGATGTTGAAGCCAATCCCAGTGATCCCGTTCTCTCGATAGAAGTCGTAGATCTCGTCGGGATGATCGATGGAGACATCGGAAATCACCGTGATCACCCCGAAAGGAACTTCGTTCCGCTTCAGCGTTTCAAGACCTCGCATTGTCTTGTCGAAGGTCCCCTCCCCTTTCCGCGTCTTGCGATGGTGATCGTGAATCGCCTGAGGACCGTCGACGCTGAGACCGACTTCGACTTCGTGCTCTTTCAGGAAGTCGCACCACTTGTCGGTAAGTAGTGTTCCATTGGTTTGGACCGAGTGGATCACGTAGTCCTTTGCCTGAGGATTGCGGTTGATGATTTCAAACGCCTTTTCGTACCACGAGATCGGAACCGCGAGCGGTTCGCCGGCATGCCAAAGGAGACTGAACGGCGACTGGACAAGGCCACTGTCCCAAACCTTGTCCATGATCGTTTCGAGAACCTCGAAATCCATCCGCCGGGTGTCGGTTCGGTTCGGCAAATAGCAGTAGTCGCAATTGATGTTGCAGAACGGACTCGGTTGGATCACGAGCAGACCGAGAGCGAGTCTGTCCGAGTTCTGGGGAGTGAGCTTCGGAATATCGGAAGGCGCTCCGCGAAGCGAGGCGGAAGAGGTCGAGATGGGGTCGATGGCGAGGGTCATGATGAAGGTCCGACGATTAGCATTTCTAATGTATGGAAACTTTCGGAATCTTTTTACTTATCCAGATCCGAGTGGACTTCGAATCGCCGGGGAGTGGTTTTTTCCTGCTCGGCGAGCTTGCGATATTTCCGAGCCACCTCGATGCGATGAGCGATCGGGAGGCGAGCACGGAGAGCTTTTCGAACCGACTGGATTCGATAATCGAGAGGAGAGGATTTCATGATTTGTCAGGAGGTTGAGGATCTGGAGGGCTCCCTCGGAAAGTCGAATCGAACTGAATAAACACTGGCTCTGATTCGTTTCTCCGAAGACGCTATGTAGAGAAGGACGCGCCTCTCCTGCGGCTTATGCGAAACGAAACGACAATCCTTGATGCCACACCCCTCTCATCCTGACATTCTTTCCACGGGGGATCCGTTTCCCGACCCCATCGAGGAAGGGGCAGGCGGATTCGAAGATGGCGAGGACGAACTCGATCCCCGAGAGATGCGTCGCCATTGCTTCCGACTGATCCGGGAGGTCACTGGGAAACTCGGATGGAAATACAAGGCCTGGATTCCCGCCGCGATCCTCCTCTCAGCAGTCCACCTTCTCCCGCAACGCTTCCTCCAGTTCTTTACCGAGGGGACCCAGACTCTCGAAGAGACCGGAGCCTCGGAGTTCCTGACCTTGCTCGTGATCTTCGGAATCGCCGTGGGAGTCTGCCAGTGGGTTTCTCTCGTCCTCGACAGCATCCTCAGTGAATGGCTTCGGCTCACGGTCAGCATCGGGCTGAAACGCGATGCGGTCGAAAGCCTCAGCCGGACCCGGATCGATGCCCTCGATTCCGCGGAACGCGGCGACTGGATGACGAGACTCTCAAGTGACCTCTACAACGCCGAGGAATTCCTCACCGCCTCCCTCCCCGAGCAGGTCACAAATGCGACGATGATGATCGGCGCGGCAGCCCTGTTTTTTTATCACAGCGGCCCAATCGCTTTCATCCCGATCGGCGCGGCGCTCTTCCTGGGATGGTTCAATATCGTCGTGCAGCGACGCATGGCTCCCACCCTGAGTGCCGCCCGACAACTGGAAGGAGGCGTCTTCCAGGCCATGATCGAAACCTTCGAGGGCTTGCGAACAATCCGGAGTTTCGGAGGAGAGAAATTCACTTTTTGGCGACTCAATCAGCAGTTGAAAGATCTCTTCTCGGCTGGAATGCGGATCACCAAGTCGATGGCGCTGCTGATGGGCGTCAATGAACTCGTCGGTCAACTTGTCATCACCGGTGTGCTGACCCTCGTCGCCTACCAGATCCGCGGCGACGAGCTCACGGCGAGCGATGCCTTGGTTTACCCGTTCTTCATTCACCTCTTCCTTGGTGCCGCGAAAGGTCTCGTCGCCTCCGCCTACGATTGGAATCGATTCTTTATCGAGGGGGGACGCCTCGCCTCCTTGCTCTACGACGAGGAAAACAAGGAAGCGGATCGAGCCGAGACCTTTGGCACACTGGAATCTCGCATACACGATGTCCAAACCTGGGAGGCGGAGGGAGTCTCGATTCGATATGGAGACGGCCCGCTCGTCGTGGAGAACCGGGACCTTTCCCTTTCACGAGGAGAACTCGTCGCCCTCATGGGCGAATCGGGATGCGGTAAATCGACTTTCGCGGAAGTCTTCGCGGGGTTGCGGAGATCCGAGAACGGGACCTTTACCGCCCACTTCGAGGAAGAGGACCCGCTCACCTACTCCGCAGCGCCCCCTTTCCTGGTCGCCTTTGTCGAGCAGCAACCCTATCTCTTCGTGGGCTCGGTGCGGGAGAATATCCGACTGGGAAATGACGAGGTGGAGGACGACAGGATCCTTCGAGTTCTGGACGAAGTGGGTCTCTCGGAAATGATCGAGAGTCGTGGCGGCCTCGACCAGGTTCTCACCGACCGAGGCCGAAATCTCAGTGTCGGTCAGCAGTATCGCCTCGCGCTCTGTCGAGCGCTGGTTTCCAGCCGCCCCTTTCTCCTCCTCGACGAACCATTCGCCGCGCTCGATCCCGAATCCATCGACCTCGTGACTCGTGCGATACGGGAAGAATCCGATCGCGGAACCGGGTTGCTCCTCGTGACTCATGTCCTACCGGAGGAACTGAAGCCCGACCGCATCGTCAAGATGAAGCGTTTGCCGTGCTCCTCCACAACGAGGTGAAGCCTGAGAGCCCTACTTCTCGATCGCGTAGAGAGTTTTCCCAGAACGAATCAGGATCCCGCCTGGACGAGGTGTCAGCGTCGCCCGGAAGATCTCGCCAGCCGCATCCTGCCCCAGAGAGTTCACCGAAACGATCTCAAGGGTTTTTCCGGGACGAATGACGATGACATCTCCCCCATCCACAGTCTGCAGGTAGACCAGGCCGTTCGCGACGAGCGGCCCAGCCGCGACCTGGATTCCCTCTCCAAGGCGCTCGGAGTAGAAGGCGTCTCCCGTCGCCGTATCGTAGCAAGTGGTAATCCCGCTCATGCTGGAGATTACGAGAAAATCATCCACGACAGCAGGAGATGGCAAGTCGCGTCCTCCCTTTCTCCCAGCGTTCCAGACTCGATGGGTCGCCGTGACATTCCCCGAACCACCGGGCTTGACGCAGTAGGTGTCACCCGGTTTGCCATTCACCACGTAGAGGAACTCACCGTCGAACTCGGGGACGGGGGCTCCTCGCCCGTTGAATCCCTCGCAGAACCATAATTCCTTCCCCGTCTCGGGATCATACCCTCGCACGCCAAATTCCCCATTGAGGACCAGTTCCTTCTTCCCATCGAACTCGATCAGGATGGGGGTGCTCCATCCGCCTCTCGGTTTCGTTTCTCGAGGAGTCTGCCAAACAGTCTCGCCGGTCTTGATGTCGACAGCGAGGAGACTTGATTCCCCCATCGAGTCACAATTCTGGATCACCTTGCCATCCAGCAGGATCGGAGATGCTGCGATCCCCCATCCTCCGGGAAACTCACCGAGATCGCGAGACCATTTCTTCTCTCCATCGACCGTGAACCCATGAAGACCACCGGGACCAAAAAACGCGACGACCATGTTTCCGTCGGTCACGCAGGTTGGCGTGGCACGGCTGTTCATCGCATGGATCTCCTCCGGCTGGGAGCAGGGAAGCGTGGCGTCCCACATGACCTCGCCGGTCTTTGCGGAAAGGCACTGGATATATCGCTCGGTCCCGTCCTCGGAAGCTCCTGTCAGAAAGATGCGATCTCCGTGCGTGATCGGCGAGGACTGGCCTGTTCCCTTGAGCGAGGCTTTCCAGGCGATGTCGGATTCCCCCCAGGAAGTCGGAATGTCCGTTGCTTCGACATGCCCCCGCCCTGTCGGACCACGGAACTGGTTCCAATCCGCCGCTTTCGCGAGGGAAAAACTGGTGACGAAAAGGGTGAACAAGGCGGAGCTACGAACCGGAATCATGTCAGGGTTGCTTGGGTTTTTGGAAAATCAGGAAATGCTGGATGGGAAGGAAATCGCGAACTTCGACGAACTCGAGCCCGACCGCTTCCATCTCACGGGTCACTTGCTTGACCGTCATCTTGTGGAGAGGCTTGATGGGAACGGTAGGATCCTCACCTCGATACTCGAGGAGGACCATTCGCCCGCCCGGTTTCAAGCCCTTGACGATGGACTGAGCCATCTCCCGCGGATGCGAGAACTCGTGATAGGCGTCGACCAGGATCGCCATGTCGACACTATTTTCGGGAAGCCTTGTGTCTTCGATCGTGCCTTTGAGCGTCTCGATCTGGGAAACCTTCTTGAGCTTTTTCTTGGCCTCGATGAAATCCAGCATCTCCTGCTGAATATCGACAGCAACGACTTTTCCTTCTGGGACGAGAGGAGCAAGGAGAAACGAAAAATACCCGGAGCCCGCACCGATGTCGGCGATGACGGCATCCTTCGGCAGGTCGAGTTGATCGAGAATGAGCGAGGGTTTTTCTTCGCCCTCCCGATCTTTCCGCTCCAGCCACCCGATGGCATGCTGACTGACCACCTGGGAAATTTCGCGCCCCATGTAGACTTTTCCGATGCCGTCCCGAGACGGTACTTTCTCGGTGTAAACGGGGGCCTCTTCCGCGATGGAAGGCAACAAAACACCCAGGCTTAGAGCCAGGAAAAGGGAGGGAACACGTTCCAGCATGGGGAGAAGGTGAACGAATTTTCGTCAAAGAAAAAGGAAGAATGCGAGCGCAATCACGAAATTTGCAAGTCACGCTGGGCCAATTAGTGACAATAATTTCCAGAATGGCCCATAGGATTCGATCTCACTCGTCTCCCTGCTGAAATGATCTCCTTCCCGATAGAAATCCTCGGAATCGTGTTCCTTGCGATCACGATCGCAGCAGCGTGGCTGATCGGGTACCTGATCATTCAAAAACGCTCGGAAAGGGCGCAACCCCCTCCTCCCCTTCCCCCGTACGGAAAGGTTCATTTCGATGATGAGATGATCACCTATTTCCGAGAGAACAACGAAAAGACCAGCCTTCCCTGGCAAGACCTCTCGAAACTCCGCATCCTGACCACCCCCGACGGTCCCTTTCTCCCGGATGTCTTCTGGATCTTCGAATCCCAAGAGGAAATTGCACTCAAGATCCCCAGTGAAGCAGAAGGAATGGCAGAACTGTCCGATCATCTCACGAGTCTTTCCGGCTTCCAGTCGGCACCGTTCACCAAGGCGATGGGGTCCACCGAATACGCCTCCTTCGATGTCTGGGAGAAGTAGGTTTTTCTTCCCATTTTTTGAGGTTTGCTTGAATGTCGAGATCGGTTTACGGTCCGGCTCCGACTATGGCAGACGAAGAACCGACGAAGAAACCGATCCTCTACGGAAGCGCCGGAATGGCAGCCTCCGGCATGATGCCCGGCCTGCGCCGCAAGAAGAAGCCCAACGAAGAGGACGAGGTTGATTCGGAGGCGGAAGAATCCACCGCCCAAGACGAAAACGAAGCCGGCGAAAACACCCTCCCTCGAGAGAGCGAGGCATCCGAAGCTTCCGATGCCTCTCCTGAGTCGAAACCTGAGCCAGAGCCGGAACCCGAACCGGTCGAGCCAGCCTACCAGGGACTGAAGGCGGTCGTCATGGGACACACGGGAGCGGGCGATTTCGGAAGCCACCTCGACCTCGTTTTTCAGCGACTCGACGGAGTGCGGCTTTTCGCAATTTCCGATGGAGATACCGGGGCTGTCGATGAGGCCCTGATCAAGACCGGTGCCCCCAATGGCTATTCAGACTTTCGGGAGATGCTGGAGACAGAGAAACCCGACCTTGTCAGTGTCGCGCCCCGATGGACCGACCAACACGCCGAGATGACGAGGGCAGCCTTGGAAGCGGGAGCGCATGTCCTCTGTGAGAAACCTTTCACCCGAACCCTGAAAGAGGCCGACGAGTTGATCTCGCTGGCCGAGGAGAAAAACCTGCGGATCGCGATCGCCAACCCCATGCGATGCGATCCTCATGTCCTGAAGTTCCACGAAGAGTATCGGGAATTGATCGGAGAAATTCTCGAGATGCATCTCTTCGGAAAAATGGATCAGGAAGCTGGTGGAGAGGATCTCTTGATCCAGGGATCGCAGCTTTTCGATCTTGCCAGGCTTTTCGCAGGCGATCCGAGCTATTGCAGTGCCACGGTCACTCGAGAGGGAATTCCCGCGATCGCTGAGGATGCTCACGAATCGGAAAAGAGCCAACTCGGCCCACTCCTGGGAGATACGATCCGAGCGCAATTCGTCATGGAATCCGGTGTCCATCTGACCTTCGTCTCCGATCCAAAGCTCCGGGGCGTCTCCGGTCCATGGGGGATCGAGTTTGTCGGCGAGAAAGGGCGGATGCGACTTTTTGCGAATCAGCCCCCGATTTTTTCGCGTCTTGCCTCCTCAAGCCCAAGGAGCCACACCCGATCCGACATCTGGCAGCTCTGGCCCCAGGTCAAAGGCCCCTATCATTCCCCCGTGGAGAAGCTCACCCAGCTCGATGCAGCCAACCGCCTCCTCGTCAACGACTGGCTCGATGCGATCCGAAACGATCGTGCTCCCCAGAGCTCGGGAGACGACGGGCGTAAAGCCCTCGAGATGGTGCATGGAGTCTGGCAGGCAGCGGTCACCATGAAACGCGCCTACTTCCCGCTCGTGAACCGCCTCCATCCCTTGAGCGAAGATCCGAGCTAAGTAGCTTCGGGGCCCCTTTCGTCTCCCGCTCCTGAGATGACGAATCTCATTTTTCCGGAGCGAGTGTTTCCTTTTTCGGCGGGGTAGTGGTAACACCTTCGCGTGCCCTCTTTGTGACCATGGCTGCTTCCATCCCCTTCCCCAAGCCCAAGCTCGATCTCTGCCACGCCTTTTCTCGATTGGTCGATCTCCCGCCCCGTCTGATCGGTCGCTCCTGAAATCTCTTTCTCCCGGTTTCCCTCCCCCCCTTGTTTCATGCCCTCTCGGAAACCGGCCCTGATCTTCATTTTCATCACGCTGTTCCTCGATGTGCTCGGGATCGGGTTGATCATCCCCATCCTCCCCAAGCTGGTCGATCAGTTGGCGTCCGGAGGAATCGCCACGGCTTCCTATCTTCATGGAAGCCTGGTCGGACTCTACTCCCTGATGCAGTTCTTGTTTGCTCCGGTGATCGGCAGCCTTTCAGACCGCTTTGGCCGACGAAAGGTGATCCTCCTTTCCCTTTTCGGTTCCGGCCTCGATTATTTCCTGATGGGTTGGGCTCCCACCCTCGCCTGGTTCTTCGTGGGACGAGTCATCTCAGGAATCACCGGCGCGAACTTTTCTGCTGCCGCAGCCTACATTGCCGACATCAGCCCTCCAGAGAAACGGGCGGCGAATTTCGGGATCATCGGGGCCGCCTTCGGACTCGGCTTCATCTGTGGTCCAGCCCTGGGAGGACTGTTGGGAGAATATGGGCTGCGCGTCCCTTTTTACGCTGCCGGGTTCCTGACTCTCATCAATTGGGCCTATGGATTTCTCATCCTGCCCGAATCGCTCAAATCGGAAAATCGTCGGAGTTTTCGCTGGTCTCGGGCCAATCCCGTCAGTGCACTCCTCAACCTGAAGAGACACCGTCTTGTCCTGGGACTCTCGGTCAGTTACTTCATCAGCAGCATCGCCCATCAGGTCTACCCTGCCATCTGGGTGCTCTACACCGCGTATCGCTACCAATGGGATACGCGGCAGACGGGGCTTTCCCTCGCCCTCGTTGGACTGATGGCCGCGATCGTCCAGGGAGGACTGACCCGGGTGATCATTCCCAGAATCGGAGAACGGAATGCCGCCGTGGGAGGGCTCGCGGTCATGGCGATTTCGATGATCGGCTACGGGCTCGCTACCGAGGGCTGGACCGTTTACCTGATCATCATTTTCGGATCTCTCTCGGGAATCGCAGTTCCCGCCATCCAGGGAATGGTCTCGATCACCGTGGGAGAAGACGAGCAAGGCGAGGTGCAGGGATCGCTGACCAGTCTCCAAAGCGTTGCGGGATTCATCGGCCCGATCACTGCTACGGCGATTTTCGGATTCTTTATCAGTGAACGAGCCCCCGCCATCGTCCCTGGAGCCTCTTTCTTCTTCAGCTCCGCCCTCGCCGTGATGGCTGCCTTCCTCGCCGCGAGGTCGTTTCGAGTCACTCGCCAGTCAAGAGTGGGATGAGGGCCTGCAGGGGTCGGTCGATTCGACTGTCAATTCCCCACCACAACCTGTCTCCGGACAGTCCGGACAAAACCATCGAAGGTTGAAATGTGCCAATACTTGGCCTTTGGAATGCTTAGCGATCGACGTCGTCCACATTATGACTCACTACCCCCTTTCCTCCCAAAACGATCCTGAATCGACACGGCTCCGGCTTGATCCCTCTCGCCGGACCAATTGGAAGCTCTGGGGGCCCTATCTTTCGGAGCGGCAATGGGGAACGGTGCGCGAAGACTACTCGGCCGATTCGGATGCATGGAGAAGTTTTCCTCGCGAGCATGCGCCGTCACGGGCCTACCGCTGGGGCGAAGACGGACTCATGGGATGGACCGATCGCTACGGCCGTCTCTGTTTTTCCCTCTCGCTCTGGAACGGACAGGACAAGATCCTCAAGGAACGCCTCTTCGGACTCACAAATCACGAGGGCAATCACGGAGAAGACGTCAAGGAACTCTACTACTACCTGGATTCCACCCCGACCCATTCCTATGCGCGCTCTCTCTACAAGTATCCACAAGCAGCCTTCCCCTACGACGATTTGATCCAAACCAATCAGAAGCGCTCGCGGGATGAACCGGAGTATGAACTCGAAGACACAGGGGTGCTGGACGAGAATCGATTCTTCGATGTAACTGTAATCTATGCCAAGGAAAGCCCGGAGGACCTGCTCATCGAAATCCTGGTCACCAACCATGGCCCGGATGCCACTCCGATCAGCCTCCTCCCTACCATCTGGTTCCGCAACACATGGAGTTGGGGACGCGAAGGCGAGGACATGACGAGCAAGCCGGAGATTCGGCTGGAAGACGGGAAACTGATCACCCGGCATGATACCCTCCCTCCCTACCAGTTCTTGGCCGAGGAGGCAGACGAAATTTGGCTGACCGACAACGAGACAAATCCTGAGCTTTGGGGGAAAGCGAAGAAGAAGGTCGAAGGCTACGGAAAAAAGGATGCCTTTGCGAAGGCTCTGCTCGAAGGGAACAAAGAAGCTCTCCTCTCAGATGGATGCGGGACCAAGGCCGCGGCGATGATCACCACAGAGATCCCGAGCGGAGAGTCCAAACGCTATCGATTTCGCCTCTCCAGGCTGGAGGAAGCGCCGCGTCCGCAGGATAGTTTTGGCGAGGCTTTCACTCGCACTCTCGAGCTTCGGAAAGAAGAAGCCGACCAGTTCTACGATGCGAGACATCCGGTAGAGCTCTCCGAAGCCAAGACTGAAATCCTTCGCCAGTCCTACGCGGGACTCCTCTGGACCAAGCAATTCTACCATTTCATCGTCAACGACTGGCTCGACGGGGATCCCGGCAACCCCGCACCGCCTCAGCGAAAGCATGGTCGGAACAGCCACTGGAGCCATCTCTTCAACCGGGATATCATCAGTATGCCCGACAAATGGGAGTATCCTTGGTATGCCGCCTGGGATCTCGCCTTTCACGCTCTCCCTCTTGCCGAGATCGATCCCCATTTTGCGAAACGACAGCTGCGGCTTTTCCTGCGGGAGTGGTATATGCATCCCAATGGACAAATTCCTGCCTACGAGTGGAATTTCAGCGATGTGAATCCCCCCGTCCACGCCTGGGCAGTCTGGCGAGTCTACAAGATTGCCGCGGCGCGGGGAGATCGGGATCTCTCCTTCCTCGCTTCCTGTTTTCAAAAGCTCCTCATGAACTTCACCTGGTGGGTCAACCGCAAGGACCCGGAAGGAAACAGCCTCTTCTCCGGAGGATTTCTCGGCCTCGACAATATCGGAGTCTTCGACCGATCCGAGGGCATCCCTTTCGGAGCGACTCTCGAGCAGGCCGATGGAACCGGCTGGATGGCCTTCTACTGCACGACCATGCTCGCCATGGCGATTGAGCTTGCCGAGGAGGACAAGGCCTATGAGGACCTTGCATCGAAGTTCTTCGAGCACTTTGTCACCATCACCCTGGCGATGAATGGACACGGGCGTCACCACGGGCTCTGGTGTGAAGAAGAGGGCTTCTACTACGACTGGCTCGTCGATTCGAAGAAGAAACGCCGCCCCCTCGCGGTGCGTTCGCTCGTCGGTCTCCTCCCCATGATCGCCGTGGAGATTCTCGATCAGGATCATCTTGAGCCGCTTTCGGGATTCCGCGAGCGAACCGACTGGTTTCTTCGCTACCGCCCCCACCTCGCGGAGTCGGTTTCCTCCCTCGATGAGAATGGGACTCGTCGCCTCCTCTCCTGCTGCTCCAAGGAACGACTGAGAAAAATTCTGACCTTTCTCTTCGACGAGGAAGAATTCCTTTCCCCCTACGGCATTCGATCGCTTTCGAAATACCATGAGAAACATCCGTTCTCCGTTGATATCGAAGGCGGCATTCACACGGTCGAATACACTCCAGGGGAATCCGATTCTCCGATGTTCGGAGGGAACTCGAACTGGCGTGGACCGATCTGGTTCCCGATGAACTATCTTCTCATCGAAGCGCTCGAACGATACCACCATTTCTATGGCGACGAGTTTCAAGTCGAGTTCCCAACCGGTTCAGGCGATTTCATCCATCTGAAGGAAGCAGCACGAAGAATCAGCGAACGCCTTGTCAGCCTCTTCGATCACCACCCCGAAGGTTCCCGTCCCAGCCATGGAGATTCGCGACTCCACGCCAAGGGGGAAGTCGGTGAGGACTTGATCCACTTTTACGAGTATTTTCACGCCGAAACCGGAGAAGGTCTCGGAGCCAGTCACCAGACCGGCTGGACCTCGCTGGTAAGCCGTCTCATCCACAAAAATGACTTCGGCTGAAAGTTGCTCCAACCGCACAAGATATCTGTTTTCAGTTTTTTTAGATCCACCACATTTTAAACTACATCCATATTTTCTGGAGAATTCTCCGCGTGTGGAAAAGCCTTGTGCCCCATATGTTGTGGTGTTTTTGCCATTGACACCCCAACATCTAGTTGCAACTCTTATTCGCGAGTCGCAAATTTGCGATTCATAGGAGGATGCGCTGCGTAAAATGTCATAGCCTTGAGGACAAGGTGATCGATTCGAGATTGGCCAAAGATGGCTTCTCGATCCGTCGTCGTCGCGAATGCCTGGATTGTGGACATCGATTCACAACGTATGAACAGGTCGAGAGACGAGATGTGCTCGTCATCAAGCGAGATGGCACCCGAGAGCCTTTCAAGCGAGAGAAGCTCCTCAGCGGACTCATCAAGGCCTGCGAAAAGCGTCCCGTTTCCCTTGAAACACTGGAAACGGCCGTCGACGAGATCGTCAACGAGCTGACCTCGGAGAATTTGAAAGAAATCCCCAGCCGCATGATCGGGCCCAAGGTCATGTCACGGCTGCAGGGAATCGATCCCGTAGCCTTTGTTCGCTACGCTTCGGTCTATCGTCAATTCCAGGATGTCGGCGAATTCAGCGAGGTCATTCAGTCGCTGGAGAATGCTCCCATCGACAGCCTACTGCAGCCCGATCTGTTCGAGTCCGGGCAGAAGAACTGACGCGCTGCCTCCCTGCTTTCCACACAAAACACAGACAAACACAACCCGAACCGTTCCCACCACACTCATGATTGCCCTTCCGCAAGCCATGCCCTTCATCCGTATCGGCGCGACCTCTCTGGCGCTCTGCCGAACCGATTGGCTCACTCAAACTCTCACCAATGCCACAGAAGGAACCGATGTTCCCGAATGGATGGCACAGGATATCTCTCGCGGAGTCGAGAGCTTCCTGACCAAGCACTATAAAGGTACGGTCATCGACTCGGCTGATCTTTTTGCCCGAATCGAGAAGACCCTCGCCAGCCTGGGACTCAACGATGTGGCGGCCAATATCGACAAGACTCCTCCCCCCGTTCGAGTCTCACTGAGCGAATTGGCTCGCCGTGCCGGCACTGGTTACGAACTCGCCTTTTTCCAGCTTCTCGAAGATCAACTCCGGTCAGCCACCGCGGGTGGCGCTCAGCAAGTCGAGTGCCATGGAATGAAGAACTGCGTGCGACGCCTTTCCGCCTCCAAGAAATGGACCCGTCGCTGTGACCGACTCCAGGACGAGATCATCTCTTTCGTCGACCACACCCGGCAAAAGGTGACCTCGAATCGCCCCGAGGTGAAACTTCTGATCGCTTCCTGATCTGGCGCCATGACCTTGTTCGAGAAGATCATCGCGAGAGAGATTCCTGCAGATATTGTCTACGAGGATGACGAAGCCCTCGCCTTCCACGACATTTCCCCGCAGGCTCCTACTCATATTCTCGTGATTCCCAAGAAGCCCATTCCCCGGGTAGGCGAGGCGGAGGCAGCCGATCAGGCTCTGCTTGGTCATCTCCTCCTCGTTGCGGGAAAGGTCGCGACGGAGCAAGGTTTCAATTCGATCGAGGACGGGTTCCGGCTTGTGATCAACAACGGAAAGAACGGAGGCGAAGCGGTACCCCATCTTCACATCCATCTCCTCTCCGGCCGCCAGATGGAATGGCCTCCCGGCTAACAATTATCCCAGGATTTTCAAGATAACCGCTTGGAGGTTTGCCTTTTGCCGAGCTATGCTGCGGGGTGCAAAAGGATTCCGAGTTACTTCCCGTTATTGGCTGGCGAGAGTGGCTCTCCATTCCCGCTCTGAATATCCCCCATATCAAGGCGAAGGTCGATACCGGGGCTCGCACCTCGGCGATCCACGCCTTTTCGCTGGAGCGATACCACGACGACGATACGGAGCGCGTCCGATTTTCCGTGCATCCCAATCAGAACGACAACGACACGGTCATCGAGTGCGACGCGGCCATTGTCGGGGATCGCTCCGTGCGCGATTCCGGGGGGCATGAAGAGATTCGCCCTTTCATTCGAATCCCCGTCACCCTGGGTGAATTCACCTGGGAAATCGATTTCAGTCTGACGAGCCGGGACAACATGAAATTCCGAATGCTTCTTGGCCGGACCGCGATGGAAGGAAAGTTCCTCGTTCACCCCGGCCTCTCTTACTGCCAGAGCGAGGCGCCCTCTCGCTGAACCTCTCTTCCCTTTTCCGCCCTCAAACCTTATGAAAATCGCCATTCTCTCTCGAAACAAACGACTCTATTCCACCAACTCCCTCTTCGAGGCAGCCAAGGCACGGGGTCACGATGTGCGCGTCATCGACTATCTCAAATGCCACATGGAAATCACTTCGATGCGCCCGAGCATTTATCTCGGCGAGGAGAAACTGACCGGTTTCGACGCCATCATCCCCCGAATCGGAGCCTCTCGAACCTTTTTCGGATGCGCCGTGGTGCGTCAGTTCGAGATGATGAACGTCTACAGCCTGAATGAGTCGGTAGCGATCAGCAGATCACGAGACAAGCTGCGCAGCCTCCAACTGCTCGCCCGCCGAGGCATTGGGCTCCCTGTGACCACCTTTGCCCACGATCCCCGCGCAACCGGTCATCTCGTAAAGCAAGTCGGTGGAGCTCCAGTCGTAATCAAGTTGCTTGAAGGCACCCAGGGAGTCGGAGTCGTTCTCGCAGAAACAGCCAAGGCCGCCGAGTCCGTAATTGAAGCCTTCCGCGGTCTCGACGCCAACATTCTTGCCCAGGAGTTCATCAAAGAAGCAGGCGGCGCAGACCTTCGTTGCTTCGTGGTCGGAGGCAAAGTCGTCGCTGCGATCAAGCGCCAGGGCAAGGAAGGCGAGTTCCGTTCCAATCTCCACCGAGGCGGATCCGCATCCGTCGTCAAGATCACCCCGGAAGAACGCTCCACTGCGACCCGAGCCGCAAAGATCATGGGGCTCAATGTCGCGGGCGTGGATCTCCTGCGATCGAACCACGGCCCTGTCGTCATGGAGGTGAACTCTTCCCCGGGGCTCGAAGGAATCGAGACCGCCACGGGAAAAGATGTCGCCGGATTGATTATCGATTTGATCGAGAAAGCCATTACCAAACCCGCAGCCACTCGCAATCGCACCAAGGGAAAAGGCTGATCCACGGCTCCATTTCTCCTGCCTCATGCACGAAGACCCCATTCAAATTGGAGATCAGAAATTCCTCCCCGGCGACCGCGGTCAGGTTGATCTCCCCATTGGCTCACTGATCGATTATCAGTCGGTCACGATGAATGTGCATGTGCACCGGGGAAAGAAGCCGGGTCCCGTACTTCTTCTCACCGCGGGGATCCATGGTGACGAAATCATCGGTGTGGAAATCCTTCGCCGATTGTTGAAATCAAAGCGCTTACGCTCTCTTCGCGGATCGCTGATCATCGTTCCCGTCGTCTGCATGCCTGCCTTCCTCGCACGAACTCGCTACCTGCCGGATCGTCGTGACCTGAATCGTCTCTTTCCCGGATCTCCGGACGGTTCGCTGGGCGGACGTCTGGCCGCCACCTTTGCCAATGAAGTGGTGACCCGCTCCGATTTTGCAATCGATTTTCACACGGGCGCTTCGGGTCGTCCGAACCTCCCCCAGATTCGCATTTCGCCCAACGAGCCGAAAAGCATGGAGTTGGCGAAGGCCTTCAAGCCGCCAGTCATCCTGGAGACAGGCCTTCGGGATGGATCCCTGCGTTCGACCTTCTCTAGAAATGGGATTCCTTCTCTCCTCTTCGAAGGAGGAGAAGCCTTTCGCCTCGATCCCGCAGCGGTTCGCTTCGGATTGCGGGGTGTCTACTCGGTCATGCAACACCTCGAGATGCTGCCCCCATCTCGACGGAAAACGGAACCGAAAACCCGGACCGTCACCGCCTCGGGAACGAGTTGGGTCAGAGCCCCCCAGGGCGGCCTCTTCACTTCCCTCGTCGAACTAGGGAATGCGGTCACTCCCGGGGCCAAGCTTGGCCTCGTCGGCGATCCCTTTGGTCGACATGAGACCCCCGTAACCAGTGATCTCGAAGGAGTCATCATCGGGATGAATCGCGAAGCGACCGCTGACGAGGGCGACGCCCTTTTTCACATCGCAACTTTTTCCAATCCAGAACGCGCCGAGGCACACATTCAGCGCAGCGAGGAGATTTTGGAAGAGCACACTGCGCCTCTTCAGTAGGACATCAGTGGCCGCATCTGCGTGCTTGTGTCCCGAGCCCTGGAATGGTGAGATCAGCGGAATGACGAACCGCCTTTTGATCCCCTGTCTGCTCTTATACAGCTTCTCTTCCTTCTCTCTCTGCGCGCAGGAAAAGGAAAATGCAAAACCCGATCCCCTCCGAACCGCCGGAGCCGCGACCCTGGAACGGATCGAGAATGCCGCGGAGTGGAGCTCCCTCTTCAACGGAAAAGATTTGTCTGGCTGGCAGGGAGACACGGAAAAATATGTCGTCGAAGATGGCGTTCTCGTCTGTCAAAAGGGAGGCAAGGTGCTCGAAACCGAGAAGCAGTACTCCGACTTTGTCTTTCGGTTTCAATTCAAGCTGACTGAGAGCGGGAACAATGGTTTAGGGATCCGGGTGCCTTCGGGCGGCCATGCCTCCCGGGATGGGATGGAACTGCAGATCCTCGATCATCGAGGGGATCGCTATCACCACGAAACCAAGGATGGGAAACGGATCTCCTGGCTCAAGCCATGGCAGGTCCATGGTTCCATCTACGGGGTTTATCCGGCCAGGACGGGGTATCTGAAACCTCTCGAGGAATGGAATGAGCAGGTCGTGCTCTGTATCGAGAGCCATCTCATGATCATCCTCAATGGAGCCGTCATCGTCGACACCGACCTGAGCCAGCTCACCGCTCAAGATGGAAAGCGCCGCCCGGGACTCGACCGGAGGAGCGGACATATCCAGTTCGCGGGGCACAATGACCGCATCGAATTTCGCGGTATGGAGATCGCCGAGTTCGCCCCCTCTCCAACCTCTCCGAAAACAGATGCAGACAATACTCCGCCTGAAGGATTCGAGGCCCTCTTCAACGGCAAAGATCTCCAGGGATGGAAAGGACTCGCGCACAAGGACGCGAACAAGCGGCGGGAGTTGAAAGGAAAAGATCTAGCGGAAGCCCAGGCAGCGGCCGATGACAGGATGAGAGAACATTGGAGTGTCGTCGAAGGCATCCTGACCTATGACGGAAATGGCGACAGCCTCTGCACGGATCGTGACTACGGTGACTTCGAGATGTATGTCGATTGGAAGATCCCTCCCGGAGCCGACAGCGGCATCTATCTTCGGGGTACTCCCCAGATCCAGATTTGGGACCCCTGGGACCCGCGCACCAAGGACGGTCTCCCGGAAACGGCCGAGGGCTGGGTCGAAGCGTATCGGAATGGTCGCAATCTCGGATCCGGCGGGCTTTGGAACAACAAGCGAGCGAGCAACCGCCCCCTGAAACTGGCAGACAAAAAGCCGGGCGAGTGGAACACCTTCCTGATCCGCATGGTGGGCAATCAGGTCTCCATCTGGCTGAACGACACCCTCGTCGTCGATCGCACCGAACTCGAAAACTACTGGGATCGCGAAGGGGACCGCGATCTACCGCTCCCCCGAGCGGACCAGATCGAGCTGCAGCATCACGGCAGCGAACTGTTCTTCAAAAACCTCTACCTTCGCGAGCTGCCCTACTAAGCCCTAAACTCGTTCTCGCTCACCCGCTCTCTCCGCGTTCTTTTCCGTAAATGAACCAGAGATTCCGAATGTAGATGAACCAACCCGTGCTCTGGCCGAGAAAGCCAATGATCTCCCAGCGCCAGATGAAGTAGACCATCAGCATGGAGGAACCGAGGAGGCTGAGCCACCAGAAGATGGGCGGAACGACAGAGGACCGCGCCTTCTCGCTGGCATACCACTGCGCCACCATCCTCCCCATGAAAACCGCCTGGCCAAGAAACCCGAAAACGACCCAGGCGACTCCCGTGAAGGAGGTCACGTCAAGCAGTCGGAAATACCACGGCAAGTCTCTCTGGCGACGCAGCAATTCCTCATAGAACTCGTCTGCGGTCAGCTCGGGGTCCCCTTCTTCCCATCCGAAAAATCGCGCTCGTGGGATTCCGTCTTCTCCCGGGATCACGGAGATGGTGGAAATCCGGTCGGAAAGGTTGAACGGGGGCCGCACCGGATCCCCGGGAGAGCCGACCCAGCCCAACTGCAGAAGGACGAACCAACCCAGAGCAGGCAGGAGGAGGAGAATCCCCGCTGCAGCGAGAACTTGTTTGCGACTGAATTTCTTCATCGGGCCTTGCGCTTCAAAAACGCCATCGTGATCAGGGTGGTGACGGCTCCGAAAAAGAGAGCCCCCAGGGCAGCCTGCAGGAGATTACTGCGAGGCCCGTAGGTCGTTCTTGCTCCTTCCCGATAGTCCTCGAGGTCATCCCCCGTGACGCCCTGTGCTTCGTAGTAAGCGGCGATCTCGGTCGCCATCAACTCAGGCCACTCGGGATGAATGAGCAAGAGGTATCCGAGTTGAGCGATCACCGAAAAAATCGCAACGATCCCAGCAATCCGCATCCCCGAGGCCCCACCTTCGAGAAAGGTCATCTCCGGATAGGCCCGATGAACGACGCGGAGCGCGAGAACAAAACCGACGATCTGAATGAGAAATCCGACCATGGCCATGACCTGCACGAGGGCAAGACCATTGGTATGCATTCCCAGATAGTAGGAGAGATACAGCCAAGCCAACCCAGCCAGGCCGATCAGGACTCCCCATCGAAATTCAAGCGCTCCCATTACTAGCTGTTTATCGCTCTCTCGATACCGCAACGTCTCCGGCTATGCAAGCGCCCCGCGCGGTCACCTTGTGAACCTGCTTCGAAAACAGGATTCCGTTGCGAGGCGGGAAAGTCGAGGCACACTTTTCGAAGTCATGCCTCAGAAGTCCACCGTTTCCCAGTTCTTTGCCGGTCTCTCCAGCTATCTTCGAGTTCCCGGCTTTCTCTTCAAGCATGGCCTGTGGCCGTATCAGCTGCTCCCCGCGGTCATCAGCCTGATCCTGACGATCGCCCTTCTCTTCGTCTTCTACATTTCCACTGCCGGTTTCGCAAGCTGGGTCGATGCTCTCATCGTCATCCCGATGGCCTGGCTCGATGTCACCGTAACCTGGACATTGACGGCCTTGGTCTTTCTCCTCCTCGTTGGTGGATTCATCTTCATCCACAAACACCTCATCCTGATTCTCCTCGCGCCGTTTCTCGGAAAGATTGCGGAAGAAACGCTCCGAGCCGTGCAGGGAAAAGATTTTACCGATTCGGGGCTCACGATCAGGGAATCCCTGACTCGGAGCACGTTCATCAACCTCCGCTATCTCGGGCGGGAAATCCTGACCAATCTCCTCTTCCTTGCCTGCGGACTCATCCCCGTGATCGGCTCGCTGCTCTCGGCGTCAGGCATGTTTCTCACCCAATCCCGCTTCCTGGGATATGGTCTGATGGACTTTCCTCTCGAGAACAAAGGATTCTCGGCGGAACAGAGCGACAAGTTCGCTCACCAGCGAAACGGACTCTCGATGGGAATCGGGGCCGGCTACATCCTCCTCATGGGCATCCCCTTCGTCGGATGGATGTTCGCCCCCACCTTCGGAACCGTAGCTGGGACGCTTCGCATGATGGAGGAAGTCGACGCCCGGGAGGAAATGTAGACTTGGGAGCCGGTATTTTCGCTAAGATCGATGGCACCTGCTTAATCCTTTCGTTCCAAGACGGCTTTTCGAACAGGTGAACGGTTCTCCAACCAGAAAGCGATCCCCTTCTTTGAGCTCCTTGAACCGGCAATCAACACGGGAATTTTTCCATCGAGACCTTTCGTAAACCGAGCGAATCTCGCCGAGTCCTCACGAATTCCTTCTGGGCAGCCTTCCTCCACACTGCTAGGCTCCAGCTATGCAGGAATCCACTTTTATCCCCCAGGCCATCCAACAACTGCTGCACCAACTACCCGTGCTACTTGCGACGATTGTCGGATTTGTTCTTCTCATTCGTCACCAGAATTCGCTGGGGACGGCAAAAACACCGGCACTGATCGGACTCTCGGCAATCATCGCCCTCACCCTCGTGGGACCGTTGTATCAGGCCTGGATCCACAAACTGGTGCTCACGCAGGGCGCCGGAGCAAACACCTCCCTCATCGTGGTGTCCTCTATCATTCTGAACATTCTCTGGGGCATCTCCGTCCTTCTCCTCATTCTTTCGATCTTCATGGGACGTAAGCCATCCCCTTCCGAAGGGTAGTCCCAGTGCAAAATATTCTGAAATTTGTAATTCGTTTCGAAGCGGATTTCCCCCATTATGTCATCCATGGATAATAAGGAACCGTCACCCGACTCGCCCCAAGATCCCCCTCCATCAGCGGAATCATCACCAGCGGAGACTCCTCCTCCTATGGATGAAACGCTCCCGCAACAGCCGACCTCCAAATCCTTTGGCTCGAGCGAAAATGACTGGGCCATGCTGACTCACCTTTCCGGGCTCATCTGCGTGGTTGGGATTCCCTCCTTCGTCGGCCCGTTGGTTTTCTGGCTCATCAAGAAGAACGAGATGCCCGTTGTCGATCGAGCAGGCAAAGAAGCGCTAAACTTCCATCTCACGATGCTGATCGCGCTGATCGTATCCGCCGTGCTCACTGTCGTGGTCGTGGGCTTCATCACCTTGATCGGAGCCTCGTTGATGATCCTCATTTTCTCCATCATCGCCGGTGTCGAAGCCAATAAAGGGAACGACTACACCTACCCCCTGACGATTCGCTTTATCAAATAACGCTGTTTCGGGTAGCAGAATCCTCTGGGATACGTATTACAAACCGAAACGTCTTTACTGAAATGACCCCAGAACCAAACAAGGAAATCATCGAGAACCTCAAGATCGCATACGCGATGGAACTTGAGACCGTACAGAACTACATCGCCGCATCCATCAATCTGGATGGGGTTCGGTCGGAAGTGATCAAGAACTCTCTCGAGGCCGATATTGCGGAAGAGTTGGGCCACGCCCAAACCCTCGCCAACCGCATCAAAACAATCGGAGGCACGGTTCCCGGAAGTTTCGACCTGAAGAGAGCACAGGATTCCCTCCAACCACTCGAGGACACGACCGATGTAGTCGGAGTCATCAAGGGAGTGATCGAGGCCGAAAACGGTGCGATCGCCCAATACAACAAGATCATCCAGGTCAGCGACGGGATCGACTATGTGACCCAGGACATGGCGATCACTCTCCTTTCCGGTGAAGAAGAGCATCGACGCGAGTTCATTGGATTCCTGAAAGAGTATGAAAATGATTAAACTCGACCTGCTTTAACGCCTTTTAGCGGGAAAACCCGAGCCTCACCGGCTCGGGTTTTTTGTTGTCTTTTCCCTCGAAACCCCAACTGCGGTTCGCTAAGAAACTGGAGTGGAAAGCCCCCGACTCTCTCGACCTGTCTACTGCTTCGTTTCACGCATTTGAGGCAAGGTCCAGTCTCGCATTTCGCCCCCACTCCATTCATCCTACCGCATGAGATTTCTGTTTCTTTTTTCCATCGGCCTCTTCACCGGGTTGGTGTCCTCCCCTATCCAGGCAGAATCCCGGCCTCCCATTCTGCGACCCAATGATCGGGTCGTCTTGCTGGGAAACACCCTGATCGAACGAGCACGGCTCTACGGGCAATTGGAAGCGGCCCTTTCTCTTGCCGCTGGCGAGTCCGTGACAGGTTTGACTTTTCGCAATCTGGGATGGAGCGCCGACTCGGTCTTCGGCGATTCCCGCTCCTATTTCGGGACTCCCCAGGAAGGAAGAGAGAGGCTCTCGAAGAATCTTTCCGAATTGAAACCCACCGTGGCGATGCTGTCCTACGGGACGGGAGAAGCGATGTCGGTGGACCAGGGCTGGACCAATGAAAAGGGCGCCGCCGCAGCCTCTGCCGCCGGCCTGGAACAGAGCCTTGCACTCTTCGAGGCATCGTATCAAAAGCTGATTGATCGGGTTCGCGAGTCCTCGGGTGACTCCCTGCGCGAAGTTGTTCTGATCACCCCTCCCCCCCTGGAAAATCTCGGTGCCCCCCTTCCCGACCAAACCGAGAACAATCGCCGCATCGCGCGGTTTCGAGATACCATCCGAACCCTGGCGGAGAAAAACGGACTTCATTGTGCCGACCTTTTCGGTGCTCTCGGAGGCGATGCCTTCACCGGAGAGGTTACCAAAACCCCGCTGACCGACAACGGTGTCCATTTCACCAGCGAAGGCTACTCCGTCCTCGCTCGCGCCCTTGCCAAGGAGCTGGGAATGAACGAGACCATTCTCGCGACCGCGGATCCCGCTGCAAAAGCGAAGCTACGAGAAGCCATCGTGGAAAAAAACCGGCTTTTCTTCCATCGCTGGCGCCCTGCCAATGAGACCTACCTGTTTCTCTTCCGAAAGCATGAGCAGGGTCAGAATGCGAAAGAAATCCCGATGTTCGATCCCCTCATCGCCGAACAGGAAAAAGTCATCGCCGAGGCTCGTGCCCGAGTCCTTTCCGGAACCACCAAGAACTGATTCCTTTTTTCTTCCTACCCATGAAACACTTCTCCGTTTCCTCGTTTTTTCTCGTCCTACTCGCGACCTCCCCTCCGGGACTCCATGCGCAGAACGGTCTTCGCGATATCCCGGACACTTCCTTCGAAGCGCAACTCGAAGCATTTGCGCTACCCTCGGGCGCCGAGATCAACCTCTTCGCCCACGAGCCCGCAGTGAAGAATCCCGTCCACATGAACTGGGATCAGAAAGGGAGACTCTGGGTCGTAAGCAGTCCGCTCTACCCTCACATTCAACCGGGGGAGGAAGACAACGATCGCATCATCATTCTCGAAGATACCGACAGCGACGGCGTCGCCGACAAGCACACGGTCTTTGCCGATGACCTTCACATTCCCACCGCCATCCTGCCGGGTGACGGCGGATGCTATGTCGCCAATTCCATCGAAGTGCTTTTCCTCAAGGACACCGATGGGGACGACATCGCCGATGAACGCTCCGTCGTTCTTTCTGGATTCGGTACCGAAGACACCCACCACCTCGTCCACACCTTCCGCTGGGGCCCCGAGGGAATGCTCTGGATGAATCAGTCCATCTACATCCACACCCATCTCGAAACGCCCTACGGAATCCGACGCCTTCTCGGGGGTGGCATGTGGCACTACCGCCCGGAGACAAGAAGAGCCGAGGTCTTCATGAAAGGGCTCATTAACCCCTGGGGTCACGCCTTCGATCAGTGGGGACAGAGTTTCATGACGGATGGTGCCGGAGGAGAAGGGATCAACTTTGTCTTTCCCCGGGCTGTATTTCGGACTTCACCGGGAGCTTCCCGGGTGCTGAGCGGTCTCAATCCCGGTCAACCCAAGCACTGCGGTCTCGAGGTGCTCTCCGGAGGACATATCCCAGACGAATGGTCTGGAGTCCTCGCCGCTCCTGATTTTCGTGGAAATCGCATCAATCTGTTTCGTCTGACCGACAATGCGAGCGCCTACACGTCGTCGCAGATCGAAGACCTCGTCTCCTCAAAGCATCGCGCCTTTCGTCCGATTGATATCAAGATGGGCCCCGACGGAGCCATCTATATCGCCGACTGGTACAACCCCATCATCCAACATGGAGAAGTCGATTTCCGCGATCCTCGACGCGACAAGGAGCACGGCAGGATCTGGCGAATCACTTTCCCCGACCGCCCTCTCGATGTCGCTCCCGAAATCGACGTGGCCTCCGACGAGGAACTCGTCGATCTCTTGCTGAATTCGGAGCAGGGCTGGAACCGTGAGCTCGCCACGGTAGAACTGCGAGAAAGAGATCCCGCGGCCATGCTCCCTCTCCTTGCCTCGGCGAAAGCAAAGGAGATCGATCCCGAGCTGTTTGCGCTTCGCCAGGTCTGGGGTTCCCAGGCGCTCAATTCTCCCGATCTGGAAAGAGCCGCGAAGCTCGTCTCGGCAGAGAACCACAAGGTCCGCGCCGGAGCGCTGCGGGCCCTCTACTATTCCGCAGAATCGAACGACGCAGCTTTGGGCCTGGCGCAATCTGCGATCGCCGATCCCAATCCCCAGGTTCGGCTCTGGGCTGTCAGCGTGCTCGCCCAGCGCCCCGAGAAGAACACCGTCGACATTGCCCTCCAGGCGCTTGAGGGTATCGAGGTCGACAACTTCCTGGATTTCGCGATCTGGTCCATCTGCCGCGAACACGCCGACCGTTGGGTTTCCCGGACCGAAGGCGGCAACCCCTTCCAGAATCTCCGCCAACTCCTTTTCGCGGTTCGCGCTCTGAACCAACCCGTCGCGGTCCCTCTCATCACGGAAGCGCTTCGCTCCGGGGAGTTCACTTCGCCAGACGAGATTGCGAATGTCTCCGATTGGATCGCCAAAGTTGGCTCACCGCAAGCGCTTGGCACCGTTTTCGACTCGGCTCTCCAGGAGGACACCGGTGTCAAGGCCCAGGCCATC
Organism: Verrucomicrobiales bacterium; assembly: GCA_029213195.1. Taxonomy (GTDB): domain Bacteria; phylum Verrucomicrobiota; class Verrucomicrobiia; order Verrucomicrobiales; family DEV007; genus Arctic95D-9. The sequence goes on from JARGNI010000005.1 coordinate 85,054, forward strand.
CTTCTCGATGCGCTTGCCAGTGCGGGACGACTTCGCAAGATTCAGCCGCAGGGAGACACGACCCGACTCTCCCAGTTTCTCCAGAGCGACGATCCCACCGTTTTTGCATCGGCGGCGGCTCTCGCCGGACAGTGGAAACTTGATTCGGCCCGAGGAGGCCTCGAGAGAGCCTTCCTCGCTGCTCCTGAGAATCCGAATCGCGCTCGTTCCGCGCTCGATGGCCTCGTGGTGCTCGGCGGCCCGAAGACGGCAGAACTTCTCGGGAAGGTGGCACGGGACGAGAAGGCGGACTTCCTGACCCGTTCTCTAGCTGTGATCGGGCGCACGAGGATGAACCCCAATGAAGGGGCCAAGCTTGCTGTCGCCGTTCTTTCGGCGGCTCCCTACGGGAAGGATCCTTATGGGATTTTCGATGCCTTTCTTGCCAACAAGAAAGGCCCAGGCGCCCTCACCGCAGCGCTGTCGGAAGGATCTCTTCCCAAGGAGATTGCTCTGACGGGAATGAACAAGGCCAGCAGCGCCGCGACCCGCCCCGAGGCATTGGTCAAGGCTTTGCAGAAAGCCGGCAATCTCAAGCCGATGAAGATGGCACTCACCCCCGAAGAGATGGAGTCGATGATGGCGAAAGTCGCCGAGGAAGGCGATCCTCACCGGGGCGAAGAGATCTATCGCCGTGCCTCTCTCCAGTGTGTCGTCTGTCACGCCATCGGCGGAGCCGGCGGGGTGATCGGTCCCGACATGGTTTCCATCGGAGCCAGTGCACCCGTCGACTACCTCATCGATTCCCTTCTCCAGCCCAGCGTGAAGATCAAGGAGGGCTATCACACGACGCTGGTGACCCTCAAGAACGGAGACTCTTTCGCCGGGGCCATTGCTCGCGAGGATGCGAATGAGATCGTGATCCGAGATGCCGCAGGAACAGAGAACCGGATCCCCAAGAGCGAAGTGGTCAGCAACAACATCAGCCCGGTTTCCCTGATGCCACCCGGATTGACAGCATCTCTTCGCGAGGACGAATTTGTCGATCTCGTACGTTTCCTCTCCGAACTCGGAAAAGACGGAGATTTCAAGACCCCGCCGAATCGTTTCGTGCGTCAGTGGCAGACCCTCATGCCGCACGAGCGCACTCGCGATGCGATCGGTCACCAGGGTCCCGTCATTTTCACCGAAGCGATCGACAGCTATGTGTGGATGCCGATCTACTCGGAAGTTGGCGGCGGCGTCCCCACCGGTGAAACTCCGGATGTCGTCGGTCGAGGCAGCAATCGCTATGCAGTGCTTCGCACCTTTGTTGACGCTCCCGACAAAGGCCCCCTCCGCATGAAGTTGACCGGAAAACTCAAGGACCTCACTCTCTTTCATGGCGAAAACAAGGTCGCCCTGCCAGAGACCGGAGACGAGATCGAGATTTTGATTCCAATCGACACCCCCGGACGCCAGAAGCTCACCCTTGTCGGGCTCAAGAAATGGGGGCTCGACCGAGTCTCACTCGAGCTTCTCGACGATGCCGGCAAATCACAGCTGGTCGAACTGAAAGATTTCTGATTCATTTTCCGCAACTCTGCTCCCCCATTCCTCTTATGAAAAAACTCCCCCTGGTCCTCACTCTTCTCGCCTCGTTGACGGCGGTCTCACTGGTCGCTCAGCAAAAAGCGAAAAAGAAGGCTCCCCCCAGTCTCAAGTTTCGAGTCCAACAACTCCACAAGGACAACAACGAAGGCTGCTCAGTCGGTGACATCAACGGAGACGGCAAGCTCGATGTCGTCGCAGGCGAGTTTTGGTATCCGGCTCCCGATTTCAAGCCTTTGCCTGTCCGGAAACTCATGCCTTTCGGAGCCGACTACGTGCAGAACAATTCCGAACACCTTCTCGATATCGACAAGGACGGTGATCTCGACGTCGTCGGAGGAGCGTTCACCCTCCCCATCGTCAACTGGTTTGAGAATCCAGGAGCAGGGAATTACCCGACCGAAGGGGGCTGGAAAGTGCACCAACTCGTCGATACGGGAACTGGGCACAACGAGGCGACCTTCATGCACGACATCGACGGAGATGGAACACCGGAGTGGATCGAGAATTCGTGGCGGCCGGAAAACCCTATGCAGATCTTTCGCATCGTCTACGACGACGAGGGTAAGCCCAAAGCGGAAAAACATGTCGTTTCGGAAAGCGGTAACGGACACGGAATGGGATTCGGAGACCTCAACGGAGACGGTTTGGAAGACATCATTTTCCGAGATGGCTGGTATGAGAGACCTGCCGACGGCCCCTTCTCCGGTCCATGGGAATATCACCAGGACTTTCAGCTCCCCCACGCCAGTTGCCCCATCCTCGTCGTGGATTTGAACTCCGACGGACGGAATGATGTCATCTGGGCCGATGGGCACAACTACGGACTCTACTGGGAAGAGCAGATGGAACCTCAGGCCGATGGAACGATTGTTTTTCGACAGCACCTCATCGACAAGAAATTCTCCCAGGCGCACTGCCTCGCCTGGGAAGACATCGACAATGATGATCAGCCCGAGTTGATTACCGGGAAACGCTACTATGCCCACTCCGGCAAGGATCCGGGTGCCGAAGACCCGATCACGGTGCAGTACTACGACTGGAACCCGGAGGGCCAGAGCTGGAAACGCAACAAGATCTCCCAGGCTCCGGCAGGGGAAGGGCCGGGAATCGGCCTGCAGATCCGCGTAATCGATCTCGATGGGAATGGCTGGAAAGATGTAGTCGTCCCCGGCAAAAGCGGGACCCACATTATTTGGAATGAAGGCTGGACGAACCCGTCCTGATTTCCGATACTGCAGGCAAATCGTATGAGCGAATCACCTCCTGATTCTGAACCTCCCGAGAAGGAGCCTATTCCGTCCGTTCTTCACTCCTTTTACGAAGATCGCCCTTTCGTTTCCTGCACCCGTTGCGGCGAATCCCTCAAGGATTTCGAGGATGGCTTCCGCATCTCGAAGAACTTCAAGAAAGACGAAGTCATCATCGAATACGCTCTCTGCATGCCTTGTCTCAACTCCATGCTCGACGAGGCGTCCGAGGAATCCAAGCAGCGACTCGCCGAATTCCAGGCAGAACACTATCGCGAAGTCTCCGGCTTCAACGACTGCGCTCTCTGTCCGAAGGAGTTCGACCAGGTCAAGGATGCCGAGTATGGCCTTGTTGGCGTCTGCCACGGGGATTTCATGGTCGACAGCGCCATGATCTGTCACGGTTGCATGGAGGCCATGTCCGAGATCATGTCCGAAGAAACTCGCCGAACCTGGGATCGATTTCGCGAGGAAAACTTTCCAGGGGTGCCTTCCGACTTCGAGCCCTTCCCGGCCCGCCCGGCACCTTCGGTGATCTGAGGGATTCTCTCAGCGCCTAACCGGCCTCTCACCGCCCGCTCAAGGGAGATCCGGTGACCAATGGCGAGTCATGAGCTCGTAAACGCGAGCCTTCAGCTCTTCCGGAAGCGGAAAGTCTTCCGGGGAAGAACGCACGAGCCGTTTCGCCTCTTCGCGGTCGCCTGTTTCGATCGCATGCTCGATCAACCGAAGACGGATGGACCAGTCTTCCGGAACTTTCTCCAGTTCTTCATAGAGCTGCTTTACTGATCCCCGCATTATTCTCCGATTCTCAAATCGACTCGTCGCTGACCTCACGAAGGAAGTCGATCCTACCCCGAATGGATGCCGCCGATCGGCGCCCGCCCTTTCGGATCGTTCTTGATTCCCCCTTCGCCCCAGACCCGATTGAAGTTTTCAGGATCCAGCAACAGGAGAGTTCTCTCATCCCACGAATGTGAACCTTGAATCCTCCTCTTGTCCACTATCGATTGAGGCGGCGTCATCCCTGCCCCACTTTTCCGTTTCAATGAACCTTCTTCACGGAGGAGGCAAGGCCAGGGATTCGACGACTTTGCCGATCACCCGATACCGTGACCGAGCCAACTCCGGCGCGTCCTCTGGCGTTTCGACGACGACTCCCCGCCCCGCTCCGGAATGCACGAATAGGATTTCACCCGACACTTTCACACGAAGGAACCCGGTATGCCGATCGAGACCAACCACGTAATATCCATCCCCCTGCTCTTTGACGCTCTCCAGAAAAGGAGCCAGGGCGACATCGCGGTAGCGACGAATCGTTTCTTCCGGACAGATGGCCCGGATCATGGTTTCCGAGGCGGCTTGCGCCAGCCGGATTCGTTCGAGTTCGAATCCGGCCTGTTGCAAGGTAGTCGTCACAAAATATCCGCAGGCGATTGAGCCTTCCCGAGGGACCTGACTGGTTCCTGAAAAATCCCAGGGAGTCCCCATCCACTCCTGGTGGATTTCGGCAAGTCTGTCTTCGAAAGCCAGCTGCCCGGAATTTTGTATCGAGCCGCCCCAATCCGCCTTCTCCTCACGAAGAGAAACCTTCTCAACTTTTCTGCACCCGATCAACAACAGGGAAAAACTGACGATCACAAACAACCTCATCGATGGCATTTCTCCCCGAAGAAGAGAAAGCCCATCATGACCTTTCCATCTAAATTTCAGGGATGAGGAGTCTTCGTCAGAAAGCGGGAGATTCTTTCAACGATCTCATCAAGCCGCTCTACTTTCTCAATTTCGAGGAAAGAAGACGCTTTCTCGACTACGAAGGCTCGATCCGTCTGCCGATTCCTGCCGTCTCCGGTCCGGTTGCCATATTCCGCAGCCCAATGCAGAAACAACTCGTGCTCCTCGGCCAAGTCGCCACCGGGATCGATTCGGTCTCCGAACTGCATCCGTTGGCGTCGGTGCAACCGGGGCATTCGGACATCGGAAGGGAGATCCAGAAATACCCCGTGCGTCAGTTGAACATCTTCGAGTCCCCAATTCGAAATCGAGCCGCAGAGAATCCAACTCGATTCTCTCGAAATCGCCGCAGTCAACAGCTCCCGTCGCTCTTCGACGGAATACTGCTCCTGGAACGGAGGGTCTGTCGGCTTGTGGAAGAAGTCGTCGGAGTCAAAAACCGGAATCCCGAACCGTTTTGACAGCGCGGTGCCCGTAGTCGTCGACCCAGCACCTGGCCCGCCTGAGATGAGGAGACGGATCGCTCCCGATGAATTCTCTCGCGACCTCATTCTCGGTCGCACCAGCGGACCACTCCACGTTCTTCCATCGCGGGCGCCTCCGCAAGCGAGAGCAGCCAGTCGGAAGCGGCTCCTTCACGACGAACGCGGACCTCGAACTCCCGTCCCATCGGGCGAACCGAAACGACGTGGCACACCGTACCCTCCATCGTGTCCGAACCGCCCTCGGGGACAGCTTGCCAGGTTGCGTCTTCCGGCCGCCTCCAGCACGTGGCTCCACTTCCAGGCTTCGGGACTTCGTTGATCGGCCCGAATCGCTCTCCACAATAGCGATCCACCGGGTTGCGATACACCTCCGAGGGCACTCCAACCTGACGTATCTTCCCTTGGACCAGGATTGCTACTTGCGATGCCATCGCCAGCGCATCCTCGGGATCGTGGGTAACGAGGAGGACCGTCTGCTCGACTCGCTCGAGAATATGATTGAGCTCCTCCCGGAGCTTCCGGCGGAGGGCGGGATCAAGATGGCTGAAGGGTTCATCAAGCAAGAGGAGTTGCGGCTCCGGGGCAAGAGCACGCGCCAACGAAAGCCGCTGCCCTTCCCCGCCCGAGAGTTCATGGGGAAAGCGTTTCTCGAAACCGGCAAGCTCGACCAGTTCGAGGCATTCCTTGACTCGCCGCTCCCGATCTTCTCTCGACCACGACGACAAACCAAACGCCACATTCTTCTCTGCGTTGAGATGGGGAAACAGCGCACCATCCTGGAAAACCAAGCCGATTCTCCGCTTCTCGGGAGGCAGGTCCTTTCCCTCCCGGGCATCTCCTGCGACACAGGTTCCATCGAGCCAGACACTTCCGGCATCGGGAGTCTCCAACCCGGCAGCGAGCCGCAACAGGGTCGTCTTTCCGCTGCCGCTTTCTCCGAGGAGGGCAAAGACTTCCCCATCGGGAACATCCAGGCTTACCCCGTCGACCGCGGGAAGCTCGCGACTCTGAAACTTCCGCGATACCTGCCGGAAGGCGAGACGGGATGGGATTTCGGGAAAAGGTTCAGTCATGAGATGAGTCAGAAGACATCCAACGGTTCATGATCATCAATCCGATCCCGCCAGCAATCACGATGAGAAGAGAAGGCACGGCACAGGCCTGCAATCTCGCCTCTTTGGCGAGACTATAGGCCGAGGTGGCCAGAGTTTCAAAATTCGCAGGACGAAGGATCAAGGTCAGGGGAAGTTCTTTCAAGATATCGACAAAGAGGAGCATCCCGGCAGCGATGAGCGGACCTCGAAGCAAAGGCAAATGGATCCTGCCAAAGGTCGCCGCCGGTCCCTTTCCGGAAAGACGGGCCGCTTCCTCGATAGGTCTTCCGATCCGGGAGAGTCCGGAGCGGGAAAATTGGAGCGGAATCGCAAAAAATCGGACGAAATAGGCAAAGCCAATCGCAAACAAAGTTCCACTGAGCAAGGGAAGAAAGCTGTCCCCGGCCCACCGATCCCACGCGCCCAGAACCGCCAACACCCCGAGAGCGATGACCGCACCTGGGGTTGCGTATCCAAGGCCCGCGAGGCGTGCTCCACCCAGACGCCATCCATTGCCACGAAGCCTGACGGCATAGAAGAACACCGCAGCGACAAGGGAAGCGCCTACGGAAACCCCAAGAGCGAGAACCAGCCCGCGAATCAAGCCCGCCGACGCAGCAAGGACGGCCGGTCGATCCGACATCAGGTCGAGAGCCGCCCACTGAGAAAGCCTTGCCACCGGATAGATGAAACCGATCACCAGAGGAACCAGGCAGATGAGGATGGCGAGAGCCCCCTTGCCTCGCGACAGCGGAATGAGCCGGCAAAGTCCCGAGCTCGTCGTCGAAGCTTCGAAACGCGCTTTTCCCCGCAGCTGCCGCTCGAGGATGAGTAGGAGCGCGATGGCGACCATGACCATTCCCGCAAGTCTCAACGCCGAAACGCGATCGCCCATTCCAAACCAGGTCCGAAAGATCCCCTCGGTCAGTGTCGGAACCCCAAAAAAATGAACGGCTCCGTAGTCATTGATCACCTCCATGACAATGAGGGCAAGACCGCCGACCATGGCAGGGCGAGCCAAGGGCAGCGCGATCCGAAAAAAGATTCCTCTCGAGTTCATCCCCAGACAACGCGCAGCCTCGATCGCGGATCGAGTCTGTTGCTGAAAAGTCGCTCGACAGGCAACGAACAAATAGGGCGAAAGAACTGCGCCCATCATCAGGATGAGCAATCCATAACGGATCACCTTCTCCCACGCGAGAAATGCATCGACTCCGAACTCACTTCGGATCCAGATCAGGAAAGGAATTGCGGCTTCGGGCCCCTCAAAGAAAACAAAAGCGGCCACATAGGTTGGGAGAGCCAAGGGAAGAATCAGAGCCCACTGAAAAAGCCGACGCCCGGGGAACTCGTAGTAGGAGACCAGGTAGGCCGGCAGCACCGAAAAGAGAATCGCCACGAGCGAGACCCCTGTCACGAGAATCAGAGTGTTGCTGACATAGGTTGGCAGGACGGTCTCGACGAGATGACTCCACTCGGGGCCTTCCTGGGTCAGGTAGACGAGAATGGCCAGGAGCGGAAGCGAAATCAGCAAGGCCACCCCGCCAACCAGGACGCCCCAGCGATCGGGGTGAGGGCGATTGAGGCGGTAGATACGCTTTCCCGTCGAGGCCGAGTCTTCAACAGATCCGAGAGACGACGGCGCCACTGTGTTCATCGCTACCGTCGCTGCGCCCGAAGTCGGGAATTACTCCCAACCTGCCTTGTTGAAAAGACGAACCGCCTCGGCATTCCGCTCCCCCAGAACCTTGAGCGGCACCTCGTCCGCCTTGAATTTACCCCAGCGCTCCTGGATTTCGGACCAGGCGACTCCATCGACGACGGGATATTCGTAGGTTGCGTTGGGATACTGGGCCTGGGTTTCCGGAGAAAGGAGAAACTCGATCAGCTTCGCCGCGGCCTCACGATTCTTCGATGACTTCAGGAGGCCGACTCCGCTGATGTTCACATGCGCTCCCCTTCCATCCTGGTTGGGGAAGAAGATCGAAACCGCAGAGGCGGCGTCCCGATCCTTCTTCTCCGACGAATTCTCCAGCAGCCCCACGTAGTAGGTATTGACCAGGGCGACATCGGCGAGGCCCGCAGCAACCGCGCGGATTTGATCGCGATCACTTCCCTGCGGGGGACGAGCCATGTTGCCGCGAACCGCCTTGGCCCAGGCCTCTGCCGTTTCAGCGTCGTTGGCTTCGATGATGGTCGTCATGAGCGACTGATTGTAGATGTTGGAAGACGAACGAATCGATAGCCGCCCCTTCCATTTTGCATCGGCGAGATCCTCGTAAGTGGAGAGATCGGAAGCCTTGACCCGGTCCTTGGAATAGGCGAGGACTCGAGCTCGCTGGGTAATCGCCGTCCAGAGACTCTCGGGGTCATGCAATCGATCCGGCACCGATTCGAGCAGGCTCGCAGGCATCGCCGCGAGAAGCCCCGCCTTCGAGGCACGATCGAGTCCGCCAGCATCTGCCGTCATAAAGAGATCCGCCGGGGAGTTTTCTCCCTCCTGCTCGAGTCGGGCGATCAGCTCGTCCGCAGTGGCCTTGACAACCTCGACCTTGATCCCCGTTTTCTCCGTGAATTCCTCGTGCAGTTTCTCATCGAACTCGTAGTGACGCTGGGTATAGAGGGTCACCGTGTTTTCGGCCTGAACCGAATCAGAGAGGAAAAGGGCGAATAGACTGGCAAAGCCGAGTAAGGAAAAGATGCGTGGGACTTTCATGAAGGAGAACGTTGTTGAAACTGCGTCTCGATAGCAGAAGCTGGTTTTTTTTCCTTCAGAATCAACTGGAAATCTGGCCATAAATGCGGGCATCCAAAATACCTTTCCCACCCAGGGATACCACGCGGACGGTGATTGCGTCGCGCGGAAAACCGATTACTTTCCCGCTTTACGATTTCTATGAGCACCGCTGCCTCCCCCTCGAAGGATTTTATCCGCGAGATCATCGACCAAGACCTCACCACGGGTAAACACGACGGAACCGTAACCCGGTTCCCTCCAGAGCCCAATGGGTATCTCCACATCGGTCATGCCAAGTCGATCTGTCTCAACTTCGGGATTGCCCAGGAGTATGGGGGGCGCTGCCACCTTCGTTTTGACGATACCAACCCGACCAAGGAAGATGTCGAATACGTCGACTCCATCAAGGAAGACATCCATTGGCTGGGCTTTGACTGGGGAGACCACCTGTATTTTGCCTCTGACTACTTCGACAAACTCTACGAGTGGGCGCTGCACCTGATCAAGGAGGGCAAAGCCTATGTCGATGACCAGAGTTCTGAGGAGATGCGAGCAGGCCGTGGGGATCTCCAGACCCCGGGCACCGACAGCCCATTCCGCGATCGCCCCGTCGAAGAGAATCTAGATCTCTTCCAGCGGATGAAAGAGGGAGAGTTCGAGGACGGTAGCCGAGTCCTCCGGGCTCGCATCGATATGGCGCATCCCAACCTGAACATGCGGGACCCCGTCCTCTATCGCATCGTCGATGCCGTGCATCACCGTACGGGGGACGCCTGGAAGATCTATCCGATGTATGACTTCACTCATGGTCAGAGCGATGCCCTCGAATACGTCACCCACTCGCTCTGTACTTTGGAGTTTGAGAATCACCGTCCGCTTTATGACTGGTTTCTCGACAATCTCCCCGTACCATCTCGTCCTCGTCAGATCGAATTTTCCCGACTGAATCTCAACTACACCGTGATGAGCAAGCGAAAGCTGCTGCAACTGGTCACGGACGGATACGTCAGCGGATGGGACGATCCGAGAATGCCGACCATCTCGGGAATTCGCCGGCGTGGTTACCCGGCAGAGGCAATTCGGAGTTTCTGCAAGACCATCGGAATCACCAAATTCAAGAGCACCAATGACATTGCCCTGCTCGAGAGTTCGGTCCGCGAGGTCTTGAACCGGGACGCGAAACGCTACATGGCGGTGCTTGATCCCATCAAGGTCGTCATCACGAACTACCCGGTTGACCAGGTCGAGGAGTTCGATGCCGTGATCAACCCGGAAGATCCCGAACTCGGCACTCGGAAAGTGCCCTTCTCCAGAGAGCTCTACATCGAGAGGGCCGACTTCATGGAAGATCCTCCGAAGAAATTCTTTCGCCTCGCACCCGGCAAGGAAGTCCGGTTTCGCTGTGCGTATTTCATCCGCTGTGACGAGGTCATCAAGGATGATGACGGGGAAATCCTCGAGCTCCGCTGCACCTTCGATCCCGAGACCCGAGGTGGCGAGAATCCGCCCGACGGACGGAAGGTCAAGGCGACGATCCATTGGGTAAGCGCTCCTCATGCGCTCGATGCCGAAGTCCGTCTCTATGATCGTCTTTTTGCGACGGAGGACCCGGATGGAGGCGACGGAGACTTTCTCGATCATCTGAACCCGGATTCTCTCGAGATCATTTCCAACGCTAAGCTCGAACCAAACCTCGCCTCCGCCGAAACTGGAGAAACCGTGCAGTTCGAGCGACTCGGCTACTTCGCCGTGGACCCGGACAGCAAAGAGGACGGCATCGTCTTCAACCGCACCGTTGGCCTCCGGGATTCCTGGGCGAAGGCGAAGGGAAAGTGATCGCGATTCCGTGCCCCTTAGTTCTTGCGGCAAACCTCGACGAGACTCTAGGTTTCCGGAAATGAGAATCCCATTCCTTTTCATCGCTGTTCTTTCGCTCTCCCTTCCCCTGCTCGCTGAGGGAGAAGAGAAATTCGAACCTCTCTTCAACGGAAAAGATCTGGAGGGTTGGAAGGTCCCCAAAGACAACATCTGGTGGCTCGTCGACGACGGGATTCTTCAGGTTCGCAGCGGGGAGAAGCAGAAAGGCTCGATTCTCTGGACTGAAAAGGAATACGAGAACTTCGTGGTCGAGCTGGAATTCAAATTCGGCGAAGGCACCATCGACTCGGGAGTCCATCTTCGAAATTCCGATCAGATCCAGATTGGCATTTCCGGATCCTTGAAACGCGACATGACCGCGTCTCCCTACATCCCAGGAAAGGGATATCCCGTCGAAGCCGAGGGAGTAAAGGATCTCCTGAAAATGGATGACTGGAACCAGATGCGGATCGAGGTCCGCGGAATGGACTACGTGGTTCACCTCAATGGGAAGAAGGTCATGTCCTACACAACCGACACGGGAAAAGAAAAGGGACCCATTGGAATTCAGCTCCACGCCAAGCGGAACATGTCCATGGACTATCGCGACATCAAAATCGCAATATTGGACTAGTTTCTGCTCTCACATCAACGAGTCTGACCCTACAGATTCCCAGTTCTATGAGCCTTCCTGAAACAACTCTTTACGAACGCATCGGAGGTGCGGAAACCATCGCTACTCTTGTCGACAGCTTCTATGCGAAGGTGACCGCTGATCCCGAGCTCAAGCACTACTTTGCCAAGGCCCCCATGGACAAGCTCCTTCGCATGCAGAAGGAATTCTTTTCCTCAGCCACAGGTGGCCCCATCACCTACAGCGGGCGCCCCCTGAGCCAGGTGCACCGGGGAATGGATATCAGCAAACGAGAGTTTGGACGCTTTACCGAGCACCTCATCGAAACACTCAAGGAAGTTGGGGTCGCGGAAAGCGACGCCTACGATATCATCTGCAAAGTGAATCTCTACGCAGATGAGATCACCAATGATGTCGATAGCGGAGGTGACTGAGTCGGTTTCGTTCAGCTACCATTCGGATCGACTTCGCTTAATCTCACGAGGAGACCTTCCGCTGAAGGTCTTGTATTCCTTGTTCACCGGCCCTTTGTAGGTTTTCGGAGACTTGGGCTTGCACCCCATCTGCCCGAAAGACGCGAAGAGAACCAAGGCAAGAAGAATCGAAAGCGGTTTCATCAGGAAAGGAGCCGTTTCGCAATCGAAAGAATCAGGCAAAACGATTTTGCCTCAACGTCCGGAAATGTACTTCTTCCTCGCGTGGCTCATGCGACCGGAATCAAAAGGTCCATGGAGCGGAGCCGAGTGAGCCCTGTGCCCTTCGTAGGAAGGCCCCGAAGAAGTACAACTCGTGAAGGAAACTGGAGCGAGAAGCGCAAGACTGAACAAGATCGCGATCGTTTTCATAGGAGTCGTTGTATCCGATTCTACCTTCGTTGACCATCAAAATCCTTGCGCAATCTTCGCTGGCTTCAAGCCGCTGGGATTCCGGGACTCCAGCAGATCGCGCTGCGCCTCTGTCCAAACACCGGAGGCAAGCGCAAGCTCGCTCCTGACCTCGGGTGAATCTCCCGTTTCCCCCAAGCACTTCTTGACCCTCCCCCCGCTTTCAGGGACTGTGCGCGCATCATGGAAAGCCTGGAGTTGGAATTGAGCCCGCGCCGTATCACGATGCTGTTGTGCTTCGCTGTCGCCACGGTTCTCCTCATCCCGGCGAGCCAGTTCCTCATCGGAGGCATCGTGCTCGCGGTTTGCATCTACCTCGTCGCGACCGATCCCGAACCCAAGCTCCGGCGCCGAATCGGGATCCTCCTGGGATGCGTGATTATCCTTTCGGCGTGTGATATTAACACCTCCCTCTCCAACGAAAACTTTCTCCAGGTCGGGATCCCCTTCACGCTCGTCATCGTCGTCCCCGCTGTTTTATCACACTTTGGCGACAAGGGCATCATTCGCTACCGCTTCCTCCCGGAGCACTGGCGAAAGCAGGATGTGATCTACACCATCCTTTCCATCCCTCTCGCGTGGGTCGTCCTGAAATCTTACGAGTGGGGAAATCGCACCTTTTTCGATGACGAGTTGTTCCGTCACTGGGCAATGCCTGCGGAGCCCGACGCGGGCGAGATCCGTCGGCTCTTTATCGGGATCAATCTCGTGGGGATCTGGGATGAACTCTTTTTCGTGAATACCTGCTTTGCCCTGCTCCGAAGTCTCTTCCAGTTTCGTGCCGCCAATGCCATCCAAGCCGTCATCTATACCGCAGTGCTCTATGACATGGCCTTCACCGGATGCGGGATCTTCATCGTCTTCGCCTTTGCCTGGACCCAGGGGGCCATGTTCGAGAAATCGGAGGGCCTGCTCTGGGTCCTCATCGTGCATCTCATCGTCGACTACTTTCTCGTCGCTTTCATCGTGCAGTCGTACTATCCCGACTACGGCCTCGACTTCCTCTGGAGAAAGGGATTCTGAATTGAACTCGGCTCCCGATGGCTCGATTCCGCGCTTGCGCAGTGCCTCCCTTCCGATGTTTGGTATCGCCATGAAATTCGCTGCTGCTGCCGCCTTCCTTGCCCTCACTTGCACTTGCTCGCTCGATGCAGCTCCTGACTGGCCAGACTTTCGAGGGCCCGAGGGCACGGGGCATGCCCCGGAAGCCGATGTCCCCCTGAAATGGTCGATCAGCCAGAACGTGCGTTGGAAAATCGACGTCCCCGGGAAAGGCTGGTCTACTCCGGTCGCTCGCGGTAATCATTTCTGGATCACGACTGCTATCGAAAACGGAGGAAAGACCGATTTCGTGGCCAAGTGTTTCCAACTCCGCGACGGCCGGGAAATCTGGAGCCAGAAAATTTTCAGTGCGGAGACTCCCAAAAAACACAAGAAAAACAGCTACGCCTCGCCCAGTCCGCTCCTCGTCGGTGACCAGTTGATCGCTCACTTTGGCCCCTACGGAACCGCTGCGCTCGACATCAAGACGGGAAAGGTAAACTGGGAGCAATCCTCGCTCGTTTTCAAGCCAGTCCACGGAAATGGGGGCTCCCCCGTCGCCGCCGAGGATCGCATCTTCTTCTCCTGCGACGGCGCAGCGAATCCTTTCGTCGTCTCCCTTTCTCTCGCCGATGGCTCCGTCCTCTGGAAAACGCCACGGAATGTGGAAGTCTCCCGAACCTTCTCGTTCTCCACCCCGCTTCGACTCCCCCAGCGCACCGGAGAACCCGCTCTCGTCGCCATTCCGGGATCCGGAGCGGTCATCGCCTACGAGGAAGCTACCGGAAAAGAGGTCTGGCGGTTCGACTACGATGAAGGCTACTCCGTCGTTCCCCGCCCCGTGATTTACGAAGACATGCTCTACGTCTGTTCCGGGTTCAACCGGGCGGTGCTCTTCGCCATTCGCCTCGGAGGTAAAGGAGACATCACCGAATCTCATCTCGCCTGGAAGAATGAGAAAGCGATTCCGAAAGAGAGCTCTCCCATCATCGTTGACGACCTTCTCTATCTCAATGATGACAAGGGGGTTTTGAGCTGTTTTGACGCGAAAACCGGAGAAGAAATCTACCGCGAAAGGCTTTCCGGAACCGGCAACTATTCCGCATCTCCAGTCTACGCTTCGGGTCATCTCTTCTTCCACAGCGAGAATGGACAGACCACCGTCGTGAAACCCGGCAAGACCTTTTCCGTCGCTGCGGAGAATGACATCGATGGTTACGGGCTCTGCTCCTTTGGCGTCCTCGACGACGGATTTCTCATTCGGACAGAAGACTCGATCTTCCGGATCGGGAAGTAAAGATCAGCGAAGACGCTGAAGCAGGCGCCACGCCCATTTGGATCCGGGCTCCTTGCTTTTTCCCCATTCTTCCAAGGCTTCCGGGTCCTCCCTCTCCTCGAGCATTCGGAGCGCAACCTCTACCGTTTCCCGAAACTCGACGGTCACGGTCCCGGCGAGTACGGAGCGAAGCCGGCACAACTCGTGATCGAGTTGCTGAAGCTCCAGTTGCTCCTCCTTATCGTCTCCAGTTGCGAAGTGAAACCACATCCAACCCTTTTCTCTCTCCACTTTCTGGATCTCTTGGAGCCCTTTCCAGTAAATCTGTGCTTCGGGACTTTCGCTTTCCGCGATGGATCGCAGACGTGTCAGTCCTTCCCGATGCTCCTCCCATCCATTCCATCCCGCCGCGAGAATGGCATGCCGAATGACCGGAGCCGGCAAATGACTCCGAAGATCCGCATCATCGATCCACTCGGGGAGAGCTTCGCGCAGCGAGATCCTCTCGATTTCCCCTGAAGGTTCCCACGACCACGGAGCCGCGTGAATTGCGGCGATGAGCCCAGCCACTTCTCGATCATAGGGTCCTCGAATCTCATACCAGAGGGTGGGAACGGCATGAAACTCTCGAGATCTCGGATCCTTTCCAAGGGAAACCAAGTCCAACTTGATCCGGGTATGGTCATCTCCACCGGCCGTCGAGTGGGAGGGGTGCGAGGCCATGAGGAAGCGAGGACGGCTGCGGACCGAATCCAGAGCGGCCAACCAATCCATCCACCATGCCAGTGGCTCGCGATCGATCTCCATCCTGCGAACACTCCCGCTCCCCAGCCCTGATAGATCCCAAGTCGAGGCAAGTCCCGCTTCAGGAAGCCACCAAACCGTCCGAACCGAGTCCGACCACCCCGGTTCGACAAGTGTTTCGACCCAGCCTTTCTGGATCGGATCGGGTTTCTCGGCCAACCGCAACTCATACAACTCGCGATGAAGGTCTCCTCGGTATTCCTCCACCGCAGCAAGAGACGCCTCGGCAGGGCTCAGCCCCTCCAGCGACTTGGCCAAGTGCGGCCACTCCCCGAGGGAATCGTCAGATCTCTTCTTCGGGTGTGAGAGTTCCCAAACCCTTGCCGAGCTCCTTCCGATCCTTGGCTGCGGGATCCCCAGGATTTCCTTGGCGAACCGATCCAGTTCAATCTTGTCGCCCGGTCCCGGAGTGAGGAAAAAAATTCCCGGCTGGATTTCTGTTCCGAAGTCAGGTTTTGCCCCCTCCTCGGCAGCACTCAGCACCCCCGTTTCACCTCCACTCGCATCCGAGAAAGCCAACTCGAATTGTTTCCCGGCCCCCATCCGCATCGACAATCTCCGTTCGGCTGCTTGAATACGACTCTTTCGAGGGTGGCAAAGAAACGCGGCTTTCCAGGGGTATCGAGGGATCACCGAGCGAACCGTGACACGCTCGGCCATCCACTTTTCGCCGACCTCAGGATCTTTCGACTCGATGGATATCTTGGTGATCTCGATCAGATCGATAAATCCATCTCCATCCCAATCGGCAAACACACCGGCCGGGAGAAACTCCCAACTGTCTGGAATCACTTTCTCATCGGTCAAGAGAAGCAGAGCGCACCCGTCCAGCCACGGTCGCCCCGGCTCCCAAATGAGCGCAGCCTCTGCCAATTCACCTACTTCCGTCAGTTCCTCATACTTTTCGGTCTCATACAGCTCATAGTCACTGCTCCAGAGCACCACTTTCAAAGACGGGAATCCCGGCTGCGGGAGATCGAAGATCGAGACGAACCCGACGTCGGCGGAAAACTCCTCCAGCGTCTGCTCCCGATAGAAAGGCTCGTCGATTTCGAGAACCTTCTTCAATGCCGCCATGCGGGTTTCCGGAGCGAGAAGTTTTCGGACCATCTCGTCGCCCTTTCCTGCCAAAGGGAGTAGAAATAGCAGAGCGAAAAGAAAATGGGCCCATTCGCCGAAATGTCGATCTCGCCTCATTTCTCAAGTCTAGAAAGACACATCCAAGGCACAAGCAAAACCCGGGAAAGAACCTCCTACTGCTCGAGGTATTTCTGCAGCGACTCCTTCAACTGTGTCCTCGCTCGAAACAGCAGGCTCTTCACTGCGGGGACGGACATGGAAAGCACCTTGGCGATTTCATCGTAAGGCAACTCCTCGTAGCGGCGTAAAACCACGGCCATACGCTGCTTCTCGGGCAATTCCTGAATCGCCGTATCGATCGTCTTCTCCAACTCCGACTGGATCAAATCATCGCTCGGTGAAGGAGCTTCCCGATCCGAAACAGTAAGGTGATACTCCTCTTCCCGCTCCTCGACCGACACCGTGGGCTTCCGCTTTCTCCGGCGGGACTCGTTGAATACGAGATTTCTCGTGATCGTGAACAGCCAGGTCGTGAACTTGGCCTGAGGCTTGTATCGTCCCGCAGATTTCCAAACTCGGATGAATACCTGCTGGGCGATATCTTCGGCCTCGCTGGCTCCTCCGAGCATCTTTGCCACCGTCCCGATCACAGCAGACTGGTGAATCTCGACCAGATTCTCGAACGCCGCCATATCGCCTTCCTTGACTCGGAGCATCAAGGCGACATCTTTCTCATTCGCTTCCTGCTTCTCCCTCTCTTCATCCAAAGGTGACGTCGAGAGATCAGGAGGCATAACAGGCGTAGAAAGTCGTGAGAAAACCAAAGCGGATTTCTGCAATACCAGTTACCTTGAACCCCATCAAGCCGAGAATGTTTCACGATTCTTTGTTCGCATTCCCCCTCGCCCTCTCGTAGAGGCTCGCAACCTGTCTATGAAGCCGCTCGCAAAAGCCTTTCGAAATCGACGCCGCTGGCGTCCGATGCGCCGTCTTGCGCTGTCGCTGATGGAGTCGGGGGTATCTCGAGAGACCGTCACGATCTTTGGAATGGCTTTCGGACTCCTCGCCGGTGCCTCATTCATGGGAACGGCCGAGCCCTACAACCCCGTCCTCTTCTGGACCCTCGGCCTCGTCTTCTGCATCCTGCGAATCTTCTCGACTCGAGTGGATGCCATCCTCGATTTTCAAACCGCGCGCCAGACCGAGGAAGAAGTCTTCTTTATCGAACTCCCCGAGCGTGTCTCCGATGCCGTCACCTTGATCGGATTCGGATTTGCGATGGAAAGCAGCCCGTGGCTGGGATTGGCGACCGCTCTGGCAGCGATTTTCTCTGCCTACACCCGATCTGTGGCGGTCATGCGCGGCGCCAAACCCAAAGAGGCCGCCACCGGTCCCATGACGCGGATCCATCGCCTCATCCTGGTTTCCACCGCCTCCGTCCTGATGCTCATCGACCCGATCCGGGAACGATTCGACACTCCCGTTCCTCAGATTGCACTCTGGGTGATTCTCATTGGATGTCTCCTCACCATCGCAATGCGATGGCTCAACATCCAGGAAAGCAGCCGCAAAACTAGTTAAGTTTTCTTAAACACTTACTCGACAGCCTTGGGGATGATGGATAGGATGTCGGGCGATGCCCGTGACCACCACCAGGTATTTTCTGTTCGCCCTTTTTCTCGCCTGCCTGCCTCTCCAGGGCGCGGAGGATTTCGATCGCGTCGTGATCGATCCAGGTCACGGGGGAAAGGACCCCGGTTCTCATGCCTACGGACTTGTGGAGAAAAACCTGACCCTGGACCTGGCCAAGCGTCTTGAGAAGATCCTCAAGGCGAAGGGACTGACGACCGAGCTGACTCGACGCAGTGATGTCTTCGTCGAGCTCGAAGATCGCGCGGCGAAGGCCAACCAGAAGAAACGAACCATCTTCATCAGCCTTCATTTCAACGGACACACCGACCGTAGCATTGGCGGTACCGAGACTCTCTACTGGCCCGGGAGCGATTCCGGACGGGTCCTCGCCAGCTATATCCAGAGCGAACTGGGCCGTCGCCTCGTCACCCGCAACCGTGGCTTCAAGCCGGAACGACTCAAGGTGCTCGAGGCGACCCATGGCACCGCCGTGCTCGTGGAATGTGGATTTATTACGAACCGTTGGGAAAGCCAGCGGAGCGGAGCCGAGTGGTTCCGACAGATCCTCGCAGAAGAAATCGCCCAAGGCATACTCCGCTACCGTAAGAACTGAATCTCCTCCTTTTCAAAACCCTGTTTAGTATAATTTCCGTATCTTCTCAGATTGCCATCATCATCGCTTGTGATACAATCTTCATCATCTTTGATCGTTTTTGATCGATCCATTTGACCTCTCATCCACTGCAACCGCCCCCTCCGTTCCGCTCATGAGTGATCCCATTACCAACCGCACCCTCGAACTTGCCTGCACCGTCGGATCGATCGACAATGCGCTCGAAGCGCTCGAAGACGGAGCCGATGTAAACTTCCAGGGCGGTGCCCCCCTCTTTCTCGCGATCATTGATCGGAATCGCTCCCTGATCCGCATCCTGCTGGAGCACGGGGCCGATGGAGAAGCTCTCCTTCCCAAGAAAAAGCTCGCTCTCATCAAGACCCAGGAAGATCTCATCGAGGAGTTGATCGCCTGTGCCCCCCACAATCCCCGGGATGTGAAACCGGAACAAATTGCTGAGATCGACGGCGCGATTCGCGACACCGGCGTCGAAGTCCTCCTCTCTGACCTCGACTGGGACAAGGCGACTCGATTCCGCGATTCTCTTGATGCGATCGGAGCCGGCAGCAGTCACCGCTGTGTCGCTGAGTTTCTCCAATGGGCGCGCAGCGAGAACGGCACCAATCGCGAGACGGTGGACGAATTTCTCGGAACGCACACTCCTGCAATCCAGGAATACCGTGAGCGCTATCTCGAAACAGGAGAAGATCTCGTTGCACTCGCCAACGACTACGTCGCCGAAGATTCCGAGAAGGAATCGTAACCCCACTCCGGGTTCGCGCCCTACACGAGGATGTCTTTCACGACGTGGCCATACACGTCGGTGAGGCGAAAGTCGCGCCCTGCGTAGCGGTAGGTCAACTTCTCGTGATCCATCCCCATGAGGTGGAGCATAGTCGCATGCAGGTCATGCATGTGGACTTTGTCCTTCACCGCAAAGTAGCCGAAATCGTCCGTTTCGCCGTAGGCGAGACCGCCTTTGACGCCGCCCCCGGCAGCCCACATCGTGAACCCTTGGGGATTGTGATCTCGACCGTTCGATCCCTGCACGATGGGCGTGCGTCCAAACTCTCCACCCCACACCACCAGGGTATCCTCAAGGAGACCCCGTTGCTTGAGGTCTCCGAGGAGACCCGCGATCGGCCGATCGACAGCGAGAGCATTCTTCTCGTGTCCTTTCTTCAAATTTCCATGCTGATCCCAGACATTCGGGGTCGAAACCTGAATGTAACGTACCCCGGCTTCGGCAAACTTCCGAGCGAGTAGGCACTGGCGCCCGAAAGTATCGGTCTTCTCGTTTCCGATACCGTAGAGGTCACGGATGTGCTCGGGTTCTTCCGAGGTATCGATCACCTCGGGAGCCGAGGTCTGCATCCGGTAGGCCATCTCCATCGAACGGATCATCCCCTCGACGGGAGCGTACTCGGTGCGGGCGAGATGATCTCGATTCATCTGCTGGAGAAGCTCCATTTTCCGACGCTGCTTGGCCGATTCAGAACGTGGCGTCAGGAAATCGAAATTCGCCGAGGCGTCGAGTTTCCCGTTGCGACCGATTGTCGTCGCCTGGTGCGCCGCCGGGAGAAAGGCAGCTCCGTAGTTTCGCGGTCCCCCATGAGTCGCGGAAGGACTGATGCTGACAAAGCCGGGAAGGTCCTCGTTCTCCGTACCGAGCCCATAGCTGATCCAGGATCCCACCGATGGCCGGACGAAGTTGTCCGTTCCCGTATGCAGCATGCAGACGGCTTGACCATGCGACTGCCCTTTGCTCTGCATCGAGCGAATCACGCAAAGATCGTCCGCGTGTCGAGCGACTTCCGGAAACAGCTCGCTGACCCACAGTCCTGATTCTCCATGCTGCTGGAAGGACCAGGGAGAGCCGAGCAGTTTGGCCTGACTCGTCGCGCTCGGATCGAGATTCTTGGCGGGAGAAAAAGGCAACTTCTGCCCATCGCGATTCTGCAGCTCCGGCTTGTAGTCGAAAGTATCGACCTGCGAGGGCCCCCCATGCATGAAGAGAAAAATGACACGACGTGCGCGAGGCGGATGATGAAACTGCGCTCCTCCTCCGGCGGCCTGGGCCAGTCCGGTAAGGGCGAGGGAGCCAAATCCACAGGCCGCAGATTGCAGCATCCCTCGTCGCGAGAAGGATTGGTCGAGAAGGCTGGGATCAAAAGAAGTGTTCATCAGTCGAGATACAAAAATTCGGTCGAGGCCATGATGACATGAGCGAGATCGCCTGCTGCTGTCGCAAGTTTTTCGGGATCCTCGGCACCACCGCTGAGATCGGCAATGAGCCCCTGCCCTCGCTGCGACTCAACAGGGTTGGGTGAACGACCCAACAGGGTTTGATAGAGCCAATCCACCTCCTCACCGGGCTTCCCGGTCGTGGTCGCGTATTCCACGGCTTTCTTCCCAAGAATTGCAGCCTGGGTATGAATGAATTCACTATTGAGCAGATAAAGCGCCTGGGTCGGAACCGTGGTCTGGGGACGGTTCCCGGAAACAAGATCGGGATTGGCAGCATCGAAAACGGCCAGTTCGGTGGCGGGATTGTTTCTCGCCACGGGCATATACACGGTCCGCTTTTTCGATTTGGAGAAGTTGAACGGTTTGTCGAGATCGACACCGTAGGGGGTTGCGGTTGCCTCGGCAGGTTCCCGATCCAACTCTCCCGAAAAGAAGAGGGCGCTGTCCCGAATCTCCTCGGCAGTGAGCCTCCGGTGGTTTTGACGGGCAAACCACTGATTCGACGGATCCTGTTCCTGGAGTTCCGGATCGTCGGTGTCGAGTTGGTAGGCTCGGCTCAGGACGAGCTCCCGTATCAGGCCCTTGAAAGATCCCCCACTCTCACGAAAGGAATGAGCCAGGAAATCGAGGAGTTCCGGGTGGCTCGGTCCCGATCCCAGTCTCCCAAAGTTGTCCACCGTAGCGACGATGCCTCGACCGAAGAGGTGATGCCAGATGCGATTCACGATGACTCGATCGAGCAAGGCATTCTCTTCCTGGACCAACCACTCCGCCATCTGGAGACGTCCACTCTCCCCCTCCGCAATCTCCGGCGGTGGTCCGTCGTGTAGAACGTGAAGGAAATTCCGGGGAATCTGTGGACCAAGCTGTCCGACTTCGCCCCGCACTCGGAGATGGACATCGCCACTCGCCTCGGCATCCCTCGGGGCCATCACGACCGGGTCGTCCTTGAGGTCCTGGATCAGGTTTCCGAGCGTTTTCTTGAGCTCGCCTTCGCTCATCGTCAAGAGCGGGTCGAGCCCTCCCGGATCCATCGCCTCGATCGCTTCGGCTTCCCTGGGGATGTCCTTCACGGCGATAAACTGAACCGCATCGACGATAACGAATTTCTCATCGGTCCCCTCGGTATCGATGATGACTCGGCACTCGCCTCCTTTTTCGAATTCAAATTGCCCCAAGGGCTCGAACAACCCTGCGATCCGCGGGGTTCGCGTCTGATCGAGGATCACCTTCTCGCGCCCTTTTCCGAGAACCGTCACGGGCACCTGGGTGGAACGACGTTCGTCCGCGCTGTAGGCGATCCGGACCTCGTAGATTCCCGACTCGGGAAGGCTTCCCCGGAAGACGACCCGTTTTTCGCCCTTCCCCTTCTTGTCATCGTGCACATAGCTCGGTCCGATCCGCAGAGGAAAAAGTGTCGAGGTCTTCCACTCGCCGATGAGCTCGGCATCCGAATCATCATAGACGACCCCGGCGAGCGGGAGGTTCATGGCCGTCATCTTGTTTCCCGCTTTCTTCTTGAAACTCTTTTCTACGGTCAGCCGCATCGCCAGTTCGAGGCGCTCCACCTTCTCGGTGACCTCTTTCTCCACTTTGCCGCCCACGGGCAAGGGGCGCTCGATCCAACTGGCGACATTGACGCAACCATTGCGGGTCCCGGTGACCACCTCGGTCGATCGGAAGATGCCCGCCATCGCATAGTAATCCTCCTGCGAAACAGGATCGAACTTGTGGTCGTGGCATCGGGCGCAGCCCAGGGTCAGCCCGAGAAAGGCGCGCCCAACGGTGTCGAGTTGCTCATCGACCGTATCCATCCACAGCTTTTCCTTGTCCCGCTCCGTCAGCATCTTGGGCCCGAGGGCAAGGAAGGTCGACCCGATCAACCCCTGCGCCCGCTCTTCCGGAGTGTCCGAAGCGAGCAAATCTCCGGCGATCTGAGCCCGCACGAAATCGTAGTACGATCGATCCTGATTCAAGGAATCGATGACCCAATTCCGATATCGCCAGGCCTGGTAGAAGGTGAAATTCCGATCCCCCCCATTGGAATCCGCGTAGCGGGCCACATCGAGCCAGTGACGCCCCCATTTCTCTCCAAATCCGGGTCGCGCGAGAAGATCATCGACAATGGTAGCAAAGCGTTCGCGGCTCGGATCATCGACAAAGGCGATGACCTCCTCGCGAGAAGGAGGCAATCCGGTGAGGTCGTAGTAAACCCGCCGTATCAGTTCTGCTGGATCCGCATCGGGCGCTGGGGAAAGACCCGCTTCTCGAAATCCACGCTCGACGTAGCGATCCGACGGGCTCCACGACCAGTCTTCGAGATTCTCTTCGGCAACCGGCTTCACCTGCAGCGGTCGCACCGCCCATTCCTGCCGAGCTTTCTCGTAGTCGATCGCTTCTTTCCGGACGGCGCCTGCCATGGCAGCGTCGCGAGGATCCGGAGCGCCCATCTGCACCCATTTTTCGAGGGTAGCGATCGCCTCGCTCGGCAACTTGGTCTTGGGCGGCATCTGCAGACTGGGGTCCTGATAGCGAATCGTATGGATGAGGAGACTCTCTTCCGGCTTGCCTGGCACCAGGCTCGGGCCCGCATCACCTCCGATTTCCCAACCCTCACGGCGATCCAACCATAGACCGCCTTTCCGCTTTCCGGCCTCTTCCGAGTGACAGCTGTAGCAGTGCTCTTTCAGCAAGGGGCGCACCTCGGCCTCGAAGAAGGCCAGGTCTGGAGTCGCCTCGAGCCTGGCCGCTCCGGCAAAACAGACACCCACGGCAGCGGTCAAAATGAAAATACGCATCCTAAAAGAACAAGTGCAGCCTCTCTCATTTTGGACACTTTCGGCACTACGCAATGGAGCCATCTGCAACTAGGAAGATGGATTTCTGCAAGAATGTGTCCAAAGCTCGTCATTCCGACCTTATTCTAGTGAACCCCTGAAGCCCTTTCCCCCATGTCACCTTCCGATGATTCTCCAGAACGGACCGAAGCGTTCCTGCGCCTGCTCAATCAGCACGAGCGCCGACTCGGTCTCTATGTGACGGGTCTGATCCATTGCCCTCAGGATGCCCAGGACGTTCTCCAGGAAGGAAAAATCGTGATGTGGCGACAATTCGACCAATTCGAACTGGGAACCAATTTCGCGGCCTGGGCGCGGAAGATCCTCTTTTACCAAATCCTCGCCTACCGTCGTCGCTCGAAGCGCCACCGTGGAGAGACTCTCAGTGATCGGATGCTGGAGATGCTTTCCGAGGAATCGGAAACCGCGATCCGTGAAAAACGCTGGGAGAATCGGGAAAAAGCTCTCGACGAATGCGTCACAAAGCTCAGCGACGAACACCGCGAGATCCTGCTGCTACGCTATCGCGACGAGTCGTCCATCGAGGGGATCTCTCATCGAACCGAACGAACCGAGGGCGCGGTCTACCGGCTTCTCAGCCGACTGCGCAAGAACCTCTTTCAATGCGTTCAGAAACAACTCCAGGAGCCCGCCTGACTTTTCCTTTTTTCCATGAACGAAACGAAACAAGACGAATTGCTCGAGCTGGCCCACGGCTACATCGAGAAGAGGCTCAGTCCGGACGAGTTGGAACGGCTCGAGAATTGGCTCGAATCCGACGAAGAAGCTCGGCGGATCTTTGTCGATTTCTCTCACGATCATGCTCTTCTCCACTGGGAGAACATCCCCGAGTCCGGCGACGCTACTTCGGAAGAACTCGATGACCTGGCCGACTTCCGCCCCCGACGTCTGCCCACCCTCTGGCAGACCTTTGCCGCCGCCGCCATCATCTCTCTACTCGCCCTCGTCCTGATTCGCCCTCCGAGCGATGCCAGGACTTTCGCGACGATGCAATCGACCGAGTCAGCTCGGTGGGAAAGCGCGACGCTTCCGACCTCGGAGGGAGCGCGTCTCGGGGCCGGAACTCTGCATCTCGTTCGCGGCTTGGCCACGATCGCCTTTGATTCCGGCGCGGAAGTCACGATGGAGGCTCCCGCAGTGCTTGAGATGACAGACGAGATGAACTGCACTCTGAGCAAGGGAACCGCCGTCGCGGAGGTCAGCGAAGGCGCGGAGGGCTTCACCATCCACACCCCCACGGTCCACGTTGTCGACTTCGGAACTCGTTTCGCGGTGAACGTCGATCCGAACAGTGGAGCCACTCGCACTGAAGTCTTTGACGGTCTTGTCGAGGTCCGACTCCCCCAGGAAAAGAAAGGCGTTCGTCTCGAGACCGGTCAGAGGACTCTCGTCGGTGGCGACGGTATCGGCCAGGTCACCGAAGGGCCCGAGGAGGGAACCTGGTCGTCGATCGGTTCGGCGCGTCTGCGAGACCCCCGCTGGCAGCAAGTCTCGACCGCGGACGGCAATGGAAAGGACAGCTATGTCTGGGGAGGGAAACCAAACGACCACGTCTCCGAGGAGCTCCTGCTCCTCAAGAACAGCCTCGATCTCTCCGGTCCTCACCGGAAGGCGTATCTCGGTTTCGACCTTTCTTCGATCGAGCCCGGGACCATCCAACAGGCGGAACTGGTCCTGCGATTCACCCCCACTGGCTGGGGACTCGCCTCGCATTTGGATTCGTCGGAATTCCAGGTCTGGGGAATCACGAAAGACGCCCTCGATTCCTGGAAGCATGGCGAACTCGACTGGGACAACGCACCCGCAAACGATCGCTCCAACGGCAGCCTCCTCGTGGAGGCAGAGACTCAACTGCTCGGTGAGTTTCGGATCCCTCGCGGCATCCAGAGCGGAACCTTTGGAATTCGGGGAGAACAGCTCGCCAATTTTCTCAATCAGGATCAAAATCGGCTCGCCAGCCTCGTCGTGACTCGCAAGACCCAGGAAAACCGGGCCGGCGGTCTCGTCCATGCCTTCGCCAGCCAACGACACCCCTTCCTTCCAGGTCCGACTTTGCGAGTGAAGACCCGGCCGTAATCTCAGAGACGGGAATTCTAACGTGCGTAAGAAGAACCTGAAATCCTGGTGGAAGAAGTACCGCCTGCTCATCGGGATCTACCTGCTCTTCCTGCTTGCGACCGGAAAATGGAGTTATGAGAAATGGCTGTATCGAGATGTTCTCGAATGGCCATCGGTTCCCGCGAAACTCCTCGCCCATGGAGGTGGCAAATTTGCACCGTCGACAGTCTCTCGATTTGGTCGCTCCTCCCCATCGATCGATACCCGCTACTTCCTCTACGAATACGAAGTCGATGGTAAGACCTTTCGTGGCAGCCGCATCGGCCCCAACTCCGATCGAACGATCGCCTGGTCCCGGAACGGAGTACTCCTGGCTTACCACCACCCTTCGAAACCCGACGTTGCCGTCCTCAGCCCATCGCTCTACGAGGGATTCGGGTGGGGCATGACCGCATTCCTGTCGGGAATCGTCGTCCTTGCCCATTGGATTTTCGAAGTCGCGCCCTTCCTCCTGGGACGAAGAAAAGAGTAGGCGAGACCTCGATCGCTTGATGGTGTCTCGCCGAGATTTCAAGCGAAGCGTGGGTCGCTTGCCTTTGTTCTTTTCTCGTCACCGATTCTCCCTAAGATCGACAGGAAGAAATCCCCGGAATGAAATCCTGTCCCCTGTTCGAATGAGAGTCCTGTTGCTTTTCCTCCTCGGTTTCACTTCACTCCCTCTTGCCGCACAGGATCAATTGACGCTCCGTGATCCCCGAGGACAATTCGATTTCTATGAGTGGATCACCGATGGGAAGGAGAATAAGAAGCTTCGCCCGATCAACAACTCCCTCCTTATCCTTTGTCGAACTCCCGGACCCGACGGGACGGCCGAAACCTTCGAGATCAATGGCGTCCCGGGACAGCACAACCTGGAACACACGAGTCGGCTGCTGCAGGAATTCTACCAAATGGACTTCAACGAAGAGGTGACCAAGTATGGCCTGCCCCTGAACATCGTCCTGGTGGGGAACAATTGGGGTGCTGGCCTCACCCTCAAACCGGCCCTGATTTCGCTCAGTGAAAAGCATTCCTTCTCGGTCTTCTACCGGAGCCATTTCTTTCACAAGACCGAACTCCTGAAGGAGCCTGAGGCACGTCGCAAACTGCTCTTGAAAGCCCATGAACGGGCTGGTGACGCAGGCGAAAAGAATTAGAGTTCCGAAGCCGCCATCGCATGAATCCCCGCATCATTCTACTCGCCCTCGTCGGTATGCTCTCCCTTTCATCGCTGAAAGCGCAGGAGATGTATTTCTTTGAGATTGTCGAGGGATCCTCGCGAGCGACCATCGACGGGGAAAAGCTGGTGCGCTGGCACGATATCCGCATCGTGAAACCTCCGAAGTCGGGTCCCGTCAGGTTCACGAGCGACGATCGTGGTCCCAAGGTTGTCTTCACCCTGATCGAAACGCCTCCCAAAGATTGGAAACCCAAGTGCGCCATCGGCATGGACATCCTCACGACCCAGTTCTCCGTGATTCATCCCGATGAGGGATCCGATTCTCCCACCCTCCTCGTGCTGCGCCACCGCGATGGACAGAAAGTGGCCTACTGGGGAAATCATCTTGCGGATTTTCTCCGTCATCGTTCCGATCAGCTCCGGTATACGCCAAAGAAATAGAAGCCTCATTCACCGATGTCCCGAGTTCTCCTCGTTCCCTTCGTTCTACTGTCCACCCTTTTCACGGGCTGCTTCGACAACAAGCCCGAGGAAACCCTCTTTGAACTGGTAGGTTCGAAAGAGGAGCGAATCGAGGCGTTGAATAAGATCCTGCTACGAGAAAACGAATCCCTGCCCTCCCCGCTCCGCAATGCCTACCTGCTGGAGGTCAAGATTGGCGATGGGCGGATGGGCCCGTCGGATTATCAGACCTACTGCTCTTTCGAGGTCGCACCTTCCGAGATCGAGCGTTGGATCGAAGACCTTGGCGCCCCCATTGAAAAAACCCTCCCCGTCGAGATGCCCGAGCTGGATCGTTTCTGGTGGCCGGATCGGGAAACCCTCAAGCAACTTGCCTTCCACCCGGGAAAATCCCTGAGTGGTCGAGTCAACAGCTGGGCCGCCATCGATCCCAAGGCAGGCAGAATCCATGTCTACAGCTTCACCCTATAGGCGCTTTCCCGTGTCCGATCTTGGCTGGGGAAATTTCACCACGGGTCTTCACGGAACGAGGCAATGCGGCTTGCCGCACCCGGATGCCGAAGCCCCGTCCCAGAGGCCTTCTCCATGAAACGGATCTACCACGTTACCAAGCCTTCTCGTTGGATCTGGATCACCTGGGCCATCAATCTTGTTTTTCAGATCCTGATCCTCTGGAACCAGATTCGTGAATACTCCAGGGGTGCCGATTTCCCCTATACCCATCTCTGCTTCGTGGCGGCGTTTGTCCTCCTCGGGATTCCGATCTGTCTTCGGGATATTCGACGAAGAGAAAAGGTTGTCGCCGAGAATGGGACCCTCTGGATTTTTCATGGGAAAGGCAAAAACGAAAAAGGCGAGGAGGTCGTCACCGTCACCGAGGATCAATTGGCTTACTTCCTCTATGGAAAGAAGCATGAGACCACCGTCGCGAAATCGAAGGTCTCGGACGAGCTTGCGGAAATTCTCACCGCTCGCGTGGAGGAATAGTCCGATGCGCCCATTCTCTCTATGAATCTGGGTAGTGCTCCCGTTCAGGAAGGGAACTCATGAAATCCTTGGCCCACCAAATCGTCTCCATCCTTCCGCGATCGCTCGCTGAAAGCATGGAGCGAGAGTCGCGAGAGTGGATTCTTTCCTGCCCTTGCGGCTACTCGGTGTCGATCTGGGAAATGGGAGGGATTCGCTGGAAGGCTTCCGGCAATCCTCGTCGTCTCCACAGATGCCCGGAGTGCCACGAAACCCACTGGATGACACTCACCCGACAGAACCCCTCTCCCTCCTCCGCATGAAACGCCTTCTCCTTTTCTGCCTGTCGTTGACTCTCTGCTCCCTACCAGCCCGCGGAGAGGACGAACCCGCCAGCGATCGAACCATCCTCGTCTTCGTCGCGCTCTGCGACAACGAATCCCAAGGCATTGTCAAAGTCGGAGCTGCGATCGGCGATGGAGACAAACCCGACGCCAACCTCTATTGGGGTTGCGACGATGGTTTTGGCAAGGTGTTTCCCCGCAGCTCCAACTGGGATGTCGTCGAAAAGAAGAGTGATCTCAATGAGACCGTTCTCCGCCAGCTGGAACTGAAACATCGGAAAGAGGGTCTCCGCATCATCGCCAAGGCCTATCGAGGATCCGAGATCGCCCTCTGCTACAACGATTTCGAAACCGCCCTCAGCAAGGGAGAAGCCGATCTCGTCGCATTCATCGGTCACAATGTGCTCATGGACACTCGTATTCCCGAACCCATGGTCTCCACGGACGCCGAACCGGCTGCCATCGTCCTCGCCTGTGTCAGCGAGCGCTACTGTCGCCCGCGATTGGAGAAAATGGGGGCCGTCCCCGTCCTGCTGACCCGACAACTGATGTATCCGGGAGCCTTTCTCCTTCACGACGCGATCGAGTCGTGGCGAAAAGGAGAATCGCCCGGCGAGATTCGAGCGGCAGCGGGTCGCGCCTACGCTCGCAATCAGAGCATCTCGGTCCGTGCCGGCACCGGAATCTTCGCCGATCTCAAGGAGTAGTCGGAGCGCTGTGTGGCGGCCATTGGGAACAATGCCGAAGCGTAGGACGCGCAGGAAGGTGCTGGACTTCTCGATCCTACTTTTGGTCTTTCTATCGTTCTGAATCCAGATCTCCCATCGACCCGACCTGTGCCGGATCAAGATCAGGAGTAGGAGTAAGATCAAGACGGATTCTCGCGATTCCCATCAGTCCTCGTGCCAATCCGCTCCATCGGCCATGATGGAGGCATTGATCTCAAGCAACTGCTTTTTCATCCGATTCAGAAGCTCTGGCTTCTCCTCGGCAAGATTCGTGGTCTGATTGGGATCCTTTTCAAGATCGAAAAGCTGGTAGTTGGTGTAGCCCCCCGTCTTGATCGCCGGAATCCACGCTTCGTTGAACATGTTGTCCTTGGAAAGCTCGTAGTCGGGATCGGCCACCAGCGAGTAGCGACCATCCCGCATCGCCACGATGGGACGGGCTTTCTGGAGATGCCAGAAGAGGGGTTGATGTCGCTTCACTTTCTTGGAATCCCCGAGGAGATGCGCCGCGAGACTGCTTCCATCGAGATGAGCCCCCTCCGGCTTGTCCAAACCGAGCAAATCACAAACTGTCGGCAAAACATCAACCAATCCGGCAGCTTCCTGAGAAACGACTCCCGGCATGATCTTACTCGGCCAGGCGAAAATTCCGGGAACGCGAATGCCTCCGTCCCAGTTCGTCCCCTTGGTGCCACGGAGATCACCACAGCGATCCGCGAGGTAGCTGCCATTGTCCGAGGCGTAGATGATCAGCGTGTTTTCCATCTGCCCCGATTTCACAAGGTGATCGAAGAGCCGCCCGATCGCTCGGTCCGTGTTGTCGATCGTGCCGGAATAGACCGCCGACCTCGAGGATTTTTTTCCTTTCTTCGCCGAATCCCCTCCTTTCTCGTACTGGGAAACAATCTCTTCCGGGGCAGCAATCGGGGCATGAGGCTCGTGGAACCAGACATTGAGAAAAAACGGAGCTTCCGAGTCGTTCCGAGTCCCGAGCCAGGATACCGCCTCATCCACCACGATCTGGCAGGAGTAGCCCTCAATTTCCCCGACGGCTTCGCCGTTCCGAACAAAATTCTTGGGATTGCGATGGCTCGGACCGGCATTGTTCGCCGTCGCAAACCAGTGATCAAAACCATGATCCTCCGGGGTGGGCTTGTCCCGTTTCTCCGTCGGCACTCCGAGATGCCACTTCCCGACATGAGCCGTGTCATAGCCTGCACCCTTCAGGATTTCGGCCAAAGTCGTCTCGCCGGTCCGAAGATGCGATTTCTGCGTCGCGTCGAAGATCCAGCTGTAGACACCGGTTCGGATATGGTGTCGCCCGGTCAAGAGGACGGCTCGCGAGGGTGAGCAGACCGCGCATCCGGAGTAAAATTGCTGAAATCGAGTTCCCCGTGCTGCGAGGGCATCGAGGTGCGGCGTTTTGACCGGACCATCGTAGACACCGATATCCCGATAGCCGAGATCGTCTGCCAGGAGAATGACGACATTCGGCCGCTCTTCCGCGAGGGCAAAAGCCGAGAAAAAGAAGCAGGCCGCAAGACAGAGGGAGAGAAATTTTCTTGGCATGAAAGCTCTGTAGCATGCCCTCCGCTGGCCTGTCCATCCTCAGATCACTCGCAAATGCGCTGCTTTTGTAAGGCGATCCGATCCCGGACGTCTCTGGCTCCAATGAACAATGACTCGACCCTCCTCGCTCCGGATCTATCCTCCTGCTACCCACGAAGCCCCCGGGAAACCATCGGCGGTTTCGTAGTTGCGGCGCGTACCCTCGACAAATGCCGAGCTGCCATTGCCGATACCCTGGGCGAATACCACTTCGACTGCCCCCTCGACAACCTGCTTTTTGATTTCACCGGGATCTCGGCAGAGGAGTTCCGCACCAAGGTCGAATCCGGTGTCGGGGACGTGGAGTTTGGAGACTGGCTCAAGGAACGTTCCTCCCACCTCAGCACGAGCGAGATCGTCCAGTGGAACAACGATCTACGCTACAAGCGAATCAGCGAAATGCCGATCGAGCTCCAGGAATTTCTCGAAGGATACATCCCCGAGAACCTCCCCAGTGGAAGCATTGTTTATTACTGGTTTGACGTTTATGACATCGAAGAAGAGAGAATTTAGGAAATCGGAAAGATTCCTTCGTTGACTTTTCTCGATTTTCCGGTTAAGTGCGCGCTCCAACTTTACTACAGTTTGCTATGGCAGTTCCAAAACGTCGCACCTCCAAAATGAAAAAGCGTCTCCGTCGTACCGGTCAGCGCTGGCGTGCCCGCAAGCTCAACGTCTGCTCCGAGTGCGGAAGCGCTGCTCCTTCGCACATCGCTTGTCCCAGTTGTGGATACTACAAGGGTCGTCAGGTCATCACGGTCGACGAACTCTAGGAGAATTCTCAATTCGATTGGAATGTTTGGAGTCACCTCGAGAGAGGTGACTTTGTCGTTTTCAGAGTTGCATCCCAGAGCCCCCTGCTCCTAGGTTGCGGCTCACTACTTTCCCCATGAAAATTGCTCTGGATGTCATGGGGGGCGATCACGCTCCCGTTGCGACGATGGAAGGTGCCATGCAGGCACTGGAAGACTTCGGCGACGATCTGGAGAAGCTCTATCTCGTGGGAGACGAGGGAGCAATCAAGGAACAGCTCTCCCACCTCTCCTATGCCCACGGCAAAATCGAGGTCGTGCCTTCCACCGAGGTTGTCGGGATGGAGGAATCCGCGGTGAAGTCCGTGCGCGGGAAAAAGAACTCCTCGATCAGTGTCGCCGTCGATCTCGTGAAGCGCGGCGATGCCGAGGCCGTCGTCAGCGCGGGAAATACCGGGGCTGCCGTGGCGGCCTCCACCATCAAGCTTCGGACCATCAAGGGGGTCGAGCGAGCTGGAATCGCCTCTCCCCTGCCCAATGAACACGGTCCCTGCAATATCGTCGACGCGGGTGCCAACGTAGACGCCAAGGCATCTCACCTCCTCGGCTATGCGATCATGGGCTCGGTTTATGCTCGTCACGTCCAGGGAAAGAAAAACCCGGTCGTGGGACTGATGTCCGTCGGGGAAGAGGATTCCAAGGGAACCGACTTCACCCGCGAAGTCTTCGGTTTGTTGAAGGAATCCGGTCTGAATTTTGCCGGAAATGTCGAAGGCCACGATCTCTTCGAATCCGCGATCGATGTCGTCGTCTGCGATGGATTTGTAGGCAATGTCATCCTGAAATCCTGCGAAGCGACCGCGAAAGTCATGTTCAAGTGGCTGAAACAGGACATCAAGGCCACTCCGATACGGCAGATGGGCGCGCTCATCGCCAAGGATGCCTTCAAGGCCACCAAGGAACGCGGTTCCTACGAAACCTATGGCGGCAGCCCTCTATTGGGAGTGAACGGGATCTGCATCATCGGTCACGGCTCCAGTTCTCCCCGTGCGGTAAAGAATGCGATCCGAGTTGCGTCCGAAGCGGTCAAGCACCATGTAAATCCTCATATTGAGGAAGAAATGGCTCGATCCTCCGATCTCCTTGGCTAAGTATTCCTCTTTTCCCTCCGCCGCTCTCTCCCTCCTGCTTGTTTGCCCATGACAGATTCCGCTTCAACTGCCCAGACGATGACGCCTGTTCGGATTGCCGGAACGGGGAGTTATCTCCCGGAGCGGATCATGACGAACAAGGACCTCGAGAAGTCGGTCGACACCTCGGATGAATGGATCACGACGAGAACGGGCATCCGGGCTCGCCGTATCGCCGCCGAGGATGAGCACACGAGCCATCTCGCGGCCAAGGCCGGTGCCAAGGCGCTCGAGCAGGCCGGGATCGACGCGGCTGATATCGAGCTCATCATTGTCGCAACCATCACTCCCGACACCCTGACCCCTGCCACCGCCTGCTATGTCCAGCAGCATCTTGGCTGTCTCAAGGCAGTGGCTTTCGATATTTCCGCCGCCTGTTCGGGGTTTCTCTACGCCCTGGAAATGGCGAGAACCAGCGTCGGTGGAGGGGCGTTCAAGAATGCCCTCATCATCGGAGCGGAAAAACTCAGCGCCTTTGTCGACTGGACCGATCGAAATACCTGTGTGCTCTTCGGTGATGGCGCGGGAGCCGCGGTGATCGTTCCTTCCACGAATGGAGACGGACGCGTTCTCTCCTCGCAGTTGGGAACCGACGGCGCTCAGGCCGGACTTCTCAATATTCCTGGTGGAGGTTCAGCCTGCCCGATGACGACTGAAAATGCCCCGGAAAGTCTCGCCTATCTGGCCATGCAGGGCCGCGAAGTGTTCAAACACGCGGTCAATGCGATGAAAAAAGCGAGTATCGATGGGATCACGGCAGCCGGCCTGACTCCGAAAGACATCAAGCTTCTGATTCCCCACCAGGCCAATCTGCGCATCATCGATGCGATCGTCGAACGACTCGAGATCAATCGAGAAGATGTTTTCATCAATCTCGACAAGTATGGCAACACTTCCGCGGCTGCAGTGGCTATTGCCCTCGACGAAGCCCATCGCGAGGGACGAATCCAGCGAGGCGACAAAATTCTTCTTGTTGCCTTTGGGGCCGGACTCACCTGGGCGAGCGCGGTGATCGAATGGTGAATTTTCCCGAGCAGTCTTCCGCTTGCGGTGTCTATTGTACCGTAACTCGATGATCCTGTTCGCCGAAACCACGTTCCAGCTGGCCTACCCCTGGGTGTTGGCCCTGCTCCTGTTGCTGCCACTCCTGGCGCTGCTGCGGAGCCGTTCCGGAAACCAGGGGGCGGTTGTTTTCTCGTCTCTTCATATCCTTCGCAGGCTGGGACCAATCGCCAAGGGGCGAACCGGAGGCTTCCGACTCGCGGCCTTGTTCCTTTCCCTCTCCTGCCTCATTCTCGCCCTGACGCGCCCACAGTGGATCAACAAGACCGAGCAGATCTCCGAGAGCGGGGTCGAGTTGATCATTGCGATCGATGTCTCGCGGTCCATGCAGGTCGAGGATTTCCGGATCGAAGGCAGCCGTGTGAATCGACTGCAAGCCGCCAAGAAAGTAACCCGGGAGTTCATCCAGGGCCGTGACAATGACCGAATCGGCCTCCTCGCCTTTGCCGGACGCCCCTATCTTGCCAGTCCTCTTACCCTCTCCAAGAGTTGGCTCGAAGGGGATCAAGGTCTTGGGCGGGTCCGAATCGGACTCGTTGAGGATGGGACCGCGATCGGATCCGCTCTTGCCGCAGCCGCGAAGCGTCTCGATAAGCGTCCTTCGAAAAGCAAGATCGTCGTTCTCTTGACCGATGGCGTGAACAACGCCGGAAAGCTCTCCCCCATCGAAGCTGCCAAACTGGCCAAGACCCTCGGAGTGCGGGTTTACACCATCGCCGTCGGCACCTATGGCGACTACGTGGTTCAAACCCCGGTCGGTCCTCAGCGACTTCGACAGGAATTCGACGAGAAAACCCTGCAGGAGATTGCTCAAATCGCGAATGGCGAATATTTTCGAGCTCAGGACACCAGCGGTCTTGAACGAATTTTCTCCCTGATTGATGAAATGGAGAAAACCGAGATCACGAGACGGACCCTGGTCGAGTCCCAGGAACTTTTTCACTGGTTTGCGGTCGCGGGAATTGTTTTTGGTTTGCTAACGATGACAGGTGACGAAACGTTCTGGAGGCGATACCCATGACTGATCTTGTCTTTGCTCAACCCAAATGGTTCTGGGGACTTCTAGTCCTCGTGCCCTTGCTTGGGCTTCGCATCTGGTCTCATGTGCGGGGACGAGGAGACTTGGTCGGCTTGGTCTCCCCCCGACTGATGAAGCAACTGGTCAGTGGTCGGGGACAATCCCAGAGGTGGACAGTATTCCTGCTCCAGTCCGCAGTGCTCGCACTTACTTTCGCGGCCCTGGCCCGCCCTCAACTTGGATTTGATGAGATCGATACCCAGACCGAGGCGCGAAACCTCATCGTCGCGATCGATACCTCTCGAAGCATGCTCGCCAGCGATCTCCGCCCGAATCGGCTGGAACGCGCGAAGCTCGCCGCCACCGATATCATCCGCTCGCTCCCTGAGGACCGGGTCGGCCTGATTGCTTTTGCGGGTCGCCCCTTTCTCCAGGCCCCCCTCACTGTGGATCACGAGGCGATCCTCGAAGCGATCGATCAAATGGACACGGAGATCATTCCTCGCGGAGGCACGAACATTGCCTCAGCAGCAGAACTCGCCCTCGAGACCTTTGAAGAAGCCAAGCTGGAGCAGAGTGCACTCGTTCTCTTTTCAGATGGAGAAGCCCTCGAAGGAACCGAGCAGGTCGAACGAATCCGGGAGCGTGCCAGGAAGTCGGGAATGTCGATCATCGCCGTCGGTGTGGGCACCCTTTCCGGCTCAATCATTCCGGAGCTTGACAACCGCGGAGAACCGATCCCGGGGCAATTCATCATGGACGATGAGGGACAGGTCGTCCGCAGCCGGCTCGACCCCAAGGCGCTGCAAACCCTTGCCTCCGGAGGAGGCGTCTATGTGCACCTCGGCGGCCAATCCTCTCTGAACCGGGTCGTCGAGCAGATCCAGAGGGAAATTGCAACCTCCCGAGCTGAGAGCGAATCCCGTCGCCGTCCCAAGGAGCGTTTCATGTGGCCCCTTTCCGCAGCGATCGGATTCCTTCTCCTGGCCCACGTCGTCCCCCTTCTCTGGATGAGACCGGCAAAGCGGGACCAGAAAGGGCTCGCGACCTTGTCGAGTTCGGCGGCTACCGGTCTCGCTTTCCTGATCCTGCTTCCTTCTCTTTTTCCGCAGATGCTTTCCGCGAACGAGGATCCACTTTTTCTCGGTCATGAAGCCTTCCGCGAGGGGAACTACGAAAAAGCGATCGAGACCTACGAGAGCGCGCTTTCAGAGAAGGTGTCGCCGAGAGATGAGTCGCTGCTCCAACTGGCACTCGGAGCCGCTGCCTTCCGCCAAGGCGATTACGAACGCGCCAGCGAGGCCTACGGGCAGGCTCTGGTCGGATCACAGGAGAGTTTCCAGGAGCACGCCCACTACAACCTGGGGAATACCCTCTTTCGCAAGGGAGAATCCGCTCTCCAGTCGACCCAGCAGACCGATCCGGATCAACCTGCGCCCTCTCTTCCGCCCGGTGAGATTATTGACGCCACCCTGCAACAATGGGAGAGCGCGCTCGAGCACTACGAGTCCGCACTCGCCCTGAACGAAGAGAATCAGAAAGCCGCCCACAATATCGAAGTGGTGAAGAAGAAGATCGAAGACCTCAAGAAGCAGCAGGAAGAACAGCAAGAGCAGGAGGAACAGGAGAAAGAAGAAGAGGAAAAACAGGAAGAAGAAGAGAAGGAGGACGAAGAAGAAAACCAGGATGACTCGGGAGACTCCGAAGAGAACGAAGAATCGGAAAGCGATCCCCAGGGCTCTTCGGATGATCAGGAAGGCGATGGAGACTCGGAAAACTCTCCGGAAGATTCGGAGGAGAACGAAGAACCGCAGGATCCCGAATCGGAAGAGAATCAGAACCCCGAAGACTCGGACGAGAACCAGGACCCCGAGGACTCCGAAGAAAAAGACCCCGGCAAGGAAGAGGAAGATTCGGAACGCCCCGAAGACGGCGAGGATCCAAACGAACCCGAACCCCGTGAAGGCCAGCTCGAGGCCAATCCCAATCAGCAGCAACCACCACAACAGGCCAATGTCGCCGATCCCGCTCAGCGGGAAGTGAATCCGGAAACCGGTTACTCCCCCAGCGAAGCCCGACAGTTGCTCGAAGCCCTGGCCGACGAGACCGAAGTCCGGCCCATCCTTGCTCCCTCTCGCGGAGAGATATACAAGAACTGGTGATGCGTATTCAACCTACAGCTTCTTTTCGGCTCCTGGTTTTAACGACTCTGGTGCTGCTGGTGTCCGTACTGCCAGAAATTGCTGCTCAAGCGGACGGAGAGGTCAAAGTGACGGCCAACGTCCTCAGCAATCGAGTCGCCATCGGCGAGTTCGGAACCCTCATCGTGGAAGTGACTGGAGCAGAGGCAAGACTCCCGCAGCGTATTGACTCCGAGAAACTCGAAATCTCGCATTCCGGAGAGCAGTCCAGCATTGAAATCGTAAACCGGCTCCGAACGATCAAGTTCACACATTTCTATCGTTTTCGAGGAAGTGAGCCCGGCACCTTCACGATTCCTCCGATCGAGGTTACCTTGCCGAACGAAACCCGCATGACTCCGGCCATCGAGGTCACCGTCTACGAACGAGACGGTTCCGAAGCAATCGATGCGACTCGCCCTTACTCCGCCAAGCTGGAGCTCAACCGCACTGAATTCTACGTCAATGAAGTCGTTCCCTTCACCGTGATCGCATATGTCCGGGGTCGCAATGCGATCAGCGATGTGGTCCAGCCTCGTTTTCAGCATGAAAGCTTTGTCATCAAGAATTTCCGCGATGTCCGCACCGATGGCGGAGAACTGGGTTCCACATATTACTCGTCTGCGGTCCTCCCCTCCTCCCTCTTCGCATTGAAGGCGGGAGAGCACCGCCTCGGCCCGGCCGACCTCGGAGTGAGAGTCCTCGATGCCAGCTCGGGATTCGGGTTTTCCAGTTTCTTCAGCCGGACCGTGGTCCGTGAGATGGCCACCAATACGGTCAACGTGAAGGTCAAGCCTCTCCCAGACGGTGCCCCACTCGGCTTCAGCGGAGCCGTCGGATCCTTTCAGCTATCGGTCGAGCCCTCCACCACCCAGGTCAGTGTCGGTGATCCGATCTCGATGAAGTTTCGAGTTTCCGGAACCGGAAATCGTCAAACGATGTCCGCTCCCGTCTTC
Source organism: Verrucomicrobiales bacterium (assembly GCA_029213195.1). Lineage (GTDB taxonomy): Bacteria > Verrucomicrobiota > Verrucomicrobiia > Verrucomicrobiales > DEV007 > Arctic95D-9. Next base: position 123,392 of record JARGNI010000005.1, read on the forward strand.
CAAACCCCGCAAACCGGACTCTGGAAGAGCTACGAGCCTTCGAAACAGATCGAGGAAGGAGAAGGGAACGACGGTTTCGCCTCGGGCTCCGTCGCCTTTTCCCAGGTCATCCTTCCCGAGGCCAAGGTAAAGGAAATCCCTCCTTTCATTTTCAGTTACTTCGACCCGGTCGCGGAGGAGTATGTATCCCGAATCACTGAACCCATACCGATCGAAGTCAGTTCGGATCCGAATCGGAACGTCGCCCCCGCCATTTCGTTCCCTCGAGATTCGTCAGGAGCCGCAGCTACCCCCGCCGCAGCTCAACCGGAACCGAGCTACGAAGACATGCTCTTCATTCGTGCAACAAAGCCTCGATGGATCTCGGCGACAGCATTGAACCAGAAATCCTGGATCCACTACGCCGTTCACGGATTTTTCTCGATCTGCTTTTTCACCCTTCTCGGTTTTGGCATCCTGCGCTCGGTACAGCAAAGAAAGCTGGCCGGGAATATCGAGGGCCCACCCGAATCCTTCGCCGACGCGCTCCACCAGATTCCCGGACAAGGGGCTTCTCGGCGAGACTACTATCGAGCCGTCGCCACCGCCCTCGCCTGCTGGAAGTCCGAACATGAGGACGCTCCCGAGCCCGTTCTCGAGGTGATTCAGCGAGTCTCGGAAAAATGCGATCAGTTCCTTTACAGCGGGCAGAGTGAGGGAGAGACTCCGATCTCCCCAGGGGAAGCGAACGAATTTCAATCCATTCTCCAGAAGCTGCCTCGCAAGTGAGCCCATGCGTTCTTTCCTACTTTTCATGCCGCTTCTGGCCCTCTCGCTCGTTGCCATTTCTCCGGCGGCAGCCCAGGAAGTCGAAAGTGTCTTCGATTCGGCGAACCAGGACTTTGCCGATGGGAATTACGAGCAGGCGGCCTTGAAATACGAGTCCCTGGTCGAAAAAGGGCTCCTCTCGCCGGACCTATTCTACAATCTCGGGACGACCTACTTCCGTCTCGAGGAACCAGGAAAATCCATGCTTGCTCTCCGGCGAGCACAGATTCTCGATCCAATGCTCCCCGAAGCGAGGCAGAACATCGAAGTGCTCCGCAATCAGCTCGGATTTCTCGAGTTTTCGGACAGTACTCTCGATCGTTTTCTCCGGCTTCTCCCCAGAAATATCGGCGGCACCCTGGGCGCGGCCCTGGTCTGGGGAGCTCTCATCGCGATCACCGCTGGCTTCGTCCTCCCGCGAGCCGTCCCCTACCGATCCGGGCTCATCACCCTCGCGATCGTTCTCTTTCTCTGTTTCGTGGTGGTGTGGAGAGCGGATGCCTACAAGCGCTCCTCCCTCGCGCCCGAATCTTTTTCCATCGTGGTCGCCGACAACGTCAAGGCCCTGACCTCGCCCACACCCGGGGCGCGTTCCGTAATCGATCTGCCTGCAGGTTCCGAGGTCCGTCTTGTTCAAATCTCGGGGCCCTGGCGCTATATCGATATCCCCGGGGCTCTCCGGGGATGGGTTCGCGCCGAGCAGGTCGAGCCGGTCTGGCCGGTTCCCGATACCCGCTAGCCCTCTTTCTCCCCCATCATGTCCGCTCGCCGCTGTGCTCTCGAAGCTCTCGAAACCTGGGAGGATACCTCCCGCTATGCCGAGGACATCCTCGCCGACCTTTCCACCCGATACCAGCTCTCGCCGGCAGATCGGGGACTTGCCGTTGATATCCTTTACGGAACAATTCGAAACCTCTTCCTTGTCGACGAGATCATCGATCGACTTCGAAGAGGGCGGATCAAGGCGGAAACCCAGAACCTCCTCCGGATCGGGCTCTACCAGCTGTTTTGCTCGGAGATTGCCGAGCATGCCGCGGTGAACGAGACGGTGAACCTCGCGCGGAAACACGAGCGCGGTCTCGTGAATGCCATTCTCCGAAATGCCCAGCGACAGAAGGCGGAGCTGCAAAATGAGATCGCCACCTGGCCACTGGAGGACCAGTATTCCCAGCCCTCATTCCTCATCGATCGATGGGAGGCCGAACACGGCAAGGAGGCCGCCCTCGCTTTCTGCCAGTGGAACAACAAAATCCCGCAGAGCTACGCACGTATCAACCGCCTGCATCCCAACACCGAGGCCGTCAACAGGGTCGAGTCCGAGACCCAACCCTGTCAGGTCGGCCCGGAATTCCCCGATTTCTTCACCTTCGAGAAAGCTCCGAGAATGGACTGGATCGAAGAAGGCCTCATCTACGTCCAGGACCCCAGCACCTCACTGGCCTGCCGATTGCTCGATCCTCAAGCTGAAGAAACCATTCTCGACGCCTGCGCCGCTCCGGGTGGAAAAACAGCGCTTTTGTCATTGATGCTGAATGGAAAAGGACGGATTTCCGCCTGTGATTCTGCCGCACCACGGATCGAGCGCATGCAGGAGAACTTCAGCCGACTCCATGTCGAGAACGTCGAGAGTTCGCAGGTGGACTGGACCAAGCCCGAGGAGATTCCTTTCGAGCCGGAGACCTTTGATGGGATCCTGCTGGATGTCCCCTGCTCGAACTCCGGCGTCATTCGTCGACGGGTCGACGTCCGATGGCGAATCCAGCCGGGGGACTTCGAGCGCCAGGCCGAATTGCAGACCCTGCTCCTCGCGAACGTCATCCCGTTTCTCAAACCTGGTGGACGTGTCGTCTACAGCACCTGCTCCATCGATCGAGTGGAAAACGAAGAGGTGGCCGCTGCTTCTGGGCTGACCCTCGAGAAGTCGGTCCACTCCCATCCCTGGGAAAGCGGATTCGACGGCGCCTATGCGGCACTTCTTCGGAAGTGATTTCGCCAACGCCGCGACTTGCACGGAATCCTGTTTTCGAGTACGAATTGCGTATGTTCCGTTCTCTCGCCAGTTCGCTGATCACATTTTTCGCGGTGATTCTTTTTGCGTTCACCATCCTCTTCCTCTGGAGTGGTAGCGAAGGGATTCAATTTGCCCGCAATGATCTCAATGGCGATCGGTCGACCCAGGCCGTCATTGCTGAGTTCCAGGCAAAGCAAAAAGCCGTCGCGGCCGCGACCGACTACGACCGATTCGACCCCGATATGGAAACCGACGTGGACGAAGGGGATTCCAATTCGGGAGACGGAGAACCTGTCGTTGTCTGGATCAGCATTCCAGGTTTTCGTGGGGACTATGTAGAAAAGGCCGAGACGCCGTTTCTGGACGAACTCATCAGCGATGGCGCCGAGACCAACAAGATGCGTCCCAGCTTCCCCTGCATGACCTTTCCGGCCCACGCGACGATGGCCACCGGGATGCTTCCCTCCCAACACGGGATCGTCGCAGACCGCATCCGTCTACCGGACGGCGAAGTCATCAAGGAGCCGATGAATCGCGAACTCCTCATTGCGGAGCCGATCTGGGAGACGGCGACACGCCAGGGCATCAAGACCCTCGTCCACGACTGGCCACTCTCCCAGAACCAGGCCGGCGAGAATGCAGCCGCTCATTTCCTTCCCAGCTTCAATCCAGACTCTACCGATGAAGAGCGGCTCAACCAGGCCTTGGAAACGTGGCGTTCCGCATCCGGCGGCTCCGCCCCAGCTGGCGATGCCCCGGCCTCAGACGATGTGGAAATGGCAGAGGGTGACGGCGAAGCGATGGCTCCCGAGGGTGAACCTGCCGCTGCGGACCCCGCTACCGCGGAACCCGCCGAGGCAGGAGGCGACAAGGTCCGTCTTGTCATGCTTCGACTCACCGACATTCTCAAGGCGGGATTGGTCAACGGCCCACGAGAAGATGCCACCTATGAGGCCATCGCAAAGACCGATGCAGCGCTGAAGGCGTTTTTCGACAAGGTCCAGGCCGAGTGGGCCACCCTTGCACCGCCCAATGCGAATCTCGTAATCTTCATTTCGACCGACCACGGGCTGGCCGAGCTGGACAAAAACGTGAATGTATCGCAGTTGCTCGGAGACGAGATGATGCAGAATGCCGACATCGTTGCCCATGATGCCATCGCCAACCTCTTCTTCAAGGATCTCCCGGAAAACGAAGGAGAGAAAAAAATCTTCCTCGACAAGTTCGATGGCGAGTTGAGCAAGCGAATCTATTTCCGAACGATCAAGAAGGAGGAACTTCCTGAAGAATGGAGCTACAACCACGAGCGGACCGGCGATCGTGTTCTCGTTCTCAAGACCGGCTACTCTTTTGTCGACGAAACCTCGGATGAACCCGTGTTCGACCCCGCAGATGGGGCCGGATTCTTTGGGGGCTACGGCTACCCGGTGGATGAGTCTATCCGAATGTCAGGTCAGGTCATTCTCTCCGGCATCCCCAATGCCCCCGCCTACGGCGATCTGGGCGAGATCGGTCAGCTCTCGTTTCACGCAACGGTCTGCAAGCTTCTCGGCATCCAACCTGCCGAAGGAGCGGTCACGGACACGCTCGAACTCAACTAGGCACCGTTCAGGCTAGCTCGCCGGGACGGCTCTCCGGCGAAAGAAGGGAGAGGACTCGGCCTGCATCTCGGACCGTCGCCAGATGAAAAAGGCCAGAACGATCAGGCCTAGATTCTGAAGCATTTTCACGGGGTAATTCAATTCCTCGTTCCCCCCGAAACATCCGCAAGTGATATCGAGTCCACGCATCCAGGAGATCCCGATCGCTGCAGTAAATACGAGCATGGATCCAAAGAGCAGAAGAGAGGAACCTCGCGCGAATCGATCCACCATGACCCCGATACCGGCGACCACTTCCACCCAGGGAACGAAGAGGGCCATCGCCGGAGCAATTGGATCTCCTACGAGCTTGTAGTTTCGAACCGCTTCCACAAAGAGAATCGGGTCTTTCAGCTTGAGCACTCCACTTAGGAGAAAGAAAGCGCCAAAGAGAAGGCGAACGAGAAACCAGAGTGTGTTCATGACGGGGTTGCAACAAATGGCGCAAGGGTAGGTAATCGTGAAACTGGCGTCCTGCCAGGAGATGACCGGCGGGACGCCGGTCTCGCGTTCGATGGAATCCGTTCACCTTGCGCCATCCGGTTTGCAACACAGTTAGAACAGTTCCACGGTTTCGACAATTGCGGACTCCCGGGCGTTGAGAAAAGTCTCACGGGAATTCGGGGGCCGATTCCGGAACCCCTTTCTCTTTCAAGGTCTCGAGGAGAAAGCGAACTTCCTCCTCCTCAAGTTCGCGTTTCGGAACGAGGGCCTGCAGCCGATTCGCCAAATGGATTCGAATCAGCCCGACTTCGTTCCTAAAGTTCAGGACCTTGTCCCAGGGGGCAAAACTCTCGATTCCTCGATCCACCTCCTGAAGACCGAGGTCCGAGACATCGAGCTGGATCTCGTGCACCTCGCTGCGGGAAAACTGCGCGGCGAGGGCTTTCCGATAGTCCCTGCGAGCGGTCAGGGCTCCTCGCATGGAGTTGAGAAGAAAAACAGCGAAGAGGATCGCGAAAAAAAGCTGATCGGCGAGGACGCTGGTCGCAATCCCCAGCCCCATCATGATCCACCAAAGAATCGAACCCGAGAGGACCTCTCGAAAGTGAAGACGGTCTGCCAGTGGGTTTTGCAGCCAGTAGTCCGCTTCCAGGTCCTCGGGGAGAATGCGATACCGGAGGGTTCTTTCTTCCATGCCTTATCCCCTCTCCGCCCGATAGGCTGCCGCAAGAAGACTCACGGGATGACAAACCGATACCTCGCTCTCCTCGGGCAGGCCGTTCTCGATCTGGAGATGGCACCCCGGGTTCGCTGTCGCCACGATGGAGGCTCCGGTAGCACAGATATGGGCCACCTTTTCCTTCTGGAGCTTCGAGGCTTGCTCGGGCTGGGTGATGTTGTAGACCCCGGCACTGCCACAACAGTGGGTGGCATCTCTCATTTCCGCGAGTTCGAGGCCGGGAATGGCAGCCAGAATTTCTCGGGGTTGCTGGGAAATCTTCTGCCCATGGCAGAGATGACAGGCCTCGTGATAGGTCGCAGAGCTCGTCCCGGAGGTTTCGGTTGGCCCCGGCTCGGGCGCACGGAAACCGATCTCGACGAGCCATTCGGAGATATCTCTTGCCTTTCGATCCCACTCTCGAGCTTTCTCTGCATAGGCCTCATCGTCTTTGAGAAGATTTCCATAGTGCTTGAGGTGCGATCCACATCCCGCGGCATTGGTGATGATGGCATCGAGCGAGGAGACATCGAATTGGTCCAGCATCGCCCGCGCACGATTCGCAGCAAGTTCGAGGTCGCCATTGTGGGCGTGCAGCGAACCACAACAGCCCTGGGAACGGGGCGTGATCACTTCGCAGCCGTTCTCGATCAAGACATCGGCCGTGTCCCGGTTGACCCCGGAGAAGACGAGGTCTTGGACACAGCCCGTCAGCAGCCCCACACGGTAGCGCGGCGCACTGCCCTCGGGAGACTCCCGGCTCTCGATCAATTGATCGGAGAAACGGCGCGCGATCTTCGGAGTCGAAGGCTCGAGTTCTCGAAGATTGGCAGGCGCGAGACGGAGCAGCCCCGATTTCCTCACCAGTTTCGCGAGGCCGGAGATTTGGTAGATCCAGAGGAGCCGTCCCACGATGCGAAGTTTTGTTTGATCCTGGAATAGCTGATGCAAGGTCAACCATCTCCAGAAACGACGATCGGGATGAAACATCACGTCCTGATGCTCCACCTCGGCCCGGGCATTTTCGAAGAGCTCCGGATAGTCGACCCCTGCCGGACAAGCCGTGGTGCAGGCCAGGCAGCCGAGGCAATAATACATCTCCTCACCAAATTCTTTTGTGACCTCGAGGTCCCCATCCGCAATAGCTCGCATCAGGGCGATCCGCCCTCGTGGGCTATTCCGCTCCTTCCCGGTTTCGAGATAGGTTGGGCAGCTTGGCAGGCACATCCCACAGTGCATGCACTGCTGCACGACCGAGTAGTCGAGATCGCTGAGGTATCGCAGAGGACGATTCGAGCTCATGCCGATGCGGGTTCTTCACGATCAAAGATTTTCCCGGGATTGAGAAGCCCTTCCGGATCGATCGATTTCTTGACCAGGGAGAGAAGGCGATAGCTCGCGGTATCGAATTGCCGCGGGAGAAAAGGTTTCTTGGCCAAGCCCACCCCATGCTCCCCGGTGATCGTGCCCCCGAGCTCGATCGTCTTGTCGAAAATATCGGAGAGTGCATGCTCCACCCTCTCCATCTCGGCTTGATCGGTCTCGTCAGTCAGGATCGTCGGATGGACGTTCCCGTCTCCGAAATGCCCGAAGGTAGCCATTTCGAGATCGTATTTTTTCGCGACTTCCTCGACAAAGGACACGATCTCGACAAGACGACTCCGAGGCACCGTGACGTCTTCGAGGATGGTCGTCGGGCGAATTCGGGCCAGGGCTGAAAAGGCAGTCCGTCGAGCCGTGGCGAGCCGGGCGGCATGGGCGTCGTCTTCGGCCCGCTCAACGGAAATCGCCCCGTTTTCCGAGGCGATCGCTTCCATTGCATCGGCCTCGTCCTCGACCACACTGGGCACTCCATCGGTTTCCATGAGGACGACCGCCGCTGCCTCGGTCGGGAGACCAACCTGAGCAAAGTCTTCCACGCATTGACATGTCTTCCGATCGAGAAATTCGAGTGTGCAGGGAATGATCTGACGCTTGATGATTTCGGAGACGGTTCGGGCGGCAGCCTCCATGGAATCGAAGGAGGCGAGGAGCGTCTGTCGAGCCCGTGGCCGAGGAACCAATTTGAGAAGAACCTTGGTGATCAAACCCAACGTTCCCTCGGAACCGACGAAAAGATCCTTCAGGGAGTAGCCGGCGACATCCTTGACACATTTCGATCCCAGCCAGGCAATCTCTCCGTCGGGAAGAATGACCTCCATCCCCATGACATAGTCGCGGGTAACCCCGTATTTCAGCCCTCGCAGGCCTCCCGAGTTGTTCGCCACATTCCCCCCGATCGTAGAAATCTTCATCGATCCGGGGTCTGGAGGATAGAAGAGCCCCAAGGGAGCCGCCGCTTCATCAATCTCACGAGTGATGACACCCGCCTCGCAGAGAATCGTGAGATTTGCGGGATCGACTTCCAGAATCTGGTCCAGGTGGACGAGGCAGAGAACAATTCCTGAATCGACCGGCACACTCCCCCCGGAAAGACCTGTCCCTGACCCACGCGAAACGATGGGTACGCCCTCGTCCCGAGCCCATCGAACCACTGCCTGCACCTGTTCCACATTGCGCGGAGTGACGACACAGGTCGCCTTGTGCTTGAGCGCCGCGGTACCGTCGAATCCATACGGGATCAAATCTTCAGGCTCAGTGAGCAGATCGCAGGGATCCACGATTTGGGACAAGGCATCAAAAGTGTGAGACATGATCGGGTTCCCTGCAGGATAGTAAGTCAGGGACCTACCGCAAGACCTGTTTCGAGTCTTTGTTTCCGGCGCTTTTGGCAGAGCAAGAGCCCCGCATCCTTTCCGTTTTCCAGGAAGATTGCGAGTTCCTCGAAAACCATGCCGGGCGTAAAACCTGATTGGAACGGCGCGCAACATGCTCTTGTTTGCGAAAACCAAAACGTGCGCTATATCTCACCGCAATCTATGGCTATCCATCTCCCAGAAATTCCCGAGAATGCCCCTTTTACCGCTGAACAGCGGACCTGGCTGAAGTCCTACCTTTCGGAGGTCCTGGCCTCCGTGGGCGCGAATTCCCAGAAAGTCACGCCAAGCGCTGGCAAACCGAGAGCGCTTTTTCTCTACGGAAGCCAGAGCGGGAATGCTCAGGCGCTTTCAGAAGGTTTTGTCGAGGTCATGAATCAAGACGGCTGGGGCGCGGAAGCCGTCGATATGGAGAACCACGCATCGGTCGACCTCACCCAGGAACCTCTGATTCTCGTAGTGACAAGCACCTGGGGTGAAGGCGACCCTCCCGACAATGCCGTTGAATTCTGGGAAAAGTTCAAGTCGGATGAGCAGCCAAAGCTGCAAAACTCCCGATTCGCCGTCCTGGCCCTGGGTGACACGAACTATGCCGACTTTTGCGAGATGGGAAAACTCTTCGACGCCCGACTCGAGGAACTCGGTGCCGAGAGAATTGCTCCGAGAGTGGATTGCGATGTCGACTACGAAGACCCCGCTGAAGAGTGGTTCCGAGTGGTAACGATGAAGCTCGACGAGATCGGGAAAGATGTTTTCACGAGCACGGTCACGGCCAATGGTGCCGAGACGGAAGTCACACCAACGGAGGCTCTCCCCTTCGGGAAGAAGAACCCCTTCCCTGCCTCACTCTCTCACCGCTACCGCCTGAACTTGGAACCATCGCCTCGCGATACCCGTCACATCGAGCTCTCACTCGAGGGGTCCGGTCTGAAATATGAAGTCGGAGATGCGGTGGCCACCTACCCGCTCAACAACGAAGCATTAGTCGACGAGATCCTGGTAGCGCTCCCCTTCAACACGAAGGTTTCGGTTTCGGTTCCCGATGGGCGAAAGCTGCCTCTGCGAGAAGCACTGATCGAGTGTTACGACATCCGCACGGTTACCAAGGCGATTCTCAAGAAATGGGCGCCGCTCACTTCCCACCCCTATCTCCACGCCATTCTCGAGGATGACGCCTCGCTGACCGACGTCATCGACGGAGTCGAGATCATCGACCTTCTCTACGACTTCCCCGCCGACTTCAAGAGCGGGCAAGACTTCGTAGGATTGCTTCGCAAGCTTCAGCCGAGACTCTACTCGATCGCCTCGAGCCCGAACAAGCACCCTGGAGAAGTGCATCTTACCGTCGCCAAGGTGATTTACGAGAGCAAGGGGCGCGTGCGAAAGGGCGTCGCCTCCAACTTTCTCTGCGAAGGCATGACCGAAGACCAGAAGGTCCGAGTGTTCATGCAGCCGACCAAGCACTTCAAGCTCCCCACCGATCCATCCAAGGACATCATCATGGTCGGACCGGGAACCGGAATCGCCCCTTTTCGAGCCTTTCTCGAGGAGCGCGAGTTCACGAAGGCTAGTGGTCGCAGTTGGCTCTTTTTTGGCAACCCTCACGAAGCTACCGACTACTTCTACAAAGACGAATTCGATTCCATGCAGGAGTCGGGAGTCCTCACGCGAATCGATTGCGCCTGGTCGCGGGATCAGGAGCACAAGATCTACGTCCAGGACAAGATCCGCGAGTTCTCCGAAGAAGTCTGGAACTGGCTCGAAGGAGGCGCTCACTTCTACGTGTGTGGTGATGCTACCTACATGGCCGGAGACGTCGAGAAGGCGCTCTTCGAGTTGATTCGCAAATACGGTGGCCTCGACCACGAAGGTGCCGAAGCCTATCTCAAGCAAATGAAAGACGATCACCGCTATCAGCGGGACGTCTACTGATCGAAACTGCCCGCGTTCAATATTGAGGCGGCCGATCGCTCACGGGTCACGGGTCACCGAACGCCCAGGGCCCCCACCCTTTCGGCCACAGGGGGGTGGGTGTAGTTGAGAAAGACGTAGAATGGGTGCGGAGTCAGGTTGCTGAGATTGTCCTTGCTGAGCTTTCTGAGCGCGTCGGCCATGGCCTGAGGATTGCCGGTGACCTCGGCCGCGTAGGCATCAGCTTCGAATTCGTGTTTTCGGCTGAGCCAGTTGCTTCCGATTGAAAGGATTTCGTTCATCGGGGTCATGACGATCCCGAAAAGCACGAGGCTGACATAGACGCTGGTCTCCCGGACCCCAAAGGCGTCGAAGAGCGACCGATTCTCCATCATCAACCCGAGCAGGAAGAAAAGGGCACCGGTCGTGAGAATCCCGATGAGAAGCGACTTTACGATGTGTCGTTTCTTGAAATGACCAATCTCGTGGGCCAACACCCCGACCAGCTCGGGAACGGTATGATTCTGCACGAGTGTATCGAACAGGGCAATACGCTTATTTTTACCCAATCCGGTGAAAAAGGCATTCGACTTGGCGGAACGTTTCGACCCATCCATGATCGTCACTTCCCTGAGCGGAAAATCACAATCCTTCGCCATCTTGTGAATCGCAGTCTTGAGTTCCCCCTCCTCCAGCGGTTCGAACTTGTTGAAGAGCGGCATGATCCAGATCGGAGCCACGTAGGTCAGGATGAGAGAAAATCCCGTCATGAGAATCCATCCCCAGAGCCATGCCACCGGTACCGTCTCGAAGATCCAGAGGAGTGCGACCAGAAGAGGGGCACCGATAATCAATCCGAGGAACAGGCCTTTGACCCGATCAAGACACCAAGTCGAGAAGGTGGTGCGATTGAAGCCGAACTTTTCCTCCAATCCAAAGGTGGAGTAGAGATCAAAGGGTATCGATAGAATCATCTGGGCAACAAGGACAGCTCCGATGAAAAGCAGGCCCGTGACGATGGATCCATATCCGAAGCTCCGCACCTGCTCGTCCAGCCATCCGAATCCCCCGAGCCACCAGAAAGTGAAGAGAACCACCAGCGAAAATATACCCTCCCCGATTCCGAGAATTGCATTCGCACGAGTGTAGGCCTGGGAGTTCTCGTAGGCCTCCTCATCGACGAATCCCTCGAAGGTGGCCGGAATCTCCGGACTGAGAGCTTTCATGTTCCATAGCGTGGCGAAGAAATTCAGCTTCCAGAGCAGGAACAAGGCGAGGACGATGACGATGAACCAGGTGTTGATTTGCATAACCGGAGAACGGCGAAAGTAACGGGCAGAACGTCGATGACGGCAACGGCGAATCCGCTTCTTTCCTTTCCTCGCCTGGACTGGACTGCCACCCCGAACTACGTCTCTGATGATTCTTCACCCTGACGTTTCAATTCCTCCTCGAGGAGAGCCTGGGTCTCCTCCGAAATCTGGCGGGCTTCTTCAGCAGCATCTGCCAGCTCCTTTTCGAGATCCTGGAGTCTTTCGCGATGCTCGACCCGAATCCGAATCATGTCGTAAAGGGCAAGAAGCAGGATAAATCCGACAAGGAGAAGAACCACGATCCAGAAGCAAGCAAAGCTGACGATGGATTCGGCGAGAACGCGATTGAGCGGAACTGCGCCGACAAAAACGAGGACCAGGGTCAGCAGGGTCGATCCAAACAGGAGGTTCCTCCGGAAAGATCGCCGTTTCAGCAATGTTCTCCCGGTTTCCTGGGCCGTAGGCTTCGGTCGACTGGCTTGATCGTTCAAGCCCCCAGTAAATCACAACTCGAATCGAATCGCCAACCCGTTCTCGCAATACGCAGAGCACCCCTGCAAAATCCTGATCTCTCCCCTGTTCAAGATCGAGATTCTCTTCTATTCTCTCTCCATGCCACGACAGCGACTCAATGTCCTGAAGACCTACAAACTCTACATCGGGGGAAAATTCCCTCGGACCGAAAGTGGACGCACCATGACCGCCACCGATTTCTCGACCGGGGAGCACCTCGCTCATTTCAGCCATGCCTCTCGAAAAGACCTGCGAGACGCCGTGGTCGCAGCCCGATCCGCTTTTACAGGATGGCGAGGCACAACACCCTATTTGCGAAGCCAGATTCTCTATCGCGCAGCGGAAATGATCGAATCTCGAGCCGCTGCATTTTCTGCCGAACTCGTCGACCTCACCGGTGCCAAGAAGGCGGAGGCTGATGCCGAAGTCGCTCTGTCCATCGACCGGCTGGTTCATTTCGCAGGCTGGTGTGACAAGTATGGACAGGTTTTCAGCTCGGTGAATCCCGTCGCCAGTTCCCATTTCAACTTCACGACACCGGAGCCAACGGGTGTAGTCGGACTCCTCGCCCCTGACGAACCGGGGCTGCTCGGGCTGGTGACGCTTATCGGACAAACGATCCTGAGCGGAAATACCGTCGTCGCGATCGCCTCGGAGACCATCCCCCTCCCTGCCATCACGCTCGCCGAGGCCCTTGCCACCAGCGATCTTCCCGGAGGCGTCGTCAATCTCCTCACTGGGAAACGCGACGAACTTGCCCCCTGGCTCGCCTCGCACATGGATGTCAACGCCATCGTCGACGGATCCGGCGACCGACATATCCATACCGAGCTCCGCGCCGGAGCGGCAAAAAATCTGAAGAGGGTCTCGGATCACTCCTGTCGAAGCGCCGACGAGTGGATGTCGGAGAAAGCCTGTGATCCCTATCGAATTCTCGACACGGTCGAGTGGAAAACCGCCTGGCATCCCATCGGAGTGTAAGTTGAAACGCGCCCTTCTCATCGTCCTCGACTCGGTCGGCATCGGCCACGCTCCCGATGCGGAAGACTTTGGAGACTTCGGCGCTGACACTGTCGGGCACATTCGAGAAGCGGTCCCGGACTTCCACATTCCCACCCTCGATCGCTCCGGTCTCGCCGCAGCACAGCAACTGGCGGCGGGGAAAGAGGTGACCGAAACGGCGACGCTTTCGTTTGCAGCACTGAGCGAGAAATCTGCTGGAAAAGACACCACAACCGGGCATTGGGAGATCGCGGGAGCCCCGGTGCTAAGAGCTTTCACCACCTTTTTACGCTTTCCGGAGCCTCTCCTCAAAGAGATGGAGGAGGTCTCGGGCTGCCAGTTTCTCGGGAACTACGCGCAATCGGGCACGAAGATCCTCGAGGAGTTGGGAAGAGAACATCTCGAAACGGGAAAACCAATCCTCTACACCAGTGCCGACTCGGTCATCCAGATCGCAGCTCACGAGGAAGTGATCCCGGTTTCCGAACTCTACCGCATCTGCGAAGCGTGCCGAGTCCTCGCCGACCGAGAGCGGATTGGAAGAGTCATCGCGCGTCCCTTTCTGGGCAAACCCGGTGCGTTCGAGCGGACCTCGCATCGTCATGATTTCTCGATGGACCCTCCGGAAACAGCCTTGAATCGGCTCGAACAATCCGGGATCAGGACCTGTGGCGTCGGCAAGATCTCCGACATCTTCGCCTCTTCAGGGATTTCCGAATCTCACCCGACCCGTTCCAACAGCGAAGGCTGCGAAAAGATCGACGAACTCCTGGAAAAGCCGCGGGATTCTCCCCAGCTCATTTTTGCCAATCTCGTCGACTTCGACATGCTCTACGGCCACCGGCGAGACCCCGTCGGATATGCGAACGCCCTCATGGAATTCGACCACTGGCTGGAAACCCTCCTGCCGCGCCTCAACAAGGAAACCTTGCTTCTCATCACCGCCGATCACGGGAATGACCCCACCTGGACCGGAACTGATCACACCCGGGAAAGAGTGCCCCTTCTCCTCGGCCATCCCGGCCCCTCCCGGAATCACGGTGTTCGTGACTCGTTCGCCGATATCGCCGCGACGCTCTCCCATTGGTTTGGCGTCTCGCACGAAGGGCTGGCCGGAATTCCTTTCGACCTCTCCTGAAGGGTGATCCGCCCCCCTCGTTCTCTTTCGTTCCAATGCTCCGGCAAGACACGAAAAAGGCCGATTCCTCTCTCTCGAGAAATCGGCCTTTCCTTTGAAAATCGAAAATCAGTCAAGAAGATCGGCAGGAACCTTTCCTCCATTTTCTGCGAGGCTCTTCATGACCTGCTTGTGCAGCCACATGTTCATCTCGGCAGAACCCTTGCTGTCGATGTCGGCCTGGCTGTAACCAAGCTCGAGAGCGAGTTCTTTGCGTGCTCCGTAGCTGCTGTCCATTCCCACCAGCTTCATGAGATCGACGATGGAGCGCTTCCAATCGAGGTCCTCCGGGTGCTCGGCCTCCATCTTGGTCAGGATGGCAGCCACATCGACCTGAGCGATCGGCTCTGGCGAAGCCGCTGCCGCAGGTGCCTCCTCTGTTCCCGCAGGAGCCTCACTGGGTGCGGCTTCCGAAGCGGCCGGAGCATCGCCAGGGGCGACTTCCTCTGCCGCCGGCTCAGGAGCCGGAGTTGGTGCTTCTTCCTCTTTGTCCTTGCCGAAGATCCGGCCCATTAAATCTGAAAACATACTCATTGCTTCCGATGCTACTTGCTTGGCTTTCGCCGGCAAGTTTCAAAACCGCCAAATTGCCAAGATTGCGCTGATGCGCTCGCCCTTACCTCATCAGTTTTCGCGGCAATTGCAGAAATGGGAACCCGCAGTAGACTGCTTGGCAAAGATGCAACGTATTCCGATCGCCGCCGCTGTGGTTCTGGCAGCCTTGTTCATTCTCCCTGCCATCACCGATGGACAGGGGCTCTTCTCGCGTGATCCGAATGCTGCCATTCTCCGCAAGGCCAAGCGATACAATCTCGTCTCGGTGGAGAAGGAAGTGCCGGGTGCCTTTATCGACATGCGATACAAGATCACTTCCGCTTCCGGAAAACCACTCTATCTCAAGGACATGCCCTGTCTCGTCCACAAATCGACGGCACAGAAGCTGAAGCGGGTAAATCAGAAGCTCAAAGAGCATGGCTATGCGCTCCTGATCTGGGACGCGTGGCGACCGCCCGAAGCGCACATCGCACTCTGGAATGCCGTCCGGGATCCCAACTTCGTCGTGCCCCCCAGCAAGGGCCTCTCCTGGCACTGCTATGGGATCTCCATCGACCTGACGCTGGCAACCCTCAACGGAAAAGAAGTGCCTATGCCCTCCCGATTCGATGAATTTTCCGAGCGCGCCAAATCCGACTACACGGGCGGAGATCCTGAAATCAAGAAACGGGTCGACCTGATCCAGCGTCTCATGATTGCCGCGGGCTTTCGGAAGATCCAGTCTGAGTGGTGGCATTTTGATGACATGAAAGCCCAGGGTGGTATCCGACGCGTCACTGCAGCCGACCTCGGTATCCCGATGCCCTGACCTTCCTGGCTTCCCAGATCGCCATGAACCTTCCGCTCCCATCCATGGAAGAGAATGCCGTGCAACTGGTGCAGGCTCTTCAAGATGCCGGACACATCGCCTATTTCGCAGGCGGATGCGTCCGGGACCAACTGCGTGGGGTCTCTCCCAAGGACTACGATATCGCGACGAGTGCCACTCCGGACCAGGTCTTGGAAATTTTCCCTCGGAGTGACTCAATCGGGGCTCATTTCGGTGTCATTCTGGTAAAGCAAAAGGGCCACGCCTACGAAATTGCTACCTTCCGTGAGGACGGAGCCTACTCGGACGGGAGAAGACCTGATGAGGTTCGTTTTTCCGATCCGGAGAACGATGCCAAGCGAAGGGACTTCACCGTCAACGGCATGTTCTTCGATCCAGTTGCTGAACAGCTGATCGACTTCGTCGGGGGGCGGGAAGATCTCGCCACCGGGACCCTTCGTGCGATCGGTGAGCCGAGATTGCGCTTCGAGGAGGACTATCTTCGCATGCTTCGGGCAATTCGTTTCGCCACAGTTCTCGACTATGAGATCGAGAGTGAAACCTGGAATTCTCTTCGCGAGGAGGCTCCCTCCATCCAACAGATTTCGCCTGAACGGATCCGGGAAGAACTCGACCGGATCTGGTTGCACCCGAACCGGATTCGCGGCTTCGATCTGCTCGTGGCCAGTGGTCTCATGCAGGAGATCCTCCCTGAAATCCTTGATCTGCAAGGGGTCGAACAACCTCCCCAATGGCACCCGGAGGGCGATGTCTTCGTCCATACTCGCCTGATGCTCTCTCTCCTGCCCGACGAGGTCAGCCTTCCCCTGGTTCTGTCCGTCCTTTTCCACGATATCGGTAAGCCTGCGACCTTCATGATGGATGAGAAGGAAAATCGGATTCGCTTCAACGGTCATGACAAAGTGGGTGCCGAGATGGCGGAAAGTATCCTCCATCGGCTGCGCTACTCGAATGCGGTGATCGATGCCACGGTCTCTGGTGTCGCGAATCACATGCGTTTCATCGATGTGAAACAGATGCGCACCTCGACCTTGAAGCGCTTCATGGATCGGCCGGAGTTCCCCGACGAGATGGAGCTGCATCGCGTCGACTGCCTCGGCAGCAATGGCAACCTCTCGAACTACGAATTTCTCGAAGCCAAGAAGGAAGAGTTCGCCGCGGAACCGCTCGTTCCCCCACCCTTGGTGACCGGGAGAGATCTCATCGATCGAAAACTCAAACCAAGCCCGGAATTCAAGACCATCCTCCAGTGTGCCCAGGACCTGCAACTCGAAGGTGAGCTGAAGACTCGAGAAGAAGCCTTGGCCTGGCTGGACAACGCTCTTTCCGAGAAGCGTGCAGATTCCGGTGATTCTAGTTGACGAAACCCTCGCCCACCGCTCCCCTTTTATCCTGTCATTTCGCATGTCATGAGACAGCTCTCTGCACTATTCGCCCTGGGCGCGATGCCCCTCCTTGCTCTCGCGGAACCCTCTTCGAAAGACGAAAGCATCGTCTGGCATGACGTATCGGACTGGAACGTGGAAGGCCAGGCCTGGCCAGTCGAGGAGCTGGCCTCTCGATTCGATCGCCTCCCAGCAAAAGCGGAGAAGATCGTACGCGCCCCCGTCTGGAACCTGAGTCGGCACAGCTCGGGGATCTCTTTCCAATTCACCACCGACGCCACCGAGATCCGCATTCGCTACCAGGTCGGCAGCGCTTCTCTCGACAAACCCCACATGCCCGCCACTGGAGCCAGTGGGGTCGATCTCTATGCCATGATGCCGGATGGCAAATGGGGTTGGGTCGAAGTGACACGTCCCCAGGCCGCAGAGACGACTCATACCATCAAGGGACTCGACCCCGGTCAGAGGACCTATCTCGCTTACCTCCCTCTCTACAACTCGACAACGGCAATCGAAATTGGCGTTCCGAATGGAGCGAAGCTGGAGCCACTTCCCGCTCGAGACCAGGATTCCATCGTCTTCTACGGAACTTCGATTACGCATGGAGCCTGTGCCTCCCGGCCTGGGATGACTCACCCCGCGATTCTCGGACGCTGGCTTGATCGGCCCATCATCAACCTGGGATTCTCCGGAAACGGAAGGATGGAAATCGAGCTCGCAGCCCTGCTGGCCGAGATCGACACCTCGCTCTACATCATTGATTGCCTCCCCAACATGAATGGAAAGCTCGTCGACGAACGCGCCGAGGCTTTCGTCAGAAAACTGCGAGAAGTTCGCCCCGAGACCCCGATTTTGCTGGTGGAGGACCGTTCCTTCACCAACTCGTGGATTTTCAAGGATCGGAGGGAAAGGCACGCCGAAAATCGCGCTGCCCTCATCCGGGCCTACGACAAACTCGTATCATCCGGGATGAAAGACATCTACTATCTTGCTGGTGAGTCTCTCCTCGGTGAGGACACCGAAGGTGCGACTGATGGCTCTCATCCGAGTGATCTTGGTTTCTTTCGCCAGGCCGAAGCCTTTCTCCCTGCAATCCAGGAAGCTCTTTCTCTCAAATAATCAGGTTTTCATCCCACACCAGTTCAACGCCCCCACCCTATGACCGAACTCATCATCATCGGAGCGATCGTCCTCGTCACGATCATCATCCTCCTCGTCCTCGCCAAGTTCATTGGCATCTGGATCCGAGCGAGAGTCTCGAATGCCCCTGTCGGATTGCTCAACCTCGTTGCCATGTGGATCCGAAAAGTGCCACCCTCCTTGATCGTCGACAGCCGAATCACTGCGGCCAAAGCAGGGCTCGATTTCTCCACCGATCAGCTGGAAGCCCACTTCCTCGCCGGAGGACACGTCGACGATGTCGTTCTTTCGATGATCGCAGCCGACAAGGCCGCCATTCCCCTCGCCTATGACCGCGCCTGCGCAATCGACCTTGCTGTGAAAGGCACGAGCAAGACAGTTCTCGAAGCGGTGAGAACTTCGATCAACCCTGCTGTGATCGATT
Source organism: Verrucomicrobiales bacterium (assembly GCA_029213195.1). Taxonomy (GTDB): domain Bacteria; phylum Verrucomicrobiota; class Verrucomicrobiia; order Verrucomicrobiales; family DEV007; genus Arctic95D-9. The sequence goes on from JARGNI010000005.1 coordinate 142,017, forward strand.
GTCCCGGAGGAGGAAAGAAGATCGATGCGGTGGCCCGTGACGGAATCCAGCTTCGAGCCCGAGCCCGGGTAACGGTCCGAACCAACCTCGACCGCTTCGTGGGGGGAGCGACCGAGGAAACGATCATCGCCCGAGTCAACGAGGGGATCGTGACCTCGATCGGTTCGGCCCAGTCCCACAAGGATGTGCTGGAAAACCCCGATCACATTTCGAGACGAGTCCTCGAGCGCGGCCTCGATGCCAACACCCAGTTCGAGATTCTCTCGATCGATATCGCAGACGTCGATGTCGGTGAAAACATCGGAGCAAAACTGCAGCAGTCTCAAGCCGAGGCAGACAAAAAGGTCGCCCAGGCAAAAGCAGAGGTCCGACGGGCCGCGGCCGTCGCCACCGAGCAGGAGATGTCGGCGCGGACCCAGGAGATGCGCGCCAAGCTCGTCGAGTCCGAGGCTCAGGTCCCCATGGCGATCGCGGAAGCCTTTCGCAACGGCAACCTCGGTGTCATGGACTACACCAACTACCGGAACATCGTTGCCGACACGGAAATGCGTCAGAGCATAGCGGAAGAAGTCAGCGAAGAGGAAGAGGAAGATCCTAGCGGCGCGAGATAGTCCTAGGAATCTACCGAAGCTTGCTCTTCGCAACCGAAACGCATTTCCCTCCCCCCCCACTTTCATGGACGGCGACATCCCCTGGCTCTATGTAGCGATGATCTTCATCGCCTTCGTGAGCTGGATCTACAACCAGATCAAGGAAGCCGCTGAGATCCGTCGGGAAAAGGTTGCCGAGAAAAAGCGGGCGCAACGCGCTCGCATGTCGACCGAGCCCGAGTACGAATCGCCCTATCGCGAAACGAGTTCTTCCCGCGACCAGGTGCCGGAGGGCCCGAAGTCATTCCGCGATGTCTTTCAAGAAATCGAAAGACATATGCAGGAAGTAGAGGTCGAAGTGGAACCGGAGCGAACTCCACCCCCGCTTCCTACACGGAGCTATACCCCTCCCTCGGTCCCCGACGAGACTCTGCCGACCACCGCCATTCCCGAGATGGCTCCGATACCTCAGCCGACGGGCTTTCCCGCATTCGGATCGACGAAGAGCCGAAGGAAGAAGCGCAAGCTCAATGGCAACCGGGAAACCTCGGATGCCCTTCGCAAAACCCTGCGCGACGGGCATCAACTGAAGAACGCGCTCATCTTGCGGGAGGTTCTCGGTCCGCCCCGTGCCAAGCAACGCGGTGGCCTTCCGCGTCTTTGATTTACCGACCAAGCGCTGGTCAAATCAGTCGAATCAGCACGATCGGAACGATCCAATCCACGAGGACGAGGACAGCGATCGTGAGGAGCCCGCTGCACAGCAGGACAAACCCTGCCTCGAATCCGATCAGGGCCTTCATCGTCGCAGGTGACGCGCCGAGGTTTTTCAGGTGTCGGAATTCCGCCGCTCGCAGCCTGTTGGAGAGGAGAAAGACAATCAATCCCAGGGCCGCGGCTGCTACTCCCACAGCGATGAGAAGGGAGAGAACCACCCGCTGCACCCGGAAAACGGTATCGAACAGTTCCTCCATTTCATCCGCGGGGGTCACCAGGATTCTGGTATCCTTGTTGGCGTATCGCCCTTTGAAAATCGCCTGGGATTTCTCGTCGTAGGGAAGCACGAGGATGGCGGTCAGGGGAAGCTTCCCTTCCTCCTCGTGGAAATGAAACGAATTCAGATTCTCCTCCGTAATCTCGTTGTATTCGACGATGGAGGCGTTGAGCCGCACCGTGTCGCCTTTTCTTTCCAGGATCTGATCGTCGGAGAGCTCGGAGGCCTCCTCGTGCCCGTGACCTAGGCCCTCGATGATCCATGCCGTCCGCAAGTCGACAAAGATCCCGCGATCGTCCGGGGTTCCGGTGGACTCGAGAATCCCCACGACCTTCATCTTGAGCGGATACACCCCCGCGAGATCGAACAGGCTCTCCGGTGAGGAAATCACGGAATCCCCGATTTGGATCCCATTCTCGCGGGCGACCCGGGCACCGATGACACACTCCCCGAGGCGAAGCAGCGAACGGCCCTCGGCAAACTGGAATTTGCGGAAATCCAGGTAATCGAGATTCGTTCCAACGATCCGATAGTCTCCGGCAGCGTATCGCACGTAGAGGGGAATCGCCTGTCCCAGGCCGGTATCGTGAATCTCCTCCACTTCGGAATAGGGGAGAGAGGCAATGCCTGGCTTGGTAAAGTAGAGCGCATTGAAGGTCAATTCGAGCGCACTTCCAGCAGCTCCCAAAACGAGTCCGGTTTGTTCAGCTCGCGAACGCAGCTGGGCTTCCACATGCCCAACGACCCGGGAAATCGAGACGGGGAGTCCCATCGCGAGAACAAATGCCGAGACGAGCAGGATCGTCTTCACGCGATGACGAGCGAGATAACGAAGCCCCAGAAAAAACACTCCCCCCGCATTCATGGACGTAGAACCTCCTCCCTCAGCTCGAGGAGATCGACGACTCGGTCGAACCTCGGTTGCAAAGTGGGCTCATGGGTAATCATGATCACCCCGGCACCGATCCTGTCCGCCTCCTCCAGCAGCAGACTGACGATCTTCTCCTGGTTCTCCGTATCGAGGTTTCCGGTGGGTTCATCGGCCAGGATCCATTGAGGAGATCGGATCAATCCCCGACAGAGGGCCGCCCGCTGCCTCTCTCCCTGCGAGACATGAGTCGGATACTTCTCCAGAAGCGGAGAAATCCCAGTTCGCTCTGCCAACTCTTCGATTCGTTTCGCGGCTTCGACTCGATCCTCTCGCGAACTCTTGCCGATCCAGAAAGGCACCATGAGGTTTTCGCGAACGGTCAGATAGTCGAGCAGCTCGAAGTTCTGGGGGATCATCCCGATCTTTTCCCTGCGAAACTGCTGTCTTTCCGGCAGGTCCAGTTCAGAAAGCGATTCCCCCATGAAACGGATCTTCCCGGATTCCGGCTGAAGAATCCCGGCAAGCAGGTTCAGGAAGGTAGTCTTGCCGCATCCGCTAGGACCAATCAGCGCTAAGGTTTCCTTTGCCTCCGAAGAAAAGCGATTCACTCGCAAGGTGAACGGATCCCCTTCGTAACGAAACTGCAGATCTTCACACAGGATCATGGCTTGTCCGTGTCTACCTCTACCTCGTCACCCTCGCCCTCTTCTGTCGGGGTGATCGGCTCTGCCACAATCTGATTCCGAGACACCTTCTGCACTCGCTCCTCGTTCTGAAGATCGAGATCCTGCAACTTCCACTGCTCGCCCACCGGGGCAAAGATCAGCTGTGCCTCATACCGATTCGTTCTTTCATGGGTATGCCCCCAGTGGGAAACCTCTCCGACCGTCGCCCAGTTCGCCTGGATCTTCATTGCCTCCCCTCCCTCATCAGGAGACGATTCGATCACCTCGGCATCCCTCAGGGCGATCTCGTAGACTTTCACTCGAGGCCCGCCCGATGTCTCCAGTTCGAGTGAATTCTGGATTTCGAGATACACCTGCTCCAGGAGCGGCCCCGTGACCGACTTGGCGAGAGTGTCGTAAACCGAAGACTCGTCGCGAAAATCAAAGGCATGATAGATGTTTCGGAGAATACGGTAGGTGATCTCCTCGGCCGTTTCGGGTGCAGGGATCTCAACCTGCTGCTGGCGAATCGTGTATCCCAAAATCACCGAGACGATCGCGGTGAAAAACAGGGTCCCCACCCAGGATGGCGTCCGGTGCTTCTTTACAATGATGACCCCAATGGCGAACAAGCCAATCCCGATCCCGAGGTAGGTTAGAAACGAAAGTGGACTCCGAGATTCTAGGACAACGCGAGGCACTTCCAAGAGAGTTGGAGGAGGAGGCAACTCATCTTGGGCCCAGGCAAAGGCCGGAGATTCTTTCGACACGTAGCGAGCAGAAGGTCTACCACGGCTGGATATCTCGATCACGACTTGATCCTGCCCTGGTGGAAACCAAAGCCACTCCCCTTCGAAGGCTGTCACAGCTTCGACTCCGGAAGACAGAGTTACACCGACGAGAGCCTCTTCCAGTGGAATTTCCTCCCGTTCGTCCGTCACATATCCCAGTTCGGAATCCCGGCGAACAAATCGCAACTCCTGTCCCGAGAAGCTGATACTTTCTCCTTCCGCCCTCAAGGAAACCCCAGAAGCTACCAAGGTGGAGACGTTGTCGAGAACCCCCTGTCGGTTGCGAAACGAGACCGCAGGCTCGTCGATCTTCCAACTCTCCCGGTAGGCATCGACTTTGAGAAGCGCTTCCAACCGCACTTCGAAAGGTTCAACGCTCACAAAGCCTCGAAGGGGGAGGTCCTGTGCCCCCACCCGTCCTGCGATCATCAGGGAAAAAACAACAACCAGGAAAAAAATACCCGATGGGATGGGACGAAAAACGATCACCAAGCTAGTATGGCGATTCCCCCCGCCCCGTCAACCAGTCCCAATCCAGATCATTCCCCTTTTCCTACGTATCAGCCCAGGGAAATCCACCTGATTACGGTGCTTGATTCGACAGGCATTCTCTGCTTGCTTACCCGCTCAACGATTGATCTTATGCGAAAGAGTTTCCTGCCCATTCTCCTTGTTTCTTCAGGCTGCCTGGCGATCGCCGAGGCCGAAGAAGTCGATTTCATGACCCAGATCAAGCCTCTGTTCGAGGGGGCCTGCGTCCAGTGTCACAATCCAGAAAAAGCGGACGACGAAGGTGCCGAGTATGACATGACCACGATGGAGGCCACCTTCAAGGGTGGGGAATCCTATGGTTCCGATGTCATCACTCCTGGCGACGGAAATGACAGCCCGGTCTACTGGATGACGACGATTCACCTCGACGACCCGGACGATTCCGAGGCGATGCCCCCGAAGAAGCCCTTGAACGAGTATCAGCAGAACCTGATCAAGGACTGGATCGATCAAGGTGCCAAGTGGCCGGAAGGAGTCGTCCTCGAAGAGGCTCCTCGCGTGACCTTTCAGAACGTTCGCCAGCTCCTTATGACCGGAGGGCCGTTCAACGAGAAACAAATCGAAATGCTGACGCTCTGGGCGAAGCAGGGTGCGGACTGGCCCGCAGGAATCAGCCTCGGAGGAGCCGTTGACGAGGATGCGCTCGGCGACAACCTCTCGCTCGCCGAAGCAATCCGAGAAAACATCATCGCAAACTCTCCCGAGAAATCCGAAGAGGAGATGAAGGAATACACCGCGACAATCCCCAAGACAGGAGTGAAGTTCGAGATGGTTCCCATTCCCGGTGGTGAGTTCATGATGGGCAGCCCCGAGGATGAAGCCGGTCGCGAAGAGTCCGAGGGTCCTCAGCACAAGGTGAAAGTGAGCCCGTTCTGGATGGGCAAATTCGAGGTCACTTGGAATATGTATGAGCCCTTCATGATCACCGGCGTGGCTCGAAACAAGGATGGCTCACCCGAGAACATCCCTGCCGATGCCGAGTTGGTCGATGTCGTTTCCAGCCCCACCACACCCTACACCGAGATGAGTTTTGGAATGGGGACAGACGGCTATCCCGCGATCTGCATGACGCAGCATGCCGCCAACAAGTTCTGTCAGTGGCTCAGCGCCCAGACCGGCCATTACTACCGCCTCCCCACCGAAGCCGAGTGGGAGTACGCCTGCCGAGCCGGAACAACCGGCCCGTTTCACTGCCCCGAGGACCAGCTCGCTGAATACGCGGTGATGGACCCCGAGCAGGTCCGAGTCGGTTATGAGAAAGTGGGAACCAAGAAGCCGAATCCCTGGGGACTTTACGACATGCATGGGAACGTGATGGAGTGGGTCCTCGACCAGTATACCGAAGAAGCCTATACCGGTAGAAGCGGTGTCACCGAGAATCCTCTCGTCATTCCTACGACCCTCTACCCTCGCGTAGCCAAGGGCGGGTCCTGGTATGATCCCCCTGAGTATCTTCGCTCCGCCGGGCGTGCTCCTTCGGACGAGAACTGGAAGGTGCAGGATCCGCAACTTCCCAAGTCGATCTGGTATCACACCGATGCGCACTGGCTCGGTTTCCGAGTGGTTCGCCCCCTCGAGGTGCCGGACGCAGAAAAGATGCACGAGCTTTGGAATCTCGGCCGCAATGGCGAGTAATCCTTTGTTTCCCCGACCATGACTTTCCGAAAGAAGGCGAACCTCGCGGTTCGCCTTTTTTTGTCTTTGGCGATCCCTTCACTGCTGCCGATCGAAGCTGCAGATCCAAAGGCTGAAATCCCACCGACCTGGGGAGCCAGCGCCAAACTTGACCGAGGCGGATGGGTACGGGCTCAGCCTACCCCGACCCACGAAAGGGAGCTCGTCGCACGAATCTATGCCCGACTCAAGGAAGCTCACGCCCGCCAGAAGGACCTGGACGACTACACCGAGACGATTCCATCGACCGAAACGAAATTCGACCTGATCGCGCTGCCCGAAGAAACCTTCCGCATGGGAAGCCCGAATCAGGAGAAGGGAAGAAACGCTGACGAACCCGGCTGGAGAGATGTCACCGTCTCCGCGTTCTGGATTGGAAAGCACGAAGTGACATGGGCCGAATTTTCCCCGTTTTCGATGCCTTCGGAGAAAGACAAGCTCGCTCGCAACTACAACGGAAGCCCCCGGGATCCAGAGGAAGCCACTCGATGGGTTGATTGGATCTCCGCCCCCACCCTTGTCTATGTTCCTCCCGACATGGGCATGGGCATGGACGATGACTACCCCGCTGTCGGGATGACCCAGCATGCGGCCAACAAATACTGCCAATGGCTCAGCTGGCAGACCGGCAGATTCTATCGACTCCCTACCGAAGCCGAATGGGAGTATGCCTGTCGAGCCGGCACCACGGGCCCGTTCCACTGTCCAGTCGAAGAGTTACAGGACTATGCGGTCTTCGATCCGGACATGAAACGCGACCGATACGAGAAAGTTGGGACCAAGAAACCCAACCCCTGGGGAATCTACGATATGCATGGGAATGTCCAGGAATGGTGCCTCGATGGCTACTCCTCGATGGCCTACGGAGTCCTTCCCAAGAAAGATCCCTGGTTCCGCGCGACCCAACGCTATCCGAGGATTGCCCGCGGTGGGTCCTTCTACGACGGAGACCCCAAGCATCTCCGCAGTGCGCATCGCGGATATTCCCACCCAAACTGGAACATGCAGCCCCCCCAACTCCCCCAAAGCATCTGGTGGCTCGCCGACGCGATGTGGCAAGGCTTTCGAGTCGTGCGACCGGTGAATCTTCCAAGCGAAGAGGAAGTCTACGAAGCCTGGAACACCGGAGCCATGCACTACGAGGGGACCGAGGTCATTCCCGAAGCCCGATGAAGAACGCAGCCGCCTTGCTCCTCATCTCCCTTTTCACCGCCTGCTCTGCGAAAGAGCCGGAAACAGCCGCTCCTCAGAAGGAGTCGGCAATGAAGCTTTACACTTTCCAGGAGCCTCACATGGGCACCCTTTTTACGCTCCGAGTGTGGGCACAAGAGGGTCAGGTCGATGAGCTGACCCTGTTGAAAAAGAAAGTCTTTGCGCGGATTGGCGAGCTGAACCAGGCGTTTTCCGACTACCTTCCGGAGTCGGAGATCAACGACCTGGCGCGGGCTCCCGTCGGGACACCGATCCCGGTCAGTGACGATCTCTTCCGCATCCTTGCCGAGAGCGAGAAGCTCTGGAAGGCCACCGATGGCGCCTTTGACATCACCGCCGGCCCCCTCATCCGACTCTGGCGACGGGCAAAAAAAAACCAGGAGCTGCCCACTCCCGATCAGCTCACGCGAGCTCGGATCCGAACCGGATTCGATCACCTCGCTCTGGACCCTGTGCAAAAGACGGTCACCAAGCGCATGGAGGGAATGCTTTTCGATCTCGGTGGCATAGCCAAGGGATATGCCGCCGATGCTGCTCTCGAGCTGCTGGTCGGTGCCGGGTTCTCTCGATCCCTCGTCGCCGCGAGTGGAGACATTGTCGTGGGCGATCCCCCGCCGGGGAAGGAGGGTTGGCGAATCGGAATCGAAACGCTCGAACTGGAGACGGATTACAAGAAGATTCCCACTGTCACCCTCACCAACCAAGCCATCTCCACATCGGCAGACACGAGGCGCTATTTCGTCCTCGATGGGGTTCGCTATTCTCACATCGTCTCAACCCGAACCGGTCTCGGCCTGACCGAGAGAATCGGTGCAAGTGTCGTTGCGCCTACGGCGACTCAATCGGACAGCCACGCGACTGCAGTGACCCTTCTCGGAGAAAAGGATGGCTTGCAATTCATCAGGAATAAGCGAGAAATCGAGTGCCAGATCGTCTCCCTCCGCGAGGAAAATGAGGTCGTCATTCGTTCCGATGGATTCCCCCAGTCCCAAGAAAAAGACAAAGAAAAAGCCGCCCTCCCCGCGCCGTGACGGTCGAGAGGCTGCGGTCCAGTATTTGTACGGAAATGATGTGCAAGGAGAGATCGATTTCTCCCCCGAAACTCTCGCTGAGTTCTGGGAATTGAGGCTCGCCAAGGACACCGCCAAGGAGTTTGCCACCAAGATCGTCCTCGGGGTGAGGGATCATGCCTACCTCATCGACAACGCGATCCGTTCCCGACTGGAGAATTTTGCCTTCCAACGGCTGACACCAGTCGATCGCAATATCCTCCGTGTCGGCGCCTACGAGATTCTCCATGCCGATTACATTCCTCCGCAGGCTGCGATCAACGAAGCGGTGGAAATTGCGAAGCGCTTCGGAGGAGAGGAATCGCCCAAATTCATCAATGGTATCCTCGACCGGATTTATCGAGGAAGCGAAGACTCAGCGGAGGAGGAATCCAGCACCGATTCGTGACGTTATGGGACTTTTCAAATCTATCATCGATCGCTTTCGAGGAGAGGACGTCGACTGGGACGAACTCGAGGAGACTCTTGTCACCGGAGATCTCGGGATACGGCTCACCACCGAACTGGTCGACCGGATCCAAGCTCGAAAAGGTAAGCTGGACGCGGAGAGTGTCGCAAGCGCTTGCCGGGAAGAGATCACCTCCATCCTGGGAGAAGCTCCCCTCGCCCTTCCGGAATCGAATGACACGGGACTGCCGGTCGTCATCCTCGTCGCCGGAGTCAATGGAGTCGGGAAAACCACCTCGGTCGCCAAGTTGGCCGCGTATCTCAAGAACGAGGGCAAAAGCGTCGTTCTCGCGGCTGCCGACACCTTTCGCGCAGCCGCCATCGAGCAACTCACGATCTGGGCAGAACGGATCGATGTCCCCATCGTCACGACCCAGTACCAGGGCGATCCCTCGGCCGTCTGCTTTGACGCTCACCAGAAGGCCATTGCGATGGGAGCAGACTACCTGATTTGTGATACTGCCGGTCGACTCCACACGAGGAACAATCTGATGGAGGAGTTGAAGAAGATTCGACGGACGATTGCGAAGCAGGACTCGTCTGCGCCGCAGCACCGCTGGATTGTCGTCGACGGCACCACCGGATCCAACGCCCTCAACCAGGCGCGCGAGTTTCAATCGGCACTCGACCTCAACGGGGTCATCGTTACCAAGCTCGATGGATCGGGAAAAGGCGGCAGTGTCGTCGCGATCCAGCACGAACTGGGCATCCCCACCCGCTACATCGGAACAGGAGAGTCCCTCGACGATCTGAAGCCGTTCGATCCCAACGATTTCGTTGAAACGCTCCTCTAAGGGCTATCCGGGCCTGGTCAGGGACCGAACCGACTCAAGCCCTGCGCAATTCGATATTGACCCTGAGGGCTTACACCAGCAAAGTTTGCCTCGCGTATTTCAAACCCCATCTACAATCCTACCATGGCAGATCTAGACGACATCAGAGACGGAGACAATTTTGGTCTCAATACCCCCGCAGACACTTCCTCTTTTTACCTCAAGGGGCTCAACAGCACGGACTGGGGCCTCAAGAACCGGATGGCCCGCATTTTCAATCGCAAGTCGGGACGCACCGTGATGCTGGCTTTCGACCACGGCTTTCTCATGGGACCCACTTCTGGGCTTGAGCGGATCGATCTCAACATCGCCCCTCTCGCCGAGCACGCAGACTGTCTCATGGGCACTCGCGGAATGATCCGCTCCTCGATTCCTGCCGACAACACCAAGCCTGTCTGTCTTCGTACCGATACAGGAACTACGATCCTGACGGAGATGAATCACAACGTCCTCATCGACGAGGCCGATGCGATCAGCATGAACGTTGCCGCCATGGCCGCCATGCTCGCCATCGGCGACGCCGCCACTGAGGCCTCGACGGTAGCCAACTTCAGCCGTCTCGTCGATATCGGACAGAAATACAGCATTCCTGTCATGGGCGTTACTGCCGTCGGAAAAGACATGGCTCGCGACTCTCGCTACTTCGGTCTTGCCTCTCGCGTTTGCGCAGAGAACGGCGCCAGTATCGTGAAGACCTACTACACGGAAGGCTTCGAAAACGTCGTGGCCGCTTGTCCGGTTCCCGTGGTGATTGCCGGCGGTAAAAAACTGCCTGAGCTGGAAGCCCTCGAGCTCGCCTACAATGCGATTCAGTGCGGCGCTTCTGGTGTCGACATGGGACGAAACGTTTTCCAGTCGGATGCCCCTCTCGCGATGATCAAGGCGGTAGCCGGCGTCGTTCACGACGGCCTCAAGCCAGCCGAAGGGTTCGAACTCTTCAACACGCTCAAGGCGGAAGGGTAATCTCCCCTACCTTTACTGATCTTTACGAGGCCCTCGTTCCCCAATGGGATCGAGGGTTTTTCGTATCCGGATCTGACGGTTTCAGGACGGCAGGGCCGTCTCGCTTGATCTCGGAACGCGACTGAAACTCAGGTCACCCACAAACTCGGGATCAGCTGCTTCCTGACTCGGACGCCGCGGCAGCTTCACATGGATCACGTTTCGATCCTTCGAGTCTTTCAGTGACTTGATCTGCCCACCATGACGATAAACCGTCATGTAACAGGCCAGCAACTCCAGACCAAGCTCTTCGGGCTTGTCTGACCTCACGAAAAACGGATCAAAAAGGTGCTTTCTCTCTTCTTCCGGGACCAAAGGGCCATTGTCGATCACCTCGAGCACCAATCCATCTTCCTCAGAGTTTGCCTGGAGACCAATTTCAACGGTCCCCTCGCTTCCCGCATTCTGCCGAGCTTCCTGAACCAGCATTCGCACCATCTGCGTCAACCCCGCCGACTCCCCTGCAATCATGAAGTCATGCCCATCAGGACAATCAAAGATGACACCATCGTCGGCGAGATCCGTCATCTGTATTGCCATCAGGACCAGCTCCTCGAATTGGATCGTCTCCAGATCCCGAATTGTCCGAGCCTCGGATCCCTCGGCAAGGCTGGCCAACATATTGGTCATCCTTTCCATCTGGGACCCAACCTCACTGTAATAGTCATTCCAGAATTCCGTATCCTGAGGCTTCCTTCCCAGTTCGTCCTCCAACTGGTAGGGAAGCATGTCATAAAACGTTCGCAAGACAGTCAGGGAATTCCTGAGATGGTGATTCAGCCCTCGTGAGAGGATTCCCATGCTGGAGGCTTTGTCAGCCATCACCAACTGCTGAACCATCTTGGATTTCTCCTCGAGAAGCGCTTCCCTTTCCTGCAGCGCCGAGTAGTGCCGCAAAGCCTTCGCGAGGCGGTGCTCCAAATCCATGGGGTCCCATGGCTTGCTCAGGTAGGAATAGAGAAGCCCATCGTTGAGACAATCCACTGCCACGTTCAGATCGGTAAAAGCCGTCACAAGGAAGCGAAAAGGGCCCGGATCAACCGCTTCGATTCTCCGCAGGAGATCGATCCCAGACTCGTTGGGCATCTTCTTATCACTCAAGACCAACCCGATCTTGTCGTGATGCTCCACGAAAATATCATACCCCTCGTTCGGCGAACTCGCGGTGTAGATAGGAGCCAGATCGCTGAAGATGGCTTCGAAGTATTTCAGGGACTTCTCTTCGTCGTCGATGTAGAGAATTCCGTAGTTGGAGATTGTTGGTTCCATGCTTAGTGGGAATGGGTCGTTATTTCTTTCCTGACGGCAGGCCCATCGCTTGCGCCAAGCTCTTCAGCTCGCTTCGGTGGGAGCGATTGCGAGTGATGATTGCTAGGGTTTCCCTGGCTCAAGAGGGGCAGGCGAATCACGAATCGGGTGAACTCACCCAATTCCGATTCAACACGAATACTTCCGTTGTGGGACTCGACAATACGGTAAGAGATGCTCAATCCGAGGCCCGTTCCTTCACCAACTTCCTTGGTCGTAAAGAATGGATCAAAGAGCTGCTTGGCATGATCCTTCTCGATCCCCGGTCCATTGTCCCATACCTCGATTATCACATTCGAACCTTCGGAACGGGTGGAAAGTCTTAAGATCCCTCCCTGTTCCTTCCCCGACTTGGCCATCGCCTGAATCGCGTTGTGAACGAGATTGAGAATGACTTGGGTGAGTTGGTTCTTCACTCCCTCGATGCGCAACCCGGATTCGAGATGGGTGGAAACCACGACCTGCGCGTCTTCGATCTCCTTACCGAGCATCCGCTGCGCCACAAGAATACAATCCTCGATTTCGAATTCGATTCGCACCTCACTGCTCTTGTGCGAAAACTCACGAAGTTCGCGAACGATATCCTTCATCCGGTCGATGCTGTCCTGGATATCTTCGATCGCCTCTGACATCTGCGGGTTGGTCTCATTCCCCTTGCTGAGTTTTCGAAGAAGGTAGAGAGCTTGGTTGGAGTAATTGAGAGGATTTCCGATTTCATGAATCACTCCAGCACTGAGTTGCCCGAGAGATGCCATCTTTTCAGACTGGATGAGGCGCCCCTCGGTATCCTTCAGTTCTACCAGGGCCTCTTCCAACTCCGCCTTCTGTCTGCGCAATGCGATTCGCTGCTGTCGATCACGTGAGCGAATGACGAAGTTGGCGACTCGAAATCGATGGTGAGCAATACATCCCGAAATGATCACGGTTCCCTTCGCCGCAATAAAAATACAGTTGTTCACAAATCCGGCGGCCGTCTTGGAGTCCATGCCATTCACCAACGCAGGCGCAGAGGCGATGAAATACATGATGGCAATCGATACCGTCGCAATGAACGCTTCTTTGTAGGTCCAGTGAAAGACGAACCCGATCGCGACGATGCACAGCGTCAGCCCCGCATAGTATGAGGTCCCTGGATCCTGGGCAAAAAAGATCATCAGGGAAATGAAAAAGGCCGGGTTCAACGGAAGAGCCACGGTGAAGGCTCGATAGTAGTGTTTTCCGAGGGGCGTATAGACCAGCGCGAGAAGAAAACCGGCCGTTGCCACACAGAGGAGCCGGAGATAGAGGAAGAGCTCGAAGAACTCTGGATAGGCGAAGTAATCCAGAATCGAGAAAAACGGCACCATCGTCATGATCAATACGATGATCAGCTTCTGGTTCTTTATCGTGCTCTGGCGCTCTTCAGCGCACATCATCTTCCAAGCAAAATTAGAAAGTTCCTCGGGACACTCAGTCGTCGAGAACTTCAGATTCAGGTTGGAAAACAGCCGTGGCATCGCATCAACGATACCACAATAATTTCAATAATCCCTTATTTTAATGGAATTTATTGAAATTCTATTTCTTAACGAGGGCGTAGACTTCTACACCATCGGAGTCGGTTTCCCTGATCAGCTCCGCCTCCTCGCCGACGGCTCGACGTACCAATGACTCAAATTGCTCTTCGCTTCGATAGAGCAACTCCCAATCCATCACGTAGGTCATCCAGGAACGAATCGGATTCTCGACGGTAAAATTGCTTACCACGAGCTTTCCATTTTCCGCGAGCAATCCGAAGAGATATCGGGTCACCTTCACGATCAGTCGATCGGAGAGATAATCGAACAAACCCGCGCAGTATACGAGATCGTAATCGTCTTCAGCAACAAATCCTTCCTGGCCATCTGCGAGTCCAACACCCCGGGAACGATTGGCAAGATCGATCACCGAGCTTTGATGAAGGCCAAGCTCGATCCCTTCGGGAATTTCACCAAGCATCGAATACTGTCTCTCTGCTTCGTTCAAGGTAACCTCGGAGAAATCGACGAGAGAAAAACTCACCCGATGAGATGCTGGCGGGCTTTGAATGAAGCGTTGCACTTCATATGCGACGCCGCTGGCCATACTCAAAATCTTCGCAGGACGCCCCAGGTCTCGGTTTGCCGTTTCCACTGCACCCAAGATTTCCCGATGCAGAAGATCCACCCGGTAGCGATACGCGGCAGCAGCACCACAGGAAAGGATCCAGGAATTGACGATCCGACCATAGATATCGTATCCCTCGAGTGGGTTACCCAGGATCTGCCCTAGCATTCCAAAATCTCCGGGAACACCGATGGGCCGCTCGACAACGCGGGACAGGAACGGGGAAGCGAGGACGTAGGGATAGAGCACTCGACGTGCATATCGCTTTCCGAGCTGCATCTCCCCGGCATTCTCGAGAGCGATCGAAGCCTTTTCAAATCGGATGATAGCATCCCAGAACACCTCTCCGAATCGATCTGCCAGTTCCGAAACCAAGTGATTCTCTTCGGAGAAAGCAGAGACAGGGTCTTCTCCCTTCTCGGTCTCGGACTCTTCACAAGCCCGCCACAAAGTATCCAACGACTCAGCCAACTCGTTCACGGATAGCCGAAACTCGGGAAGAAGTTTGCTCCAATCCTCCATGAGCACCCGGTCGGGAGAAACTCTCTGTTTTCCAGATTCCTTTGGAATCGCCTCCTCATCCCACAATGTCACTCCCCAAAGGCCTGCCAGAATCACCTCAACCTCTACCCGGTCGGAAGATGAGCGAGAGATTTCTCCAACCATTCCACGGCCACATTCGAGAACCTGGTCACCAAACCGAAAAGCGACCTGATTCAAATCCGAGCCACGGGTAACGCCATCCCTTTGCGGAAGATTCACGAAGACCGACCGATATCCGAAACGAGACACGATCCCTTCCAGCTCCGTTCCCGCTGCAGTAATTGCAGAGAAATCCTTTGGACTCTCATGAACCACGAACTCGGGTTCCGCAACCTCCTGCGAAACAGGAACACGATCCGATTTCGCGACCATCCCCCTCTTCTCGTGGGCCTTTTGAATCTCGGCTCTCAATTCGTTGATCTGAACCGGCTTCGGCAAAAAACAAGTCGCGCCCTTCGAAAGCGCAAATTCTGCAAGCGCAGGATCCCCGTATCCCGTCAGGAAAATCACAGGAATGTCGGAGGACACAGCGCGAATCTCTTCGAGGATTTCAATTCCGTCCCGAACAGGAAGTCGATAATCCAAGAGGATGACATCATAGGCCTCCACCTCCAATTGTCCCGCCTTCGGAACCCCAAACCGAAACTCTACCTCAGCAAAGTCGTCCAGGCAACGTTTCGCAAGCCGACAGAACTCCGGATCATCATCAATCACCAGCAACGACAACACACCACTGGGAACCGCACCCAAAGGCCGTAACGAACCCTCTGACATGGCCGCAGAGGCCGGCCTATCCTCCATTTTCTTCAAACGCATGCAAAGAAAATAAAATCATTAGCGAGATAATCAATCTTTTTTTATAATTTTATTAAATTTGAAACTAATTTTTGCAGATATGCCTCTGAGTGCAGGTATTCGTTTCTTTTCTCGTGTCCGAATTCTCTTCGCACCCTGAATCCGTTCCGAAAGCAATGGATCTCGAAACTCGCGATCCTCAACTCGATTCGCCTTTCCCCTTCCTGCGATCTTCAACCCTTTCGGGTCGAGTCGACTCTAATCGGTTTCTCGAAGAATTTTCCGTATCTAGATAGCGTGTTGCTCAACATCCCGCTGGAAAAACCGAATGCTCGCAGAGGGGAAAACCTTATCCCCCCGCCTAGAGAGATCCGCTTCGCCTCCGCCTCGATAGAGAACGTTTCTTTCGGATCCAGGGTCTTCCGCTGCTCGATCAGATTTCGGAAGGCAAGATTCAACCGGGCTCAATTAAGTCATGGAAAAGTGGGCCTGGCAGAATGGAACGGCATTGAGAATGCGATTTCCAGCAGCTCTGCGAAGACAGGCCCGATTCGAAAGCAACGCCCCCCCCCGGATTTCCCCCTATGATTTGGGACCCCACGACACCACGGGTCACGGAATCGGAAATACCTCTATGGATTCCCTCTCTGCCGACTAGAACATCTCCGGAAAAGCCGCTTCCAAGGACAAAGCATCTCCCGTTTCCTTCTGCAATTCCAGAAGCCCCTGGAACAGAGTCTGAACTCGTTCCGAGTGCTGGCCAGACACATCCTTCATCTCAAGAGGGTCGTTGTTGAGATCGAATAGAAGCAACTTCGGCACCTTGGGATAGGCAATCAACTTCCACCCGTCCTTAACGATGCACCGCTGACTCATCTGGTAGGCGCCATAGATCGCAGTGTATTCGGAAGGCTCTCCCTTGAGGAGCGGCAGGAGGGACTGAAACTGAACATGCTCGGGAGCGGCCACCTCGGCAAGCTCGAGAGAAGTCGCCATAACATCCTGCAAGTAGATGGGTTCGTCGATCTTCTTTCCAGCTTCGACACCTGGCCCGACCATCATGAAAGGGATGCGAACGCTATGATCGAAGAGGCTCTGCTTTCCGATCAAGCCGTGACGGCCCACCGACAATCCGTGGTCAGACGTGAAGACGATGTAGGTGTTCTCTTTCTCTCCCGATGCCTCCAGCGCATCGAGAATACGACCAATCTGGTCATCCATGTGGGTAATGATCGCATAGTATTCCTGACGATGAACCTGGACGGCATACTTGGTTCGCGGGAACGGCGCGAGCTTCTCATCGCGAAGAGTCGGCGGATTATCGATTTCCATTCGATAGGGGTATTCCGTGAGGAAGTTCTCAGGGACCGCCATCCGATCGAGGGGGTATTTTTCAATGTATTCCTTCGGAGCCTGTCGGGGATCATGGGGAGCGTTGAAGGCGATATACATGAAGAACGGATTCTCGGACGCTTTCGCCATTTTAAGAAAGTCGAGAGCATCATCCGCGACGACTTCGCTCCAGTGTTTTCCGCCCTTCCAAAACCCCTCGAATTTCGGATCGTAGGGGCTCCAAGCATCTGGCTGGCCCTGCACCGGCCGATTGTATCCCTCCTTGGTTTGATTCGGCATTCCACCGCGAACATTTCGAGCCACGGTAAAGATCTCATTGGGATTCGCCTTCACGTGCCACTTCCCTGTGAAATAAGTATCGTATCCCCCCTTCTCCATCAGCTGCGACCACATCAGCCCTTCTTTCTGAAAATCAGGCCACTCGGGATGAGGCAGTTCTGACTTCCGAATATTGTTGGAAATCTTGTGCGCGTGCCAGACGAAGGCCCCCGTGTTCAACATGTGTCGACTTGCTACGCAGATGGCACCATTCCAGCCGCCCATGTTGTAGGCGTGCGTAAACGTCGTTCCCTCCTCGACGAGCCTGTCGAGATTCGGGGTCTCGATGTCCGTCATGCCAAAGGCCCCGATGGTCTCGAAACACTGGTCATCCGAAAAGAGAAAAAGAATATTCGGCTTCTCTTCGGACCACGCCAGAGAAACCAAACCACTCACCAATACACAAGCCAGGGAAATCCATTTCATGATCGCATCTTCCCCAAGGTTCGACCGATTGTAAAGATCGGCAAAAGCCCCGAATGCGCCTATTCGAGCTTTTGTAAATTAAAATCTTGCCGAAATCTCGAATCCAGTGATAATTAGGCATCGTGTAAGACATCACTAGTCCAACCGCACTACTACCACCATGAGCAAACTCGACGATCTCCTCGTAAAATACACTGCAGACCTCGAAGGGGTCGGCGAAAAAGTTGACCAAAATTTCCTGCGTGCTGTCGCCAAAGCATGTGGACCAGCCATCTACCGGAAGGATGCTTCTCTCGTTGCGCTCTCCGACAAAGCTGAGGTTGAGCGAGTCCGGAAAAATTTCCTCATTGGCAAGCTTGGACTCAAGGATTCCGAGAAGTTGGATGAAGGAATCGCAGCGGTGAAGAAAACCTACACGAAGCGCTCCAAGTATCGTGTGGTTTTCTACTACCTCCTCGCGAAGCACTTCAAGAAGCGCAAGCCTCTCATGGGTTAAACTTTAAACTGAAACTTGTTTTCGTTTCATCTCTGCCCCTTCCGAGGTTCTCTCAGAAGGGGCTTTTTTTTGAACGCAGAGACTTTTAGAGAAATGCCCCGAATATGGCCAGGCAAGTCTCCAGAAAGTTCTGCCAGCAAGAACTTGGATACCGAGAACCTGATCCCCCCAGGTTTCTTGAACTCCGCTCCGAGCAGAGCAAATGACAGATCTCTCCGTGGTTGCGCAGCGCGCCACGAATGGATCCCTGGCCTCCAGACAGGAGACCTCGTCATCCATTCCTTCTCGGGGGGCTTCCGGAATGCGAGAGCAAGAGCAGTGGGAAGTCCTATTTCGCGCCCCCGGCCATTTCCGTGGCCAACTGTTGGCTTTCCGAATTCAATCGTGAAACGGGCACTTCCGCTTTCTTGCCATTCTCCAGGATCAAGGTGACTACGTCATTTTCCAGACTCACGAATCGGGCCTGGATTGCCTTGCCGTCCGAACTGGTCCAGGTTTGATTGGCCGGTTTCTGCGGAAGCGTCGATGCAGCACCATCGGATTTCATGGGAGCTTTCTTCAGCCATTCTTCCTCGTCCTCGGTCGGGTTCGCAGCATCAATCACCGCACCCAGCTTGATCCACTCCTCGATCTTGTCGATCTCATCCTTGGGAATCCGCTCCGCCTTGCGGGGCATGAAGTCGGTATGTGAAGTATCAAGGGTCAGCCTTTCGAGAAAGTTGCTTTCATCCGGATTCCCGGGACGGATGATATTGTATTTCCCCACCTGATAGTCGCGAACCTCATCGAGGTCGTCGAGCGCCAGATTCCCTTTCACCTCCGTGTCGTTGCTGTGGCAGTCCCAGCAACGTTCCTTCATGATGGGTAGAATGTCTTTCTTGTAGTCGACACTTCGCGCAGGGGAAGCGATCAGGACAAAAACGAGGAGAATGGAGGAGAGACTCTTCATGCAAACCAGATAACGGCTCAGTTGTCTTCTGTTACCCAATTTTCGATCGATTCCTCGAGAAAGACAGTGTCCAGCGTTTCACGAGCCCAGTCCTCGGAATCCGATTGGGCACGTAGCAGCCGGGTCGCGAGAACCTGGACCGCAGGCACCTCGCTCCAGACCGACTGGGCCAGGCAGCGCCAATGCTCCCCTTTCTCGATCTTTCCAGGTGCCATCACGGCTTTCTCACAACGTTCGCACAAGAGAACACAGGATTCCCAGGTCGGTTCCTTCGGAGCCGGAGGCACCTCGACGATCCGCAATCCTTCGCGAACTTCTTCACAAAGTTCGCAGGTAGACCTCGCGCGCCTCGCAAGATCCTTGCCGAAAGACTGCAACTCAGCGACTCGAGCCTGGTATTCCTCTCTTCCCCTCGCCATGGATCATCGTGTAATTTCGGGAATGGGATCGTCAGCACCGACATCATTGCCTTCCCAGTTCACTTTGCCATCCTCGTAGATGAGAATGCGATGCTTGCTGTTCGGAGCGGGCGGGAGGTCGCCCTTCGGGATGAACTTCCGATGCTCCTCGAGAACATCGGCATACTTCGTGTCTGACGCGAGGTTCGTCCACTCGTTCGGATCGTTGACCATATCGTAAAGTTCTTCGGAACCATCAGCATAGATGATGTATCGCCAGTTTTCGCTCCGAATCCCATGGTTCCCCGCATTGTGAGTGGTAATGGCAGGACGCGCGCGTTTTGTACTCGCATCCTCAAGTTGAGGAACCAGCGAGATGCCTTCCAGCCCCGACTTTTCGGGAAGCCCTGCAAGCTCAGCCAGAGTCGGATAAATATCCAACAACTCGGCGGGCTGTCCGCAAACCTGTCCCGCGACGACTCCGGGACCGGCAAAAATCAGGGGCACCCGAGTGCCGTCATCCCAAAGAGTGTTCTTTCCGGTGATTTCCTTCTCTCCGATATGCCAGCCATGATCCGACCAAAGAACAATGATCGTGTTCTCCCGGAGTCCATTGCGATCCACCGCCTCCATGACCCGGCGGACCTGGTCGTCGACGAAACTCGTGCAGGCAAGATAGGACCTGGTCAGATTGAGCCATTCATCGGCATCTTCGAGAAACTCGAGGCGTGGCTCGGGGAGTTTCCAGTGAAGATACCAGGAGAACCTCGGAGTGTCTTTCCGGTCATCTCGCTTGATGATGGGCAGAGAGGTCGTCTCGACGGGATAGAGATCGAACCACTTCTGGGTCGCAAAACAGGGAACATGCGGGAGAAAGAATCCACAGGAGAGAAAGAACGGCTCGTCCTTCGGCATCGAATCGAGCTTGTCGACCGTCCAGGAGGCAATCTTGAAGTCCCCTTTATCCTCATCCTCGTGATCAAACACGCCCCAATCCATGAGCTTGTGTCCGGAAGGGCTCTTCACCATCGGTTTCGGAGGAAAGGGCTTGGCGGTAGCGCCGGGACCGATCTCGTCCCACTCCGTATCCTTGGGTCGACGACCATAGCCGCCGTGGTAGATCTTCCCTGCCGTGTAGGTCCGATAACCATGGCGTTTCAAATACTGCGGGAGCGACTCGAGCTCGGCCAGTTCAGGCACATCG
This sequence comes from Verrucomicrobiales bacterium, assembly GCA_029213195.1. Lineage (GTDB taxonomy): Bacteria > Verrucomicrobiota > Verrucomicrobiia > Verrucomicrobiales > DEV007 > Arctic95D-9. Next base: position 162,632 of record JARGNI010000005.1, read on the forward strand.
CGAAACCAGGGAGACAGGCCGTAGATCCCGGTCGAGCCCGGACGCTTGGAGAGCATCAGGCTCGTTCGTGACGGATTGCAAAGCGGAGACTGGCAATGCGCGTTGGTGAAAGCCGTGCCCGTCTTGGCGAGGGCATCGATGTGAGGTGTCTTCACATCGGGATGTCCTTCGAGATAGCCGATCCAATCGTTCTGATCGTCGATCGCGATCATGAGAATGTTGGGCTTCTCCGCCGAGGAGGCAAGAGAAGTGAAAAGCGCAAGGACTCCGACGAGATGCAGGATACGTGACATAACAGGGTTGGATGAACGGCCTAACCCTATTGACTGCATCGTATCCTTCAAGAACCGTATCGCGTCATGCTCCGCCTTTTCCCCTTCCTGACCTGCATCGCTCTTCTCCCTTTGTCGGGCCTGACCGAAGACGATCCCGTCGTCGCTACCTTCTCCATCATCGCAGTCGATCCGGATACCGACGAGATCGGTGTCGCAGTGCAGTCCAAGATCGTCGGCGTCGGTGCTGTCGTCCCCTTCGCCAAGGCCGGTGTCGGAGCGATCGCCACCCAGGCCAATGCCAACGTCGGCTATGGTCCACTTGGCCTTCTCGCACTCCGATCTGGAATGAGCGCGAAAGACACCATCGACCTTCTCACTCGGGAGGACCCTCTCGCAGCCTCGCGACAGGTAGGCGTCATCACTGCAGAAGGCAAGGCCTCGACCTACACCGGGAAGAACTGCTTCGACTGGGCCGGCGGCAAGACCGGGGAAAATTATGCAGTCCAAGGCAACATCCTTGCAGGAAAGGAAGTGCTCGAGGCCATGGCCAAGGCCTTCGAAGAAACCGAAGGCGTCCTCGCCGAACGACTCCTCGCGGCATTGCATGCCGGTCAGGAAGCGGGAGGTGACCGCAGAGGGCGGCAGTCGGCCGGACTTCTCATCGTTCGGGAAGGCTGGGGCTATGGAGGCCTCACCGATCGTTTCCGCGACCTGCGGGTCGATGAGCACGAAACCCCCATCGTAGAGTTGGAGCGCGTTTATCAAAAACATCGAGCGCTCTTCCCGAGACCAAAGTAGACAAAGGCTTTACACCTGAACTCGGAAAGGAGAGGATTCGGGCATGCTCGAGTTTTCCGACGCGCCCTACCAGTTTTTCGAGGCAAAGCACAATCGCTTCATCACCTGGCTCGCCCGGCAAGCGAATCGGGGTTTTGTTCTCCGGGGCGGCAATCATCGCATCTCGGAACTTCGAATCGACGGCCAAACCGAAGCCGTTCGCGAAGCCCAGACACGGGGCGAACGACTGCTTTTCGTCGCCAATCATCCCAGTCACAGCGACCCGCAAGTCGCCACCGAGGTGCATCGCCAACTCGGAGCGGATTCCTGCTTCATGGCCGCCTACGATGTCTTTCTCCGGAACAAGTCGGCGGCGTGGGTGATGCAACGTTTCGGAAACTTCTCCATCGATCGCGAGGGAAGCGACCGAAAGGCCATGACCGCAGCGATCGACACGCTGAAGGCAGGCCGTCAATCCCTCACCATCTTCCCGGAGGGCAACGTCTACCTCACCAACGACCGCGTTACCCCCTTTCTCGACGGAACCGCCTTCATCGCCTTGAAAGCCCAGGCTGCCCTGAAGGAAACCCCTCTCAAGATCATCCCGATCAGTCTGAAGTTTACCCACCTCACGACCCCTCGTGCCTCGGTGACGGATCGAATGCTTCAACTCGCCAAAGACTGTGGATACGCCTTCCCGGATGGCTCCCAAGGCCGGCCCATCGGATCCGTCCTGGTCCTCGGGCAACACATCGTCAGCAACTACCTGCAAGAGCACGGATATTCGGGTGCCGAGAAGGAGCCGGACGAGCCGCTCTACGAAACCTTGAAAGACTTTGCCACCCACCTCGTCACCGAGTTGGAATCGGCCTTGTCGATCGAACCACAAGAAGGAGTGCCCCTGATCGACCGGATCCGAAAGATCCGATCCAAGATCCATCAGATGCGAACCAACGAATCAGGAGAAACTCATCCCGAAATCGATGGGCTCGCGGACAAGGCGATTCTCGCCTTCCGGGTCAACGGCTACCTGACTCCCTACCTTACCGAGCATTCCACGATCGATCGATATGACGAGACGGTAGAACGAGTTGCGGAGGATTTTTACTCGAAAGCGATGCCACGCACAGGCCCCCGGCGGGCTTTGGTCCACATCGGAGAACCTCTCGATGTTCAGGACTACCTCGAGCGAGCCGGCGGCAAAGCGCGTCAGGCGGTGGGCGAGATGACCTGTGATATGGAATCTGCTGTCCAAAGTGGGGTCGACGTGCTCAACGAATCGAATGATGCCCCGGGAGCCACGGTCATTTCGGATTGAGATTCCCGTCCCATTGCTTCTGCAGATAGGCAAACAGGTCTCGGAGTTCCTCGTCACTCAAACCATTCAACAAGCCGGGAGGCATGAGCGAGGTTTTCGAAGCTTCGAGTGATTCCAGATCTTCGCGACGGAGTCGGTGATGCTGTCCTGCCATATCCCGCAAGGTCACGGTCGCGGGATTCTGCTCGTGGAGAAATCCAGCGACGATACGATCGTCCTTCGTCGTCGCGACATAGTTGATGTATCCCTCCCTCAGTTCCAGGCTCGGCGCCACGATGGCTGGCAACCAGAACTCCAGGTTTTGGCGCTCGTATCCGGTCAGGTCGGGCCCCAGGTTCTGTCCTTCACCAAAGAGCTGATGACAGCTCGCACATCGCGCCTTGAAATGAACCTCTCCCAGGTTGGGATCTCCCTGCTCGTTCTGCAGCACTTTTCTCAAGCGGTCCATTTCCCTCTGCTCCTCTTCCGTGGAAGGACTTTTCTGCCCCGGCCAATGCCTCGCGATCTTGGCGTCAATCTCGGGGTCTCCATGCTGGGCGAGCAACTGAACCACGTCGGGTGCCACATTTCTCGCCTTGATATGAGCGACATCGATTTTCTCAAGAAAGAGCCGGGCCCATTCCACGCGACTCGCGAGAACGCGATGAGCGGTTGATCGGACTTCGTGCTCGGAAGGGAGACTCGACCCGTGCCGTGCCAGGATCGTGCTCGCAATGTTTTCGGAGTCGTATCGGGACAAGGAAAGAAGCGCGACACGCTTCAGGGCGCTTTGCTGATCGAGAGAAAGCAATCGCAACAAGACCGGAACTACCCTCGCGTCCCCCGTTTCCCCAAGCGCCTGCGCCAGCTGAACCCGCTCCACCGGATCGGATTGATTGCTGGCCACCACCTGGAGCGCCTTCGAAATAGATTCGGGTTCCCCCTGCTGCAGTTGGAGGAGGAGATCGTTCTTCCCCACCGTCTCGAGATATTCCGTCATCTGTTTTTCCAGGGCCACGGGAAGCGTGGGTTTCGCCACCCCTTCGAAGGCCAATTGGATGCCGGTCATGAGGCGTTTCTTCGCGTCGTCGTCCGGCGCTTTTTCCAGGAGCCGCGCGACAGTCAGGAAATTGTCTTCACCGCCTCCCATCGCATACCTCCGAGCAAGGCGCTCGGCGATGACTTCCCGGAAGATCGAAGACTTCCACGTCTTCGGATCGGCAGCGAGTCCCTCGATGTGCTCGCGCCCGGATTCGGCGTGTTGCTCCAGCGCCCACCAGAGGAGAAGAGGCAGGTGGGGGTCGGCACGATCCTCGTCGTGATTCCAAAGAAGCTCGCGGATGACAGCGACTCCGACCGCGGGGTGCAGACGTCTCGCAGTCGTTGCCAAAGCCGCGCGGACTTCCACGTTCTCGACAAGGCTGAAATCGGAAAGATCAACCCCTGCCAGCTCTCGAATCTTCAGCGGTAGTTCATCCTCAAGGCCGTCGGAGGAACCCGTGAGCCGATTCGATACGACTTCCTGCATGAGAATGATCGCTCGCTCCCTGGCGATCGCTTCATCATCACGATTCCGTTTCTCGAGATAGAACGGGAACATCAACTCTCCGCGCAAGTGCTCCCGCTTCCCCCCAGAACCTTCCCGAAGCGCTGCGAGCCGCTCCCTGGACAGGACTTCCGAATGCCGCTGGGTCTCAAAGTCTGCCCAAAGCAATTCGAGGAGCGCTCGCTTTCTCACCACCCAGTTGGGATGCTCGAAATGAGCGCTCAGTTCCTTCGGTGCAGCTTGCGTCAGGTCTTCAGGAACGGGACCGAGTTCTTTCCCCGCCGGCTTGATCCGATAGATCCTCCCACTCCCCTTGTGCCAGTCATCCACAGGTCGCACGTGACTCAGCCGGCTGTCATACCAATCGGCAAGATAGACACAGCCATCCGGACCCACTCCACAGAAAACCGGCCGAAACCAGCGATCGTCGGTCTGGAGAAGTGGCTCCTCGTCGACCGTTCGGAAAGTCGATCCGTCCGGATGAAGCTCGCTGACCCAGACGATATTGTGCAGGGAGTTGGCCGCGATGATCTTCCCGTTCCATTCTGGTGGGAAAAGCCCTCCTTCGTAGATGCAGAATGCCTGGGCGAAGCGACGATCATCCCCTTCGTGTCGCATATGCTGGAAGTATCCGAAGGCATACGGATTGGTAAGCGGACCGTGTTTCCCCCAGGATTTCTTTCCGTAAGATCCCTGGGGATAATACATTCCGCGAGTCTTTCCATTGTTCGTTCCCGAAAAGACTCGGCCCTGCGAATCGATCTCGAGAGAAAAGGTATTTCCTCCTCCCTCAGCATAGATTTCAAACTCGTCCCGGTCCGGGTGATAGCGCCAGACCATCTGCCCCTCCCAATCGATCAGATCACCGCTTGCCGGATCGGTTACCGATCCAGTCGTCGTGCTACCATTGACTCCGTAGAGCCACCCATCAGGTCCCCATTTGAGACTGTTCATGACCGCATGCGTGTCCTCGATTCCGAACCCGGAGAGCCTTACCTCGGGGTCGCCATCCGGAACCGCATCGCCATCCGCGTCCGGATAGAAGAGGAGATAGGGAGGGTTCGTCACCCAGATGCCCCCGGCTCCGACCACACAGGAGGTGGCAATATTCAGCCCGGTGATGACATCGCGATGGGAATCGTAGACGCCATCGCCATTGGTATCTTCGAAGACCGTGATCTTGTCGGCTCCTTTCACTCCGTGAGGAGGAGGCTCAGGAACCTTGTCGAACTGGGCGCGAAGATGGTTGTCATACTCCACGATCCTGAGTCCCTCCGGGAATTGATACTGGAGATACTGGGTCACCCACATCCTACCCCTGGAGTCCCAACTGATATGAAGGGGCTGCCCGATGACCGGCTCACTTGCGACCAACTCGATCTCGAACCCCTCCCGCAGACGAAACTGGGAAAGCGCTTTCTCTGGGGGGGTTGGCTCGGAGCCATCGGCAAGAGTCCCCCGCCCTTCGTAGTTCTTGATGATATCTGCGACCTGATCGGTTCCGGCGACCTCCGTGTCATCGGCAGATCCCACGAGGGGGACTCCGAAACCAAGAAGCAGGGCAGCAAGTCGAGCACATCGGCAACAATCCATCGGATTTCCAGTCTGCCAAAAGCCAGAAATCTGACCACAAAAAAGCCCGGCGCGAATCAGTCCGCATCGGGCTTTCGAAAAACGTTGTCCGTTTCGGCCTAGAAAGGAATTCGGAAACCGGCACGGAACTGGGTGAAGTCAGGAAGAGTCTGATCAACCCAGTTGTAGGAGAAATCTCCAAAAAGACCTACGCAACCCCAGCTCTCGAAGCGGACATCGACTCCACCTCCAAGGTTCCAGAGGCTCTCGGAAGTGCCCACGGACACCACACCAAACCCACCGAATACGTAGGGTGCAATCGTGCTGCAGCACTCACCACCAAGAGGGAAACGATAGACGGCGTTGAATTTTCCAACCTGCTGAGAAACTCCTCCGCCATGCGCGGCGTAGCTGCCCTCGAGACCGAAGTTGTGACCGAAGAAATAGGCCAGCGCGACACCGCCACCGATGGAATTGTCGTTCAATCCCACTTGCGTCTCAGGCCAGAATCCGGAAACAAATCCACTGAACTCGAATCCCGCATCGTAGCAGTAGCTCGGGCTCGTGACCCGCTGTTCAACGGCGGAGGACTTGGCTCCATAGTATTTTTCTTTATTCCAACTCCATCCTGCTTGAGCGAAGGAGCTCAGAAGCAAAGTGGTAGCGATACAAGCGAGAGTAGTCTTCATCGATAAAACGTGCGTTTGCAGGATGCTACAGAGAAATTACGGTTCGACAAACATTTTTTTCCGCCGCGGGATCTCACGTGTTCCCGGCACGAGCGGAGTTCACCCGACACGCCCCTTCGCAATTCGCTCTCAGGATCGATTCAATCGATGATACCCCTCTCCTTTTTCGATTTCCCTCTTTCTCCCGATTCCGATACAACTGAATCATGGAAACGCCGGAGGAGAGAAAAATCACGCCCGACAGCGAACTGGCGGATGGAGACTGGGAACACCTTCTCCAGAAGAGCCGCGCCTCGGGACCGGCAAGACTGAAACTCGTTGCCACATCCCGGCAGCCCGGGGAGTTCCTGAGGTGGGCCGGAGGATGGTCGGGAGCGATCGGGGCTGTTTTCTTCCTCCTCGGAATCCTTTTCTTCTTTGCTTCCAACTGGAAGGAGATGTCTCCCGAGCTCCGACTGGGAGTCCTGCAGGGATGCGTCGGAGTGGCTACCCTGTCCGCCTGTGCCTTTGGCTTGAGGGACTCCATTGGTCGCTGGCTCCTGGTGGCAGCCACCGTGCTCGTTGGAGTCCTCCTTGCCGTTTTTGGCCAAACCTATCAGACCGGAGCGGATTCCTTCGAGGTCTTCGCGCTCTGGGCGGGACTGACGATTGCCTGGGTCGTTCTTGCGAAATACGTGGGGCTCTGGCTCCTCTGGTTCGCGATCGCCCAGGCCGCTCTTTCTCTCTACGCCGGCCAGGTTCTCGTTCCCGATGACTTGCTCACGTGGTCAGGTTCCTTCGTTCTGCAGTCACTCTTCAGTCTCGCCGGGCTCATTCTCTGGGAATGGCTTTCTCCCAAGCCGTCGTTTTCCTGGCTTTCCGGAAATTGGATCCGAGTCGTGCTCGTGACCACGGCAGCCGTCTGGCTGTCATTCTGTCCCTGGAGATGGATCTTCGATATTTTTTCCTCTCGAGACATGGATGCGGGAACCCTGATTGGAGGACTGCTCTGGGTCGCATCCATGGGAGTCGGGATTTGGTTCTACCAGAAGGTTCGATTCTACATCAGCGCGATGAGTGTCTGCCTATTCTCGGTCGGGATCATCAGCGTCGCTGCGATTGCTCGTCTTCTCATCGAAATCGAGGATGATTCCGCGGGGATCTATCTCTTCATCGGTCTCGTCAGTGTTGTCATCTTCTCCCTGATCGCGACCTGGATTATCCGAGTCTCTCGCTCTCAAAACACTCCCACCCTCCCCCCAACGACCAAGTCATGAAACTCCGTGAGCTACAAGAACAGGGAATGATCGATTCCGCGGAGGAAGCCGCCGCCAGTTTGAACCATCGCGGAGAGGAAGAGCCTTCGACGCCGCTTCTCGCTCGCGTTGCCCTCGTGATCGGAGCCTGGCTTTCCGGCATCTTTCTGAGTTTCTTCTTTGGCCTCCTTTTTCAGGATATCTTCGATATTCCACCTGTTCCAACCTTCCTGGGTCTGTTTGTTATCGCAGGGAGCCTTCTCCTCTTCTGGAAGACTTCCGGCCTGTTCCTGGAGCAACTCGCCCTCGCGATCAACTTCGCCGGCACGGTCCTTTTCGTCGTCGGCACTGCCGCGTGGTCGGACGATTTCATGACAGGAATTGGTGACGAAATCCTGATCGTGCTGATTGCAGTCACGCTTCTGTGCCCCTTTGTCTTTCTCCTCTCGAAGAACCCCGTGCAGCAGTTCATCTCCCTCGGCTGGGTGTTCACTTTCGGTTGGATCGAGACTTTTGAGGAGGCCTCAACGGCCCTGCTTCTTCTCCTCCTGACCTTGTCGCTGCTCCTTTTTCTTTTCTCCTGGCTACGGAACGGCGGCCCAATTCTGAATGCGTCGACCAAGTTCGCATCCCTCGCATCTTGTCTTGCCGCCCTCTTCCTGCTGAGCGCCTCGATCATGGGTTGGAACGGGAGCTTCCTGGAGCCTGCCATCCCGATAATTCGCACGCTTGTCCCGCTTTCACTTGGAGGTGTCCTGATCTGGCTGCATTGGGGATGTGACGGAAAGCGGATCCTCGGATGCGTCGCTTTCACGATTCTATTGTTTGCGATCTCCTGGGCAGGTGCTGCAGGAGTCGCGTTTGCACTCGGACTGATGGTCCTTTCGCATCTCGTGGGAGATCGCTTTCTTGCGGGCCTCGCCCCCGTCCTCCTCGCAGGATTTCTTATTCTCTTCTACTACTTCCTCGGAGTGCCGCTGCTGACCAAGTCTCTCTGGCTCCTCGGCATCGGAGCCGCCCTCCTCGTCAACTGCACTTTGCTGCTGCGTGTCCTTCGCCCTCGCCTTTATCCCTCATGAAATCTGGTTTTCTCATCTGCCTTGCCCTGGCCAATCTCGCGCTCGTCGTCGGGGTCATTCAGTTTCACATCGCAGGAAAGAACGCGATCATCGAAAACGGTCGCACCGTTCTTCTCCCTCTCCTGCCACGAGATCCGCGATCTCTCATCCAGGGGGACTACATGGTTCTGCGACAAGGTCTTGCTCGCGAAGCGAAAGCGCTTCCGAAATCCGACGAGGTCGACACTCGCGGAGCCATCATCCTTTCCATCGATGAGAAAGGAGTGGGAAAGGCAGTTCGCTTCCACAACGGAGGCGAATTGACCGAAGACGAGCATCCCATCGCCTATCGCCGCACCCGACGCGGGTTTCGATTCGGCATCGAGAGTTTCTTTTTCGAAGAAGGCGATGCCAAGCTTTTCGAGGCTGCGAAGTTTGCCGAAGTGAAACTCTCCGATCGCGGAGAGCCCGTGCTCGTAGGGCTGATGGACGAAAATCGCGAGCCGCTCGGTGCTCCGGAAGTCCAGGCTCAAGGAGAAGACTGAAGCGCGTGAGGAAGGGACAGAGTCTTCAAATACTCGACAGGTCCCTGCACCAACAGCGGCGCATCTTTCCGTCTCAACCACTTCCAGAGGTTCAACAACTCCTCTGGATCGAGGGCGGTGCATCCGATTGTCGGAACGCCCCTCGCCTTCCAGCGGTGAAGAAAAATGGCGCTCCCCCGACCAGGAACCGTCTCGGCCCGATTGTGACCCACGACGACCACAAGATCGTAAAGACCGTCGCTCCGAGCCAGGGTTTCCGCCGAGTTCCAGTCCTTCCGAATTCTCCGATCGGAGGTGTCGACCCACTGGTTGTAAAACTGCGAATCCGGATCATCGACCCAGTAGTCGGAAGCTCCCGCTCGCCGATACGCCAAACCTCCGGGATTGGCCGGGCTGGCTTTTCGTCCGAAGCCGAACTCGAGAGGAAAGATCCCGGCCGGAGCACGACGATCGCCCTCGTTTTTCTGCGGGACCTCCTTCCGATCCCGATGAAGCCCGAGACCGAGACCCATTCCCTTGCGCCCGAGCGAAACCGGAATTCCGGACCGGACCTCTTTCCATTGCTCGCCTCTCTTTTCCCACATCGACAACTCCCCCGTCGCCGCACCCCAGGAATCCGAAGAAACCAATACCACCTGTCGACACTGGGGAAACCAATCCTCCGCCATCAAAAGCGTCCCTGTAACCAGAGTCGCAAGAGCGACCAGCGAGACTTTTCCCCTTGCTCTCCATAGTCTTGGTGATCTCATCTCTCCCATGACCTCCAGTCTACCCCTCGGAGCCGGTTTTGAAAACGAATCACTCTTGATCGAACTGCCGCCCATCCATAAGGTCTTTCTTCAAAGATGCCTGACATGTCTCCTGATCTCGACCGATCCGGGCGCGGGAAACTCCCCTCGCCTTTCAGGCTCCTCAGGCTCGTGAGTCTCTCGGTGTTTGCGGTCTTCCTCACCTTGCTTCTCTCGGGGAAACTTCCGTTCGGTCAGGATCCTTCCGCTCACCGAGTGCTGAGGGTCGCAGTGGCGAGCAATTTCTACTCCACTGCAAAACGTCTTGCCGAGCACTTCGAAACGAAATCCGATTTCGAAATTGTCCTCTCCCCCGGTTCGACGGGAAAACACTACGCCCAGATCATTTCGGGAGCCCCCTTCCACCTCTTTCTCGCAGCAGATGAGGCGCGTCCCCGCCAGTTGGAGGGACAAAGTTTCGGCGTTCCTGGAACTCGGTTGCCCTATGCCATCGGGCGCCTCGTTCTCGTTTCGCAGGAACCCATTCCCACCGGCGACCCCTGGCAGCAACTGAGGAACGATGAATTCCGGCACCTCGCCATCGCCAATCCCAAGCTGGCCCCCTATGGTCGCGCCGCAGAGGAGGTCCTTACCCACCGGAAAATGAACGCAATCCCTATCGACCGTCTCGTCAGGGGAGAAAACGTCGCCCAGACCTGGCATTTTCTTGAGTCCGGACACGCCGATCTCGCCTTCGTCGCACTCTCCCAGGTCGTCGAGGAGATGCCGGACTGGGAGACCAATGGGAGGACAGCCGTGGTCGAAGAGGATGAGCACGCCCCCATCCTCCAGGAGATGATTCTTCTCAAGGATACCCCCGAGGGACGAGCCTTCTTCGGCTTCCTCCAATCGGAAGACGCAAGAGCGATCATCGAGGAAGCCGGCTACCGAGCCCCCCTCCGATCCTCCTCTCTTGGAGTCGAACCGGATGAGACGAGGCCTTGAGCTTGCATGTCCGTCCGTTCACTCGCAGACTGCGCCGACTCTCATGCTTTCGGAATCTGACTACACAGCGCTCTGGTTGACGTTCCGACTCGCCGTCACGACGACCCTGCTACTCCTGCTGCTGGGCACTCCCCTGGCCTGGTGGCTCGCTCGAACGAGATCGCGCTGGAAGTCGTTGCTCGACGCCACGATCGCCCTGCCTCTCGTCCTTCCACCTACCGTCCTCGGCTTCTATCTCCTCGTCTTTCTCCGGCCCGATGGATTCGTCGGTCGCCTCATCGATGGCCTCGGTGGCGAGTCGCTCGTCTTTTCCTTCACCGGGCTCGTCATCGGATCGATGATCTACTCGCTGCCCTTCGTCGTGCAGCCGATCCAGAACGCCTTCGCATCGATCGAGGATCACCATCTCGAAGTCGCTTCCAGCCTCGGGCGTTCGCCCCGGCAACGCTTTTTCGAAGTCGCCCTGCCGCTCGCCCGACCCGGAATTCTCACGGGAGCCGTCCTCGGGTTCGCCCACACTCTCGGCGAGTTCGGAGTGGTTCTGATGATCGGGGGGAACATCCCCGGAAGCACGCGAGTCGTCTCGATCGCGATCTACGATCATGTCGAGAGCCTCGATTACGACGCCGCGCATCGACTCTCGGCGATACTCCTCGTTCTCTCCTTTCTCCTCCTCGTCGCGATCTACAGCAGCCAGAAGCGTCGGGGGCTTTCAACAATTCGTTGACGTTCCTGGGATCCATCGGTCTGTTAGCGACGTCTCTCTTACTACCATGAAAAACCTCACCTTCCTTTTCTCCATTCTTCTCATCATTATTGGCGCAGTCGGTTACTTCGCCTGGGAAGCAATCGGAGCCTCGAAGCAGTCCATTACGGCTGCGATCCCGGCCTTTGTCGGCATCCTCATGCTCATCGGTGCCATCATTGCCGGAAAGAATCACATGGCCGGGATGCATATCGCGGTCCTGTTCGCTCTTCTGGGTGGTCTTGCAGGACTGGGACGTCTCATCCCTTCGGCGATCAAGGGCACCCTCGACTGGGGCGCTTCGTCCACCATGCTGATCCTCGTCATGACGGTGGTCTGTGTGATCTACACCATTCTCGCCGTGCGCTCTTTTATCGCGGCTCGAAAAGCACGCAGCAGCGAATCCTGAGCCCAAAGCCCTCTTCTACGCAAATCGCCGCTCTTCGAAATTCGGGAGCGGCTTTTTTGTGCCCAGACGAAAAGACGGGAGAAAGTCTCACTTTCCCCTTGCTAATGGGATTGTGTCGCAATATCACTAGCAGACATGACGAGAACAACGGATGTTTCATATCAGTCGGCCATTTGCCTGCTCGCCTTTCTCTTTTTCGCTACTCCCCTCCTCCATGCCCAGGAGAACGAGACGACAACGGAGACCACGTCGACGGCGCTCGCCCCCATCATCGACGATGAAACCAGCGAACTCGATGCCACCGTGGTGACCTCGACCCCCACCCCGGCGCGGGCCCCAGCACCGACCCAGACCGTGCGATCGGCAACGGCGGCGCGACCGGTGGAAGTCGAAGTTTTCTCCACGATCGAGCCGGAGGTGATCTCGGGCGGCGCCGAAGCCACCGTGGAATTGACTGGCTCGGGATACTTCGTCACGGCAGGAGATATTCGCGATCAGAACTACGTCAACGTCAACCGTGTCCTCGCCCGAGTCCCCGGCGTCTATGTCCGGGAAGAAGATGGCGCCGGCCTTTTCCCCAACATCTCGATCCGCGGAGTGGACGGGACTCGTTCCGAGAAGATCACGATCATGGAGGACGGAATCCTCCAGGCGCCTGCCCCCTACTCGGCTCCCGCCGCCTACTACTCCCCCAATGTCGCTCGGATGGCAGGTGTGGAGATTCTCAAAGGATCGAGCCAGATTGCCTATGGCCCCCAGACTACAGGCGGAGTGATCAATTATCTCTCGACCCCCATCCCCGAGAGAGAGCAGTTCTATCTCCGCTCGACCTACGGCTCGAACAACACCGCCCAGATCCACTCGCACTACGGCAACAAGATCGAGACCGAAGCGGGAACGCTGGGTTACCTTGCTGAAATCTACTACAAGCGGTCCGACGGCTTTCGGACGATCGAAGGTGCGCCGGGCTTTGGCATCGGTCAATCCGACCAGACCGGCTACAAGGTGATCGAGCCCATGATCAAACTATCGTGGGAGCCCAACACCCTGATCGAGCAGAAGATCGAGTTCAAGTATGGCTTCACCGACGTCGATGCCGACGAGTCCTATCTCGGGCTGACGGAAGGAGATCTCGCTGTGAATCCCTACCGCCGCTACGCCGGTTCTTTTCTCGACAACATTCAGACCCAGCAGCATCGCACCTACCTCAAGCACAGCATTGCGATCACCGACGATTTCGATGTTCAGTTTGCCGCCTACTACAACCAGTTCGAGAGGGATTGGTTCAAGATCCGCCAAGTCAATGGGGTCTCCCTCCACACGACCGTAGGACCCACCGGAGTTCCCGCCAATCTCGCCACGCTTCGTGGTCAGGCACCTGGTGTTCTCGGCTATCGGCACAATGCTCGCACCTACGAGTCCTATGGCGGCCAGTTCAATTCCGAGTATCGCTTCGAGTTGGGAAATACCGACCACACTCTCGACTTCGGGGTTCGGGAGCATCGTGACGAAATCCGCCGATTCCAGGAAAACACGAACGTGACCCTCGCTGCCGGAGCAGCTCCCGTGATCACCAATCTCGGTCCTGGAAGCGGAGGAAATCGCCTCCAGCGCTCCGACGCCACCGCCGTCTGGCTGCAAGACACGATCGAGATCGGAGCGTTGACGCTGACACCGGGAATCCGCCACGAGGCCGTTCGGATCCGCTACAACGACTTCCAGAACAACGCGAACAACATTCCGACGGCGGCCCAGAACGGAGATGTCGACTGGACCTTGCTCGCACTGGGCTTCAACTACGAGATCAACGAGACCCACTCCATCTTTGGCGGTGTGCACCAGGGAGTGGCCGTTCCCAGCCCGCGCAACATTCTCCGTGCAGGTGTCGAGACCGAGGAGAGCCTTGCCTACGAGTTGGGGATCCGTCACCAGAGTGAAAACTTCAACGCCGAGCTGGTCGGTTTCCTCACCGATTTCGACAACATCATCGGAACCTCCGCCGGTCTTGGTCTCGGGAACCGGGCCGTTCCCAATGCAGGTACTGCGACGGTCCAGGGCTTCGAAGCGCTCGTCAGCTACGATCCGTTTCAAGATCGCGCGATCCGCATGCCCCTCTTCCTCAGCCTGACCTACACGGATACCACCCTGCACGAAACACTCGTCGCGGGTGGAGGAGAGAATATCTACGGCGATGGTACAGGCGGCCCTGGAATCCCGGGAGCGATGCTCCCCTACATCCCCGAGTGGAAAGTCGCGACGGGAATCGGTCTCGAAAGCAAAGACTGGGGGATCGATCTGACTGCGACCTATGTCAGTGATGCCTTCGGCACCGCACTCAATTCTCCTTCGCCTGTCACCTCCTCCCGCCAGGGGCTCATCGACGGCGGAACCATCGTCGACCTTTCCGGCTACTACCAGATTAACGACCAGGCACGCTTCGTTGCCGGGGTTCACAATCTCTTCGAGGAACTCATGGTCACGAGCCGGATTCCGGAAGGCCCTCGTGTCAATGCTCCGCGGGAGTTCTTCGTCGGATTCGAAATCCTCTGGGAACGGATGTAGTCGTTCTCTCCTTGTCCGCCCCTCTTCTTTGATTACCATGACGACCGCCTCTTTATTCCTGTGATGCTGCCTGGCCGCCCATGTCTTACTCGTCCTCTCCGGACTCTCCTGACAGCACTGATGCTATCGGGAGCGGCAATCGTGTGGACCGGGGCACAGGAAACGGAGAAGAAGGAGACCACGACCCCGGCCGGAGATCTGCAGGAAACCCTCAAGGAATGGGTCCTGACACGGCAACTCATCAGCAGGGAAAAGGCCGCATGGCAGGAACAGAAGAAGACCTGGACCGATCTCAATGAGATCCGTCGGCTCGAAAAGGAAAGCCTGAACGAGTTCATCGAGTCCGCTCGCTCCCGGGTTCCGAGAATCACGGAAGAGAAGGCGGCCCTGGCTTCCGAGGAAAAGGCCCTCCGAGATTGGAGAAAGGAATCCCTTCGCAAGATCGATGAGTGGGAGAAGAAGCTTCTGCCTCTGCTCCCCCTTTTTCCCGCTCCACTCGAAGACTCTCTGAAGGAGCCGATCACCAGGCTCAAGGCCGCATCAATCGCCGAAGACGAGGAACCTCGCCCGCTCCAGGATCGCACTCGGGACGTAGTCCTCATTCTGCAGGGATTCCGGGAATTTCAGAGCGCCGTCACCACCGAACGAGAGCTGCTCGCCGTGGGCGGGAGCGAACCCAGAGAGCTCGACGTGCTCTACCTCGGCTTGAGCCGTGCCTGGTTTGTCGATGCCGCAGGCACCTTCAGCGGTTACGGCCGCCCGACGCCGGGTGGCTGGGTCTGGACAGAGGATTCCGGTATCGCCTCCCGAGTCCGCAAAGCCATTGAGATGGCGGACAATCGCGTCCCTCCCGAGTTTCTTTCTCTCCCCTTCCCCTCGCACAAGGAGGCGCAACCATGAAGCTACGCGTTCTCGGAGCCTGCCTCGCGATCTTCCTTGGCTCGGCTGGGTTTGCCCAAGTTACCGATCCTGAAGCTCCCGCGGATTTTGAAACCGTGACCCAAAGTGCGGCAATGGATCTCGAGGCTGCCTTGGCCGAACTGGCGGCCTTGCGCGAGGCGATCGCAGCGGAGAAGCCTGAACTGGCTCGGGAAACCAATCAAGTCGCCGCCGACCTCCGCGAGGCCAGGCGTCAGGCAGACCTCGCTCGAACCGATCGGGAAGCCGCGGAAGCCGAGCTGCAGTCCCTCGATGAAAACCTCACGCTCTGGCGCCAGGAAAAGTCCTTTGTCGAGAGCCTTCTCCTCGAGTTCGAGAATACGTATCTCGCCACGTTGCCCGCTGCACAGTGGGAGCAGGGAAACCTTGAAATCCAGGCCGATGGAGCTGCCGTCGAAGCCAGCCTCGAAGAACTCGCTACTGCCGAGACTCTCCGAATTGGAAAAGGAAAAGCCGTAGGACCGGGGGGCTCACTCACTCCCGGTTCCTTTGCCGAGGCAGGACCCGTATCGTGGTTTCTTTCCGAGGATCAAAGTCTCGCTGGGCTCGTGACCACGGACGAGACACTCCGACCTCGTGTCATCGCCGGATCCGTCGACGCCGATGAGATCTCCCGACTCCTCGCCGGAGAAGATGCGTCTCCGCGCTTCGACCCGACCCTCGGAAACGCCATCGCGATGGAAGAAACGCAATCGACTCTCCTCGCTCACATCCGCCAGGGCGGATTCTGGATGTATCCCATCCTCCTCCTCGCTGCCATTGCCCTCATCGCTGCCCTGGTGAAGTGGTTCCAGATTTCCCGCATCCGCACCTTCGCTGCCGCCACCGTTGAGGAATTCCTGCAGCGACTTCGGGAGCACAAGTATGACGAGGCTCTCGCTACTGCGGAAACGATCCGGCATCCCGCCCGTCGAATTCTCTCCCGTTGTGTCGACTGCTTCCGATCCACGAGTCGTCCCGACCGCGATGATGTCGAGGAATCGCTCTTCGAAGTCTTTCTCGAGGCCCAACCAAAACTCCAGAGTGGTCTCCCGCTCATTGCGATCGCATCCGCGACGGCTCCCCTGCTCGGATTGCTCGGCACCGTGACCGGCATGATCGAGACCTTCCGCCTCATCAACATCTTCGGAACAGGCGATGCCAAGTCCCTCGCCTCTGGAATCTCGGAAGCCCTCGTGACGACCGAGTTCGGCCTCATCGTGGCGATTCCCGCCCTGATCCTGCATGCTTTGCTCTCCCGCAAGATCCAGGGAATCAAATCCCAAATGGAAATGACCAGTCTCGCGATTCTCAACGGTGCTCCGTTTGAGGATTCTCCGAAACCGCAGGAACCCGCCTCTCCCGACCGCCCGTCATGAATCTCTCCGAAATTTCTGCCGAAGTCATGACCCTGCTCGACGCAGGAGGATGGGTCTTTCTCGCGCTCCTCGCACTTGCCTTCGGGATTGCGTTTGCTTTGCTTTCGCTCTGGAACGCCACCCGGTTGCCAGATGCCCCACTCATCAGCTCCCGCGATTGGCTTCTTCTCCTACGAGGAAAGCCGGGGGCTTCCGACGCTCGTGCCCGTGTCCGCGAGTTTCTCCAGCGAGCTTCGGATCCGGGATCCGTTCTCGAGGAGATGTCCCAACAACTCTTCTCGAAAACTCGTCGTCGAATTCCCTTCGCTTTCATCCTCATCAGCGCTGCGCCTCTCATCGGCCTGCTCGGGACCGTCTCCGGCATGTTCTCCACTTTCCAGGGAATGGCCGGAACCTCTCTCGCCTCGCCCATCGATGTCATTTCCGACGGCATCTCGGAGGCCCTGATCACGACCCAGACCGGCCTCATCATCGGGGTCCCCACCTTCGTGGTCTGTTCGTGGATCCGAAGTCGCCACGAGGAATTGGAGATCCGTTTCCGGCAACTGGCCTCGGAACTCCTTCAACCCGAAACCATGCAAAGCTAATCGATGGCCAAACGATTCCAGAGATTCGGGGAACCGACCCAGGACAGCACGAGCGAGATCAATATCTCGCCCCTGATCGATGTGGTCTTCATCCTCCTGATCTTCTTTATCGTGACCACCGTCTTCGTCGAGGAAACGGGGATCGAGGTCAACAAACCACGAGCCGCTTCGCAGCAGGACCTCGACAAGAACAGCATCCTCTTCGGAGTCACCCCCTCTGGAGGCGTCTTCTATGGAGGACGAGAAATCGGAGTTTCGGGTGTGCGAGGCATCGTGACCCAACTTCTCCGCCAGGAAGAAAAGCCCGTCATCATCCAGGCCGACCAGGATACGCCCACCGAGACGACGGTGCGAGTCCTCGACGAAGCCAAGCTGGCCGGTGCCGAAGCCGTCTACGTTTCCACCGTCAGTGATTAGTCTCTGGAAGACTCCGAACATGAAATTTCGTTTTCCCAGAATCCTCTCTTCCCTTTTCCGCGTCGGACTTGCGCTCTTTCTCACCGCCGTCCTTCTCGTTTTCCTGGCGGGACTTCGGCTCAGCCAGAAACCTGAGGCTCCGCTCCTCACGCTCCGAACCATGGAGACGGCACGTCCCGTCAGTCTTCCTGCGCCACCCCCTCCACCTTCGGAAACGCAGCCCACGCCCCCGACCGCGACACCCGAGCTTCCTGAACTCGACCTTGAGTGGGATCCGGTTTCCCCTGCCATTCCCGCCAAGGCACCCCAGGAAATCTCGTTCCAGTTGCCGAGCACGGAGTTCGCCCAGCAATCAGAAGCGCCCCGTGCCTCGATGACGTTCACCGCGAGCGAACTCGATGCCCAACCGAGACTGGTCAACCGTCCCAATGTGACTTTCCCCGCGGTGCTCCAGAACCAGGGAATCACCGAGGGCAAAGTGGTCCTCGAGGTCCTCATCAGCTCCGCCGGCAACGTCAATGTCCGCCGCGTTCTCGAAACCAGTCACACCGAGCTCACCGAAATGGGCGAGTCCTTCGCCTCGCGTGCCAAGTTCACCCCGCCGAAAAAGGACGGTCGGCCCGTCAACGCTCTCTTCCGCTGGCCGCTCATCCTGAAACTCTGATGCGATTTCTCCTCCCAGTCCTGCTCGGTTTCGCGAGTCTTGTCGGTGGACAGGAGTCGACCTCGAACCCACTTCCGATCGATCCTCTCTGGAAGAGTGAATCGTTCCGCAAGGCAGTCACGGGGAGTTACGGGATCGATTCGCAGATCGAACCCCGCATCACCACCGACGAAGAATTCTATCTCGATGCCGCAGCCAAAGCGATGGCGGAAGAGAAGCGAGAGGACGCCATCACCGCGCTGAGCGAGTCCTCCATCCTGCCCCGCAGTGCCGCGATGCTCTTCATGCTCGGCACCCTTCATTTCGAGGAAGGCAACCGCGAAGAGGCCACCACTCGCCTCGAGGAAGCCCTC
Source organism: Verrucomicrobiales bacterium (assembly GCA_029213195.1). Taxonomy (GTDB): domain Bacteria; phylum Verrucomicrobiota; class Verrucomicrobiia; order Verrucomicrobiales; family DEV007; genus Arctic95D-9. The sequence continues at coordinate 181,393 of JARGNI010000005.1, forward strand.
GCCCTCTTTCCCAATTTTCGGGACGCGCACCGCAATCTCGCGATCGTCTATGTCCAGCAGGAAGAATGGGAAAACGCTCAGACGCATCTCATCCGGGCCATGGAACTGGGCTCGCGTGAAGCGGTCACGCTCGGCCTCCTCGGCTATTGCCATTCGGTAGCAGGAAAACACCAGGCGGCACTCGATGCCTACCGCATCGCGGCTCTCTCACAGCCTGAGGAAAAGCAATGGAAACTCGGTCAGGCCCAGGCACTGCTCTCCCTCGACGAAGCCCGGAAGGCCACCCTGATCTACCAGGAAATTCTCGAGGAGGAGCCCGCCGACTGGAACCTCTGGCTAACCCAGGCCGACGGATGGATCACTCTCGATCTCCCGATCGCCGCCATTGCGAATCTCGATGCGGCTCGTCGGGCCGGTCAACTCTCGCCAGACGGCACGCTCTCGCTGGGACACCTGTTTCTCCAGAATGATCTCCTCGACCTCGCGATGCAGCGATACGAGGAGGCGTTTGCGATTCCTGACGCGATTGTACCCGGCAAGCAAATCGAGACTCTCGAATACCTGACCCAGCTTGGGAGGTTTTCCGAAGCTGCCCAACTCCTCCAACAGCTCCCCGAGGAGCGTTTTGCCTCGGCCGATTCCCCTTCCGTGGAAGGGCGCTACCAGAGAGTCTCCAGTCTCCTCGAAGTTGAAATCGGCGATCCCGAGAAAGGAGCGAGCCAGCTCGAGGCCTGGTTGAAGAAAAACCCCATCGACGGACAAGCCCTCCTTCTCCTCGCCAAATATCGGGAATCCCAGGGCGAACGCGAAGTGGCCGAGATGCTCTACGAGCAGGCCACCGGCATTCCCGACGAAGCCGCTGCCGCGCACCGTGCCTGGGGAAACCTTCTCCTCGCAGAGCGGGACTACGAAGGAGCCATCGAGCAGTGGGAACAATCGCTCGCGCTTCGCCCGAGTGCATCGCTGGAATCCTCGCTCGAAGCGGTGCGCGAGCTTCTCCCGTAACGCGCCGCCTCGAATGAGTTCTCCGGGGACGAGAATTGACATTCCCCCACCTCTTTCGCCAGACTCGACAGGGTATGGTCACGGATCCAACCCTGTTTCTTCGGCGCAGTCTTCGCCTCGCACTTGTCATCGGCACTCTCGTCCCCCTTTTGACCATCCCGCTGAAAGCGGGAGAATCCGGAAAGAAGGTTCATCGGGGAATTCATTTCTGGTTCTACGAATACGATCCGGCTGTCGAAGAATTGAGCCTTCATCTCACCGACAAGGCAGGCGACCCCAACACCTTTCCCAAGGTGGCCGAGAAAGTGACCGCGGAGGGAAAGAACCTCCTTTTTGCGACCAACTCCGGGATCTTCGAAGGAGACTTCCGCCCCACCGGTCTCCATGTCAGCGACGGAAAAACGATCACCAAGCTGAACCTGGAAACCTTCGTCAAGGAGCGTGAGGGACAGTTTACTCCGAATTTCTTCCTCAAGCCCAACGCTGTCTTTGCCATCGATGAAGCCGGCCAGGCGGTCGTCCTCGAGTCGAAGCGTTTCTCTCAATCCGGGATCAAGCCAAGGATCGCGACCCAGTCCGGTCCCCTTCTCGTCGCGAATGGCAAGATCCACCCGATCCTGACCGCCGATTCGACCAGCGCCCGGCTTCGCAACGGGGTCGGGGTGCGAAAAGACGGGACCGTCGTCTTTGCTTGTTCCGTCATGGATCAGGAACTCGGCCGCAGCAATCTCTACACCTTCGCCGAATTCTTTCGCGATGTGCTCCACTGTCCCGACACGCTCTACCTCGATGGGGATATCTCCTACGTCTACATCGACGGAAAAACAGGACCACTGGAAAAGACCAACTTCTTTGCCGGGATCTTCGCCATCACCCCACGAGATCCAGCGCCAAAACCTCAGCCATGAATTTCTTTCGCATCCTCCGACTCGCCTTCTGCCTTGCTGCCCTGATTCCGATCTCGAGCGAAACGGCCGACTGGGAAGGGCCCAACATTCTTCTCATTGTTTCCGACGATCAGGGCTACAACGATCTCGGGATCCTGGGGAATGGCATTCTCACCCCCCATCTCGATCGACTCGCGGCCGAGGGAACCCGATTGACCAGCTTCTATGTCGCCTGGCCTGCCTGCACCCCGAGCCGAGCCGCTCTGCTGACGGGTCGCTATCCGCAGCGGAATGGAATCTACGACATGATCCGGAACGAGGCCCCCGACTACGGCTATCGCTATCCTCCCGCCGAATACGACGTCAGCTTCGAGCGCATCGGAGGAATGGATCTGAAAGAGAAGATCCTCCCCCAGTTTCTTCCCGAGGAATTCATGAGTGCGATCTATGGCAAGTGGGACCTCGGCACCTTGAAACGCTTTCTGCCGACCAACCGGGGATTCGATGATTTCTACGGATTCGTGAATACTGGAATCGATTACTACACCCACGAGCGCTACGGCGTGCCGAGCATGTTTCGCAACCTGGAGCCGACCGAGGCCGACAAGGGGACCTATTGCACCACCCTCTTCGAACGCGAAGCGATTCGTTTTCTCGACGAGCACGCCGGGAAGAAGCCCTTCTTCCTCTATGTCCCCTTCAATGCTCCCCACAATTCCTCCGCTCTCGAACCCGAAATCCGAACCTCGGTCCAGGCACCGGAAGAGTTCAAGAAACTCTATCCCCCGGTTGAAAAGGAATTCCGCGAAGTCGAAAAATATCGCTACGGCGAGCCTGCCAAAGTCGTCACTCCTGAGGCGCGACAACGCGACTACCGGGCGTCGGTCACCTGCATGGATGCCTCGATCGGAAAGATGCTCGACCTGCTCGATGAGCGAGGAGTCGCCGACGACACCATCGTGATCTTCTTTTCCGACAATGGTGGCTCGGGAGGAGCGGACAACACTCCGCTTCGAGGTCGCAAAGCCCAGATGTGGGAAGGCGGGATCCGGGTTCCCTGCCTCATTCGATGGCCCGGTGGAGAGGTTCCTGCCGGGATCGTCAACGACGCCTTTTTGAGCAGCCTCGAACTCGTCCCCAGTCTTTGCGCAGCGACGGGTGGGACGACGGCGATCCATCTTCCTCTCGATGGCTACAACTGGTGGCCCGCCTTGTCGGGCAAGACCGAGTCCCCCCGAAAAACCATGTTCTGGAGACGGAGGGATCAATACGCGGCAAGAGTCGGAGACTGGAAATGGGTCGTCATGGGTTCGAAGCAGCGTGGTTTGTTCGATCTCTCCGTCGATCCGGGAGAAAAGAACGATCTCTCGGAAACTCGCCCCGAAAAGCTCAAGGAATTGCAGGAAGCTTTCGCAAACTGGGAAAAGGAAATGGAAGAAGCCGAACCTCGCGGTCCCTTTCGAGATTTCTGACGGCGCCAAAGACCAAAGACCAAATCTCGAGTTTCCTACTCCACCTCCCGAACCTCTTCTGGCAGATCGGGGATCTCGGATTGCTTGCTGCTCATCCGGAAGCCGGGAAGCCCCGTGGGAGCCGCCTCTTCCTTTTCGCCCTTTTCCAAGGACGCTTCCTCTACGCCCAGGAGGATTTCGGTCGCCGTTGCGGGGAGTTCGGTCGCCACCACACCCCCGGGAAAGAGGGCATTTTCCATGAGGATGTCTTTCCCATCGCCAGGCAAGTCCTTCTCTTCGACATACTGAGTCGTTCCCCACTCGACTCCGTCCCCAACGAAAACGGCAGGAAGACTCCGCTGTTTGAAATTGATCTGGGAATCGAGCCACTCGAGACTGGTATGCAGAAGCTGGTATTGCGACTCGACCGCGTCTCGAAACTCATCCGGTTTCTCGAAGATGATTTCATCGAGAAGCACCTTGGCGATATCGAGGGTATTCAGAGACTCGACAAATTGGTTCGCAAAACGGAGCCGCAGTCCTTCCTCGTAGGAATCGATGAAGTCGAGATACTTTCTCATGATCTCCTGCTCTCCGGGTTTCAGCTTCTGCTGTGCAATCTCGATCTGAGTCTCTAGGAGGCCTTTTCGAAAAGAAATGATCTCCGGCTCGAAGGCAGGGTGCCTTTCAGCGAGAATCTCGACCTGACGGTGAGATTCAATAAAACTTCCCAGGGCCAGGGGCCAGAGCTCGGCCTTGGCAAGGCGCTCTCCCGTCTGGAGCCAGCCGTAGGCGCTGACCCAGAGATCATCGGCATTTCCCTCCGTCGCGTCCTGCGACATCACGAAACTTCCCCATCCACCTGCGCCGAGGAGGAGAGCAACGAGGATGATTCGTAAGCGAAGCATGCGAACGCTACCATCAACGCTCCGTCTCGCGAATCAAGACCTCGACTTTACGCAACAACACGGACCCCTCGCCTTGACCGGCCCGATATCCCGAACGGATCACCTTCTTCACGACCCCGGGATGAAAGGGTTGCTCCCCGTATTCGCGAGTTCCCCACCCCTTCTTTTCCAGGATCTGGACCTCCTTGCGATGTTTCAAGGTCAACTCCGTCCCTGGTTCGAGCGTGAATTCGGTGACACCATTCGCTTCGAGAATGCCAACCAAACGCTTCGAGAATTCTTCGAGCTCGTAGACCACCTCCCGAAGCTTCTTCGATCGACGGTATCCCGCCATGATCTGCTCGAGGAACTCGAGATTGCTCACGAGAGAGAGAAGAATCTGTCTTTCGCGATCCTTGGCAATGACCATGGATTCGAATCTCTCCGGGATTTCGATCTGGACGCCCCTCCGGCTCAGGCCCTGGGCTCTTCGCACCTCGACATCGACCTCTTCTCGAAGCCCTTTTACATCCTCGGTCAAGGATGCCACCTCCGTCTCTTTTTCTTCCCGCTCCCGATTCAGTTCGGAGATCTGGGATTCGAGAATCGTGACTTCCTTTTCCAACTCGACCTGAACCCGTTTCCCAAACTTTTCCCAGATGGGCTCGACGTCATCCAGCTCTGCCCGGATCGCCAATCGGAGACGCTCCGCTTCCTCGAAACAGTCGTTGACCGTCTGCAAACCCTCCGGCCCAGTCAACTCTGCCTCCATCTTCCAAAATCTCCAATCCTGATGCAGTTGCGCCAGGTATTTCCGAAATAAGTCAAAAAACGATTCCAGCTGCTTTCTCTGGGACTCGCCATTCTCCAGGCTCAGTTGCAGCGAATGATTTGTCTCTTCGAGATTGGTCTTGAGAGCTTCGTAGGCGTTGCGCCACTGCGCGCAATCCGCTTCCAGGCCAGCCACCTGCTCCTCGGTGCTCGCCAGCTTTCTCTCCAGTCCTTCTTTCTCGAACTGGACTGCAGCGATCACCTTTTCACGATCCAACACCTCGGCACCACGCCCCTGGAGATCGGTTCGGGACTTCTCCAATTGCGCCTGCAGATCTTCGCATTGCCGGCCCCGGCTCGCCAAGGAGGCTTCGACAGATTGCCGGGCTTCGATCTCGGAATTCAACTCGCGGGCGACCCTGTCCTTCTCTGCCGATATCCGGGTCAACTCGTCAGATCGCTCCGCCAGGGTTGCTTCGGTTTTCTTGAGGCGATCCAATCTCTCTCCGGATTCCTTCTGCAAATCACCAACCTGGGATTGAAGCGACTCGACCGTCGCCTTCAATTTCTCGATCTCGCTCTGACGCTCCCCGCTTGTCGACTCTGCCCGGCTGAGCAATTCGAATCGCTCCTTCGATTCCTCCTGAAGCTTTCCGATCAGATCTTTCTGCAGGTTCGCATCCTCATCCGCTTTCTGGAGCTGGAGGCGGGTCGCTTGATTTTCCTTCTCCAGTTCCTCAACCCGCTTCTTCCGCGACTCGATTTCCGCCATCCACTGGCTTTCGCGACTTCGCAGTTCTTCGATTTGGGTCTCCGAGGAGCGATTCAATTCCTCGAGAGCCTGAACCTTCGCTACCAGGTCCGCCGTCGAACTGGATGGCGTTGCCGCTTTCTCGGCTGGGGCGACGGCTGCATCCTCGCCAGAGCCCAGGGCATCCCCTTCGACGACCCGGTAGGCGAGATAGGCAAATTTCACCACGTCGCCCTGCTGCAATTCCTTTCGCTCGATCCGAACGCCATTCACAAAGGTGCCATTGCTTGAATCGCAATCGACCAGTTCGACGCCGTTGATCTCCGATCCCTTGAGCAAGGCGTGCTCCGCCGAGATCGAGGAGTGATTAATCTGCACATCGTTGTCCTCCAAGCGCCCCACCCGGAACGTCCGCGCTCCCTCAGGGAGCGAAATCGGATCCGAGGCAGAAGCCTCCTTGTGGATCGCCTGGAGAATCAATGGCATAGCGGTTGGCGGGAAAATATACCCGGGGTGATAACGTTTACGCGGCTTCCCCTATCGGCAACGCAAAATCGTCACGCGATTTTACGAAATGATCCGGTAACCCTGACAGAACTCTTTTCCCTTTTTCACCCTACGTGGACAAGGAATTGACTCAGGTTCATCTACCTGTCACGATGATCCCAGAAGGTATGAATAATTCAGAAACTCCCCCGACAACAAGACGCCAAGCGATCAAGACAACCGCCGCCGCCACCGCACTGGCAGGCGTTGCCCTTCCCCACGTGCACGCCCAGGTCAACGAAGAGGTCAAAATTTCGCTGATCGGCTGCGGCGGCCGAGGCACTGGTGCAGTCAAGAACGCCATGTCAGTTTCGGGGACACTGGGGCCGCTCAAGCTCCACGCGATGGCGGATGTATTCGACGACAAGCTCAACCGCTCCTACGAAACCCTCAGGAAAGATCCCGTCGTTGGTGACAAGGTCGATGTTCCGGAAGAACGACGCTTCATCGGTTTCGAAGGCTACAAACAAGCCATGGATGCCATGAGCCCGGGCGATATTGCTATTTTGACCACGCCGCTGGCCTTCCGTTGGCCGATGTTCGAGTATGCGGTCGAGAAAGGTCTCCATGTCTTCATGGAGAAGCCTCTCTCCGCGGACGGCTTTGGATCGCGCAAGCTCCTGGAGATCAACGAAAAGGCCAAGGAGAAAAACCTCAAGGTAGGTGTCGGGCTCATGTGTAGACACTGCAAATCCAGGAATGAGCTCAAGAAGCGTACTGACGATGGGGCCATCGGTGACATCATGATGCTGCGCTCGTACCGGATGCAGGGTCCTATCGGGAGTTGTTTCACTCCGAAAAACACGACAGACCAAAGCGAGCTGATGTACCAGATTCGCAACTTCCACTCCTTTCTCTGGCTCAGTGGTGGATCGTTCAGTGACTTTTTCATCCATGGAATTGACGAGATGTGCATGATCAAGAATGCGTTTCCCGTAGAGGCAAAAGCCACCGGAGGCCGCCATTACAAGACGATCGAACGCAATGGCGAGGAGCTGGAAGCGGTCGATCAGAACTTCGACAGCTACGGCGTCGAATACACCTTTGCCGACGGAGCCAAGGCCTATTTCGACGGTCGCAACACGAAGGGCTGTCACCAGGAATTTGCTGCCTACGCACATGGCACAAAAGGCTCGGCTGTGATCTCGACCTCCAGTCATGTTCCCGCCCGCTCCCGGATCTACTCCGATCAAAATATCGAGAAAAACTGGCGGGCTACGCCGGAGAATCTCGTCTGGGCCTTTCCTACGGGCCCACGCGGAGTCAGCCTCGAAGGCAATCCCTATGATATCGAGTGGGAGATCCTGATCGACGCGATTCGCAACAACAAGGAGCACAATGAGGTCGAACGAGGAGTTGCGGCAAGTGTCACCACTTCGATGGGGCGCATGGCAGCTCACACCGGACAAATCATCACCTACGACCAGATGCTTAACAGCGAGCATGTCATGGCTCCTAACGTGAAGGACCTCGCCCTCAATGGGGAATCTCCCCTGATGCCAGACGAAGATGGGCACTACGCCAAACCAGAACCTGGCGCGAAGAAAGATCGGGAGTATTGATCCTCTGGATCGCGAAAACCATTCGAACCAAGACCTCTCGCCTCCTGCAAGCGAGGGGTCTTTTCGTTTCTGGCCGTCGTTCTTGAGCGAGCAAGGCTAGCGATCCACTTCGCGGGAAACCTCATTGTCCAGGAGATCCCGACAAGTGAGTCGAACATAGAAGGAGTCGCTTTTCGTCAATCCAGAGAGCTGGACGGTCTTCGCTCGCGTCTCCGAATCCAGCTCGCTGACTTTGGCAATCGGGTCTCCTTCCCAATCCCTGTTGTCGTAGACTTCGATCGAATAGGAAAACTGCGGGAGAGTCGTGGGGACAGTTTCCCAGCTCACTTTCAGACTATTTCCCTCATCAAGAGATGCTCTTGCCCTTTTGATCTGAAGCGGGAGCAACTGGGGTGCGGCATCCGCCCTCGGAATTGCGTGCTCGGAAGGATTATCGGCAGTCGGGGCCGTCTCCTTTCCTCCGGAAGTCATGAAGTAGAACCTTCCGTCCGCATCCTCTTCGACTCCACCATTCCAGTTCCTTCGATATTGATAGGACCGCTTTCCTTCCGTGAGGTCCCACGAGTTCACCGAGTATCGGCCTTTCCTGGTCGCAAACCACTGGCCCTCCAGGTCTCGCCGCCACCCCTTTCGAAGGTGCATTTTCCGCAGATTCTCTCCGGTATTCAACCAATCTTCGATGAAGGCATCGTTACCTCCCTCGAAATAGGCGTCTTCCGTTGCGACATCCATCGTAGAAATCAGATTCCAAGCCCCCTGCTCACCTGACCGAACCCAGAGGCCGACGTGAGTATGATCGCCCACTGGCCAAGCACGAGCGACAAAGGTTTGCCATGCATCCAAATCCCAACCGAGTTCAAAGTTCCACGTTTTCAGACCTGTTCCCTCTCCTCCAAAAGTCTCGACCTTGGTTCCGGCTCCCGCGTGAACTGCTCGAATCGGTTGCCGGTGGCTCTTGTTGTCCCAAATCGAAAAGATGAAGTTGCGCCCCTTCGGATGGGATTGGATGCCCGCATAGCCAGCTGCCTTGCCCCTCCATCCGAGCGTTTCATAGTAGGTGAAGGTGGCCTCGCCGCCGGTAGGAACCCGAACCTGATGAATCAGAATATCACCGGGGAAAGAATCATCGAATACGAAGTGGGAAGAGGGAGCCGAGGTTTCCGCGACGCCCGTCATTGGAAATGAACAGGAAACGGCACCCAGAATGACACCAAAGGATGGGAGAATGGATCGGAACATATCGAGGAAACGATTCATTTGATCGTCAGCCCCCGCCCTCATCAAGGAGAAAGCGACGAGGAATGCGAAAACCTTCCGAGATCCGTACCCGATCTGAAAGCAAGTCCGATCAACTACCAACAATGGACAATCGTAGCTTTCAGGGCCGCCCAGCCAGGGTGGGACTTTCAGGGCCACCCAGCCAGTGTGGGATTATTTGCGTCGCTTCGCTTTGGCAGACCTCTCCGCTACCCTCGCCTTCGCGAGCGCGCTCCGAGTCGAACTGAAGTTCTCATCCAGTTCCAATATTCAAAAGGCCCCAGCCCCCCTTTCACGGAGGCTGGGGCCTTTTGATGGCGGACAGGGTGGGATTCGAACCCACGGTAGAGTTTCCCCTACACACGCTTTCCAAGCGTGCTCCTTAAACCGCTCAGACACCTGTCCAAAATCGCGATCTTTGCGAGCGGCTAAAGTGCGTTGAATTTTTCGAATCGCAAGAGTTTTCTTGCACCCGCCACGATCAGGCGGAAACCGATTCGACAAAGACTCTCTCGGCCACCTGCATTCCCATCTGCAATCGCTCGGCTTCCTCCCTCACGATTTCGAGGACACCGGCAGCACGGTTGCAGTGCGAAAGTTCAAACTCCTCGCCGATCGTCATCCCCTTTTCATCGAGCCAGCCGAGTAGATCCGGATCCTGATCCGAAACTCGCACGACCCGATACATTCCGGACTCCACCTCAGCCAAAGGCAGGGCCTCCATGGCCACAATATTCCCCTCGGCATCGGGAATGGGGTCCCCGTGAGGATCTCGCGTCGGCCTCCCCAGCATCTCATCCATCCGGTCGATCAGGCGATCAGAGACGACATGCTCCAGCTGCTCAGCCTCTTCGTGCACTTCGGTCCAGTCCATCGCCATGACCTGCACGAGAAACAACTCGATCAAGCGATGCCTCCGCACGACACGCAGAGCGGCGCTCTCTCCATCCGGGGTCAAACGCAAACCTCGGCGAGGTTGGTAGTCGACATACCCCTCTCCGGAAAGATGACGCATCATCGTCGTTACGGTGCCTGGAGTCAGGGAAAGCTCTCGCGCCACCTCTCCGACCGCCGTGGAGCCCGACCTCCGCTGAAGACGGAGAATGGATTTCAGATAGTTCTCAACCGTGCTTGTCGCCATATATCTTGATCATACTACTTCTTTATTTTGTTTACTCAAGTCTTTTATCTTGATTATTCAAGATATATGTTCGAACTATTCCCATGAATTCGTTCTCAATCCGTATCCGCACCGCTGTCGTCGCATGTCTCGGCTTCTTCCTGACTTCCTGTGGCGAGAAACCTGAAGAAGCCCGTGAAGGAAAAATTCAGATCACCGCGACGGTCGGAATGATCGCTGACATTGTGCGAGAAGTAGCCGGCGAGCGAGCTGAGGTGACCGGTCTCATTGGTGAGGGCGTCGACCCACACCTCTACAAGCCCACCTCCAGTGACATCAAGTCGTTCCAAAGCGCAGACATCATCTTCTACAATGGTCTCATGCTGGAAGGCAAAATGTCTGATGTGTTGGTGAGACTGGCGAGAAACGGAAAACCTGTCTACGCGGTGACCGACGAAATCCTCGGTCAGGAAGGATACATCATCACTGACGAAGAAGAACACTATGATCCCCATGTCTGGATGGATGTTTCCGGATGGATGCGAGCCGTGAAGGTCGTGGCCGACGCCTTGAGCGAGTTCGATCCCGAGGGTGCCGAAACCTACCAAGCCAACTCAACCCAATACCTTGCCGAACTGGAGAAACTCGAAGCCTACGCTCAGAAAGTGATCGGATCGATTCCCGAGGACAAGCGAGTCCTCGTCACCGCACATGACGCTTTCGGCTACATGGCAAGAGCCTATGGGCTTGAAGTCAAAGGCATCCAGGGACTCAGCACGGAGTCGGAAGCCGGCGTCAAGGACATCGAGGACCTCGTCACCTTTCTTGTCGAGCGAGGAATTCCGGCCGTGTTTGTCGAGTCTTCAGTCTCCGACAAGAACATTCGCGCTCTCGTCGAAGGAGCCAAGGCCAAGGGGCATGCAGTTGTCATCGGTGGCGAACTCTTTTCGGACGCGATGGGAGCCACGGGCACCTACGAAGGAACCTACCTCGGCATGATCGACCACAATGTCACGACCATCGCTCGCGCCCTCGGTGGAGAAGCCCCCGAGAAAGGGCTGAACGAAAAGCTCTCTCACGATTAGCCATTTCCAATCCTTCCGTCGGGAAACGCCCGGATGTGCCCAGCTAAGGCGTCCGGTCCACCTCGGCAGATTCAAAGAACCAAATGAGGCATTTCCTTTTCATCACATCCGCCCTGCTTCTCGGGAGCACGTTGCCTTCCCTCGGCCAGGGCGAGCCGATCGCTGAGCCGTTGGGATCGAGCCCTCACATCTTCCCCGAAGTATCGCGGCCAGCCCAGATCATCCCCCAGGGAACCAAGACTCCGGTCCATTTCTGGGCAAGCTACCTGACCGACTATTTCTACAACACTCAGGGAGGTCTTCAGACCGGAGACAGCTTCATGGGGCTATTCGATTTCGGAGCCGAGTTCGACCTCTACCAGATCCTCGGCTGGGAAGGGGCTGCGTTCGTGATCAGTGCTATTGGGGGACACGGGAGCGATTTTAGTGCCCGATACGTGGGTGACTTCGGAGTGGTCAGCAACCTCTACACTGATACCAACTTCAACATCTACCATCTCTACTTTCAGCAATCGCTCGATGGTGGGGAGAGCTTTTTTCGCATCGGCCAGTTCGCGATCGACGATGACTTCATGCTCAGTGATACCGCCTCTCTTTTCCTGAGCTCCCCCATCGGGCCGTTCAATACGCAATCCGGAAACATGCCGGCACCCATCTTTCCCTTGGCAGCACCAGGCCTCCTCTTGAAGTATTCCCCCACCGACGCCTGGTATTGGATGACGGGAGTCTATCTCGGGAACGCAGGAGCCGCCGGACCTCGCAATCGAGGGTTCGAGTGGGCCTGGGGCGGTCCCTCGGGATGGTCGATCTTTTCGGAAGTCGGCTACTCCTACGACGAAGACGGAGGAGTTCTCAAAGCGGGAGGCTACTGGCACACCGGTGATGTGACCAATTTCGCCAACGGGGCGACCGAGAATGGAATCGGAGCCTTCTATGCCATCGTCGACCACCCGCTCATCGGAGGTGGGGAAAATACTCCTTCGCTCCATGCATTCGCTCGCGGTTCCATTGCGGGAAAAGAGGATCGAGTCACCGGCACCAGCCAGGTCGATGGAGGACTCGTTTCCCGGAACCTCTTTCTTCCTGAGGATGCGCTCGGAGTTTCCGTTTCTCACACCGCCTTCGGTGACGCCTTTCTTCAAGCCAATCCCGGCTCGACCTCCGGAGAAACCGTCGTCGAAGCCACCTATCGGATCCAGGTCAACGAACACTTTGCGATCCAGCCAGATGTCCAGTATATCATAAATCCCCAGGGCAGTGGTCGCGATGCCGTTGCCGTCGGGATTCGTGGTGAAATCGGATTTTAGTTCGTGCCCATGAATCTCCAGCTTTCGCAGGAATTCCCATGAGCCAGATGTTCAAAAAATTGTCTCCGAAAGGAGACGCCGCCGGAGAAGATCTATCCTCCCACCCACAGGACGTCCCCCTCGCGATCCACGACCTCACCGTCGCCTATCATCGCAAACCGGTGCTCTGGGACGTCGACCTCGACATCCCCGAAGGAAAGCTCGTCGGAATCGTAGGCCCCAATGGGGCCGGAAAGAGCACTCTCATCAAAGCCTGTCTCGATCTCATCCCTCGGGCCTCCGGGGAAATCGGAGTCTATGGGAAACCCTACAAGGAACAGCGTCACCTCGTCGCCTATGTCCCTCAGCGAGAAAGCGTCGACTGGGATTTCCCTGTGAGCGCTCTCGATGTTGTGGCGATGGGTGCCTATCGGCGACTCGGGTGGTTTCGCCGGGTCACCCGGGAGGAGGCCAAAAAGGCGCATGACTGCCTGACCCAGGTCGGGATTGGTCATCTTGCCGATCGCCAGATCAGCCAGCTTTCCGGCGGGCAGCAACAGCGAGTCTTTCTCGCTCGCGCCCTCATGCAAGACGCCGAGTTGTATCTCATGGACGAACCTTTCGCCGCCGTCGATGCCGCAACCGAGGAAGCGATCGTCTCGCTCCTTCGAAGCCTCAGTGAGCAGGGAAAAACCTGCCTTGTAGTGCACCACGACCTTGCCACGGTCACGACCTACTTCGACTGGCTTGTCCTGCTGAACATGCGAGTCGTCGCCGCCGGCCCTTCCGAAACCACCTTTACCCGGGAAAACCTTCAGAAGACCTACGGAGGAAAACTGAGTCTTCTCGAGAAAGCCGCAGAGGCTCTTCGCCATACGATCGACTAGTGCTTATGCCAAGTTGGGAAGAAATCCTCGAAGTCGTTCTTCTGCAGAACTACAACACGCGCCTTGTCGTCCTCAGCACGACGCTTCTTGGAATCGCGGCCGGACTCATCGGCTCGTTCCTGCTCTTGCGGAAACGATCGCTCATGGGGGATGCCCTGTCTCACGCCACCCTGCCGGGTGTCGCGATCGCTTTTGCCGTCATGGTCAGTCTCGGGGGATCCGGAAAGGCTCTTCCCGGACTTCTCCTCGGAGCGACGCTTTCGGGTGTCGCCGGACTTTTCACCATGCTGCTGATCCGGCGCACGACAAGGCTCCGCGACGATGTCGCCATGGGATTCGTACTCAGCGTTTTCTTTGGCGTTGGAGTCGCCAGCCTCCAAATGGTCCAGGGACTCCCAGGCGCGAGTGCCGCCGGACTGGAATCCTTCATCTACGGAAAGACGGCCTCCATGGTTCAGTCCGACTTTTTTCTGATTGCCATCGTCGCCGGAATTGCTTCGCTCATTTCCCTGCTTTTTCTGAAAGAATTTCTCCTTCTCTGTTTCGACGATGGGTATGCCGGAGCCCAGGGCTGGCCGACCTTTGCCCTCGACGTCCTTCTCCTCGGACTGGTCACTGCCGTCACCGTGATCGGTCTCCAAGCCGTCGGACTCATTCTGATCATTGCCTTTCTCATTACCCCGGCGACCGCCGCGCGTTTCTGGACCCATCGGCTCCTTCCCATGATGCTCCTCTCTGCCGTGATCGGTGGAGTCAGTGGATGGCTCGGAGCCGGGATCAGCGCCCTGACACCTGAGCTCCCGGCGGGTGCCGTCATCGTGCTCGTTGCCGCGGTTCTCTTTCTCATCAGCATGATATTTGCCCCTCCCCGCGGAGTCATTCCCCGGCTCGTTCGCCAACGCCACTTGCGAAGAAAAGTCGATCGACAGCACTTCCTCCGTGCAGCCTTCGAGATTCTCGAAGCAGAGGCACCCGATCGGGACGTGCCAAGCAACAGTCCCTTCCCTCTCGCCGCGCTCCGATCGAAACGAACCTGGACTCCACATGAACTCCGCAAGATCCTGAAGATCGCGAGACGAGAAGATCACCTCGAACCCTCCGAGCCGAGAATGCTACGACTTTCCGAAGCCGGCTTTGGCGAGGCGGCTCGAGTCACCCGGAACCACCGCCTCTGGGAAACCTATCTCATCCGCTATGCCGACATTGCCCCCAGCCACGTCGATCGCGATGCCGACCTCGTCGAGCATATCCTCGGCCCCGAGCTGGTCGAGGAACTTGAAGATTTTCTCGAACGTGGGCCGGTGGCAGCACCGATTCCCCCGAGTCCGCATCCGATTGGAAAGGAGGCATCTTCTTCATGAACTGGACCTCTTTTGATACCTGGATTGTCGTCGTAGGTGCACTCTGTGCGGTCGCTTGCGCGCTCCCTGGTTGCTTCCTCGTTCTGCGAAAGATGAGCATGATGGGAGATGCGATCAGCCACGCGGTGCTCCCTGGTCTGGCCATTGCCTTTCTCATCACCGGAACCCGGGCCAGTGTTCCGATGTTCTTTGGAGCCGCCATCGCCGGCGTTCTCACGGCTCTGTTTACCCAGTGGATTGCCCGATTCGGAAATGTCGATCGAGGGGCTGCCATGGGAATTGTCTTCACGACTCTCTTCGCCGTAGGTCTCATCCTGATTCGACAGGCCGCCGATCACGTTGATCTCGATCCCGGCTGTGTTCTTTACGGAGCGATTGAATTGACCCCTCTCGATACCGTGGGACAAACCGGAATTCCCCGCGCCGCCCTTGTCAACGGAGGTGCCCTTCTCGGCAATCTCCTCATCATCCTTGTTCTCTTCAAAGAGTTTCGCCTCGGAGCCTTTGACGCCAGTCTCGCCGATACCCTCGGCTTCTCCTCGCAGTTTCTTCACTACCTTCTCATGACCATGGTCGCGATGACGACCGTTGCCGCTTTCGAGTCGGTAGGGAGCATCATCGTCATTGCCATGCTCATCGTTCCACCGGCAACCGCGCTGCTCCTGACGCGCAAGCTCCCTACGATGCTCCTGATTGCCTCCCTGACGGCTGTCCTTTCTGCCATTCTCGGACATCTCGGGGCGATTCAAATCCCTCGCTGGTTCGGAATGGAAGCGACGACCACATCGGGAATGATCGCGCTTGCCGCAGGCGTCCTCTTCACTCTCGCCTGGCTCTTCAGCCCGAGCGAGGGCCTGGTGACCAAGGCTCGGCGTCACCGATCCGAAGACTTGTCGCTACCGGAGTCAACGGCGTGATTCTCGCGAGGAGAAAACTCGGGATCGGGTCCATAGTGTCTCCCATGACGGCTCGCCCGCTCATTCTCGTTTTCTCTCTCGCGTCCCTATTCTACGGCCGGGCGGACGACCGCGCTCTAAGTGGCGGAGAAACGACTGTGTTTCAGAACGGTCAGAATGCGTTTGCCCTGCCCCTGGCGAACATCACACGCGAAAATCGTCGCGCCCACGTCATCGGGAATTCCTTCTTCAACAAGAACTGGGTCTTCGCCCCGGCTTCGACGAGCGCTCGAGACGGACTCGGCCCGCTCTTTCATGCGCGATCCTGTTCCGAATGTCACCTCCGGGACGGACGCTCCGCCCCCATGGAAGGGAACAATCCCCTTCCCGGGCTGCTCTTCCGATTTGGCTCTCGGGAAACGGAAAAGGCTTCCTCGCATCCGAGCTATGGCCGGCAACTCGCTCCGCTCGCCATGCCGGAGATGCGTCCTGAGGAGGAGATCACAGTCCACTACGAGATCCTGCCCGGAACCTTTGAGGATGGATCGACCTACACCCTGCGAAAACCGCACTACGAGCTTCGAAATCGAGTGAAGAAATCCACGACTCCTCCATCCCTGGTTCTCTCGCCTCGCATTGCTGGTCCCGTTTTTGGACTCGGTCTGCTCGAAGCGATTCCGGAAAAGTTACTACTCGCTGGGGAGGACCCGGATGACCTCGATGGCGACGGTATTTCCGGGCGAGCCAACCGGGTCCCCCATCCCGAAAACGGAGATATCGTCATCGGCCGCTTCGGCTGGAAGGCCAACCAGTTCGACCTGCGCCAGCAGACCGCCGCGGCTTTTGTCGATGACATTGGGATCACCTCCACGATTCATCCTCGGGAAGATCTCACCCCTAATCAGCGAGAGGCTTACCGTGCCCTCGGATTGGAGGTCGATGCCGGGCCGGAAGTCGATGACAAGACCCTGCAACGAGTCGTCCGCTATCTCCAGACCCTGGCCGTTCCGGCACGACGCGATGTCGACGATCCCGAAGTGGTACGCGGCGAGTCGCTCTTCCGATCCCTGGGCTGTGCCTCCTGCCACGTCCCGCAATGGAACACCGAGGCCACCGACCCCACGCTCCCCGAAGTCGGAGGACAAACAATCCGCCCCTACACCGATCTTCTCCTCCATGACATGGGACCCGACCTGGCCGATCGCCGTAGCGACGGCGAAGCGACCGGAAGCGAGTGGAGAACGCCCCCTCTCTGGGGGATCGGCCTCACCGAAACCGTAAACGGTCACACCTTTTTTCTGCACGATGGTCGCGCCCGCAATCTCGAGGAGGCGATTCTCTGGCACGGAGGGGAAGCCGAGGCATCGCAGAATGCCTATCGCGGGTTGGAGAAAAAAGATCGAGACGCTCTGATCGCATTCTTACGGTCTCTCTGAGGAGCGACCCTCAAACTCTCCTACTCTTACCCCTACTCCTATTCTTCTTCTCTCTTCCTCGGTATAGGGAGCGGCAACGCTTCCGACGATGGCAGGTCCGTCGTTCATCCTCCCCGCTCTCCCGCTGACACGGAGGACCGTGTCCCTCCATCGAGACTTGAGCAATTTCATACCGAACGTAGATTGACTCACCCTCCCTTGAAGCCACCGAATCAAAACCAGAAAGGAAACGTCAAGGACTCCGCCGTCGCGAAAGTCTACGTGGGATATGATGGGCGGGTTCACAAATGGTATCGTGGCCCTCTCGCCCGGGAGAGGTTCGAGAACGAACGCCGGGTCCTTCATCACCTCGAAGAGCAAGGCTGCGACTTCGTTCCTCGCGTCCTCGAGGAGGAGCCCGAGGAACTCTACCTGGTGACCAGCAACCGAGGTTCGCGGTACGAGGGACTCAGCGCGAAGAAAAGCCAGGCCCTCTTCGACTCGCTCGAGGAATACGGCGTGCGTCACGAGGATCAGGCCGATCGCAACATCACCTACGATCAGAAAACCGGGAGCTTCTGCCTCATCGATTTCGAATTCGCCACCTTTCTCGAAACCGGGGAAGGTCTGCGGGTCGAAGATGCCGAGCGGGAACACCACCGCCTCCGGGAAGAAGAGAACAACGGATAGATCCATCCTGCTTCCCCCCGGCGGGAGAAAAGTGCCTGCGAAGCGGACAGATGGGAAATTTCACCCCGACGAAGGAAAGCAACCTCGCCGTCCCACTGGTCTCTCACTCGCATGGTCGTTTCCACTACCGCCATTCACCTCCCGGCCTTACACTCTCTGAAGTCCCGTCATTCCCGCCCGAAAATCGCCCTATATTCTTCTATAGCGATATACTGAAATAAGGATTTGACAATGGGGAGCACGAACCCGAACGAATTCTCGTGAGTGTCTTCAAAGCCATTTTCTCGATCTACATCGGGATCTACTTGGTTCTTCCGTCCTGCTTCTGCCAGGTCGTCTCCGCTTTTGGAGGAGAGGCACTTCCTCATGCGCTGATTGAAGAGGGAGAGAAAAAGAACAAGCCTGATGCGCTCTCTGTCTGCGCCTCCTCCGATCTACTCCCGCCGATTTGCCACTGCGATGAGGGCGGGGAGAAAATTGCTGAAGCCGGGAATTCCAACGAGCATCAGTATCTTCCCTTTCCCTGCAGCCGGTTGATACCCCGTATCCATCGTGCTCCAGGCGACTCGGAATCTCAGTTCCTCGCACCGGCCCGCGCTCCGCCAGGGCAGCCACGCTGGTCGCTCCTGCCGTTTTCCGGCGTTTACCTGATCTGATTCGGATCCTTCCCGATACCCCTTCGGTATCGGCGCTTTCGCTGTCTCCCCCACCTCCTCCGGGGGAGACTTGGCGGGCCCGACTCTTCCGTTCCGGAGAGCACTGTGCCCCGACTCAATCACCTCTACCCGGAATCTTTGCATCCCATCTATGAAACACCTTTTCCATCCATCTCACGCTTTTCCCTTTCAGGCCTCCCTCCTGGCCTGCCTCGTTGCTTCATCCCTCCCGTCATTCGCCGCCGGAAACGAGGGCGGCAGTATCAATCTGGCCACGGCCCTTTCGAGAGCGGTCGAGAAAAACCCGTCTCTCGCCGCCTATGATGCGGAGATCCGCTCTGCCGAGGCTCGCATCCTCTCCGCTCTCGCCCGTCCCAATCCAGAACTGATCACTGAGGTCGAAGATGTCCTCGGCAGCGGGAACTTCGAGGGATTCGATGGAGCGATTTACAACCTCGGAATCGAGCAACTGATCGAGACCGGCCACAAGAGAAAGCTTCGGGGTGAAGTCTCCGATGCCAGGAGCGAACGCGCGCGACTCGAGTTCGAGGTGGCGAAACGGGAGCTCCTCGTCGAAGTCGGACAGCGTTTTGTCGATGTCCTCGCCGCCCAGGAGATCGAGGCACGGGCCAGCGAAAACCTCAAGATCGCGAGGGATGCCGCGGTCGCGGTGCAGAAGCAGGTCGAGGCCGGGAGAGGATCCGGGATCGATGCCGGCCAGGCCAAGATCGGGGAAAACGAGGCTCGTCTTTCCTTTGAATCTGCACGACTCCAGACTGAGTTGAAACGGCAGCGTCTCAGTGCCCTATGGGGAGCCGAAACGCCCGATTTCTCTCATGCTTCCGGATCCCTTTCCGCACCTGCAGGCCCGACGCCCGAACTCTCCGCGCTGACAGCAAACGTTGGACAACATCCCTCCATTGCCTTGGCGGAAGCCGGAGTTTCCATCGCCCAGCGCGAGTTGAGCCTCGAGGAGAAGAATCGCTTACCCGATGTAACGGTCGGAGTCGGTTACCGGAGAGATGAAGCCGTCGATGACAACGCCATGGTGCTCGGCTTCTCCCTGCCACTTCCTCTCTTTGATCGAAACGAAGGCGGCATCGCCGAAGCCGAAGCCAACATCGGAAAAAGCGAGGCCATCAAGCGCAGCGCCGAGACCCAACTGCGACTCCGAATCTCCTCCGCGAGGGCGGAAATGGAGGCCGCCCGCATGGCCTACCAACTCGTCGCCGGCGACATGATGCGCACCGCTACGGATCATTTCGAAAAACTCTCCGAAGGATTTGCGATGGGTCGCACACGATACCTCGAGCTGCTTGAAGCCCGCCGATCTCTTCTCTCCGTCCGAAAACAACGCGTCGAGGCACTGGAAGACTACCATCGCGCCCGCGTCACCGTGGAAGCACTCACCACCAATCCCGACCTTTCCAAGTAACTCCAGCCAAGCGTGGACACCGTCCGATTTTTCGACACGCCCACCGTCAGCCCAACCAGCTCAAACCGAATGAAAACTCTTTCTTTCCTTACCCCGATCATTCTCATCCTGATCACCAGCCATTCCCTCCTAGCGGAAGAATCCCCGGATCAAGTCCTGATCCAACTCGAACCTTCGGCCGTTGAAAATCTCCGTCTCTCTTATTCCCCCGCAGTATCCTCCGAGATCGGCGAGACGATTCAAGGAGCGGGAACCGTCCAACTCAACGAGAGCAAGGTGGCAGAAGTCACCCCGAAAATTGACGGTGTCATCTCGGACATCTCCGTCGCCCTCGGTGACACTGTGAAGAAGGGCGATCCCCTTTGCACCCTCCAAAGTGCCGAACTCTCGGGGCTGATCTCAAACTATGTCGCGATCGAGGAACAGATGACTTTCGCCGCTGCCGCACTGAGCCAGGAGAAGAAGCTGGCAGAACAAAACCTGACTTCGGCAGAACAACTTCGGGAAAAGGAGGCCGCATTCAAGCAGGCCGTAACGGGTCACGCTCGTGCCCTCCAACCCCTGAAACTTCTCAATTTCAACGAGGCGACGATCCACGCCTACCTGCACAATGTCCACGAGTCCGATTACACCTCGCTGGAACTGGAAGCCTTGGAGGCTGGCGAGATCATCGAGATGGATGTTCGCAAGGGCGCTGCGGTCGAGCACAACACCCACCTTTTCACCATCGCCGATCTCTCCCAGCTCTGGGTCGACTTCTATGTGCCCTTGAAATCGGCTTCCGCACTGGAAGTGGGAGCCACCGTCAAGGTCAGTTCCACGGTCAGCGAGAAGGTGCGTAAAGCTGAGATCATCTACATCGCCCCCGTGGCAGACGCTCGAAATCGGACGGTGATGGTCCGAGCACTCATGTCCAACTCGGATCGAGCCTGGAGACCCGGCAATCCCGTCGATGTCATGGCCTCCTCCCAGACGGGTTCCAAGATTCTCGCAGTTCCGAGATCGGCCGTCGTCGATTTCGGGGGCGAGAAGGTCGTCTTCGTCAAACAGGGCGAAGGAGAGTTCCGTCTCACCCCGGTTCAGGTCGGCCAGAGTGATGACGCCTCCTTTGCCATCCTCGGAGGACTGGAACTGGGCGAGACGGTGGTCTCCAAAAACGCAGCCCAACTCAAGGGTCACCTCGAGATGACGGCATCCGAATAGCCCACACAAAGCGAAGCCATGCTCCATCGCCTCATTCAGTTCGCCCTCGGACAGCGTTTTCTCATCGTTGTCCTCGCACTCGTCCTCACGGGCATGGGGATCCGCTCCTTCCAGGAGCTTCCCATCGATGCCTTTCCCGACATCTCCAACACCCAGGTGCAGGTCATTGTGACGGCACCCGGGATGACTCCCGAAGAAGTCGAGCAGCGCGTGACCTATCCGCTCGAGACCGAAGTACGCGGGATCTCCGGCCAAACCATTCTTCGATCGGTGACAAAGTACGCGCTCTGCGTCATCACCATCGACTTCACAGACGAGACCGACATCTACTGGGCCCGCCAACAGGTTTCGGAGCGTATCTCGCAAGTCCTCGCCGGCCTCCCGGAGGGAGTCGAGGGCGGGCTCGCCCCGATCACGGTTCCCCTCTCCGACGTCTACATGTTCCTCGTCGAGGGAGAGATCTACTCCAACCAGGAACTCCGTGGCGTCCTCGACTGGATCATCCGGCCGCGCCTTCTCTCGATCGACGGAGTCGCCGATGTCAATTCTCTCGGCGGGGAGGTGAGAACCTACCAGGTCATTCCCGATCCGGACAAGCTCCTCGCCTTCGACCTGACGATCGCCGAACTCTCCGAGGCCATCGCAGAGAACAATCGCAACGCGGGGGGCGATCGCTTCACCCGCAACGACGAGGTCCTGCTTGTCGGCACCGTCGGGCAGCTGGAAACGATCGACGACATCCGCTCCATTCCCGTCGCGACCCGCAATGGCATCCCCGTCACCGTCGACGATCTCGCCACCGTCTCGATCGGGGCCTTGACCCGATATGGTGGAGTCACCGCCGACGGCAAAGGCGAAGTCGTCCAGGGCCTCGTTCTCAATCGCCGGGGAGCCAACAGCCGCCAGACCGTCAACGGAGTGAAACGAGTTCTCGAGGAGGTGAAGGAAGCGCTTCCCGAGGGAGTCACCATCGTCCCGTTCTACGACCGATCCGAGCTCATCAATACTGCAGTCTCCACCGTGCGCACCGCTCTCCTCCAGGCCGTCGTCCTCGTTCTTGTCGTCCTCATTCTTTTCCTCGGAAACCTTCGCAGCGCGATCACCGTCGGCACGATTCTCCCTCTCACCGTGCTGGGTGCCTTTCTCGTCATGAACCGGATCGACCTCACGGCCAACCTGATGTCTCTCGGGGGTATCGCCATCGCCATCGGAATCCTCGTCGACTCCGCCGTCGTCATTGTCGAGAACATCCAGGCGCGGCTCCAGGCTGAAGATGCACAATCCGGAGAGAGCCGTTCCAAACTCGCCATCCTCGCTGCGGCCGCAAAAGAAGTTTCCGTGCCCATTCTCTCCGGCGTCGTCATCATCGTGATCTCGCTGGTACCCATTCTCAGTCTGACCGGGATCGAGGGAAAACTGTTCCGCCCGTTGGCGATGACCATCGTCATTTCCATGCTCGTGAGCCTGCTGCTCACCCTGACGGTCATTCCCGTTCTCGCCAGCCTCTTCATGAAAGCGGGAGCCGGAAAAGACAACTTCTTCATTCGCGGCATCAAGCGGCTCTACCGTCCCTCTCTCGGGTTCGTGCTCCGCCGCTTTCCCCTCGCTGCCGGAGTTGCGTTCGCCCTCCTCATCCTCAGCGGTCTCCTCGCGATGCGAATCGGGAAGGAATTCCTTCCCTTTCTCGATGAAGGCACCCTCGTGGTCCAGTTCGAAAAGCTGCCTACGATCTCCCTTGAGAAATCGCTCGAGATCGATGTCGAGATCGAGAAGGAACTCCTCAAGCTGCCCGAGATCGAATCGGCCGTCTCGCGGGTTGGTTCCGACGAGCTGCGACTCGACCCGATGAGCCTGAACGAAAGCGACGTGTTCTTCGTGACCAAACCCCGCTCGGAATGGCCGGAACCCAGCATGGAAGCTCTCCACGCCAAGTTGCGGGACATTCTCGATCAATTCCCCGGCGTCGCCTATGGCTTCACTCAGCCCATCGACATGCGCGTCTCCGAGATGATCTCGGGGGTCAGCTCTGCCGTGGCCGTGAAGCTCTCCGGGGACGATCTCGATGTCCTCGACGCCAGGGCTGCCGAGATCGAGTCGATTCTCAACCGCATCGATGGTGCCGTCGAAGTCCAGAGGACCCCGCTCGGGGGGCAACTCTACCTGAACCTGAAGATCAAGCACCGCGAAATGGGTCGACTGGGGCTCAGCGTCGAACAGATCAACAAGCTCATCACCCAGGCCGTCGCGGGAGAAGTCGTCACCGATGTGATCGAGGGAAATCGCCGAACTCCCGTTCTCGTGCGCTACCCGGAGGAATTGCGGACCACGCCCGATGCGCTTCGCCGACTCCAGATCACTTCTCCTGCAGGCGATCGCATCTTTCTCGACGATGTCGTGGAACTCGAAGAGGTCGACGGTCCCACCTCGATCGATCGGGAGGATGGGAAACGCATCGTCATCGTCGAGGCCAATGTCGAGGGCCGCGACGTCGTCGGCTTTGTTGGGGAGATCGAGGAATCTCTCGCCGCCGACCTTGAACTTCCCCCCGGATATTTCGTGGATATCGCCGGGCAATTCGAGAACCAGGCCCGCGCCAGCGATCGACTCCTCCTCGTCGTTCCCTTTGCCCTCCTCGCCATCTTCATGATCCTGCTGAGCACGCTGGGTTCGAGCCGGCAGGCCATCCTGATCCTTGCCAACATCCCCTTCGCCCTCATCGGCGGAGTCCTCGCTCTCTTCTTCTCCGGGTTCTACCTCAGTGTCCCGGCCTCGGTCGGATTCATTGCCCTCTTCGGACTCGCGATCATGAACGGAGTCGTCATGGTGACCTTCTTCAATCAGCTTCGAGACGAAGGAAAATCCCTTTCCGATGCCGTCGTTGAGGGCGCCGAGCGACGGGTCCGCCCGGTCATGTTGACCGCGATTCTCACCATCCTCGGGCTGGTTCCCCTGCTCCTCGCCTCGGGCCCGGGGTCCGAGATTCAGAAACCCCTCGCCACCGTGGTCGTCGGAGGAACCCTCTCCTCGACGATTCTGACCCTGCTCATTCTCCCCGCGATGTATCGCTGGGTGGAGAATCGCCTCAAGCCGACCGGATAGGGAAAGCTCTTCTCTCCCTTGATACTCATCTTGCTCCTTATCCTACTCTTTCCCTTTTCCACGCCGTCTCTTTTCCCCGATCATCCGTCCACGCTTTCCCCGATCATCCGTCCACGCTTTTACAAGCGTGGCTACGGGACACCTCCTGCTCGTAGATTTTCCAGAAAGGATCCCAGTCATCGGGGTGATCGAGGAGAGAATGGCGAAGCCTCGGGTATCCGGGGAGGATCATTCCCGTATAGGTCGAGTGGGTCGGGATTCCCGACCGGATCGGATTCTCCAACACGTAGGCCACTAGACTCTCGAAGGCGTGACGACGGCGCTCCTGAGGTCGCAAAACCCGGTCGTAGGCCTGGTGCTGGAGGCGACAATCCTTTGTCCGGAGCAGGTGGTTGATCTCCCGGCGAAACCAGCGATTGGCGAGGTAGAGGTCGGTCGTGGAGCTGGCCCCCATCCAGACGAGATGCAGATGATCCGGCATCAGACAAAACCCCGGACAAAGAAACTGCCGTCGCGCCGCCGCATGCAGAAGGATCTCGCGGAACCGATGGTGAAACTCCTCATCGAGCCACCCCGTCGCTCGATCTGCAATCGTGTGCACCCAGTGAACCACCGCCAGCCCCTGATAGGCCTCCCGCGCCAGTCGTGGGAGGTGGGAATGTTCTTTCGATCCCATGAAGTGTTATTTTGAACAGTTTTCAAAAATTCGCAAGACTTAGTTTGATTTTCTCCGCACCGTAGCCCCGCTGGGAACAGCGGGGACCGACTGCCCCGAGCCCCATTCAAAAAGCGAGTCTACGTTCCCAAGAAACCGCCCCACGCTTTGCCAAGCGTGGCTACGGCCCGCCAGCAACTCTTCTCCACACTGTAGCCCCGCTGGGAACAGCGGGGACCGGTTCGCCCGCGTCCCATTCGAAAAGCGAGTCTTCGTTCCCAAGAAACCGTTCCACGCTTTGCCAAGCGTGGCTACGCTTGCCCCAAGCTCGCCAGCACTTCCAGGACCTCGCCGATCTGCTCTTCGCGTTTCTTCGACTTCCGACCGAAGGCGGAGGAGAGAGCCTCCGGATCGGCTCCGGTTTCGGGGAGAAGAGATCGGATCGCGGAGACCTGATCGGGGAGACGGTCGGGCCATTTTTGCTTCGCCACTTTGGTCGGGGCGGCCTTCTTCTTCGCCGTGGGAAGCGCCATCTCGGTTTGCTCGGTGGTGGAGGACGAGTCGCCTTCCCCATCGGACGCAGGATTCTGGAAGTCGGGACGGAGCCAGCGGATCTTCCCGTTGGCTTCCTCTTCGGCGCGTTCGTGATTGAGAGCGACGAGTCGTTCGAGGAGTTCGTTTTCCCAGGCGTCGAGAGTCAGGGGTTGCGACTGCGGACACGGGGGACCGTGTCCCTCCATTTCCCCTGCCAAGGGAGGGACAGCGTCCTCGCTGTCCGCCGGAGCGTGAGAGAGCCTCGTTCGCTGCTTCCACAAATCGTCCCAGCCGTAGGCGTGGAAGACGGCTTCGTCGAGATCGTCGTGGATCTGCTGGAGGACGGAGACGAGGCCCTTGTCGTGGATGTCGCGTTCCTTGTCGGTCAGGGGTTCCCCGGCGCGGAGCTTTTCGAGGACGTTGTAGATCCCCGTCAGGGTCAGGTCGGGATGGAGCTCCTGCTGCCGCTTGCGATGCGCGTCGAGACGTTCGCCGAGGTCGCGGATGCGTTGTCAGGTGGTGGGGTCCGGGTCCGGGAAGGGGAAGGTTTCGAAGCAGCGGGAGTTGTTGTAGCGTGGGTCGTTGCCTTTGCCCATCCATCCGCAGGTGGCTAGCGACCACGCTTGATGAGTAGAAGACGAGAGAATTCCGAACAACGAAAATTCATCACTGAAAATGCAGACCACTTCGCTTTCAGGCACTACTGAAGCGGAAAGCGTCAAGAACGTCCGAAATTTCGCCGTCCTCGGGGTAGCGATGAAAGATTCCATGCTTCCAAGGCTTTTCCGCAGAAGAGGTCGGGGCTTACCAAACTTCCACCAGAGTTTTGCATACGCAGCTCCATCTTTGGTGTGCGACTTTGCATCTCTCTCAGGTTTAACCTCCGTGAGAAGATGCTGGTATACACCTGGATATGATTCAGCCAAGCATTGTTCGTCAAATTCAAAGGCGTCAATTACCGCGAGTTTGCGTGACTTCTGAGTCAAATCTCGCGAGCCGACAAACTCCTTAATTACGACGCAATCAGGATCTGAATCGACTAAGTGGTGATCAGATGCCAATAGAAATCCTTTTCCATGCAATTTCATCCCCATGCTGCTCATACTAGCGTTCGCCTGGAGCTGGTTGATTTCTGAAAAATCTGCTCCAATCGACATCGTTGGAAGCAGGCAACCATGTGAAAACTGTATTGCGATTTCTTCTTTATCAGCATTTTCGCCGATAACGGCACCAAGTTTACCACCAAGATTCCCCCTGCTTCCCACCGTCATCGCAATCCGCACCGCCGCCCCATCACTCGAATCCACCCACGGATGATCCGGAATCGCGAACGCCAAGTGCATCGGCTTCTTCTCATCGCCGAGATGCTTCTCCAACACCCGCCGATTGAAAGTCTGGTGAATCGAGTTCGTCGTAATCAACCCGAACCGCTCAATCTTTTCCTCCCGAAGCAATCGCGCACATTTTTCCCACCAATACATCACGAAGTCCGCCGACTCGGGAACATCGCCTTTCCACGCCTTCCTCACTGCTTCGGTATACCCATCGCCCAGGAAATCACGCATTCGTGACGCGCCCACAAAAGGCGGATTCCCCACCACATAATCCGCCTCGGGCCAGTCGGGTCGTCGTGGATTTGTAAAATCATAGAGCACCTTCTTCGCCGTCTCATCGGGCACTTCCTTCCCGGTCACGGGATGCGGCTTGGTCGTCACGCCGTCCCAGATCTGGACGACATTTCCCTCTTCGTCGCGACGCGGGATCTTTTCATCATACGCCAGCACCGCATCCTGGTGGAGGATGGTGTTCTGCTTGGGCAGGAGCGGGCGGTCATTCGTATCGGCCCGGCCCGTCGTCTTGAAATGCCACTGGAAGTAGCCGATCCAGAGCACGAGCTGGGCGATGGAGACGGCGGAGCGATTCAGCTCCATCCCCCAGAACTGATCGGGACGCACCTTGAAGCTGTCCATCTCCAGGGTCCGGTCGCCTCCGATCCGTTCGAAGAAGTCGAGCACCTCGGCCTCGAGCTGTTTCATGTGCTCGAGGGTCACGTAGAGAAAGTTCCCCGAGCCACAGGCCGGATCGAGCACCCGCACCCGGCAAAGATCGTGATGGAAGGTCTCGACCTCCTCGCGCGCTTTCTTGCCCTTGTCCTGCTCCAGCAAGAGCACCGCCGCCGCCTTGACCGACTCCCACTGCG
Source organism: Verrucomicrobiales bacterium (assembly GCA_029213195.1). Taxonomy (GTDB): domain Bacteria; phylum Verrucomicrobiota; class Verrucomicrobiia; order Verrucomicrobiales; family DEV007; genus Arctic95D-9. Next base: position 209,032 of record JARGNI010000005.1, read on the forward strand.
TCCGCAGCGGCTCGATGACCGTCGGTTCGATGAGTCGCTCGACGTAGCTCCGCGGGGTGTAGTGCGCCCCGAGCTTGTGACGCTCTCGCGGATCGGGAGCCCGCTCCAACAAAGTCCCGAAGATCGCGGGATCGACCTCGGTCCAGTCGGCGTGCGCCGCATCGCGCAACAACTCGACCTGTTCCCCGGTCAGGGGCAGGGCGCTGGCATTCTCGAAGAGACCGCCGTTGAAGTGGGAGATTTTCTGGAGCAACAGCGGCGAGTAGTCGGTGCCCTCGGCCATTTCCTTCCACAATCCCCCGACGAGGGTGGGAAAGCTGGCGGGATTCTCATCGACCCGGTCGAGGAGCTGCTCAAATCCTTTCTCGGGCAGCAGTCCAATGTCCTCGGCGAACATGGTGAAGAGACAACGCTGCAAAAAGATCGCGACGGTCTCGGGATCGTGTTTCTCCGCCTCGAGTGACTTCGCGAGCCGGGCGAGACGATCGGCGATATCGCGGGTGACCTTGGCGATACGCTTCGCCGGATCGAGCGAAAGCGGATCGGTCCAGATCGTGCGGAGCCGCTCGCGGATCTCCGGCTTTCTCAGGTCCTCGAGGTAGATGCGGTGGTTCTTCGGATCGGGAAAGCGCTGATAGCGTCCCCCCGACTGGGTGAACTCCGCATAGAGCTCGAAGACATACCCGATATCGCAAACGATGAGAAACGGCGGTCTCCCCTCCCCGGCCGGGAGATCATGGATGTAGCCCTCCGCCTGCGCATGGGCCCGCGTCATCGTCTTGTCGTAGCCAGCCGTGCCCCGTTTGCCGTGTCCGGTAGCGGACTTGACAGGGTTGGATGAGGGACTCAACCCTGTTGAGTCCGCCTTCTCTGCCGCCTCGACCCCCTGTTTCGTTTCGAGGACAAAGCATCCCGTCTTGTAAAGGTCGATGAAACGTGGGGCCGACGTCCCGTCGGCCTTCGTATGCGTGATCGCCCGGTCAAAGGTGTAGGCATTCTCCGACGCATCCGCCTGGGCCGGCTCGGGATGCGGCAGGTCGAGCAGATCGCAGAGTTCGGTCAGGAAGAGCTGGTAGTTCGCCCGCTCCCGACCGCCGGACGGTCCCCAACGATCGATAAAGGCGTCGATATCGGAATCAGTCGTGTCGGGCATAAAGATTCGGTAACGACGACGGGGACAAGTTTCAAGTTTCGTTTTCGGCGGAGCCGCAGCCCCGCTTGGAAAAGCGGGGATGGTGAACGCGTCTTTTGCTTTCGGGTGCCCGCATTTTCGCCGACGCCGATTTCCACGCTGTTCCCAGCGTGGCTACGGTCCTCACGGAATTTTTTTGCCTTCCAACTGAAAGCTTGCCCAAAACGCCTTCTGCGTTACCCTGCTTCGTTCAGGATATGGATCACACGTTCTCTCGTTCCATTTTGATTTTCTCGATTACCAAGGGCAGCCGCCAAATTGGCTAGGCTGTCCGGCGATCGCGAATCGGTCTTTCTTTCCCCTGAGTAACAGAACCAGCCGAGTCGGGATCATCGCCCTGATTTCTCGCTTTTCTTTGTTTCCTCCCTGACTTGACCCTGTTGAACGTGCGACCCAACCCTGTTGACTCTCTCTTTCTATGAGCACCCATCCCGAAGTCCGATTGTATGACACCACCCTGCGTGACGGCACGCAAGGTGAAGGCGTGAATTTCAGCTCACTCGACAAGATTCGAATCGCCGAGGCACTGGACAACTTCGGGATGCACTATATCGAAGGTGGATGGCCGGGGTCCAATCCCAAGGATGTCTCCTTTTTCGAACGGGCCGCCGATCTCGACTGGAAGCATGCCAAGATCGCTGCGTTCGGGAGCACCCGGCGCAAGAACATCGGGGTCGAAGATGATCCGCAGGTCCAACTCCTACTCGATGCGCAGACTCCGGCGATCACCTTCTTTGGTAAAAGCTGGCGACTCCATGTCACCGAGATCCTGACGACGACGGAAGAGGAGAACCAGGCCATGATCCGCGACACGACCCGCTACCTCAAAGAAAACGGGCGCGAGGTCATCTACGATGCCGAGCATTTCTTCGATGGCTACAAGGACTGCCCGGAGCATGCTCTCGCCACCCTCGCCGCCGCTCGCGATGGGGGTGCCGACTGGGTCGTGCTCTGCGATACCAACGGGGGAACGATGCCTCGTGAAGTGGCGGAGATCACCGAGGTGGTGATGAAAGAAATCGGGATCCCGGTCGGGATTCACACTCACGACGATACCGGTGTCGCAGTCGCCAATGCGCTCGCCTCGATCGAAGCCGGAGCCACCCAGGTGCAGGGAACGATCAACGGCTACGGAGAGCGAGTCGGAAACTGCAACCTCACCACGGTGATCCCCAACCTCCAGCTCAAAATGGACCGTCCCGTCGTCGGAGACATTTCGCAACTGACCTATCTCGCCCACTTCGTCGACGACCTCGCCAATTGCGCACACAATATCCGCGCCCCCTATGTGGGGTCGACGGCCTTCGCCCACAAGGGCGGCATGCATGTCAATGCGGTCCAGAAGGTGGCGCACAGCTTCGAGCATGTCGAACCCAAGACGGTCGGCAACCGCCAGCGCATTCTCGTTTCCGAGTTGTCCGGACAGTCCAACGTGCTGATGAAGGCCGAGGAACTCGGTTTGCCAGTGGAGAAAGGCAGCGATGCTGCCAAGGCCATCCTCCAGAATCTGAAGGAACTCGAGGAGCAGGGCTATGAGTTCGAAGCAGCCGAAGCTTCTTTCGAACTCCTCATCCGCCAGCATCTCGACACCTTCCAGCCTTTCTTCGATCTCAAGGAATACCACTGCACCTTCCGCCGCGATGGCGAGCGCAGCTACCAGCAGTGTTCCGCCACGGTGAAACTCGAAGTGAACGGCACCGAAGAATATCGGGTCGCTGAGGGAGATGGACCGGTCAATGCTCTCGATGCGGCCCTGCGGAAGGCGCTCCGCCCCCACTACCCGCACATCGACCAGATGGAACTCGAAGACTACAAGGTTCGTATCATCGACAGTCACATGGGCACCGCGGCCAAGACGCGGGTTCTCATTCTCAGCAGCGACGGCAAGGAGAGCTGGGGAACCGTCGGCGTCAGCTACAATATCATTTCGGCAAGTTGGCGGGCTCTCGTCGATTCGGTCGAGTATTTCCTGACCAAGCATCCGGGGTAGGCTTCTCCTCTTGCTCACTTCTTATATGAAAGTGGTCGTGGTTGGAGGAACGGGGGCGACGGGCCGATTGCTGCTCAAGCAACTCCTGGACCGAGGAGCCCATGTGAAGGCATTTGTCCGAGCCGTGGATCGGGTTCCCGCAGAACTCCGGGAAGATCCAAATCTGGAACTGATCGTCGCGAATGTCCTCGATCTGGATGACGCGACGCTTGAGAGACAGGTCGAGGAGGTCGACGCGATCGCCTCCTGTCTCGGGCACACCTTGAGCTTTCGCGGGCTTTTCGGTCCTCCTAGACGTCTTGTCCGAGATTCCATGGCCCGGTTGGCCGAGACCGTCCGGAAGAATTCCCAGGGACGCGCTGTGAAATTCGTTCTCATGAACACGGCGGGAAATCACAACCCGGAAACGGACAAGCCGATCTCGCTTCCCCAACGGATCGTCCTCGGTCTCCTGCGTTTCCTGGTTCCGCCCCATGCGGACAATGAGGAAGCGGCCGACTTTCTTCTTCACACCATCGGCACGCATGATCCAGCCATCGAATGGGTCGTGGTCCGGCCGGATGGACTCTTTGACGAAGAAGAGGCCGCAGACGTCGTCATCGAGCCCTCCCCCACTCGCAGCGCCATCTTCGACTCCGGAAAGACAAGCCGAATCCAGGTCGCTCACTTCATGGCCGAACTGATCACCGATCCGGAGACCTGGGATACGTGGAAGGGAACAATGCCGGTGATCTATCACCACGATTTTTCGTAGGCCGACGCGAAGAAGTCATCGCTTTTCCTTTCCTCCCCAAACGGGGTATGGCACAAGAAGCGCACCATGACGCTTCGAGTTCTCTGCGCACTTCTTCTGCTTCTTCCGCTCCCGTTCATTGGTGCCGAAGAAGGTTCACGACCCAACATTCTCCTGATCTTTACGGATGACCAGGGCATGCACGATGTCGGATGCTACGGGTCGGAGATCCCGACCCCCAACATCGACCGAATCGCGGAAGAAGGGGCCAAGTTTACCCAGTTCTACTCGGCTTCCTCGATCTGCACGCCTTCGCGTTTTGGCCTCCTGACAGGGCGAAACCCGATCCGGTCTCAGCACCAATTGCTCAGCGCCCTCATGTTCATGGCGGAAGAGCACAAGGCTACCGGTATTCAGCGGGGAGAGACGACGATTGCCTCGGTGCTGCGGGACCGAGGCGGCTACGACACTTCCCTGATCGGAAAGTGGCATCTTGGCCATGGAAATGACGCCCTGCTCCCCCTCGCCCACGGGTTCGATCATTTCATCGGCCATACGGGTGGCTGTATCGATTTCTTCACGATGACCTACGGGATCATTCCGGACTGGTATCACGGCTCCGAGCACGTCAGCGAAAACGGCTACGCGACCGAACTGATCACCGAAGAAGCGGTCGACTATCTTCGAAAAAGCAAAGACACGGATGCCCCTTTCTTTCTCTACCTCGCCTACAACGCGCCTCACTTCGGCAAGGGCTACTCCCCCTCCGAGGGCAAGCCCGTAAACCTGATGCAACCCCAGGCGGCCGAGCTGAAACGAGTCGCCGAGATTCCGGACAAGATCCGTCGTGAGTTTGCCGCTATGACCCTGAGCCTCGACGACGGGGTGGGAGTCATCCTCGACGAATTGGATGTCTTGGGGCTTTCCGAAGATACGCTCGTTATTTTTCTCACCGACCATGGAGGGGACCCGACCTATGGGGGTGCCAACGAGCCCTTCCGCGGCCAGAAAGCGACGCTCTTCGAGGGTGGGATCCGCGTCCCCTGCCTGATGCGTTGGCCCGAACACATCGAGGCCGGGAGAGTGATCAAGACTCCTGCGATCTCTCTCGACCTTTTCCCCACCTTTGCCCATCTCGCCGGGATCGACCTTGCCGAAGAGCCTGCTGAATCCGAGTCACCTCTCAATACCGAGTTACTCGACGGCCTCGACCTGACCTCCCTGCTGACAGGGAAGGCAGAGCCGTCCGAAAATCGAGAATTCATCTGGATGACGGGAAAACACGCCGAACTCTCCCGCGAACCCTGGCTTGCCTTGCGCCAAGGTCCCTACAAATATCTCCGCAGTCCCGTCGAGGGAGAATTTCTTTTTCACATCGGAGAGGACCCGCACGAGAAGAAGGATCGAAAAGTCGAAGAGCCCGAGGTCTTTTCGAAACTCAAGGCCCGCGCTCAGGCGCGAGTCGAAGAGATGCAGCCGTAGCTCCCTGAGCGTGTATCCTGGGAGCCGCCGGCGAATCAGTCCTTGCCAAAAAGCTTCTCGAAGAGGGATTTGGTCTTTTCGGGAGTGACCTCTTCTGGAGAAGTTTCCTCCTCGATGATCTCCTGCATCTCCTCGGGAACGGAAGGACGAACTGTGGTCGGTTCATCCGCTTTTGGAACATCGATCGCCGAAGTGAAGACCTTGTTCGGATTGCTCTTGAGGAAGGTATTGATGGGAACTCTCACGAGCCGATCCTCGAGTCGGAGGCGACGGCGGGTCCTGAGAAAAGTCCGCGGACTGTGGTAGGTCGTGTAGGTCTTGGGGTAAAGGTCCCGCCTCATCCCTACCCGAAGGTCCTTTCGAATCTCGAAGTGGAGGTGAGCGGCATACATACGATAGGGGCCCCTGCCGATCGTCCCGACATACTGCCCCCGTGTCACCTGTTGCCCTACCTTGACCGAGCGAACCTTGAGGTGCCCGTAGAGAGAGTCCACGAAATTGATCTGCCCGTTGTTCTCACGGTAGGCGTGTCGAATGATGACGACATTCCCCCAACCTCTACGGTAGTCCTCTGAGAAAACCACGACCCCGTGAGCGATCGAGTAGACCGGGTCCCCTTCGTCGGTGTTCCCTCCCCCGTTCCCGTTCCAGTCCTCTCCGAGGTGACCATATGGGGAAAAGCCTCGATAGACATAATATCCAGCGGCGTCTGGCTTCCCCACAGGCATGTCGAAGCCGTCGGCGAGTCGCGCCGAGGTAAAAGCTTGAGAGCGCGCCACTCCAGGCATCGACAGCAAAAGGACGATGAAGAGAAAGCAAAAGCACGAAACAATCCGTGAAGAATGCCACGCTCTGGGGGTCAAGAGGTTCGCCATGGGCGGAAAAACGATCTACACAAATTAGACAGAACGAATCAAGAGCACAAAGATTAGGCACCGACACTCCGAAAATAGAAAAAAGCGACAGTCCCGGCGATGAGGCAATAGATTCCAAAATACTCAAATTTCCCACGACGAATCGCAGCGAGAACCGTGAAGATCGCAATCAGACCGGAAAGAAAGGCGATTGCAGCACCCGCAAAGTAAGGCCCGAGCAACGACGCATCGAGAGACTCGAGCTTGCGGGCCTCAAGCAAGGTGGCTGCCGCAATCGCCGGAATAGCCATGAGGAAGGAAAACTCTGCCGCAGCACCGGATTTGGCACCAGCCAGCATTCCTGACACGATGGTGGATCCCGATCGCGAAATCCCGGGAAGAATCGCGAAAGCCTGTCCCACCCCCATCGCGAGCGCAGCTTTCCAACCGATCTCGGTGCCTTCCCGCTCTTTCGTCATTTTTCGAATGACACGGGGAAGAAAGAGAATCAGACCAGTAATGATGAGAAAGATTCCCACCATCGCTGGACGATCGTAGGCCCCCTCGAACAAATCCTTGAGTGGAGAAAACCCGACAAATGCAGCCGGAACGCTGGCAAGGGCGAGAAAGCCAATCATCCGTCGGTCCTTGGCATACTCCTCTTTGAAGGGAGGCAGGATAGAGAGACACATCCGCCACAAGGGCTTCCAGAAGTAAATGACGACGGAGAGGAGAGTGCCAAAGTGAACGAGGATCTCGAAAGTAACCCCCTTGTCTTTCACTCCAAGGAATTCCTGCGTCAACACCAAGTGTCCAGAGGAAGAAACAGGAAGAAACTCGGTCAGCCCCTGGACGAGTCCCAGGATGATCGCTTCAAGAAAACTCATGACGCTTTATAGTCGGAAAACTCGAATAATCCAGTGCTATTGCAGCCACCAACTCTCGTTTTGACTTTCCTTTCGTTTTCTGAATAATTCCTCTTCGTTACAGTCAGGCAAAAAGCTATGAAAACACCGTGGCTTTTCATCTGACTGCAGCAATTGATGAGGACTCTCAGGTCGCAACCTCTCATAAGAGCCTCTCAAAATTGAAACTATTTCTCATTTATCTCTTGTCTTTATACTAAAAGTGGCCACAATGACCTTAAACGGGCCATTATTTACAGAAATTGTGGTTTTTCATTCTCTCCTCTGGGAGAGGTCCTATTGAGAAAACACTGGAACCGTACCACAAAATTACCCCACTCGATCCATGGCAGACGAAGAACCTCCCGAACTGATGACCGTGAAGGAAACCGCAGAATATCTGCGGATCCCCCTTCCAACGGTTTACTACTTGGTCCAGCGTGGCCAACTCCCCGCAATCCAGATCGGAGGCCGTTGGAGAATCAAACGAAGCCTTCTCGACCGAGACATCCTGAAAACGGATGAGGGCGGACAACCTACCGTGCTCGTCGTCGATGATGACCCAGCGCTTCAAACGCTCTTCAAGCAATTCCTCAAGAAAGCCGGATTCGGACGGATTGTCGTCGGAACCGGGGCGGAAGCTCTGACCTATGCCGAGAAACAGCGTTTCGACCTTGTCTTTCTCGACCTGAAGCTCCCCGACATTCCAGGAGACGAACTCTACGCCAAGCTCAAATCGCTGTATCCCGATCTTCCCATCGTGATCATCACCGGTTATCCGGACAGCGAGATCCTGACAAAGATCCTTTCGAGTGGTCCTGTCACGGTGATCAAGAAGCCAATCGAGTATGATCAGCTGAATCGCACGGTGAAGATCCTCGGACACAAAGGTGCCGAGGGATCCTGATCCGTTCCGGAATCCTCTCATTTCCAAATTCAGAAAAAGCTCCTCTTCACCGAGGGGCTTTTTTTGTGGTCACGGCGGGTGGTCTGTGTTTCTCCCTCAAAGGGGAGGTCGCCCCCGTGACCCGTGACCCGTGACCCGTGACCCGTGACCCGTGACCCGTGACCCGTG
>JARGNI010000041.1 GCA_029213195.1 Verrucomicrobiales bacterium
AACCTGGGACGGGGTCGATCAACTGAAAAAGGCAATGCCTGAGACCTATATTTTTAAGTAGAGGAATGGCCAAAACGCTCAAACACGCATCTTTCCAAATCTCAAAGAAGTTCCATAAGATAATTCAATCGCTGGCAGTCATTGTCCGGACAAACCAAACCATGCTTCGACACTTTCCAGTTACTCTTTTCGCCGCCCTTGTTTCGAGTTCCGGCCTCCGGGCGGAAACGCCCACGGTCACGATGCCGGCTGAGCATCGCGCCCTGCTCGAATCTCACTGCACCAAGTGCCACAATGCGGATAAACAAAAGGGCCGGGTCCGCCTCGACGACCTGCCATTCACCATCGACGGCATCGTAACGGCGGAACGCTGGCAGAAAATTCTCAATGCGCTGAACTCGGGCGAAATGCCGCCGGAAGACGAGGAGCAACTCCCGGAGGCCGCAAAGGCGGATTTCCTCGATGATCTCGCCAACAACATGGTCGCGACGCGCAAACTGCTTGCCGATCAAAAAGGTGCGATCACGATGCGGCGGTTGAATCGGCGCGAGTATCAGAACACGATTCGTGAGTTGTTGGGCGTGGAAATTCCGGTCGGCGAATTGCCCTCCGACACCGGGTCGAGTAATTACGATACCGTCGGCGCGAATCTATTCATGTCGTCGAATCAGTTCGAGCAATACCTCAGCCTCGGCCGCAAGGCCCTCGATGCCGCTTTCGCTCGAGAGCTGGCGGCGACGGAGGAGCGCTATTGGCGGTACGAAACGGAGGCGATCTCGGAAAAAGTGGCCAAAGTCGTAGAGGCTCAGATCGACGCGAAGGCGCGTGCTGAAAAGTGGGTCCAAGAGGTCGAGGAAGCTGCCGCGCGGCCCGAGAACGCAGAGATCGTGGCCAAGCTTCGCGCGGAGGTGGACAACAACGAAGGCAAGTTCCGCCGTTTGTGGAAACAGATCCCCGGCGCACCTGCTCCGGAATCGTTTGGCTTTCAGACGAAAGAGAACAATGCCGACAAGGCCAATCGCGCACTCGCAGCTTACTGGCTGCCCTATCATCAATATTATCTCGAACAGCCTGCGATCGATACCGGGATGTATCTGGCGCTACCAACCGAGCATCCTTCTCAACTGGAGAACGGGGCGATCACCTTCCTGGTGGGCTGGAGCGCGCCCTCCTCGGGAGGCAAATGGCCGGCTGGCAATTACGTCATTCGCGTTCGGGCGGCGCAGACCGGCCAGGGGACGCCGGACCGGCGCTTTATCGAATTTGGCGTGAACCCCCGTGGTAAGCAGGCGCTCAGCGTTCACGAAGTCACCGGAACGATGGAGTCGCCACAAACCATCGAAATCCCGTTCTACTTCGGCGATGCGGATGCCGAGCGTCACGATCGCAAGCTTTACATTCGCGAGAAAGGCACGCACGATCATTACCTGGTCACACGACTCCTGGCCAAGGAAGGAGCCAAACAAATGGAGATTGGCCAGGGCCGCCCGTATGCCCTGTGGGTCGACTGGCTGGAGATTGAGCGGATCCCGGATGCGGACCGTGTCCAACCGCCCGGGCTCGCGACGCTTGGAGACCTGCCATTGGACGATGAAACCAAGAAGCCGGCAGTTCCGGAACTGGAAACAGTGCGCGGTGTATTCGAGCGTTTTGCGCAGGAGACCTTTCGCGGGAGAGAGCCGGGAACGAAGTTCATCGATGGCTTGGTTCGAAGATATGAAACGCGCCTGAGCGCGGGAGATCATCCGGTAGCGGCATTCAAAGAGAGCCTGGCGATCGTGCTTTCCTCCCCCATGTTTCTCTATCTCGCCGAACCCAATCTGGAAACGACGCCACGGCCCCTAACCAGCATCGAACTGGCAACCCGGCTTTCCTATTTTCTGTGGGGAACACAGCCCGATCAAGAACTCCGTGAACTGGCGGCGAAGGGAGACCTCGCCCGACCGGAGGTGCTGAGCGCGCAGACCAAAAGGCTGCTCGACGACCCCCGGTCGCGGGGTTTCAGCGATGCCTTCACCTATCAATGGCTCGGGCTCGATCGGCTCGATTTCTTCCAGGTGGATCTGGTCAAGCATCGGCGATTCGACAACGCAACCAAGCTGGCGGCGCGGCATGAAATCTACGAAACCGTGGCTTATCTTCTGAGGGAAAACGAGAGTATCTCGAATTTGCTCAAATCCGATTTTGCCGTCATCAACAGTGTCCTCGCGGAGTATTATCATATCGAAGGCGTAACGGGAGATGAATTCCGCCCCGTCAAACTGCCGGATGGCTCGCCGCGTGGAGGTTTGTTAGGAATGGCGGCCGTCAGCCTGATGGGTGGGAACGGCGATGAGACCAGCCCGGTCGAGCGCGGTGCCTGGGTGCTGCGCAAACTCCTCAACGATCCGCCGCCGCCCGCACCCCCGAACATTCCCCAGATCGCGCGCCTCGCGGGCAAAGTGCTAACGACGCAGGAGCGCCTGCAACTTCACCAGGAAGAGGCGCAGTGCGCGAGCTGTCATCGCCGGATCGATCCGATCGGAATGGGCCTCGAGAATTTCGATGCGGTAGGCGCGTGGCGGATCGAGGACACCTACATCGTCAAGGATGACGAGGGCAAGCCGGTCGAGGGCAAAGAGAAAACATGGACGATCAATCCGTCCGGCAAACTCCACAAAGGTCCCGCCTTCAACGACTACTTTGAACTGCGGGATATTCTGGCGTCGAAAGAAGAGGACTTCGCGCGCGGCTTGACGGAGGGACTGGTCGAGTATGCGTTGGGGCGACCGGTTGGCTTTAGTGATGAAGAGCTTATTACCGCGGTCGTCTCCCGGTCGAAGAGCGAGAACTACGCCTTTCGGGAGTTCATCCACTCCATCGTCAGCAGTAAAGAATTTCAAACCAAGTAACACGTATGAGCCATCGCCGTCACTTTCTCAAATCCAGCACCGCCCTCATCGCGCTGCCCTTTCTCGAATCCCTCGGCTTTCGCCGATTCGCTTCCGCAGCCCAAACCGCGACACCTCCCAAACGCCTCGTCTTTCTCGGCTTCGGTTGGGGAGTCACCGAGGAAACGTGGTATCCTGACATCAAAACCCCTGGACCGGATTATCTTCTTCCCGAGGGCCTGAAGCCGCTCGAGCGGCACAAAAAAGATTTCTCGATCGTCCAGGGCCTCTGGAATCAATACTCCGTCGAAGGGCATGCCGGGAGTACCTGGTGGCTTTCCGGGGCCAACAAATTTGCTCAACCGGGGCAGAGCATGCACAACACGATCTCCGCTGATCAGGTCGCTGCCGGGCAACTTGGTCTGCACACCCGTTTCTCCTCCCTTCAACTCAACACCGGCGAATCTGGAGGAGCAGCTGGTCATGGCCCCGGCCTGTCGATGGCCTGGGATCAAAACGGAAAGCCGGTCGCGGGCCTCGATGATCCCGTGCAGGTCTACCACCGTCTTTTTTCCAGCGATGACACTCCGATCGAGGAGCAGAAAGCCCGCCTTGTCGAACAGCGTAGCGTGCTCGATACCGTTTTGGAAAACGCGCGTTCGTTACAGCGCGGCCTCGGCAAAGACGACAACGAAAAGCTTGGCGAATATTTCCAGAGCATTCGCGATATCGAAACCCGTCTCAGCAAGGAAGAAAGATGGATCGGTGTCGCCCGGCCTGAAGCTCCGATCGGCGAGCCGCGCGGCGCCGCCGAAGGCAAAGGGTCGGTCGCCCTGATGTATGACCTGCTCATCGCCGCCTTTCAGACCGACAGCACACGCGTCATCACCTATCGTCAGCCGGGTGGCCATGATTTTCTGAGCAGCATTGGCGTCGATGTCCATCCCCACGACATGAGCCACTACGCGACGACCAAAGGTGAAAAACTGGCCGCCTCACAAAAACGCGACCTGACCAACAACACCTTGCTCGCGGGCCTCATCGACAAGCTCAAGGCCACGAAAGAAGCAGACGGCAGCAGCCTCTTCGATCACATCGCGCTGGCCTACGGCAGTAACATTCGCTCAGGCCATCACCTGTCCAATTGCCCGACACTCCTCACCGGTGGTGGCGCGGGAGTTAAGCTCGGCGAAAACATCGTCACTCCGGAAAATACGCCGCTATGTAATGCGTGGCTGACCATGCTGCAGGGGGTCGGTGTGGAAGCCGAACGTCACGGTGACAGCACCGGGGTTTTGAAGCAGATTTTGGCCTGAGCAGCCTTCGGTGGAAGCGTTTACCTCAATTCAGCTGGTTGTGAGTGTGAATGAAAGTGAAGGACTGCTTGTGAGTGCTCGGGGTGATCTCATCAAGGAGGGGCGGTTTCCTACCGCCCTGTGATCGGGAAGAATCACGATGACCCCGCATAGGTTAAAGGCGAATCCCTGGCAACAAATTCAAAGGATTTGCTTTTGGCCCTCCTCCATTGATTGCGGTGAAATAGCCTTGGAAAACCGAGTCGAATCAACAGATGCTTTCCTCTGCTATGATTCGTTCCGCGCTGCTTCTACTCCTTCTTCTGGTTGGTTGCGTGAAAGCAGACGCTCAACCCTTCATCGTTGAAAATGGAGCCGCCCGGGCGGAGATCATTATTCCGGAAACTCCACCCCGAATGGTGAAACTCGCGGCGGAAGAGTTGCAGTTGCATCTCGAAAAGATCAGCGATGGCCGCCTGCCGATAGTGACCTCGCCGACGGATCGTACGCCGGTGAGAATCTATATCGGAAAGAGCGAAGGCACAGAAGAACTGGGGATCGATGACACAGGTCTGCGTTACGGAGCTTACCGAATCGTTTCCGGACCGAACTGGCTCGTGTTATTGGGACACGATTTTGACTTCACTCCAGTGGAGCCCACCAGCCGCCAGCGGAACGATCAGGACCGTGCTCAAAAGGAATGGGACAAACTGACCGCTGACAAGACCGATGCCGCCTGGGGATTTCCAATGGCATCGACGTACCGCGGGTTCAACCGCGCCACCGAAACCTGGGCCAATGACGAAGGAGGCTCCCTTCAGGCCGTCTACGGATTTCTGCGAGAGCTCGGTGTCCGCTGGTATCTGCCGGGCAACCTGGGCGAGATCATTCCCAAACAAACCACGATTCCTTTGCCGCAAATGGACGAGGAGGTTCATCCTGATTTTGCGGTTCGCCAATACCTGGGGCCGATGTATGCCAATGCCCCAAAAGAAACTGTTCTATGGGGACGGCGCATCGGGCTCAACTATGGATATGAGTTGCTTGGTGTCGGCCCGAAAACGCACGGGCTCAGCCGTGTTCATGCCCGCGAGGAAATGAAGCAGGCCCATCCTGAATACTATGCCTTAATCGGGGAGAAAAGGAATACGACCACCAAGGGGACCGGGCACGCCTGCTGGTCGGAGGCGGGTCTGGAGAAAGAGGCGATCGCCTATGCCCGGACGCTTTTCAGTCACTACGGAGAGCCGACGTTACAACTGTCGCCCCAGGATGGATTGCAGATGTGCCGCTGCGACAAGTGCTCCGAACTAACGCCTTCGGATGCGGTCTGGGGCTTTCTCAATCGCGTCGCGGCCGGCACCCGGGAAACTCATCCCGACCGCTTTCTTGTCGGCGCTGCCTACTCGTCGTATCGCGAATTGCCCCCCAACATCGATCAGCTCGAACCCAATATTATCGTGCGAATCAACAATGTGGGGCGGCCGAGATTCCGAGACGAAGAACACTGGCAATGGTATCAGGACCTGGTCGATGGGTGGAAAAAGAAAGCTTCGTCCGGCAAAATCATCCGGGTGGAGAACAACTATTACGATACGGTCATTCACCCGCATGCGATCGCTCGCGATATTCAGGCCATGAAAGGCATCTCCCTCGGCGAAATGAATGAGGTCGCGAGGGAATACACCCCCGGGAGAAATGGTCAGACCTGGGGGAACCCCGGCACCAATCATCTCAACCTCTACATCAATGCCCGCTTTCTGTTCGACGCCGATCAGAATATCGAAAACGTGCTCTCCGAATACTATCGCCTTTTCTACGGGCCTGCCGCTGAGGGAATGCGGAAAGCCTTCGACTACGCGGAAAGCCACTACAATACCGAAGGAAAAGCCGAGCTGCGCCTCCCCGAACGGGTAGGCCTGCTCGAGTTACTCCATAAAGCGCGGGAGAGCACCGCAGAAGGTTCCATTTATCGCAAACGAATCGATCTGATCGTCGAGGAATTCGATCCGCTGGCAGAACTGCAGGACAAGCTCACGTCCACCCGGAAACGTGGCGATGTTCCGCGGTTTGAATATTGGAATCGAGCCAATGGCAAATGGGACGCAGATCGCGCGACGGCCAAAGTCGATGGAAAACTGGACGAACGGTACTGGACGCTCCGAGGGAAACTGAGCGGTTCCGAAAAACCGGAACGTTTTCAGATCCTTCTCGGGGCTGACTCGCTCTGGATCGGCGTGCGATGTTTCGATGATCCGGAGAGCCCTGGAGCTGCCGGAGAAACCGACCTCGATGCCGACTCCATCCTGGATGGCGAGCGCATCGAGATCTTGCTTGAGACCGATGCTCATGCCTTCTACCAGATCGCGGTGACACCGCAGGGCGGAATCTATGATGCAGATGTAATCGGAGAGAACGGCAAACGTTGGAACTCGAACGCAGAAGTCGCTGTCGCCCGCGAACCGGGAGGGTGGACCCTCGAGGCGCGCATTCCGCTGATCCCTGAAATGGAAGGTGCCGGTGATCCATTGCATCACATCCTCTACCGGAGACATCCGACCAAACTCTGGCCGTGGTATTTTAATATCGTTCGAATTCGCGGAGAGAAGACCTCAGCTTTCATCCCCGTTTCGAGAGAGGAAAGACTCGATCCGTTTACCTTCGGAAAACTGGCGCGCTGAAGGCGCATCATTTCCGCAACCTCAACTGATCGCAGAGAGTTCGAAGCCCACAAGAAAGCGTTCAGATAACACTTGATCAGAGTTGGTTCTCTTGGTTTTTATCGACATGGAGGGCAATGACTCCCTCAACTGGCGAACTAGCTCCCTTCCTCCTTGTGTGCCCCCCTGCTGCTACGCCAATAGCTTGACGAATGGGATGAGTTTGCGCTCAATAGTCGCACCCCGCCCTTCTCTACCATGCCGCGCACCCCTTTTCTCATCCTGTTCCTTCTTGTCCTCCTCGCTTCGGTACTGCCGACCCAGGCTCAAGTGGCCGACCGTCCCAACGTACTTTTCATTGCCATTGATGACTTGAATCACTGGCTCGGGCACCTCGGGCGCAACCCTCAGGCGAAGACGCCGAACATCGACCGGCTCGCTGGGATGGGCGTCTCGTTTACGAGTGCTTACTGCGCCGTTCCTGCCTGCGAACCGTCCCGCCTGGCCTTGATGGGAGGTCGTCGCCCCTGGACAACGGGCGCCTACATGAACGGCGACCGTTGGAAAACTTTCCAGAAACCTGGCGAGGGCTTGGCTGCCCAGTTCCTCAAGGCGGACTACTACGTCGCCGGCGCAGGCAAGATCTATCACGGGATCGGGGATCACCTCTCCGCGGAATGGACGGAGTACATGGATCCGAAAGGGCTTTCGGCCAACGGCCCCGGAGTGACCAAGTTCGACGGCTACTTCGAACCGCACGACCACGATCTCAAGGATGAGGACCTCACCGACTGGCACTCTGCCGACTACTGCATCGAACGCCTCGGCAAGAAACATGACAAACCGTTCTTCCTCGCGTGCGGTTTGTACAAGCCCCACCTCGCCTTCGTAGCGCCGCGCAAGTATTACAAGGACTTTCCACTCGAAGACATTCAACTGCCTCCTCACCTCGAGAATGATCTCGACGATATCCCTGCGGCAGGCCGGAAGATGAATAACAAGGACCACGAGACGATGATCAAGAACGGCAGTTGGAAGCTGGCCATCCAGTCCTACCTCGCCACCTGTGCCTACACCGACATGAACGTCGGTCGCCTCCTCGATGCGCTGGAAACGGGACCCAACAGGGAAAACACCATCATCGTTCTCTGGAGTGATCACGGCTGGTCGCTCGGTGAAAAGGAGCACTGGCGGAAGTTTGCCCTTTGGGAAGAACCGACTCGTACGGCTCTCATCTGGGCCGCGCCCGGTGTCACACCGAAGGGCGAGCGCTGCGATCGCCCGGTCGACCTGATGAGCATCTATCCAACCCTCTGCGATCTCGCCGGCCTCCCTAAACCGGATCATCTCGACGGAAAGAGCATCCTGCCCCTGCTCAAGGATCCCAAGGCCGAATGGTCGGAGCCCGCCATCACGACTCACGGCTATCGGAATCACGCCCTGCGTCTCGATCACTGGCGCCTCATCCAGTACCGGGATGGTTCACAGGAGCTTTACGATCATCGGGAGGATCCCTACGAATACGAAAATCTCGCCAAGGATTCCAAGCATGCTGAGACCTTGGCCGAGTTGGAAGCGCTGCTTCCGAAAAACAACGCCAAGCACCAAAAGGGCGGGGCGAAGTAGAGGCAGGGAAAGTGGTCAGCAGTCCGATTTCAACATTCCTCAGTCTAGCTGGCTCACACTACATCTCCTGACATTTCACGATGCCTCCCGACCCAGCTTCCTCGCACACATCACACACGAACGCCCCTTGGCTCCCTTCCCACCTGTGCTAAACTCCCCCGTCATGAGAATCTCCCCCACCCTCGCCGGAACGCTGACCGCCCTTTACCTGTCCCTGTTTTCCTCCACTCTGCCTGCCGACGACTGGCCCGGTTGGCGCGGCCCTTCTCACACGGGAAGTCTGTCCGGAGGAGACTACCCAACCGAATGGAGCGTCGATTCCGTGTCCTGGAAAGTCCCCCTGCCCGGCAAAGGCGCGGCCAGTCCCGCGGTCTGGAACGACCGGATTTTCGTGACCTCCCCGGAGAACGGAGTCGACACGGTGTTTGCCTTTGATCTCGATGGCAAACAGGTCTGGAAGACGGCTTTCGGTCAGGAGACCCCGGGGAAGCACAAGACGCTCGGCACCAGCAGCAACGCCTCGCCGATCACGGATGGCAAGGCGGTCTACGTCTACTTCAAGAGCGGAACCATCGCGGCCCTGGAGATGGATGGCTCGGTGCGATGGCAGCGGAACCTGGTCGAGGACTTCGGGCCACAGAAACTCTATTGGGACCAGGGAAGCTCTCCTGTGATTGTGGGTGATCTGCTCATTCTCCCCCGCCTCCATGCGGGAAATTCCTGGGTTGCTGGCTTCAACCTTACCGACGGTGAGGTTCGCTGGAAAACGGAACGCAACTACAAGGTCCCGGCGGAGAACGACAACGGCTACACCACGCCGGTTCCGATTCGCCACGGCGATCGCGATGCGGTCCTGGTCTGGTGCTCCGACCACGTCACCACCTATGCGGTCGACAATGGAGAACTCCTCTGGTCGTGCGGTGGCTTCAATCCCAAGGCCATGAAGCTCTGGCCCCACATCGCGACCCCTGTCGTGGTCGACGACGTCGCCGTGATCCCCGTGGGACGAGACGATCGGAAACAGGCCTCCGTACATGCCGTCCGTCTCGGCGGAGAAGGCGATGTCACCGAAACCCACCGGATCTGGAACACCGACGATTTTGGTGTCTATGTCGCCAGTCCGGTCGCCTACGAGGGCCGAGTCTATCTGCTGCGCCACAAGGGTGGACTGGTCTGCATCGATCCCAAGACCGGCGAGCCTCACTGGGAAGCAGCCTTTCCCCGGGCCGCAGATGCCTACTACGCTTCTCCCGTGATTGCCGGAGGCATCCTTTACGCCGCCCGCGAGGACGGTGTTGTCTTCGCGGCAAAGGTGGGAGAGAAGTTCGAACTCCTGAGCGAGAACGCGATGGGCGAACAGATCCTCGCGTCACCGGTGCCGTTTGATGGCAAGCTGCTGCTTCGCAGCGAAAAGCACCTCTTCTGTGTGGAGTAGGATTTCGTAAACAAAGCTGAACACCCTCGCTTCGCGGTTGGCAAAGGAATGATGGCGGACAGGTGTCCTTCGAGGATATCTCTCGAAATAGGCTTTCCAAGTCCCCGCCTGTTTCCTTTTCCTACATGGTTTAGAGAGCACTGCATTTCTCCCAAAAGCTGGCAGTCGACCTGGCGGGCTTCCTGATCACGGATTCACCCGCCCGGGATCCGAAGAAACCGAATGCCCTCTTCTTCGCGGTCGACGATCTCAAAGACTGGGTCGGCTGCCTCCGCCTGCGTTCGCTGGACCGACGAACAACTCGGCCGGGTTCTCGACGCTCTCGATGCAGGGCCGAATGCCGACAACACGATTGTCGTACTTTTCGCGGACCACGGTTCTCATCTCGGCGAAAAGAAACGCTGGTCCAAGTTCTCGCTCTGGGAACAGAGCTACGCGCGTTCCCCTGATCATTTCTTCTCCCGGTAGTCCGACCGGTCGTTCGAAAAAGCCGGTGGAGTTCCTCAGTCTGTATCCGACCCTCATCGATCTCTGCGGTCTGCCACCAAATCCGCAACAGGAAGGGGTCAGCCTGCTTCCGACTGGAAGGAGACATCCGCCGCGTTCAGATCGGTCACTTCGGGAGCGAGACCGTCCGCAAATGTTTCCATCGGAATTCTAGGGGTGGAAGCGGAATTGCCCGACTTGGCTGAACGCTCTTGCGAGAACATCCATTCAAAGAATTCGCCACTGCCAAACACCTGCCGACCGGCGCCATGACCCTCATCCGGATAAACGAGGATTCGCGCCTTTGTCCCGCCAGCCCTCTTGATGGCGGCGACCATGCGCTCCGATCGCTCCGCCGGGACGACCGTGTCCTGTGCGCCCGCGAACGCCCAAAGCGGAACCTTGGCCAGATTCGCGGCCCATTTGTCGACATCCGGAGTCACATCCTTGGGCCCGCCCCGACCGATTCCTCCGACGATGGGAGCAATCGCAGCAAAATGCTGGGGCGAATGACCTCCCCACACCCAGCAGCCGTAGCCACCCATGCTGTTGCCGGTCACGTAGACCCGATCGGGATCGATATCGTCGTAGCGTTCAAGGAGGTGTTCGAGGAACAAGTCGAGATCTCCCGGCTCCCAGGTTCCCCGCTCGTCGGACTTGTCGCTCTCCCGCTGACATTGAGGTGCCACGACGAAGCACGGCCCCTTTCCAAAACGATCGATGGCTTGAACCAGTCTCCGCGGTTGCCCGGCAATCCTTCGTATCTCCGACCCGAGGCCACCAGCCCCGTGGAGATAGATCACGAGTGGCAGCTTCTTTCCGGCCTCAACTTTCACAGGGTGGTAGGCAAGGTATTCGGGATTGAGAAAAACGATCTTGGCCGCTCGTGCTTCGTCGATCGATTCGACCGCGGGTTCCAATCCTTGAGCCTGAAGAGCGGCAGGGAGCAGGAACATCGCGAAGAAAAGTTGTCGCAAGTGTTTCAAGGATTCTTTCCCGAGGGATTGAAGTGGTTGGGCTTCGTTACACTGATCCATCTTGAACGATAACCTGGGACCTTACAGAAAGGCCCCAGAAAATGAAAGGCAAACGCCACACAACTGGGGAATGAATCCGCTATTGTTGGCGTTTTTTGTTGGTAACCTTGGGAACGGAAACCCGAAAATGAAACTACCCTCCCGATTCTCTTGCCCTGATCAGCGAAGAAGAGGCCGGTGATCCCGGGGTGGCAAGCCTCGCCATCCTCCGACTTCAGTACTTCGGGAAAATTTCCGATGTCGGGAAACGCTCTTCGTGGGTGGCTTTGTGATCTCGCAGGTATTCCTCTCGTGGGATATGGAGATCGGGCCAACTGCCCGGGCGAACACGAACCACTCTGCCGGAGCGAATCCCCTCGGTGATGAGGTCGGTCTCGAATCGGATCTGGATTCCGCTGCTGCCCAGTGGCACGGCACCGTCTGTTTTCGTGACTTCGAGGAGGGGACCTTTCGAGGCCATCTGGGCAGTGCCCGCGGTTCCGCCGGCCCAATGCTTCAAGGTGTTCTCGGATGCGGCCATCAGGGCGCGGCTTCCCTTTTTGAAATCGGCGTAGAGGGATTCATCCATCCCACCGAACAGAGTCGCGGTCACAGTCGCACTGCCGAATTCGCCATACTCGACCGTGTCGACAAAGGCGGGCATCCAGCGGCTGCGCATAAAGCTCTTGTGTGTTTCCTTCTGGTGACGGGCGGCGCGCTGCATCGCTGCGTCATCCATCCAGATGTCCGAAATGTGAAAGCGGGTGAAGACTCCGCCGGGCGTGGGCTTCCAGGTAATCCCGAGCAGGACCTCCTGGTCTTCGAGAGATTTCTTTCCACTGGCAGGCCATTCCCCCTCGGCGATCAATTCCTGGACCCCGAGAAATTCGCGGCCCCGCCAGATGCGGGTGGCAGCATCGAAGGTCAGGGTCTCCTCCTCAGCCTGGGAGTCTTCGGCTTCCCTGGATTCGCGCCGGGCGGTGATCATCCCCTCGTTGTTTTTGATTTCCACCTCCTTCAGTTTCCAGACTAACCCCTCCCGCAGGCAGTAGCTGGGCTCATCCTCCATGAGCAGGATGTGGTTCTCAGCGGGCGCCGAGCCGACACCGGCATTGCCCTCTTTCCTGGTTCGGTTGTTGACCGGCAAAACAGGCACGGCCGAGAGTTTCGGATCCGGTGGAAGGAAGGCCCGAACATGCATCATCGTCCCCAGCGGTACATCCCGAAGATCCGCCGGCGCACCGTGATAGCGGACGATGCCATAGGGCAGCATCGCAAACGGGTTCGGGGGGATGAAACGGAATTTCCCATCGCTTTGCACGCGAATGCTGCCGCGGCGATTCGCATGATCCACAAAGGTCAGTTCGCCGCGGTAGGCATATGCCTTTTCGAGCGGGGGGAATTTTCCCGCTATCGGGCGGAACGGCTCGGTTCCTGGTTCTTGGATCTTTGTGTCTAGTCTTTCTTCGGCGACGGTCGCTTGAACGAAGAACGCCCATACCAATACCAGCATGTGCGTAGCCCGAAACCAAGAGCCAGGAACCCCGATCGCCGCGCGAAAGAACCAGGACCTCATTTGTCAGTATTTCGGGAAGATGGCCGGAGTCGGGAAGCGAGCATCAATGCTGTCTCCGACATATTCTTCGCGGGGCACCTGGACCTGGGGCCAGCTACTTGGACGGACGCGGACGACGCGACCGGGGCGGATGCCCTCGATGATCAGGTCGGTTTGGAATCGAATCTGGACGCCACTACTCCCGAGAGGCGCCTCGCCGTCTGTCTTGACAACATCAAGGATGGGGCCCCTGCAAGCCATGTGCGCCGGGCCATAGGCGCCATGGGTGTGCTTCAAAGTATTTTCTACCGCATTCATCAGGGCGGGAACCTCCTTCTTGAAATCCGCGTAGAGGGATTCATCCATGCCACCGAAGAGAGTAGCCGTCACGATGGCATGACCAAACTCACCATACTCGACCGCGTCCACCCAGGCAGGCATCCAGCGGCTGCGAATGAAGGCCTTGTGCGTCTCGGTTTGCATTTGCGCGGCGCGCTCCATCGCCTTGTCGTCGAGCCAGATATCGGAAATATGGAAGCGGGTGAACACGCCGTCTGCCGTGGGTTTCCAAGTGACTCCCAGCAAGACGGCCTGACCATCGAGGGATTTCTTTCCGCTAGCGGGCCAGGTGCCTTCCTCGATGAGATCGCCCACTCCGAGGAGCTCGCGGCCGCGCCAGATGCGGGTGGCGGCGTCGAAGGTCATCGCTTCCTCTTCCGCTGAAGTTTCTCCGCCTACCTTGGGTTCGCGACTGGCGACGATCGTCCCCTCCTTGTCTTTCAGCTCCAGTTGCTTCAGCTTCCAGACCTTGCCCTCGCGCAGGCAATGGCTGGGCTCGTCCTCGAGAAGGAAGATGTGATTCTCAGCCGGAAAAATTCCGGTGCCTCGGTAGTGGTTCGCATCCTCATCCTTGTTGTCGACCGGCAGAACGGGCACTGCCGAAATCTTCGGGTCCGGCGGGAGAAAGCCGCGGACGTGCAGCACCATACCAAGCGGAATATCCCGAAGATCGGCCGGAGCCCCGTGGTAACGAACCATGCCATAGGGCAGCATCGCAAAGGGGTGCGGATCGTTGCGAAAGAACTTCCCCTCTCCCTTCACGCGGATGCTACCGCGCCGATTGGCGTGATCCACAAAGACCAGTTCACCGCGATAGGCGTGCGCCTTCTCGAGAGGAGGGAACTCTCCCGCTTTGGGGCGGAATATTTCAGTTCCTGGTTCTTGGTTCTTCGTGCTTGGTTCTTCGGCGGTGATGGTTGATGCGCCAAGGAGGAAAACCGGCAAGAGAGTCGCGAAGCGACGCCAGCATCTAGCTGCGGGCATCAGCCAGCAGATTAAAGAAAAGATTTCCAAGCCGCGAAGCGGCGACAGCAAATGCGATCTACCCATGGTGTTCATCTTCAAACAAATAATCTAATCGAAACTCAACGTCGTGACGTTCCAGGAAATCGACGTATTCTTCCTGAAACGTCTTCGTTCGGTGGTGTTCTTTTTGATTCCGAATATATTTCCGGATCACGTCGACTCGATCGTAACTGACCGTGAACGCACCGTATCCTTTTTGCCATTCGAAATCCCTCAGGTTCTGTTCGTCACGAAGCCATTTTGATGAGTTCGCTTTCACATCGCGTATCACATCCGACACAGCGCAAGCGGGTGAAAGGCCAGCAAGCAGGTGAACGTGATCTTCCACGCCGCCAATTTCGATCAGGTGTCCCTTCTTGCCGCGAAGAATGCCGCCGATGTATTCGTAAAGCCGCTCTTTCACGGTTTCTGTAATCGTTCGCTTCCGAAATTTTGTAGCGAAAACGATGTGATATGTCAGTCGTGTGAAACTGCCCATTGGCTGGATTGCTGTCGCCGCTTCGCGGCTCGGTGTCTTTGGGTTCGGGGTCTGAGGGCTGGCGCCCACAGCTACATGCTGACGTCGCTTCGCGACTTGCTGGTTCGTTGGGATTTGGGGTCTTCGGGGTTCCTCGGCGGCTGCCGCGCAATCAATCACGAACCAAGAACCAAGAGCCCAGAAGTGTTTCACGATAAACTAAGAACCGAATTACTATCCCCAAACTGATCGGTCTCCACGCCCATGCGCTGGGCCATGAGGAGGAGTAGGTTGCTCATGTGAGCGCCCGTGTTCACGGGGCGACCACAGATCTGGTAGTGCTTCGAGGTGAGGGCCCCTTCGGGGTCGAGAGCGTACCCTTCGAAGCCGGTAGCCGACTTGTTGAGGTCGAGATGGCTGCCGTGATTGAGACCAAGGTCCGAGCCACCGGCAAGCACGAGCGGCAGGTTGGCGTTGCCGTGACTGTGACCGTAGCACATGCCGCTGCCGAATAGCGCCATCGTCGATCCGAGAAGCGGTTTGTCATTGAGGTCCTTGGTCTCGGCGAGACGGGTGAGAAAGTAGCTGAACTGCTCGATGGCAAAAATGTCGTAGTTGGTGAGCTTTTCCATGTAGCCTGGATCTCCGCCGTGGTGGCTGAGCTGGTGGCGCGACTCGGTGATCCCGATCTCGGGAATGGAAAAGGCATCTCCTTCCCCGCCGAGGCTGAAGGTGGCCACGCGGGTCACATCCGTCTGGAAGGCGAGCACCATGAGATCATAGACGGTGCGGAAATACTCCCCCGCCTGCGTCTTGGGAATGTCGCGATCGGTGCGTTTACGATCAGCGTCGGAGATCTCGGGAAGCGGCGTATCCAGCCAGGTATCGGCCCGGCGTGTGCGGATCTCCGCCTCGCGCACGGAAGTGAGATACTGGTCGAGACGGCCTTTGTCTTCCGATCCCATTTTCTTTTCCAGCTGGCGCACTTCGGCGAGGTTGTCATCAAGCACGCTGGCCTTGCGGCGGAGAGCCTTCCGCTGGGCCTCGATACCGCCCTTCGGCTCCTCGAACATGGAAGAGAAGATTTCACTGCACCGACGCAGAGCGGGCAGCTGCACCCCGTCTGCAGTCCAGGCCAGTGAACCCTGGGTGAGGGCAATCTCCATCGAGGGATAACGGGTGAGTTGCCCGGTGACTTCTGCCATCTTCTGGTCCACAGAGATGGTGTTGCGATCCGAGGGGCCAAGCTTTCCGCCGGTCAGAAAGACATTGATGCAGTTGTGATGGTGACCGAGAGCTCCCGGGTGATGCAGTCCGCTGATGGGAGTAATGACATCGCGATGTTTCTCCAAAGGCTTGAGCGACTGCGAGAACTCGTAGCCCTTCCCCTCCTGGAGGATTTGATAGTTCAGCAAGTGGACCCCGTTGGCGAGGTAGATGAAGGCACTGCGACGAGGCGATGCGGTCGTCTTCTCAGTCGCACGGAGCGGGACCATGCATTCCAGCATCGGCAGGGAAATGCAGGTGCCCATCGCACGAAGGGCGTGGCGGCGGTCGATCCGCCAGGATTGGCTTAGAATATTGCTCATTGTGGTTTTCGGAAATTCTTAATCTTATTCATACTCTTACTCCTCATCTTCGGTAGCGGGCTTGCGCTTGGATTAAGAGTAAGACTAGGATCAGGATTAAGAGGTTTGGTGGAATTGTTAGCGTTTTTTAACTAAATCGGAAAGTGCTACGGCGCGGATGATATCTTTCACCCGATAGTCACTCTTTTCCGCCTCGGCCTGGATGGCGTCGAGCTTTTCCTCGTCGTCATAGGAAAGCACGCGACGGAGAGCATAGGTGCAGAAATGTTCGATGAAAGCCCGCGCGACTTTGTCGCGGTCTTCTAACAGGAGCTGCTTGAACTCATTGGCATCCTGGAACGGCCGGCCACCGGGCATGATACCCGAAGCGTCAACCACAGGATTCTCCCCTTTTCCCTTGGGAACCAGTTCCCGTTCGCGCCACTGCCCAATCGCATCGTAGTTGTCCCAGGCAAAGCCCAGCGGATCGATCGTCGCATGGCAGGACGCGCAGTTTGCGTCTGTGGCATGCACTTCCAGTCTCTGGCGGACGGTTACCTTGTCACCTTCCGGCGGAACCGGCTCGATCGGATCCACATTCGCCGGCGGGGGCGGGGGCGTCTTGTTGAGTATCACCTCGCTGAGCCAGACCCCGCGGTGAACGGGACGATGGCGTGTGCCATCCGAGGTCAGCCCAAGTACTGCGCCCATTGTCAGGAGGCCGCCGCGTCGATCCTCGGGCCGAAGCGAAACACGCTGGAAGTCTCCGGTCTTCGGCTCCGGCAGTCCATAGAAATCACAGAGGCGCGCGTTGACCATGGTCCAGTCGGAATCGAGGAACTGATCGATCGGCAGGTTCTTCGTGAGCATCTCACGGAAAAACTCCACCGGCTCGGCCCGCATGCTGGTCTCGAGCCAGTCGTCGTATACCGGGTAGAGTTTTCTGTCCGGCGGGAACATGCCCACGCGGTGCAACTGCAGCCATTGCCGTGAGAAGTCGTCGATAAAGCGGTTGATCCGATCGTCAGTCAACATCCGGTCCACTTCCTTGCGCAATCCTTCGTCGTTCAGTGCGCCGCTTTGGGCCGCGGCGAAAAGCCCCTCGTCGGGCATCGAACTCCAGAGAAAATACGAAAGGCGCGAGGCGAGCTCCCAATCGGTGAGCTGCTCGCGAACCACGGGGTCGCCCTCTACGAGATAAATGAAGTGTCTCGAAGTCAACACTCGCAGGATCGCCCCGCGATACGCTTCAGCCATACTCAAACCCACTTCGCGATCCACGCGGTAGGATTCCAGGTAGTTCTCCAGTTCCTCCCGCTTCACGGGTCGCCTCCAGGCGCGCTCCGCGAAGCGCTGCAGGTGCTCCGCGACTACCTCGGGCGTGGCGTCATCCGGCGGCAGCACGTCCTTTCGCCGGGACTGCTCTTCCTCCGACACGAGGGGGCCCTCCCACTCGATCCAATCGAGGATCACCGTCGAGAAGATGCCGTTTCCATTCTCATCGAACATCTGTGGAGCGTTCGGATTCAGGAGCAGGGTCTCGCTGCTGTGCGTGAAAAGGTAGCCCGCTCGGCTGGCGAGCGCGTTGCGAAACGCAGCGCCGCCCCTGCGGTCCACCACATCGGTTGCCACGACGGCAAAATCCAGGTTCGTCGGCATCTCGAGGAAAACCTCGAACTCATACACCTGAGGACCGTCCTCCGGCGCGGTGATGTCGAATTCGATGATACCCTCCACATTCTCCTCGCTCGTTTTCTTGCCGATACTCAGGTGGGCCGGCTGCCCGCCGGGAGGGCGAATTCCACTGGCCTGGATTCGAAGTTTATACAGTCCGCTGTGTTCCGGTCCTGTTTTCCCAAACCAGTTTGGCTGGAGCGCTGCATGGACTCGGCCGGGGAAAAGGAGATGTCGAAGCGGCCGCTCGATACCGAACCGGTCCAGCGCCTCCTGCTGTTTCTCTCCGCCACCATAGCGCAGTTCTGCTGCTGTCTTGCGGACTTTGCGAGCCTCGCTGGAGGCGGCGGGGAATGCGCGATCGAGCACCAACTCAGCAGCGCGGTAGTAGCGATCCATGTGAGAAGGCGAAAGCGACAGCTCAGAGCCGATGCGCTCAAACCCATGCCACAGGGTATCCTCGTTCAGCTGCCCCGGCTTGGTCGGATCGTAACGAACGCCAAGCAGGTCATACACCGTATTCTGATACTCCTTCCGGCTCAGACGATAATGCGCCACCGCGGGCCGAGCCGCCATCCGCGCCGCCTTGCCTTCTTTGAGCTTCACGTCCAGTGCAGCGACGAACGCCGCGATCTCATCCTGCGTCGGTTGCGGCTCGTCCTCTGGAGGCATCTCGCCACTGTTGACCTTTTCAATGACCTCCGCCCACAGATGACTGTCTTCGCTCATCCGAAAATTGCGCGAGAGCAAATCGACGCGCAAGTCAGCCTTTTCCTTCTCCGGACCGTGGCAACTGACGCAATGGGTTTCGAGAAAAGCTTCGAACGGTTCCCGCGCTGAAACCGCTGGAGTCACAGTGGTGATGACAAGAAGAATGAAACAAAAGCGGCTCAGGGTCATGATGGAACAGTTCACTATTGGGCCAATTTCGCTTTCTTGCATGTCACGGAATCCAGCTATACACCAGGATATTCCCAGTGGACTTGCCAAGCTGGTGATTCTCGAAAGGCTTTCAATCGCGACAGAATTCTTCGCGTTTACCGGATCGCGAGCAGAGGAGCCCCTGAAGCCCGCTACACTTTCGAACGATCCGGTGATTCCCAGGGTCCACGGTTGGGACGGATGAGAAACTAGTCGGCTTCGTCGTCGAGCTTCATCCATTGGGTTTCCGGATTCCATTCGAGACCACGCCGCAGTTCCATCGAAGTATTCGCCAGGAAGCAACACGAACTCGAAAGACCTCGAAAAAGGTTTTTCCTATCCGAAGGTTCAATCCCTGGCTACTCTCCCCACCGTCGCGATTCCTCTCAACTCCCCGAACGCTCCATGGATACCACCAAGATCAAAAACATCTTCTGGGATGTCGACGGGGTCCTCGCCGATCTGAACTACGCCTACTATCATTTCCTGACCGAGCACCCCAATTATCGGGATACCTACCGAGAACTGAAATGGGAGCAACTCCCCGAGGTTCTGCCCATCGTTCCGGAATACGGCGCGCTGGAGTTGAAAACCCATCCGGAACTTGGAACCGAGATGGACCGGGACTTTTGTGCCGACCAGAACTACTTCCGGAACCGCCCGCTCTATCCCAACGTCATCGAAGTCCTCAAGGACCTGAACGAGTTGGGCTACCGTCAGTTCACGATGTCCGCGACCTTCGATGTCGAGGCAAAGATGGCTTACCTCAACGACATCCTTGCACCCGTCACCAACTTCCTCACGATCGAATGTGTCCAGCACGGTGAGTTCATGCACGACACCGCCAAGATCGATCGACTGCGAGACTGCTATCAGAAGTATCAGCTGAACCCCGACGAAACCATCCTCGTGGACGACCGCATCTACAATCAGTATGCGGCGATCGAGTCGGGCGCGCACCCGGTGCGTCTGCGCTGCGAGTTCACGACCGACCTCCCGGAGGAGCTTGCGTGGATCCCGGAATTCGAGAACGTCGAGGCAGTAAAAGACTGGCTCCTGGCATAGTGATCCACAGAAGGCCATTTCAAACAGCCATCCGAATTCGTTTCGCTCGGTGACCTCCACCTCCTCTCCTCCTCGGACTACGGCTGCCCCGATCGAGCGCGAGCATCCGCAGATTGGGAGCGACGAAAGGGAATCGAGTGGCAAGAAAGCATGGGTCATATGCGCCCCCCGATCCCCCTTGAATCCGCATTCCCCAAGGAGTACGCTGCGTGCCGCATGAGACTCCTCCCCCTGCTCCTGATCATTTCTTTCTCCAGCTCCCAGTTGCTGGCTGAGGAGGAATTCTCTTTCGATCGTGATATTCGCCCGATTCTTTCTGATAAATGTTTTCACTGCCATGGACCCGACGAGAACGAGAGAAAGGCAGATCTGCGACTCGACACCTTCGAAGGAGCAACTCGGGATCTCGGTGGATATTCGGCTATTGTTCCGGGAGATCTGGATGAAAGTGAACTCATCTATCGCATTCTTTCCGACGACCCTACGGAGGTCATGCCGACTCCCAAGTCGCACCTCAAGCTGACTTCGAAAGAGAAGGAATTGCTCCAGGCATGGGTTAAGTCGGGCGGGGAATACGAGGGACACTGGGCATTCGAGCCAGTGAAGCAGCCGAAAGTGCCCACCGGGGCCCATCCCGTCGACCATTTCATTCAGAAGAGGCTAAAGTCCTCTGGTCTCACCATGAACGGGCCTGCTACGGCGCAAACGCTCGCCCGCCGCATGGCACTCGACCTCACGGGGCTTCCCATTCCTGCGGTGAGAGCCAAGGAGTTCGAGAAAGCCTATCAAGATTCCCCCAGTGAAGCCGTCGACGCTTTACTCGACGATCTTTTCGCGAGCCCTCACTACGGCGAGAGGATGGCCTGGGACTGGCTCGATGTGAGTCGCTACGCTGATACCAACGGATACCAGGGCGATCGCGAGCGCACCATGTGGCCATGGAGGGACTGGGTCATCAAAGCTTTCCAGGCGAATATGCCCTGGGACCAGTTCACCCGATGGCAACTGGCCGGTGACCAGATGAAAAATCCATCCAGGGAGCAGATTCTCGCCACGGGTTTCAGCCGAAACCACCCCATCAACGGCGAAGGCGGGCGAATCCCCGAGGAGAACAGGGTTGAGTATGTCTTCGACATGACCGAAACGATGGGGACCACCTGGCTCGGCCTCACTCTTGAATGCAGTCGCTGTCACGATCACAAATTCGACCCCATCTCTCAGCGCGACTATTTCGCACTGAACGCCTTTTTTAATCAGACTCCAGTTACCGGAAGTGGCGGCTCGGGGCAAACTGCCCCCGTTCTGGAGATGCCCACCGAGGCACAGTTGCAACGGAGAAAAGATCTGGAAAAAAAGCGAAGCGATGCCCAGAAGCAGCTCGATGAAGTAAAGGGAAACCTACGGCAGAATCAGCTGACAGATCGAACTATTCTCCAACCGACCGAAGCGAAAGCACGGAATCAGAAGTTGGTCATCGAGTCGACAGGATCGATCCTCGCCACCGGCACAAACCCTGACAATGACACCTACAAGGTATCCTACCTCGCCCCGGAAGGTGCCACGACTTTGGGATCCTTCCGTCTCGACGCCTTGCAACATAGCTCCCACACGCCGAAGCCGGAAGGACTCGCTCGATCCAATAGCGGCAACTTCGTTCTCACCGAGTTCGAAGTTCGAGTAGAGGGACAACCCGCAACCATCAAGACCGCCCTGGCTTCCTACGCCCAGAACAATTTCGCGATCGAGAAGGCCTTTGATGGCAACGCTGAAACCGGGTGGGCGGTCCATCGTGGCAAACCGGTGATCAATCCCGAGCACGCGGTCTTTTACCTGGAGCAACCACTGAAACTCGATCCAGGTGACCGGATCGAGGTGACCCTGCGATTTGATTCGAGCCATGCTCACCACAACATGGGGAGGTTCCAGCTTTCGATCAATGATGCGATCGAGCCCAAACCCGAGAAGCCACTCGGCATCGACAAGGAGAATCCCGATTACAAGAAAGCGCTCTCCCAGGTTGAAGCGATCAATGGCCAGATCAAGAAGCTGAACGAATCCGTCTCCAAAGTCATGGTCATGGAAGACATGGAGAAGCCTCGACAGACCTACATCCTCAATGGCGGTCTCTACAATCAGCGAGGGGAACCAGTCGATCCGGAGATCCCTGCCATTTTCGGAACGCTGGACGACGTGGAAAAGAAAAATCGGCTGGCCCTGGCCAACTGGTTGGTCGACGGGCAGAACCCGCTCACGGCCAGAGTGACGGTGAATCGGTTCTGGCAAAAGCTCTTTGGGACTGGACTCGTGAAAACCAGCGAAGACTTCGGGGTCCAGGGAGAACGCCCCAGCCACCCAGAACTCCTCGACTGGCTCGCCGCGGAATTCGTCGCAAAGGGTTGGGATGTTCAACACATCATCCGTCTCATCATCACGAGCGAAACCTACCAGCAGTCTTCTCAAGTCACTCCCGAGCATCTTGCAAAGGATCCGGACAATCGATTTCTCGCACGCAGTCCGCGCCATCGTCTTCCTTCCTGGATGATTCGCGATCAGGCTCTCGCCGCTTCGGGGCTACTGGTTCCCGCGATCGGAGGAGCTCCCGTGAAACCCTATCAGCCCGATGGAATCTGGGCCGAAGCCACCTTCGGAAAGAAAAAGTATGCTCGTGATGAGGGCGACAAGCTCTACCGCCGGACGATCTACACCTTCTGGCGCCGGATCTCTCGCCCACCCATGCTTTTCGATTCTGCCAGCCGTCTCGTTTGCGATGTGACTCCCTCGAGGACGAATACCCCGCTGCAAGCCCTCACCACGATGAACGATGTCACCTACATCGAAGCCGCCCGGGTCGCGGCACAGAACGAGCCGTCCACGACGAGGCTTTTCCAGAAGATCACGAACCGGCTTCCCACGGAGGCAGAACTCGATCTCCTCGAAGGAAGGGTTCAATCCCTGACAAGCTACTATCAATCGCATCCCGAAGAAGCCCAGAAGCTCCTTTCCGAAGGCGAATTCCCGCCCCCTGAGGATGCCGATATCCCCACCCTCGCCGCTCGCACCGCCGTCGCGAATCTCATCTACAATCTTGACGAAGTACTCTGCCGACCATGAACCCAATCCTTGATTTTCGTCGCAGTCAAACTCGCCGCGAGGTATTCTCGGGTGCGACCTCCTGTCTTGGAGCTGCCGCACTTTCTCAGCTCCTTGGTGGAATGGCTTCCGCTGCGCCTGCTACCCCCGCACCCAAGGTTCGGAGGGTCATCTACCTGTTTCAGAATGGAGGCCCCTCTCACATCGAGATGTTCGACCCGAAACCCAAGCTGACCGAGATGCACGGTCAACCATTTCCCGAAAGCGTCACCCAAGGTCTCCGATTTTCGACAATGACCCAGGACAAGAAGAAGCTCTGCCTCGGCCAGGTCACCGAGACAGCACCTGCCGGAAAATGCGGGATGGAGCTGTCCTCCAGCCATCTCCCCTACACCAGCGAGATCGCCGACAAGATCACCCTGATCCGCTCGATGTATACCGAGCAGGTCAACCATGCACCCGCGATCACCTTTTTCCTCAGCGGTGGAGAACGTCCCGGTCGCCCTTCCATGGGAGCCTGGCTCAGCTATGGAATCGGAAGCGAAGCCGACAATCTGCCGGCCTTTGTCTGCATGACCTCCATTTCAAAGGGCACCAGTTGCGGCCAGATTTTCTACGATCACTACTGGGGATCCGGCTTCCTTCCTTCCGTCCACCAAGGGGTCAAGTTCCGGGGCAACGGCAACCCTGTCCTCTACCTCGAAAACCCTGACGGAATCAGCAAGACGGTACGACGGGGATTGCTCGACGATCTCGCGAAGTTGAATCAGAAGCAGTATGAGGCCCTTGGAGATCCCGAGATTCAGAGCCGGATTTCCCAATACGAGATGGCTTACAAGATGCAGACTTCCGTCCCGGAGCTCACCGATTTCTCCAAGGAGTCCAAGGCTACACTGGATATGTATGGCCCATCGGTGCACGAGAAGGGCACCTACGCCTACAACTGCCTCATGGCCCGTCGGCTCGTGGAGCGAGGCACCCGGTTCGTTCAGGTCATGCACGCGGGTTGGGACCAGCACAATTCCATCACCACCGAGTTCAACAACCAGACTCGAGACACCGACCAACCCTCCGCAGCACTGATCAAGGATCTCGAGCAGCGGGGCCTTCTTGACGACACTCTCGTGATTTTCGGAGGAGAGTTCGGACGGACTCCTTTCCTCCAGAATGATATCAAGGATCGCAAGCGATGGGGTCGCGATCATCACCCCTACGGCTTCTCGATGTGGATGGCCGGCGGGGGGATGAAACAAGGCTATGTCCACGGTGCGACGGATGAATTCGGCTTTCACGCGGTCGAAGACCGCATGCATGTCCACGATTTCCAGGCAACGGTCCTGCACCAGTTGGGGATCGACCACGAGAAACTAACCTACAAGTTTCAGGGGCGTCGATTCCGCCTGACCGATGTCCACGGTCACGTCGTGAAAGACATCCTTGCCTGATCCCGCGGTCAGCGCTGTCTTGACTTGGGCCTGCTTTTTTGGCGAAGTTCGCAAAGCAAGGATCCCGACTGGCACACCGGATCGCGTCTCGCTCCGGGGGTTCGTTTCTCCAATCGAGAGCGCAACCAGGATCGCCCGTTGACGGACTCTTCCTGTTGCCAAGCTCACCAATCCCCATGAAACGCCTGTTCTTGATTCCCCTCGCCCTTTGCCTCGGTGCCTGCACCTCCGAAGAGGAAGCTTCCTCATCCCAACCGGTCAAACACCTGATCGACACCCACATTCACCTCTACGACACCACCCGCGAGCTCAAAGTCAGTTGGCCTCCCGAAAGTGACAAGGTCCTGTACCGCCCTCACTTGCCCGAGGAGTATTCGACCGTGGCCAAGGCAGCCGGAGTGACTGGAGTCGTTATCGTGGAAGCAAGCAAGGAACTCGAGGACAATGAGTGGGTCCTTGACCTCGTCCAGGGTGATGATTTTTATATCGGCTTGGTCGGAAACGTTGATGTCTACCGCGAAGACTTTGCAGAGCAAATCGCACAACTGAAACAGGATTCGCGCTTCGTGGGCATTCGCCCCCGTGGTGACAAGCCCATCGACTACACGGACGAAGCCATCCTCGGCAGTTTGAAGGTCCTGGCGGACTACGAACTGACCATGGACTACCTGACCAATGGAGGGGGAATCTCTGGGATCGAAATTATCGAGGCCGTGGCCGCAAAGATTCCTGGGCTCACCATCGTCGTGAATCACTGCCTCGGATATGACTTCGATGGTGCTCCGCCATCGGAAGATTGGGTCGCAGCCGTGAAGAAACTCGCCGCCCACGAGAATGTCTATTGCAAGATCTCAGGCCTCTTTCAGCGATCCGTTCCCCAACCTGCTCCACTCGATCCGAAACACTACGAGTCGGTTCTCGAAGTATTGTGGGAAGGATTCGGACAAGATCGGCTCGTCTACGGTAGCAACTGGCCAGTCACTCGAAAAACGGGAGACTATGAGAGTTACCTGAACCTCGTTGAGCAGTTCATCAGTAAAAAAGGTCAGGAGGCCCGCGAGGCCTACTACTGGAAGAACGCGGCTGCGGCCTATCGACTTCCGCTCAAGTAGGGCAGGAGGGCGCCCCGCAGAGATTTGGATCTCACTTGATCCCGTGTTCTTCCTGGAATCGGAGAATTTCTCCCCAAGCCGCCTCGGAAACGGTTTCCTTGGAGACCCGGCTGAAGAGCATAGAGAGCACGCGTCGCTCCTCCTCGTCCACTTCCCCATCTTCGAGGGCGATCTTCTCGAGCAATCTCAACTCGCCCTCGTCGATGGTTCCATCATTCGCGAAGACCACGAGATACGAGTAAGCAGTCAGCCGACGGGCCGCAGAAGATTGAGGGATTTCTAGACTCATAAGGTATTGTTGGTAGGAGCAACACAAGAGAAGATCAATGAGAACAAGGTGACGCAATCTTCGCACAGAAACTTCGAAGATACTCGAATCCCGTTCCTCAAGTCGCGCGAGCCCCACGATGCCTGAAGGAAAACCAGAACGGACTCAACCAACCGCCTGCAACTCCGCAAGGTAGAGTTCTCCGATCCGGGTCCGCAACTCCTCGGCACTGATCTCGCCAGCCTCGATTTTCGCGAGGATCGCTCTTTGAGCCTCGTAATCCTTGTTCCGCTGCCCGGCCTTGGACTGCAACATTCGCCATGCCTTGCGTCGTTCGATGCAGAAGAGAACAGTCTGGCGGGAAATGAGAAAACACTTCATCCGGTCTCCCACTTCCGCCTCGATGAAGACACCGAAATCGGGGATGAAACTGCGGTGCGTTTCATCGAAGATCCGACGGTGGACCACATCATCCTGGGTGATGAGAGGGAGAATGTCGTCGAGAGGAATGAACTCAGAGGTCTGTTCTTCCGAGATCGGTTTCAGGTGCTTCCGAAACCGGGCTTCCGTCGTCGCCCAGTGAGCGACCGTGTAATTGTATTTGGTTTTGTCAGGACGTGTTGCCTGATACCAGTCCCGATCCAGATTTGGATTTCCCTTCAGAGCAAAACACTCCTGCGCCATTTCTCCGCCCTGGGGATCGAAGACGAACTCTGGCATTCCACGTGAATCCCGCGCCAACCTCGCCTGGTGAGCCGACATATCATCGGCAACGCCGTGCTCGGGCTGACACGTGGTGTAGCTCTGAAAAAAGGCGGTTCCACGATACTCGAGCCCCTCGACGAGACTCTGGTAAAGCTTCGCCGAATTCGCCATCGAGACCTGGGCAATGTAGGGACTTCCGTGTCCTCCGGTCAGGATCTCGGCCACATTCTTCTTCTCGTTCAACTTACCCTGGGAGGCTTTGCCGAACTGGTTCATGTCGTAGCCTCCCATCATATTGGAACTGTCCGAGTTCTGCCCACCGGTATTCGAGTAGACCTGGGTATCGAGCATGATCCCTTTTACATTGGGGCGATTCTGGAGGATTACCTTGCTCAGGTTCTGGAACCCGATATCTCCAAGCGCACCGTCTCCACCCACGAGCCAGACCTTGGGAAGCTCTCGAATTTCCTGATCCGTCATCTCCACTTCGGTGAGATGGGTGAGCGTCCAGTACCCCTGCTCATCGATCACACCGGACCCGGACCCGGCAGCGCTTCTCTCCCCCAGGAGCGCCTTGGCCAGTCGCTCCGGTGCGACACTACGTCGAGCATGTTGAAGCATGAGACTTTCCCCGAAAAGCCAGGAAATGGTCGGCCCATCCTGGAAGAGAGAATTCATCCAGGGATAGGGATGTGGATTCGCGGGCGGGGTGGAGCCATAGACCGTGTTGCAACCCGTGGAGGCCCCCATGAACATCGTGCTCATCCCGTTACCAAGACGACCATCGGTTGACTGGAGGTGCTTGTGATTGAAGGCATCAACCCTCAGGACAGAAACAATCGCAGCAATGAGGTCTTCATCGGAAATCGGTCCATTGCCGGAAATCCGCTTGCGGGTATCGGCCTCGTCCTCTCCCCCGAGACCCATCAGGATGTGGGCAACGGCCTGCCGGAACAGTTGATACTCCATCTCGTCCTGTAGCTTCAACTCCGCCAACCGGGTTCTTCCATCGGCCTCGAGTCGGTCGGCAAACGCAAGAACGCGCTCTGCCTTTCGGTGATACATCGGACGCATATAGGCTTCCGTAATCGATGTGATGGCGCGGAGAATCGATTTCTCCCCGCAACCGGCACAAGCTCCATCCCCGGACACCAGTGCCTCGTAGTTTCGGCGCACCATGAGATGATTCCGCAAGGCCGCCGGACGAGAGTCCTCGGGAGCTTCGTTGTCATACAGGCCCAGGTATTTCTGGGGAGTATCGGGAAGAAGGCGTGAGAAAATCTGCGCGCTGGTGAGGCGATAATTCAGTTCCTCGGTATCGGGAACCATCACCAGTGCCCCATGATCTCCGCATTGCTCGACACACTCGCCACAGCCCTTGCAGAGATCGCTGACAAAGATCGAGAAAACGCCCCCGTTGCCGGGCTTCTTTTTCTCCACCGACTTGAAGATAGCCGGAGTCTTCGTGTAGGCGACGGGGACGAGGTCGAGAATCCCGATCAGCTCTTCTTTCGCTTTTTCTGAAATTCCACCGTTGAGGGAGGAGACCTCCGCCTTGACGATCTCCTTGAAAGGTATCGCTTCCTTCGCCTCGATCGCAGCGCTCATCTTCTCCCGGGATCGATTCTCGATCGTGGGAATCTGCTCGATCAAAAGCCCCCGCTGCTCCTCATCGCTGACATAGTTTCGGACCGCCGTCGCCAGGACCGAATCGATTTCCTGTGCCGTGTTGGGCAGCGCAGTGTCAGGACATGCGGTGATACACTCCATGCACTGCGTGCAGTTCTCCGGAATGTAGAGAGGGGTCATTCGGCGTGCGACGTACTTCGAAGCCGTCGCTCCGGTCCCGGAAGCCATCACTCCGACCGAAGCGAGGGCACTGGAAGGCTGGTGATATCCCAACCCACATCGGAACTCGCTGTCGAACTTCGCAATCTTCTGCACCGGGTGCTTGAAATGCTGATCCTCGGGAATCTTCGGCGTATCGAGATTCTCATCCATCGGAACCCCGGCGGTCGGAAGAATCGTGCATTCTCCCTGGGGCATGAACGGATGGAGACGCATGTCGGAGCGATCCTCCTCGTCGATTTCTCCATAGCGGATCTCCTCGACTCGATGGAAGCCAGCCTCCATCACATCCATATTCGACTCCACGACAGCTTCCCCGAATCGCCCGAACTTTCGTTCATACTGGGCTCGGACGACCTCGTCGAACTTTCTCTCGTCGATGCCAAACACATCGAAGAACGGCGAAACCTTGAAGAAGGCTCCGAGAAAAGAGTTTCCCTGCATCCGAAGCTGAAGATCAGGACGGTCCGTGGCATCTCTCGCAATCTCAAACCCGGGCAGGATGAAGACACGGATCTGGTTCTCTTTCACAAACTCGCGATACTTCTTTGGAATTCGGGTCCACGCCGTTTCCGGTGTCTCCGCCGACTCCCAAACAAGTGCTCCCCCCGGTTTCAATCCCGCCAGCGGATTCGTGTGGGTAAAGGCCTTCGGATCACAGCAGAGCACGATGTCGACATGATTGAGCTCGCAATTGACCCGCACCGGCTTGGGGGCTGCGACGAGATAGTAGTTGGTCGGCGCGCCCTTTTTCTCCGATCCATACTTGGGATTCGCGTTGACGAAGAGCGAGGCCTCCCCCGTCTCCTGCTCGAGAAGGTGTCCAAACTCTCCCACGATCTCACCGAGGTTCTTGCCTGTCGTGATCATTCCCCATCCCCCGATGGAGTGGAACCGAGCCGCAATCGCTCCCTCCGGAAGAAGCGAAGGAGTGTCACGAGAAATCACCGCATAAGGATGGTCGACCCCGAGGATGAAATAGTTCACTCCATCGGCAGCGGTCTTGCCATCCTTCCGGGCCGCCGTACCCGTCGCAAACTCATAGGCGCCAAGGATGTGTTCGGGCCGAAAATCCCGTGATCCAATCCCGTAGGATCCATTGAAGAGCCGAGGCATCTCGTCCGGGGAAATCGCCCCGACCATTCCAACACCTTCCCGGTGGGCTTCAGCGGCCTTGGTCAAAGCGACGCGAATGTCCCGTCCGAGAGGATTATCGCCCGCCATCCCTTCATCGGTCCGCTCGAGGATGATGACATTCTTCTTCCCCCGCAGAGCTTCGACGATCGCTGTTTCCGGAAAAGGACGAATCACGTTGACGTGAATCGAGCCCGCCCGGGCACCCCGCTGTTCCCGCAAATAATCGCAGGCCTCCTCGATATTCTCCGCTGAACATCCTAACGAAACAAAAACGGTATCCGCATCCTCACAATCATACTGATCGATGAGCCCGTAGGAGCGTCCCGTCAGTTCTGCAAACTCCGCATAGGTCTCTTCGAGAAACTGCAGGATGGGTTCGTTCCAGTTATTTCGCCGTGCCACCACTCCATTCATGTGATGCTCCTGGTTTTGCACTGGACCGATCAGGAGCGGATTCTTCAGATCCATCATCGCAGGAACGCGGCGTCTCACCGGACCAAACAGCTCCTTCTGCGCCTCCGTCGGACACTCGATCTCTTCGCGAGGGTCTCCGAGAAACTCCCGGAGAAACTCGGACTCGGGCATCGCCCAGGCTCGCTCCGAGTGCGTCGTCAACATACCGTCCTGCACATTCATTCCCGGGTTGAGCGCCAGCTCGTTGACCTTCCGGAGAATGATCGCCTGGTCAGCAGCCTGCTGGGCATCCTTGGCGAAGAGAATCGTCCATCCCGTGTCGAGCGCGGCGTAGATATCGTCGTGACCGCAGTGCACGTTGAGAGCGTGCTTGGTGAGAGCCCGTGCCCCGACCTCGAGAACCATGGTCGAACACTTTCCGGGAGCATGATAGTACTGCTCCATCGCATAGGCCAACCCCTGGCCCGAAGTAAAATTCACGACCCGTCGTCCTGTCACGGCAAGTGCCGTTGCCCCCCCCTGCGCGGCATGCTCCCCTTCCGTTTCGATCGCGATCTTCTGGTTTCCCCACACATCCAGCTCCCCCTGGGCAAAAGACTGCTGATACAACTCGCCGCCTTCCGTCGATGGGGTGATCGGGTAAAAGACTCCGCCCTCAGTGATGCGAGACTCGACATGCTTGGCGACAAGAGTGTTCCCGTTGCAGGTCACTCGGACTCCGGGATATTTGGGACTGGATGGCTTCATCATTTCGGATCAGTTCAACAAGGAGAAATCACGGGGAGTGAACTCATTGTTTCCCTTTTCCCTCGACCATGGCAATCCACAGATCGATTCTCATGCGAGAACGGATCAATTGGCGCGGGACAATCGCCATTTTTCGCGAAGGCGCCGAGTTCCGCTCATTCGCGCGCCTTTCCAGCCGCTTTCAGCTTGGCGATGAGAAACGCTTCGAGAGAACCGTAGGAGTCTTCCACTTCGGTTTCGAGTGAAGGTGCCGTGACAACACACTCAAGTCCCTTCTTCTTCATCGCTTCCTGAAGCTTCAATCCCATCACGACATGATGCACCCAGACCGACGACTCGGTCGTCTTGTCCACCGGGACGTTGGGCCGACTGTAGAGCATGTAGACGGCTGCAGTGTCGTCATCGCAGAGATGCTCGATCGGCGAGGCATCCTTCATTTGCTCCCGAAGCGCCTCGTCATGGAGGTCATCTTCGGGATCGATTCCATAGAACGCCGGGAGCGCAGGCCCCATCTGGAGATCGGGAACATTGAACCATTCCCGGAAAGTATGAATGTCGTAACTCGACTGACCGTTCATCGAACCTGCGGCGAGGATCCGGGTCGACTGCCGGGCGATCGGGTCTTCGCTGTCCGGATCGGCGAGGTCATCGTGAAAGGCGAGCCACAAACTGATCCCTGCCCCTGCCGAGCCGCCATAGCATACAATGCGCTCCGGATCGATGTTCCACTCGGCAGCCCGATGTCGGATCGTCTGCAAACCACGCGCGGCGTCGTGCATCATCATCGGATAGGTCCCCTCGTCGGAGAGGCGATAGTTCATCGAGGCAAACGCAATCCCCTCGGCATGATATTTCTCCGGTGTTCCCGGACGAACCAGTGATTTGTCGCCGCTCCGAAATCCACCTCCATGGATAAAAAGCACCAGTGGGGTCGGCTCGCTTGCGTCTGGAACCGTCCAGAGATCGAATCGCTGTTTCTCGTGCTCACCGTAGGGAACATCGGCGTGGGCCGGAGGGGAAACCTTGGGACGACTGGTGGGTCGTTCCGGCCTCACTGGTGTGTCCGTCTCTCGACGCTTCGCGACAAACGCACGAAACTCTTCGCGACTGAGAACACCATCCTGATCAGCGTCCGCCTCCGGGAAACGTTTCAGCATCATTGCGGAACGCTCTTTCAACTTCTCGGCAAGATCGCTTCGGTCCGGAGCCTGAGCATGGAGGCAACTGCAGAGGAGCAAGAGCGAGAGCAGAAAGATCGAGATTTTCATGAATGGAGAAACACCGGCGAGTGCGGTCTGGTTGCAATTTTCTTCAACTCCTCTTCCATCGCCAAAAGGAATCGAGTATTGAGGTTGTGACCCGTTCTGCGGGAACACTTCCGCCTCTATCGATTCGGATTCTCAAACCAGACTATGTTCCGGCTCGCGTGCCCCGCGATGAGAACGTCGAGGTCACCATCGCCATCCATGTCGACCGCCCGGGTGTCATAGGACCCTTGATCGATCCCGATGAGATACCTGGTGAAATTCGCCTTCCCATCGTTCTCATACCAGGCGGCGATTCCGTCCTGCTCCTTGCCGCAGGAAACCGCATCCACATCGCCGTCCCCATCCAGATCGGCGAGAGCGAGGGAATGCGGAAACGCGAGCGTCGAGTCGATCTCGATCTGGTCGAATTCAGGCCCACGATACCACAACGCGCCATGCCCATGTCCCCGGGTGGCAAAGAGATCCATTACTCCGTTTCCATCAAGATCGGCCGGGAGAATGTTCGAGGCCCCGGGTTCCTTGTCCGAGAGCAGGCGCTTCGTCCAGGTCGAGGTGGGATCCTCTGGTTGCTCCCACCAGGCAAACCACTCTCCCCCATCGAACCCTTTTCCTCCCTTGGCACCGCAGGCGATATCGGGTCGACCGTCGCCATTCAAATCTCCAATCCCAGTGTAGTGAGAACCTCCAGGAGCATCGCGATCGGCGAAGATGTGACGAATCCAGGATTTCGCCGTGTGCGGGTCTTTGGGAACCGCGAGCCAGGCCAACGAATGAGGAAACGAAGTCGAGCGTTCGTCACGTCCAGAATTCGCAATGAGATCGAGCTTCCCATCCTGATCCACATCTCCCGTGATGAGACAATGTGTGCCGAGAATTTCATCATCTACCGTTCGGTACGTCCACGGCTTCCCAGAGAAAGGATCGTCGGGACACTCGAGCCAGAACACGGTGTTGTTGGATCCGATGAAATCCTGGTCCCCGTCTCCATCCACGTCCATGAGACAACTGTGGATGCAACCCGCACGTGGCTTGTTGCGGGATTGCCCCGAGAGAAAGCGGTGAACGATGACAGGTTCCCAATCTGGCCCTCGATACAGCGTCACACTGCCCGAGTGGGACGAGATCACATCGATCGCTCCATCGGCATCCCAGTCGTTCGCGACGGCGGAATTGATTCCCCCTTGAACCGGCTCCTGGATGGTGTGTTTCTTCCAGGCAACCTCTGCATTCGCAACCGGTTGAGTGGCCGGGAGGTTACCGGCAAACCCAGCCCCGGTCCGTTCGAGTTCGGCGACGGTTTCTTCACGCATCCGCAAGAGGCGCTCCCGATACTCAGGGAGGTGAGCCAGATTCGTCAGTTCCCCCGGGTCTTCCCCGAGATGATAGAGTTCCTCGGTCTCTCCTTCGATGAGGGTGCGAATGTACTTGTAGGAGCCATCTGCCAGCATCACATACCACGGCACCCCCGGGCCGTGGAGAAGCGCCGGATCATCTGCGTCGGGAACGATATTGGTTTCCGAACCATAAAGCTTGGCGGTGTGCACCAGCATGGCGGGTTTTGTCTCTTTCGCCCCTCTTTCGGAAAACCACGGACTGAGATCATGACCGTGCATCTCCCAGGGCAATTCGAGCCCGGCCTGGGCAAAGAATGTCGGGGGAAGATCGACTCCGCTGACCGGTTGCTCGACGACACGTCCCGGAGCCTGGTTTCGTTCGGCTGGGGGACGAATGATCAGGGGAGCTGCCACCGTGGCATGATAGGGTGCAACCTTGGATTTGAACCCATGCTGCCCCCAGGCGAATCCCTGGTCGGAAGTGAAAACGACGAGCGTGTTTTCGTCCTGCCCCGATTCCTTGAGCGCCTCGAGGACTTTTCCCACCCCTTCGTCGATGGCGAGCACGCCCTGGTGATACTGCCGCACCCAGTCTTTCAGGGTTCTACCCGGCATGTCCTTCATTCCCACCGGGCTCGTCTTCCGCACCTGACGCTCCACCGGCTCTCCATTTGGCCCTGGTTCCCAGAACTCCATATCCTGGATGTATTTCGGCTTCCCGGGACGGGGAGGAAACACATCAGCAGGAGCGGGAACTTCTGCGTCTTCATAGTCGTCGAGATGTCGATCCGCCGGGGTAAAGGGACCATGAACCGCTCCATAGCAAAGCCAGAGATACCACGGTTTCTCCTCGGCTCGCCCTTCTCCCCGAATGTAATCCACTGCCCACTCGGTGTAGTTGTCGGTCGAGTATCCCTTCGTCATCACCGGTTCTCCCCCATTCGTCTCGATGAGCTGGTCGTAATAGTAGAAGGGAGCGTTCTCGACGAACTTGGGTCGGTTCCAGATCTTCTGGAAATCCCAGTCCCGTCCGAATCCCCCATCGACCCCGGTGTGCCACTTCCCAATGTGGGCGGTCGTGTAGCCCTGTTCTCGGAACACCGAAGGCCAGAAAGGGCATTGACCCGGATCGTAGACACTTCCGGGATAAGTCCCCTCCATGCGCATCGACTCGATTCCATGCTGGTGATGTCCGGTCAACATCGTCGCTCGCGAAGGCATGCACCAGGAGCCGATATAGGCATGAGAAAACCGGACTCCACTCTCAGCGAGGGCATCAATGTTAGGCGTATCCACCCAGGGATAAGCATCGGGATAACAGCTCACCGTGCGGGTCGACTGGTCGTCCGTGTAGATGAAGAGAATATTGGGCCGGTCCGGCTCCGCCTGAAGCGACAGCGTCCCAGCGAGCAGTAGCGAGAAAAGAGAGATTCGGATCATGAAAAGCAAGAGTGATTGAGAAAGGGCGCAGATTTCGACCTCGGTCCCGGTATACTCGCCCGCCCCTTCCATGGCCAGCTTTTGATGCCCGAAATCGTGTCGAGATTTCACCCCCAAAACGCAGCAAGGGCCGTCCGCATCGCGCCCAGACCTCTGTGGGGCTTCCCTGTGCGCTTACCGAGAACCCAACAGGGTTGAGTGGTCGGGCAAACAGGGTTAGGTCACGGATATGAAACGTCCTCCGATCTCATTGATCGCTCGTCTTTCCTTCCTGCTCCTCGTCCAATGGGCGGACGCAGGAGATTTTCAGCCTGCCGTGACCCTGGGCATCGTGGAAAATCCTGAGCTGATCGAACTGTCCGGGGTTGTCGAAGGAGGCGTGAATCGCGATGTCCTCTGGGTGCACAACGACCGGCACAATCTGCCGAGGCTCTATGCTCTCAATCTCAAGGGAGAAACGATCGCGACAGGTCTGCTCGATGCCTTCAATGAGGAAGGGACCATGGAAGGAGACTGGGAAGATCTCGCCAAATTGCCAGGGAAGAGAAAGGGAAGCTACGATCTCTACCTCGCCGACTTTGGGAACAACCCGATGAAAAAGCGAGAGCATCGCCTTCTCGTTGTCGAAGAACCTCAGTTGGATTCGCAGAAGTCCTCGCAGCAGGTGGAAGTCGACTACCGCGAGATCCGGTTTGAATATCCCGGGGACTTCATCTGCAACTCCGAATGCCTGCTCGCCCACCCGATTTCCGGCGAATTATGGATTGTCTCGAAAGCGGTCAAAGAAGGGAAGAAGTCTCGCCCCGGCAGTGCCGTCTGGTCTCTGTCCAACCTCGAGGCAGGCGAATCCGTTCACACCGCGACCCTCGTCATGGAATCCATCCCAGCCGTGGAGGGTGTGGTTACCGGCGGAGACATCTCTCCGGATGGGCGACGGGTGATCATTCGGACGACTGCTTCGACCGCCTACCTCTGGGAACTCAGAGAAGGCAAGACGCTCAAGGAAACTTTCCTGAGCGCCCCCACCGAAGTC
Organism: Verrucomicrobiales bacterium; assembly: GCA_029213195.1. Taxonomy (GTDB): domain Bacteria; phylum Verrucomicrobiota; class Verrucomicrobiia; order Verrucomicrobiales; family DEV007; genus Arctic95D-9. The sequence goes on from JARGNI010000041.1 coordinate 35,835, forward strand.
GAACTGGCCGATGAGAAAGGCGGCGAGGCCATCTGTTTTTCAAAGGATGGATCAAAGCTCTATACCGTCTACGATGGCAAAAAGCCCAACCGTCCCCTGCACGTCTACGAAAAGAATCAGTTAGGGCCGGGCGAGTAACGCCGGTCGAGGAAGTTCTTTCGCGGTGACTTTCCCCTCGCCGTCACGATCGAATCTATCGGCGAGGGAAGACGTTTGGGCTGGGCCCGGGCGGGGAACGAGGCCGAGATCGGCGTCGGGCGGAGCGGGCTTTCCGAGAATCCTCCGAAGGAACTCGCTGTCGTCGAAATTGGTGGTGTCCTTCGGCGTCTGCCGCGCCACGACGAGGTTTTTTGACGGGATGATATAGAGCCGGTTCTTGCCCGCGCCGAGAGCAGCGTAGAGATCCGGTTCGCCTTCCGGGTAGAGAAAGCCACCGGCGGCATCGGGGTCGGGTTCGAAGCGCTGGCGGGCGGGCGGAAAGCCTCCGGGCCGGTTGAGCCAGAGCGCGAGGCCGTGGCCGGGGTTCGCTTCGCTTGGCTCGCGCAGTTCCCGCATCAGGGCGGCGGGGACGATTTCCTCATCCTCCCAGGTTCCCTCCTGGAGGAGAAACTGGCCGAAGCGGACCCAGTCGCGAGCGGTGAGCCAGGCGCCGTTGGGGATGTGGGGATTGCCTGAATCGTCGTGGACCCACTTCCCATGTTCCACCCCAATCGGTTCGAGGATGCGCTCCTTCAAATAGCCGAGCGGGGTCTGCTTGCGATCCGCCAGCTTGCGCTCGAGGACGGCTCCCAACGCATAGTAGCAACTCGGACCGTAGGCGAAACGCTCGCCGGGAGGAAACCAGCAGGCCAGACCCACCGCATGTTCGTAAAGATCGTCAGCGAGGGTGGGCCGGTCGTGGCCCTGAAGGTTGACGAGGTCCTGCGCGAGGCCGGCATTGAGTTGGAGCAACTGCCGCAGGGTGATCGTTTTCTTGCGGGGATGTTCCTGCCATTCGGTCAGAGTGTCGGCGGCGAGTTCGTCGAAGGAGCTGATGAGACCGTCCTCGATCATCGCCGCGACGACCGGGCCCCAGAAGCCTTTTGTCCCGCTTTGGAGATGATGGGGCGTCTCGGCATCGGCCTCGCCCGCGTAGCGCTCGAAGACGCGTTCACCATCTTGCAGGACCAGCACCGCAGTGCCGCCGTGGGACTCCGAGTAGGTCGCGGCACTGGCTGCCCGTGCGGCGAGAGGGGCGGTCGCTGGGAGAGTTCGACTACCGGTCTCCTCCGCCTCGTTCGCCCCCTCACGCTGGCGCGCCTGGATGCGATCGACCAGCTCCCGGAAGGTGACGAAGCCATCTTCGTCACGGTCGGAGGCAGTGAAGAACGGAAGATTCCCGGCTTCGGACTGAGCAAGCTTGCCATCGCCATTGGTGTCCAGTTCGCGAAAGCGTTCGTTGAGGCGATTCTGCTGGGCCGGCGAAGACGTGGCCATGAGGAGCAAAACACAACCTGAAAAGGCGAGCCAATTAGCAAAGAAACACGGGGATCTCATCTGCAACGATCAAACCGCGACATCGACGAGAAGTTTCACGTCTTCCCAAGTTTCTCCGCTCCACTGTTGTGGTGGGTTGTGGGGTACGGGCATCGGTGAAACACCGCCTGGACCGCGACGCAGCCTTCGGCCACGCAAGAGAAAGGAAGATCGCTCCGGGCCAGTAGGCTCCCGTTCACGATCAAGCCACTTCCGCCACCGACTCCCGCGCATCCGCAAGAGCCTCTGCGGCGCGTTCGAGATCAGCCGGGCCGGGGCGTGGAAGCAAGCCCTCAATGCCGAAGGTTTCCTCGATGGAGGCACCTCCGAGCTGTCCGTCGAGGATCTCGAAGTGATCCGGCGTCACCAGGGAAGGATGACCGACGCCGCAAGTGTGAGCCAGTTTTTCGATTTCGTAGCGCAAGGTCACGAGGTAGTTGGCGAGACGGGCCGACTTCAGGTCGGGGTCGAGTCCGGCCATGAGCCAGCGATTGTGCGTCGCAATCCCGGCCGGACAAATGCCGGTGTGACAGCGCTGCGCCTGGATGCAGCCGATCGAGAGCATGGCCTCCCGACCGACCGCGATCATGTCGCAGCCCATGGAAAAAGCGAAGAGCGCCTCCACCGGGAATCCGAGTTTTCCGGAACCGACAAAGACGATCCGGTCGTTGATCGACTGCTTCGCAAACTCGGAGTAGACACGGGCGAAACCCATCTTGAAGGGAAGAGCGACATGATCTGTGAAGGCCAGGGGCCCGGCACCGGTGCCGCCCTCGCCTCCGTCGATCGCAATGTAGTCGGGTGCCCGACCCGTCTCCGCACAGAGACCGGCCAAATCCTCCCAGAAATCGATCTGTCCCACCGCCGACTTCACGCCCACGGGCAGCCCGGTCGCATCGGCCAGTTTCTCAATAAAATCGAGCATGCTGTCGGCGTCGTGAAATTCGCTGTGGGCCGCAGGGCTCGCGCAAGTCTGCCCCACCGGAATTCCACGCGCCTCGGCGATTTCCGGGGTCACTTTCTCGCCCGGAAGAAGTCCGCCGATTCCCGGCTTGCCTCCCTGGCTCAGCTTGATCTCCAAGGCCCGAATCTGCGGATTCCGCTCGCAAGTCTCGATCAATTTCGGAAGCGAAAAACTCCCCTTCTCGTCGCGTGCCGCAAAGTAGGCGGTCCCAATCTGGAGAATCAGATCGGCCCCGTGCTGGTGGTGTTTCGAAAGGCCGCCCTCTCCCGTGTTGTGGAGAGCCCCGGCGATCTCGCAACCGCGGTTGATTGCCTCGACCGCGGCAGCCCCAAGAGATCCGAAGCTCATGCCGGATACGTTCACCACCGATCGGGGACGAAAGGCCTTCTTCCGCTCCCGATCCCCCCCGAGCACCTTCGCGCAGGGAAGAGTGTGGAGGGGATCATACTCCGGCGTCCCCGGCAGCGGGGCCGGAACCGGAAACGGGCTGTGCTTGACGATCAGGTAGTTCGCCGTCTTCTCGAGATCGTTGTCCGTCCCGAAACCGAAGTAGTTGTTCTCGTTTTTCGAAGAGGCATAGACCCAGGTTCGCTGGTCACGGGAAAAGGGACGCTCCTCGTCGTTGTCGGTCACGATATACTGTCGCAGTTCGGGACCGATCGATTCGAGCAGGAAACGGAAGTGACCGAGGATCGGAAAATTGTGGAGGATAGCGTGTTTTCGCTGCGTCACGTCGTAGACAGCCAGGAGAAGAAAGAGGAACAGGGTCGCGCCGAGAATTCCGAATATCCAATACCAGATCATCCTCTCATGTTAACAAAACCGCGCCACCAAGGACATCGAAAACGACTCCGCAATTCAAGCTGGATACCGCTGGCAGAGGCCCCTTTCTTCCCTACATCAGAAATCGCAGTTTATCGTAGGCGGCCTTCTCCTTCGCCTCCTCGTCAACCGTTGCCGCCAGTTCATCGAAGCCGAACAGCGTCTTGACGCGATGAGTGAGCAAAGCGCGGTCGTAGGGAATCGTTCCGGAAGTCCAGTAAGCCGCAGTGTGAGCGGTAAACCGCGAAACCTGCATGGGGCCTTTTTCGTCGGCGACATTCGGAAGACTTCGCCACAAGCGAAGATGGTGACGATGCGACCGAACGGCTCTCGGCACCAACTCGGGGTAGCCGAATTCGCCGAGATCCGCGATGGCCGCCGCATGATTGATCACGTGGACGAGGCCTCCGTAGCCGATCCGATGGGTCTCCGGCTTCAGGGCGATCGCCTCGTCGAAAATCGCGATGGCCATCCCCTCGATGTCGTCATACTCGGCCGTTCCGTCCTCTTCGGGCAGGGTGATTTTGCTTCCTTGAATTCGCCCCCGGTCCTTTCCGTAATATCCGCTACCCGGAGTCGCGTCGACGAAGAGAGCCATCAACTTCAAGATCCCATCGACCACGGCCGGCGTCGCAAATTCGGGGTGTTCCCGGAGGGCGCGAATCGCGAGCGAAGCAAAGATCACATTGTGCCCCGACTGCCGGGGTTGGGCGATGCTCTTTTCGAGTTCCTCGGCGATGCCATCGACCAGGGTTTCATCCGGCTTCTGTTTTGGAAAAGGCTCGAACATTTCCGGGTCGGCCAGTTTCGAGTTCTTCGACATTTTCTTGCCGAATACCGATTCACCGCGCATGACCCGTTCGAGATCATCTTCGATTCCCCGGTAGACTTCCGGCTCGAGGTCGGGGCGCTGCTCTCCCACAAAGTAACCGGCGATCAGGGACGCCCCGAGGTGGCCGGCCATGGAACTCATGCGGTGGGCACGTGCCAGTGCGTTAAGCCCCTTGGAGAGATAGTCGAAGTCGATCATGATGGTTTTGTTTCCATACAGTGTATCACAGTGATCCAGCGTGATTTTTCGGAGCAGCTGCAGCAAAGCGCGGCCAGGATGACTGCTGCGAACGAGAAGCAATCGGTGGCGAGTTTTGTTCTATGCGGAGAACATGATAACCACGATATCAGGTCGAGCCAAGAGGAAGAAGAACGACTTCGTTCTGCGAAAACGAAAACATTGTCGGAATCGACCGGCACATCGACATCAGGCAACGGCTACAACGCACCCTCCCTCCCCCGCGGAGGGATTGACGAAGAGGGTATTTCTTGAGAAGGATGGACACCATGAGGATTTTTTCGAAACAACCAGCGCGTACCGATTCCAGAATCTGGATTCATAGCCTCATTCTTTTTATCGGACTGGCGATCGCGCTACCGGGGCCTCTCACCGCATCCGAGAAGCCTGACATTCTTCTCATCCTGACCGACGACATGGGATGGATGGACCTGCGAGTGCAGGGAAACCAGAAACTGCACACCCCCGCGATCGACCGCCTCGCGGCGGAAGGCGTTCGGTTCCCCAACGCCTACTCCGCATCGCCTGTGTGTTCGCCGACTCGGGGCGCCCTCATGACGGGCCTCGCGCCGGCGCGATTGCAGATCACCCAGCACGGACCAGACCAGAAGCAATTCTGGCCTGAAAGTCGAAAGGTGCAGCCTCCGAAGACTTCGCCTCGACTACCCGAGGGATCTGTCACCATTGCCGAGAGACTCCGTGAGGCCGGCTACGCCACGGGATTCTTTGGGAAGTGGCACCTCGGTTCGGAAGAAAGTGACTGGCCTCTGTCTCACGGTTTCGAGATCAATATCGGCGGGTGCGGTTTCGGAGGTCCCCCGACCTACTGGGATCCCTACCGCATCCCTACGCTCGAACCGCGAAATAAAGGAGAATACCTCACGGATCGTCTCGCCGATGAGTTCATCGACTGGCTCGGGAAGAAGGAGGAAAATGGGGACCGCCCCTGGTTTGCCTGCCTCTGGACCTACAACCCCCATTACCCGTTCGAGGCCCCTGCTGATCTCGTCGCAAAGTACGAGGGCAAGGAGGGTCCGGGATTGAAAAATCCGATCTACGGCGGGCAAATCGAGGCGACCGACCGTGCGATCGGGCGGGTAATGAAAGAACTGGAGCAACAGGGGCAGCTCGAGGATACCCTCGTCATTTTCACGAGTGACAACGGGGGATGGTCGGGAGCCACCGACAATCGCCCTTTGCGCAAAGGGAAGGGCTACATCTACGAGGGCGGGCTTCGCGTCCCCTTGATCGTACGCTGGCCCAAGGTCGCGGGATCCGGAAAAATCGAACGGGCTCCCGTGATTTCGATGGACCTCGCCGCGACGGTTCTCGATGCCGCAGGACTTGTGGTCGAGCAGGACAGCCTCGACGGGCAATCCCTCCGCCCCCTCCTCGCCGGAGAAGCCTGGGATCGGGAGGCTCTCTATTTTCACTACCCTCACTTCGCCTTCCACAAGGCGAACCGCCCGGCATCAGCCATTCGTTCCGGCCCCTACAAGCTGATCTATTTTTACGACGACGAGTCCGTCGAACTGTATCACCTCGAGGAGGATCTCAGCGAGTCCATCGACCTCGCACCGAAGCAACCCGAGCGGGCCGCCGCAATGAAGGCCCAACTTCTTCAGTGGCTGGAAAACGTGGGAGCTGGACTGCCGACCCGAATCGCAGCGGAAAAGAAGACCTCGGAGCCGCAGGAGTAGAACGCGGCTCAGCGAACTCCAGCAGAAAGTTCGGCTGAAATCACCAGATCAGGCCTTCATTTCCTCAATCTCTTTCGTCGCAATCCCGACCGGGCGGTCCAGCGGGACGCCGGCGCAAGAAAGCAAGGTCGAGAGGAGGTCGCCTTGATTGCCCTTCGTATCGGCGAGGAAGCGACCGGTATGGAGGGAGCCACCGCCTTTGCCAGCGAGAATGAAAGGGAGATTTTCGCGGGAGTGCCGATTGCCGTCCTCGAGCCCTGAGCCCCACATCATGATGCAATTGTCGAGAAGAGTGCCGTCGCCTTCGCGCAGACTCGCCATCTTCTTCACCATGTAGGCATATTGATCGATGTTGAATTTGGTGATCGCCGCCACTTTACCGACTTTCTCTTCGCCGTTGTTGTGGTGGGTGGTGGAGTGGTGCGTATCGGTAAAACCAAGCTCGGGATAGGACACCCCGTTCGGCGTCGAGCCAATGTAGGTGCTCACTCGAGTCGTATCGGTCTGGAAAGCGAGGATGTTGAGATCGCACATGACCTGCATGTATTCACTCCTCTTGTCGCCCTCGGGAATCTTGATCTCGATCGGTGGTGAATCGGCGGCATGACGCTTCTTCGTACTGACTCCCGCCTTTTCCAACGATGCCTCTGCCTGTCGGGATTCGATCGCTGCGATACGCCGCTCCACCGAGCGAACGCTGTCGAGATATTCGTCGAGCTTCTGCTGGTCGTCACTGGCGAGCGTTTTTCGCAAATCCTTTGCTCCACCGATGACGTGGTCGAGCATCTGCCTGTCGAGTGGCGAAGCCTTGGTGACCCGCGCGTCCTTGCCTCGCTTGCCGAAGAGCCGGTTCAGAACGTTCCTCGGATCGATCTCCGCAGGAACAGGCTGAGTGGGCGAGCGATAGCTGCAGTGAGAATAGTAGGCCTCATGGAGACCTTCCTGGTTTTCCTTGTGAGTCTGCGGCATCGTCGCCAGTTCGAGGGAGGGAAGCAGAGTCTGAGCTCCGACATAGTTCGCCATGACCTGGTCCGCCGAGATGGCGATGTTGACCCGACTGCGAGTTTCCGAGTCGGGGAGTCTCGCAGTGAGCCACGTGGAGAGTTCCAGGGCATGAGGTGCTCCATTGAACGGGGAGATGGGCACGCCGGAAATCCCTTTCATCATGAGACACTGATCGAGGACTGGCCGCAACGCTTCGAGGGCGGGAGGAGGCGTATCGAGGAAGCTCTCGGGCGACTTCGGCCAGAACTGGTCCATGATCACACCATGCGGCATATACATGAACCCGAGGCGAACGGGGGGCTTGACCGGGCTGGCACCAACGGTCCGCACAATAGAGTCCAGGAAGGGAAGTGCCAGGGAAACCCCCGCTCCCCGGAGAAAGTTGCGACGATCCAGAAATGAGTGGGCGGATGGAGTTTTCATAGATTCTCTCTGCGATGGTATCATGGAAATTATCCTTCGATTTTCCGATGGGTAAACAAATAACTGGTAATGACCTCGGTGATGATTGTCCGCACTCGGAAGTCGTCCTCGGCAATCCGTCTCATCAACCGGTCGATCACGATTTCATCGTAGCCTTCGAGTTGTCGACCGAGAGCGTGGGCCATCAATCGCTCCGTCAGATTCCGGGCGAGGTCGGATTCCCGATCGGCAAGCAGGCCCTTCAATTCTGCTGGAGTCGCAAAGCCTTTTCCGGAGGGAAGCTTTCCTTTTGAATCGATCGCAACCCCCGCGGAGTCCCGATCCCGCCAACGTCCGATCGCGTCGAAGTTTTCGAGACCGAATCCAATCGGGTCAAGAACCTGGTGACAGTTGGCACAGGTAGCCTCCGACTGATGCAACTCGGTGAGCTGGCGCAGCGTCAATCCCTCGAGATCTTCTCCTTTGAGCTCTTCCAGTTCAGGAACGTCTGGCGGAGGGGGAGGAACTCTCTCTCCGAGGACCTGTTCGAGCACCCACACCCCACGCCGAACGGGACTGGTTCGCCCGGGGAACGACGTCGAAGCCAGGGTCACCGGCATTCCGAGGATCCCACCGCGGTTCGGATTTGCCAACTCGACCCGTCGCATCTCCTTTCCCTGAATCGTTTGCTCAAGTCCATACAACTCCGCGAGCGGCTCATTCACGAAGGTGTAATCGCTGTCCACAAAACGCACCACGCTCTCGTTTTCTCGCACTACGCTTCCAAAAAACAGTCGTGCCTCGTCCATCATCGCCTTGCGCAAGTCCGGCGTCACCTCGGGAAACAGGTCTGGATCGAAGACCTGTTGTTCGAGTCCATTCACTCGCCACCACTGCGCACCAAAGCTATCGAAGAGAGCCCGGGAGCGGGGATGCGCGAGAAGCCTTTCCACCTGGGACCGCAAAACTTCGGTTTTCCGCAGGTCACCCTTCTCGGCCAGCGCAATGAGTTCGTCATCCGGTGGTGCCGACCAGAGCAGATACGAAAGCCGTGAGGCCAATTGATAATCGTCGAGGCGCACGATGGATTCATCCGAGTCCACCTCCTCCGCGGGAGTGATGAAGAGGAACTGGGGAGAGACGAGGACAGCCTTCCACATCAGCGTGAGAGATGCGGTGTAATCCAGTTGGTTCTCCCGCGCGAGATCGAAGACACCGACGAGAACATCGAGTTCCGAATCGCTGGGTGGACGACGAAAGGCATCGCGAGCCAGCGATTGTGCCACCCTGCGAGCCTCCTCCCGGAGATCGGCGCCATCGGATGGTGTTTCGCCAAAGAGCCGCTTCTGAACCGCGGCCGGATCCTCGCCTTTCGCGGCCAGGACCTCTTCGACTACGCGATTGGCGATCTCCAGATACAACTCGGATTGCAAGGGAGAGATCGAGTTGAGAAATCCCTCCCCCACGACCTCATCGGGCAGGACTCCGACAATGCCTGGATCCACTCCGTAGAGATCCTGCAGCGTGTTCCCATACTCCACCTTGCTGAGACGACGAATCACAAAAGGCCCCGGGTCGCGTGGGGCGAGATACTTCAGCTTATCGATCCACTCGGCGAACTGGCGACGTTCCTCGTCCGTCGGAATCTTGCTCACGTCCTCCTCCGGGGGCATGTCGTGGACCTTGACGTTCGCAACCGCCTTTTTCCAATGAAGGAACGAGGAGGCACTGCCAGGACTCTTGAGCGCCGACTTGAGATTGACTCCGCCTTTCGGCCGAGGCCCGTGGCATCGAATGCAATAATTCTCGACAAAGGGCGCTACGTCTTCCTTGAACGTTTTTCGAGCATCGGCCCGAAGCGCTGCCTCGTCGCTCGCCTCCTCCTTGGTTTCAGCCAGGCAAGGAAGCTCGACTAACGAACCCACAAACAAGCCCAAGACCAGAGCGGTCTTCGAAAAAAAGGGGGAGTGGCAAGATCGGTGCATACAGATTTTTAATACAGTATTGCCGTGGAACCTGGATGGGCAATCCCCTGCTCGCGCCATTTCCCCTGTCCGAAAAGGAACACCCTTGCCCTCTCAACGCAGACGAGAAGGTCAAATCGTAGAGCAGATTCGGATTTCGGAAGAGTTTTCCTCGGGACTACGGCTTCTCCATCCGGAAAGAGTCAAAGAGCTGCCCCTCGAGGTCGTAGGCTTTGAATTCGAGCGTTTTTCCGTTGATCCATACCATCGAGTAGTGGTGCCCCCGGCGCACGATCAATTCGAAGGGAGTCCGAAACGGCCCCGGAGTTTCGAGATGACCACCCCCACCACCTGTAATCATGTAGATCGGTGCCTCTTTCTCCGCAGGCATGCCATTTCGTATCGGCCAGGTCCGCTCGTAGGAATGGATATGCCCGTTCCAAACGATGTCGACGCCATACTTGTCATAGAGAGGCGCTAGTTTCCTCGCATTGATATCGCCGCGCGAACTGACATTCTTCTTCCAGAGATCGCCATAGTCATTCTCGTCCGAGGAATAGACTGGGTGATGATGACTGACAAATTTCCAAATCGCGTCGCACTCGCTGAGTTCTTTCTCGAGCCACTCATACTGCTCCGATCCGGGTCCGCATTTCTTGTTGGTGTCCAACATGAAAAAGCGGGCATCCCCGTGTTGAAAGGTGTAATAATATTCCGGATCCGGAAGCGACATATAATGATAGTAGTGAGAGGCATTCTGCTCGTGATTTCCGAGAACTGGAAATAGAGCGACACGTGAAGTCAGCGGTTTCATGCTTGCAAAAAACTGCTCCACCCACTGTTTCTTGATTTTGCCGGTCGAAACCAAGTCACCGGGGTGAAGGAGAAAATTCGGGCGCTGATTCCAGGCTTGCTTGGCGAGATTTCCTGATACCTCCGGATTCCCCTGGGTATCGCTGATCACGGCAAAGGCAAAGGGCACCCCAGGCCCCGCATCGGTTTGAAACGTGAAAACCTCCGAATCGACTGTGTTCCCCCCATGAGTGGAAGAAGTTCGATAAAAATACTGGGTGCCAGGTTTCAAGCCCGTGAGAGGAATTTCATGGATGCCTTTCCTGGAAGCAATGGCAGAAGTCTGATTTTTGCACTCAGCATCTTCGCCGTAATGAACAACACCTTCCGAAGGAAGACTGGTTTCCCACATGACCGTAATTCCCGTCTGAGTCACCCATTGCAAATATGGGTCGACGACAGAGGTGAACGGAAGCTGGATCGACTCGGGCACCTCCGCTTCTATCCAGTCGGCATTGTGATCGAATTCCTGCTGAATCCATTCGGCTTTCGCAGCTTGTTGATAGACGTGAGCAGAAATGAGTTGTCCCTGGTGAGGAAAATTCTCATTGCTGTCAAAATAGCCGCCGAGACTGAGATGCGTTTTCTCCGAATAGACGATATCACTTCCGGGACTCGCGTCCGTGCCTTCCTCTTTCCCGTTCACATAGAGCTTCAGCTCGGAACCGTCGTAGGTAGCTGCCACGTGATAGAGCTTTCCCAATTCATAGGAGGTCTTTGACCTGAGGGTGATCAGCTTCCCATCTCCATCATTCGTTTCTTCAGTTGAGAGACTGACGCAAAATTTTTCCTCATCATAGCCCAGCACCCAACCTTTTTCGTAGCCCCCATTGTCTTCCTGGGAACCGATCAGCCCACCATATCGTTGAGGAGAGTGAACGCTGCACCAGACTGCGAGCGTAAAGCCTTTCTTCGGCAAGTCCTCGGGCGCTGATACGTGGGGCGTAATCCCCGTCCCCTTCAAAAAGAGACCTCGCTCTGTTTTGAGAAACTGATCCGATGAGAGAGGGAGATCAGGCCCCTGCTGCGCGGTGAGCCGACCATTCTCAAGAAATGTAGCCTTTAAGGACCAATGGAAGACAGGATCTGGACCGTCGTGCCCGAGTGCCAGCGTTGCAACAGCCAACGAGAAAACGACAAGGACTTGCGAGACACGAGCATCAATCGACATGATCAAGAGTTAGCAAGATTCTCTCGATTCACAATACAGAAACATTTCGTCGATTTCGCTGCTTCCTCACGAAACCCAGACGGCATCCTGGAGTTTAATGAGGCATGATCGCAAAACTCTTTTTCGCTTCGGCTTTGTCGCTTGGACTGACCCTCATGCCTGCGTTCTCTCAGAGAGGCGGCAAAGGCAGCGGAAGTCCTCTGCCTTTACAGGGAAAACCACTCCCCGAGGTGATCGCCTACGATGAATCCGGAGCTGAGTTCCCCCTTCTCCAGAAGACCAGGGATCGGTATACCGTCATTGTCTTCGGCTGCCTGACGTGACCCCCATTCATGCGTAATGTCCCCGGTCTGGAGACAGTCTATCTTGATTACAAGGAAAAGGGCGTTGATTTTTTCTATGTCTACAAGAGCCTGGCCCACCCGGAGAAAAGCGGCTTTGTTCAACCCGTCACCCTTGAGGAACGCCTCTCACACATCGAAGCAGCCAAGAGGCAACTAGGTACCGAAATACCCTGGTTGGCGGACTCGATGACCAATCAACTGAAGCACGCCTTCGGCGATCGTAACAACTCGGAGTTCGTCATCTCTCCGGAAGGAAAAGTGATCATCGCACGAAGTTGGAGCAGCCCTTCCCAACTCCGTTCCGATCTGGTGGAACTGGTAGGAAAGTCGGAGACGACGACGGCGATTTCCGATCTCGAACTCAAGATTTCCACGGCAATCCCTCAGAAGCCTGAAAAAGTTGCGACAGGAGTCATCCCACGAGTCGAACGTCCTTCAGGAGCCATTGCCCTGATCAGCAAGAGCATTCCCTCTTCCGATTTGAGAGAAGCCCCCCGATCTTCGAAAGAAACCGATTCGCCTTCTCATCCGCTCTACGCCAAACTGCGTGTCGAAGCCACCCCCACCACGTTCAGCGCTGGAAGCACCGGCACCCTGTATCTCGGCTTTCACCTAGACCCGATCTATCCCGTTCACTGGAATAATCTCGCGGCTCCCCTGACTTTCACGATCGCCCTCCCGAGTGGAGTTACCCTTTCCAAAGCCAGCGGCACAGCTGACATTCCTGAAAACACACCTGCCGACTCGGATCCTCGAGAGTTTCTTCTCGACTTCGAAATCGGAGAAGAAGTTGATCTCAACGAACCCCTGAATCTCACAGTAAACTACTTCGCCTGTGACGACGACGATCAATGGTGCAAGGCAGTGACCCAAGTCTACGAAATCTTTTTGAAGACAGATCGCGATGCAGGTCGAGTCCAAGCCGGAGGAAAGCGGACCGGGAACGATCGAGGCAAGGGTCGTGGCCAAGCCCCCCAGGGCGGAAGCCCCCAGATGCCAAGCATCGCCGAAATGATGGAACGAATGGATCAAGACGGGAATGGAATCGTGAGCAAGCAGGAAGCGCGGGGCCCCTTTCAAATGCACTTCGACCGACTCGACACGAATGAAGACGGAGGACTGGATGAAACTGAGCTGAAGACGATGCAGGAGCGAAGGCAGCAGATGCGCCGCCGATGATCTCGACGGGAAGCCCCCGGGATGACAATTAAGGCAAAGGATGGGATCGATCTCGTACTGGCAACCGCAAATAGTTCCAACAGAACCCAACAGGCAGGGCGGCATCTATCGAGGGTGCCAAGTCGAGGTTGGTTGGCTCAGTTATCGGACAACAATGGCTTTTTCGCCGAGGAGAGTGAGAATCCTTGCCGCACTCAAAAACCATTTCGCCTTGAGTCTCGACTGAGTTTGAGATAAGAAATATTTAGCTTTGTTAGTAGATCAGAGACCCTCTGTGCTCCTGAACCCAGGCGCAGAAAATCCCTCCCGAGGACGCCACAATATTCTCCCTCTCCATGATTCAAGTGCCCCTCGAGAGAAAACCGATCTTTTGGCGCCTCTTCGGGATTTGTCTCGTCTCCCTTGTTTCATGCCCCGACTCGAGCTGGTCGCAAGCTGGGATAGACGATGACTTCCGCACCTTCACCGACAAACAGGGACGTGAGGTGACAGCTCGGGTAATCTCGATTTCCGATGACCGAAAAGTGCTGACCATGGCCGGCGAGGCCGGGGAGAGTTACGATCTCACGATCGTAAAGTTGTGTCTGGACGATCAACAGTATCTGAAGGAGTGGCTGAGCGATCGGCCAACGATGTCGAATTTTCGAATTGGAGTCGAGATCGAGAAAGTTCGAGGAAAGACCACGGAGCGCTCAAGGTCGGGAGATGATCGTTTTGAAACCGAGTTCCCCGCCTTCAAGATTCAGATAGGAAATCTTTCCCGTAGCACCCTGAAATCCCCTGTCGTGGAATATTTAATCGCGAAACGAGACCTGGTCGAAATGTATCGTGTGGGCGGACGTCTTTTTTCGCGGAACACCTTTGTGCAGGATTCTCCGCCAGAAGTGATCTGGAAAGAAAAGAAATTGGAAGATCTCGCTTTCAACCGCGAAGTCGAGTTTGTCACCGATTATGTGGAAATCGATCAAGTCTACAATAAGGGATCGAAACCGGATGCAGAAGATATCCTCATCGGTTTGATCCTCCGCGTACGTGACAGCTGGGGAAACCTAATCGGAGAATACACCAGCTCGAATCCCAGGATTGCGGACAAAGAATGGACCGCCTTTATCCCCGACGAAGGATCTCGGGTCATCAAGACTCGAAATTTGTTGGAGATGCCCAATTTACTTCAACAAGGAGACGTCTTGGCATCAGACTTGGCTCCCTCGTTTGCCGGCAAGTCAGTAAAGATCTCGGCGTCGGTGACCCTCAACGAGGATGAACCTTCTGGAGTTCTCTTTCAGATGGGCGGTCACTTCCGAGGCGTTGCCATAGAAATCCAGAGAGGACGTCTCAGTTGGTGGGTACGTCGGCTCGAAAATGAGACCAACACCAGGGTGTTTTCGGTCAATATGCCGATCTCAGATCTGCCCGATGATGAATTCCTCCTCGAGGTCACTCTCGATAATGAAGAAATGACTCTTTCGATCGACGGGCAAGAACAGGGCACCCGTCCATCTCCAGGACTATTGAACCTGCAGCCAAGAGGTTCGTTTTCGGTAGGCCACCAGGTCAGCAACCCGGTGGCACCTCAGTCCTCTGGCAGCAACTTCACGGGAGAAATCCGTGATGTCCGCATCGAGGTCGGCGAATCGCAAGCGCCCCCCGCTTTCTGACCTAATCGAAGTGAACTTCGAGGGGGGCTCCTGTTCGACTCGAAAAAGCGGGGAGAGAATGCTCCTGCAATCTCACAACCATGTTTCCGCTCCACTGATGCCTCTTCAGAAGATCCTCTGCAGCAATCGTCTCGACCAGATTCGACATTAGCCGAAGAAGGCCGTGGGAGTATGTGCCTCAGCAATCTGACCTGATCCCGGAGGTGGGACACTTCAAAACTAAGGTCCTGCCGGTGTTATG
>JARGNI010000006.1 GCA_029213195.1 Verrucomicrobiales bacterium
AAGCACCCAAGCACCCAAGCACCCAAGCACCCAAGCACCCAAGCACCCAAGCACCTCAGGCTCTCAGGCTCTCAGGCTCTCAGGCTCTCAGGCTCTCAGGCTCTCAGGCTACGCAGCAGTGCGCATCGCCCCTTGGGAAGCCTGACTTTCGGGAGAATTTCCCCCTAGAAATTGAAGGGACTCCGCCACCACACGGAGCTTGGACCTGTTCTGACCCGATTGTGAGTCAACCCAGGTATCCAATTGCAAGCGTCCTTCCACCAGAACACTGCGACCCTTCGAAAGATATTGGGCGGCATTTTCCGCGGTCTTGCCCCACACGGTGACATCCACAAAGGTGACTTCTTCCTGCCTCTGCCCCTGCTCATTCGTCCAGCTTCGATTCAATGCCAGTCCGAGTTCAGAGAGCGACGCTCCTGATTTGGTTTTCTTCAGTTCAGGATCACGAGTGAGATTGCCGACAAGAGTAACACGGTTGTAACTGCTCATGCGAACACTTATAAAACAACTGTTCAAAGTTGCAATTATTTTCTTCCACTTTTTCTCGATCTTCGCTTTCCCGGCACTCTTTGCCGCAGTTTCCTGGCTACGGGCATCGTACCCAGATCCCGCAAATTCGAGTTTGCGAGGACTCTGCAAACAGGGATAGTTGGAGATCCCCTGTGCGATGGCTCCCGAGAACTTGTCCCCGTTTACCGACTTCTGTTACCTGTTTCTGAGTATCGTTCTCGAAGGTGCGCCGTTTATCCTGCTGGGAACCATCATCTCCGGATTCATCGATGCCTACCTTCCTCCCGGGCTCATCGACAAGTGGTTGCCGAAGAACAAGTTCCTCGCCGTCTTCTGCAGTGGTCTTCTCGGAGCCGTCTTTCCTGTTTGCGAATGTGCCGTCGTTCCCGTGATCCGACGCCTGATTCGGAAAGGGCTCCCAGTTTCCTGTGCGATCACCTACATGCTTTCGGCACCGATCATCAACCCGATCGTGATCGTGAGCACGATGAAGGCGTTCGATTCTTCGGTGGGGCAATTCTCGCTCCGACAGACGGAAACCGTCGATGCCTACGGTCCGCTCTTCATGACCTCGAGTCGACTCCTCATCGCCTTCATCGTTACGGTGGGAGTCGGGTGGATCGTTCTCAAGGTCCGCTCCAGCTCGATTCTGCGGCCGCAGATTCTTCCCCAGGGCGAGGATGGAGTCGCTCAACTCGACGACCATTCCGGCCCCGATGTCAGCAAGTCGGACCGCCTTGTCCTCGCCATGAGAACAGCGATGCGAGACTTCGTCGAGACGGCCATGTATTTCACCATCGGTGTCGCCATCACCTCGGTGTTCAAGGCCTACGTGACCGAAGATCTCATTCTCCTCTTCAACCAGAATGAGGTGACGGGCATCGGACTGATGATGGTGCTGGCTTTCGTCCTCAGTCTCTGCAGCACTTCGGATGCTTTCATCGCCGCGAACTTCCCTGTTCCTATCTCTGCCAAGCTCGCCTTCCTTGTTTTTGGTCCGATGATGGATGTGAAGCTCGTTTTCATGTATCTTTCTGTGTTTAAATCGCGTTTCGTGGTGATCCTCGCCATCTCGCTCGCCATCGCCATCGGTGTTCTCAGCTATGTCTGGATTCGAATCTGATCTTTCTGCCTCGCCCAAATCATGAAGAAAACCCTTCAGATCCTCTCGGTTGTTGCGCTCCTCACCTGGGGCGGCCTCTTTCTCTACTACTACGCCGGGGGGCGAATCGACAAATTCCTCGACCCCAGCTTCCGGATCTATGCGCTGCTCTCCGGAATCGGGATGCTCCTGCTGGGTTCCTTCAATTTCCTGAATCGCAATCGGGCAGTAGGACTCTGTACTCACGATCATGCTCATGGCGATGCCTGCGAACACGATCATCATCACGACCATGTTCAAAATGAACACAGTCATGCGGAACATGACCATGCCGATTGCGACCACGACCACGACCACGACCACAAGCACGGCGAACATGAGGGCTGCGACCATGATCATGATCACTCGCATGCGGATTCTCATGACCACGATCACAGCCACGGCCACTCTCACGAGGACTCGACTTCCGGGGTAGTCTTCTCACTCATCGTGCTCATCATCCCCATGGCCTTTGCCACGGCCTACTCGCAGGACCGCTTCAGCACCGAATACCTCATGAAGTGGGGCAAGATCGAGCGGCAGATGATGCAAATGCGAATCGCAGAACGCCAGGAGAAAGAAGCGAATGACGTCGGATCAGTTGGAGCGGCGACGAATCCATACACCCGAGAAGGGATTGAGGGAGAAGGTCCCACGGACGCTGACACGCCACCCGAGCCCAAAACGGAAGGCGAGGCGGAAGAAAACGCCAGTTGGGACACCTTCACCATCGAAGACCTGAAACAGATGGTCCCGCAGAATGACAAGGGCGAGTTCATGCTCGACGTTCCCCAGATCTTCTACACCGCAGGAGACAAGGAACTCATGGAAGTCATGGAGGGGATCCCGGTTGAAACCACGGCGCAACTTATGGAAGAGACGCTGAACAATCCCAACAACACCCGACTGAAAGCGTTCCGCCTCTTCATCGAGTGCTGTGCCGCAGATGCCCGACCTCTCTCCATTCCAGTGGACTTTGGGAAGACTCCCCCTCCCTACACGGAGATGGGATGGTATCGCCTTTACGGGAAGCTCCACTATTCCCGCGAAGGCGGCGAAATACTCCCGATCATCGAGATCGAACGCTTCGAGGAAACAGTCGAGCCGACTGATGGCCTGCTGTTCTAAAATCAACCTCCCGGTCGTTCCGTTTGAGATCGCGATGCGATGTCTTCGTGATTCGACTTGAAGCCCTCCCGTTTCTTCGCAAAGGTAGCGAACCATGTTATTCCATCATGTCGCGGCAATAGCCCCGTCCCAGCTCGATCCCGGTGCAACCGGATCCTGGACCCTCCTGATCATCTACTTTTGCGTCGCGATTGGAGTCTCCTTCTTCTGCTCAGTCTGGGAGGCGGTCATTCTCAGCGTGACGAATCCCTACATCGCGAACCTCAAGAACAAGCGACCCAAGGTGGGCGAACGACTTGAGGACCTCAAGAATCGCATCAGTCGCCCCCTCACTTCGATCCTGACGCTCAACACGATTTCTCACACGGTGGGAGCGATGGGGGTTGCCTCGCAGGTTTCCGCGCTCGGGGGAGGAAAGTGGGACGCGCTTGCAGGAGCCTTGATGACCCTCGCGATCCTCATCGCATCTGAGATCATCCCCAAGAACCTCGGTGCTCGCTACTGGAGAGCCTGGGCTCCCTGGGTCAGTCTCTGCCTCGTCTGGCTGGCCAAAGTCATGACTCCGGTCGTCTGGTTCATCGAGATTTTCAGCAAGGGGCACCACAACGAAGCCTCCTTCAGCCGAGATGAGCTCAAGGTGATGGCCGAACTGGGAACCCGTCAGGGAAAACTCAAGGAAGACGAATCCCGGATCCTCGACAATCTTCTCCGACTCAGCGAGATCTCCGTCCGCGAAGTCATGACTCCCCGGATCGTGGTGTTTGCCCTCACCGAAGACACTACGGTGCAGCAGTATCTCGACCGCCACAATTCCTCGCCATTCTCACGGATCCCGATCTACAGCGAGAACCGCGACGACATCAGGGGATTCGTCCTCAAGCACGACATCCTGCTTGCCGCGGCAAACGATCGATTCGATCTGCAGCTCAAGGAATTGAGCCGAGAAATCGCAGCGATGCCCCAGATCACCAAAATGACTGACGCTTTCCAGCATCTCGTCGCGAACCGACATCACGTCGCGATCGTCCTCGATGAGTATGGCGGCCTCAGCGGATTGGTGACCATGGAAGATGTCGTGGAGACCCTCCTCGGATTGGAAATCGTAGACGAAGCAGACACCCGGGAAGACATGCAGGAATTTGCCCGGGGACTCTGGAAAAACCGGGCCACCAAGATGGGACTCGAGATCAACGAGCCCACGCTCACAGACGCGGAGTCAGCGACGACGGATTCCAAACCCGAGTAGCTCCGTTTATCACGGATTGGTTTCGGACCCGTTCAGCAGTTCGGAAATCAGATCCCGATTCCCGATTTTCCCGAGCACCTCCAACTCGTCTTGGAGAACCTTCCACGCTGCTTCTCCCTGCTCCTCACGGCGACCACAATGGGTACGGCAGGAGAACCCATCGTAATCTTCGTATCGCTGTGGATCAGTCTCAGGTGTAGGGAGGGTCAATCGCGGCTTGTGATCGGCTCCCGCTCGAATCGAGAGGGGGTGCAGCCAGCAGGTCAGGGGTTTGAAATACCAGGGATGCAGCCCCCTCTCCGTTGCCCACACTTGCAGCGCACATCGAGCGTCGGGGAGGAGGAAAACACAACTGGTCTTCGGAAAATGAGAGGGGTAATCTGGAATTATATCTCGCTCGGGAGCTTCCCGCGTCGCAGTCTTCGGCCCGGAAGCGACCTCTCTCCATCGACCATAAACGACGGTCTGTTTCGGGAGACTCCACCTGGATGACCGCAAGGCCCCGTTCACTTCAGGGCTGATCTCACGAATCACGCGGGCTTCTTCGGAAGAGAGGTAAACCCCGTCATGACAACAAGTCCCCTGACATTGATTGAGATCACATCGGCGGAGAGGCTGCTGGAGACTCTCTTGATCGAGAGTCATCTCGCGGACAAGGTCGGCAAGATGTTTGTAAGCTTCTGGAAAACCCGCAATTGCGTGACTCATAGGATCATTGGGATGGGTGAGATTGGAGAAACCTGTTACATCTCTACAGTGACCTCACCGGCCCAATCTTCCATGCGATTTTTCTTTCTGCTCCTGCTGACCGCCCTTCCCTGTGCTGTGTCATCTTCCGAATTGGACTTCAACCGGGATGTTCGGCCGATTCTATCCGACAAGTGTTTCAAGTGTCATGGACCCGATGCGAAAAACCAGAAATCCGATTTCCGCATCGACACCTTCGAGCACGCAACGGAAGACCTCGGCGACTACGCTGGTATCGAGCCGGGAAATCTGAAAGACAGTGAAGTCCACTGGAGACTCCAAAGCGATGACCCCATCGACATGATGCCTCCTCCCGAGGCCAAGATGCCACTGACGGCCGAAGAGATTCAGATCCTCGATCGATGGATCGAGCAGGGAGCCGAATACGACGAGCACTGGTCCTTTGCTCCCATCCCGAAATCCATCGAAGCCCCCAAAACGAAAACCAGTTGGGGCCACAACACCATCGACCAGTTCATTCTCGCCAAGCTCGAAGAAAACGAATTCCCCCCTTCGGAAGAGACGAGCCGGGAAAAGTGGATCCGCCGTGTCACTCTCGATCTCACCGGACTTCCTCCCACGCTCCCGGAAATCGATGCCTTTCTAGCCGATTCGAAACCGGGTGCCTACGAAAGGGTTGTCGAGCGACTTTTCGAAACCGACGCCTACGCCGAACGTCTCACTGCCGAATGGCTCGACGTCGCTCGCTACTCGGACACCTATGGATTCCAGGTCGATCGAGATCGCTCGGTCTGGCCATGGCGCGACTGGGTCATTCGTGCCTTCCGGGAAAACCTGCCCTACGATGACTTCATCACCTGGCAACTGGCCGGAGATCTTCTTCCGAATCCGACCCACGACCAGATCCTTGCGACCACTTTCAACCGACTTCACTCACAGAAAGTGGAGGGTGGCAGTGTTCCAGAAGAATTCCGGATCGAGTATGTCTCGGATCGTGTCCACACCTACGGAACCGCTTTTCTCGGACTGACCATGGAGTGCTCACGTTGTCACGATCACAAGTATGATCCCATTACCGCAAAGGACTACTTCAGCCTCTCGGCCTACTTTGATAAGATCGACGAAGCCGGACTCTACTCCTACTTCACTCCCTCAGTTCCCACTCCCACACTCTGGCTTCCCTCCGAAGAACAGGAGAAACAAGTCAAAGAACTGGAGGCAACCATCGAATCGATCGAGAAAAAGCTGTCCGCTCTCGGTGCGAAAACGAAACCCAGATTCGAGAACGACGAAGCGGGGAAATCCACGCAACCCCTGCCGCAGGCGCTCGCCCGATTCTCCTTCGACGAACGCAAAGGACAGGAGTTCGCCAACGCCATCCCGGAGGGCAAGCCGGCCAAGACCAATGGAAACAATCCCTCGGTCACCGGAAAACTGGGACAGGGAGTCCGCCTCACTGGAGACGACGCCCTCACCCTCCCTGTGGGCAACTTCAGCCGCGATGACCCGTTTTCGATTTCTCTCTGGATCCAGACTCCCGACCTCAAGGAACGGGCCGTCATTCTGAGCCGATCCAAAGCCTGGACCGATGCCGCAAGCCGCGGATACGAACTCCTTCTCGAAGACGGAAAACTCAGCGCCGCGCTCATTCATTTCTATCCCGGGAACGCCATTCGCGTTCGCGCAACGAAACCGCTTCCAGTCGGAGAATGGAAACACGTGACCTGGACTTATGATGGCTCCAGTCGTGCCTCGGGAGTCTCGCTCTACGTGGACGGAAAAAGAATCGAGACCGAGGTGATCCGGGATCAGCTCACCCGGGAGATCACGGGAGGCGGAAGCGACAACATCGTCATTGGCCAACGGATGCGGGACAAGGGCTTCAAGAATGGTCTTGTCGACGAAGTCCACATCTTCGACCAAGTCCTCTTTCCCACGGCGGTTGCTGCCGTCGCAGACAATGAGAAAACATTTTCACCCGACCTGGACGCCTACCTGCAAACCCAGGTTCCGGAAGCTCGCGAACTCCGAGACCAGCTGCACGAAGCCCGGAAAGAGCGAAGTGCGCTGGTGAAGAAGATCTCCGAGATCATGGTCATGCGCGAATCCTCGCATGAACGCCAGACCTACCTTCTCGAAAGAGGGCACTACGAAAACCGCGGAGAGCCCGTCAATCCAGCGACCCCTGCTTTTCTCCCCGCGATCTCGGAAGACCTCGCTCCCAACCGTCTCGGCCTTGCCCAGTGGACCACGTCGCCGGAGAACCCTCTCACCGCACGTGTCACCGTCAATCGCTACTGGCAGATGCTCTTTGGAACCGGACTCGTGCCGACTTCGGAAGACTTTGGCAGCCAGGGCTCACCACCGAGCCATCCTGAACTGCTCGACTGGCTCGCGCGGGATTTCATGGATCATGGTTGGGACCTCCGCCACTTCCTCCGCCAGGTTGTTCTCTCCGCGACCTATCGCCAAAGCTCGAAGATCTCGTCGGGTGAACTCGCGGACAAGGATCCCGAGAACACGCTCCTTTACCGATTTCCCGCTCCTCGCCTGCCAGCCGAAACGATTCGCGACAACGCTCTCGCCGCCACCGGTTTGCTCGTCGCCAAGGTCGGCGGTCCCTCGGTGAAACCCTACGACATCGAGGTTTCCTTCAAACCCTCAAAACCCGGAACCGGAGAAGCGCTTTATCGCCGGAGTCTCTACACCTATTGGAAGCAAACCGCGCCGGCCCCGCTCATGACGACCTTGAACTCGTCGAAGCGAGACGTCTGTCGAGTCCGACTCGAGAAGACAGATTCGCCCCTGCAGGGATTGGTCATGCTCAACTCTCCGCAATTCGTGGAGGCGGCCCGACACCTCGCGAGCGATCTCGTGAAGAAGTTTCCGAACAACAACGAAGCCATCGTCGTGGAATCCTTCCGCCGGCTGACCAGTCGCCAACCCGATGCCGAAGAACGGAAAATTCTCGGTGCCTTGCTCGCAGAGCAGCAAGAGCACTTTGCCAACGATCCGGGGGGCGCGCGAAAAATGCTAGCCGTCGGAAGTTCTCCCCCTCCCGCCGGAGACCAGTTGGAACGTATCGCCGCGGTTACGACGCTGGTGTCCACCCTCCTGAACTTCGACGAATTCATCACGCAACGCTGACACTTGCCAACCCTCACACCTTTTTCCTCTCATGAACAACTGCACCGGATTTGACTCCCCGCTCGGATTGAGCCGTCGCACTGCCCTGGCAAGATTCGGAGGCGGACTCGGAAGTGTCGCCCTCGCCAACCTCCTTGGTGATTCGAAAGCGGCCCCTTCTCAACCCTCCTACCTGACAGGCTCCCCCAAAGCCAAGCGAGTCATCTTTCTCTTCCAGGCTGGCGGCCCCTCGCAGATGGAACTTTTCGATCACAAACCAAGATTGAAAGCCGAAGAAGGAAAGGAACTCCCGGAGTCGGTTCGGATGGGGCAGCGACTCACTGGCATGTCAGGCAACCAGGCCAGCCTGCCCCTTGTCGGTTCACCCTTCTCCTTTGCGCAACACGGGCAAAGCGGTCAATGGATGAGTGATCAACTGCCTTACACGGCAAAAGTAGCGGACGACATCACCATCGTCCGCTCCATGCATACCGAGGCCATCAACCACGGCCCTGGAGTGACTTTCATGCAGACAGGGTCCCAGATCGCAGGACGCCCCAGCATCGGTTCCTGGCTCTCCTACGGCCTGGGATCGATGAACGAGAATCTCCCCTCTTTCGTGGTCCTCGTGACCAAGAACAAGAAGGGGCAGCCCCTCGTCAGTCGGCTCTGGGGCAGCGGGTTTCTCTCCGGCAAGCATGATGGCGTTCGCTTTCGCCCCGACAAGGATGCCGTTCTCTATCTGAACAACCCGGACGGTCTCGATCCGAAGTCACGTCGCATGATGTTGGATCGCCTCGAGGAACTGCACCTCCACCAACTCGCCAAGACGGGCGATGACGCCCTCGACACCAAGATTGCCCAGTACGAGATGGGATTCCGAATGCAAAGCTCGATTCCCGAGGTCACCGACCTCTCCCAGGAATCCGACGCCACCTTCGAGTTGTATGGAGAAGATGCCCGTACTCCGGGCACCTTTGCCGCGAATTGCCTCATGGCCCGTCGTCTCGCGGAGAAGGGAGTCCAGTTCATCAAACTCTACCACCAGGGATGGGATCACCACGGTGGAATCCCCGGTGGCATCAAGCGGCAGTGCAAAGAGACGGACCAGGCCTCCGCGGCTCTGATCACCGATCTCAAGCAACGGGGACTCCTCGACGATACCCTCGTCGTTTGGGGAGGCGAGTTTGGGCGGACCAACTACTGCCAGGGCAAATTCAACCCTGCCAATTTCGGACGGGATCACCACCCTCGCTGTTTCTCGCTCTGGATGGCCGGTGGCGGGATCAAGGGCGGGTACACCCATGGGGAGACCGACGAGTATGGCTACAACGTAGTCGATGGCGGAGTTCACATCCACGACTTCCACGCGACGCTTCTTCACCTCCTCGGGATCGATCACGAACGCCTCACCTTCCAATACCAGGGACGCCATTTTCGGCTCACCGACGTGCATGGTCACGTCGTGAAAGAGATTCTCGCGTAAGTTCCTGCATTGGCCGGAGCGTCGCCAGGGGCACCCGGACAGGGCAAATCTCGTCTTGCCAGACGATGGTGGCTTCCTCACGATTCGGGAAGCAATTTTCCCGTCGCGATCCATGGTTCGAATTCTATTTCTTCTCCCCTTCCTGCTGTCCATTCCCTGCCAGGCGCAAAACTCGAGCTGGACACCACCTCCAGCCATCGAGATCGAAAAACTCATCGGAACGAACAACTCGCTCGCTGCCGAAAAAATTCGCAAGAGCTGGGGTCAGAAGGGCCTCGAGACCGGCAAGCAGCGATGGATCGAAAAGACCACCCTACTCGTCGGAATACTTTCCGAAACTCCGGTGGTGATCGAATCGACCGATGGGAAAAAGATCGGAAATCTCACCCAGCTCGATGAGAAGGGACTCCATGCCTTTGCCAAGACGATGCCCAACGGCACCGCCTTCGACTATGTCCTCAAGAATGCAGACGGAAAGGTGATCGGGGGAAATTCGGTGAAGATCGAATACTACCCCTACCCCGAAGATTCTTTCGAGAAAGAGGGCATGCCCAAGGGAAAGCTCCACGCCCATCGCTGGACCGACTCGAAGATCTATCCGAACACCGAGCGCGAATTCCTCGTCTACATACCGGATCAATACGACGGATCGGAGCCGGCCGCCCTCATGGTCTTTCAGGATGGATTGCGACACGCCGACAAGAAAAGTAGCGGAGGGCTTCGCGCGCCGATCGTTTTCGACAACCTCATCGCGGCAGGGAAGATGCCGGTCACCATCGGGATCTTCATCAACCCCGGACGACTTCCCAATCAACCGGAGGGGAGCAAACCCCGGAATCGATCGGTCGAATACGATTCTCTCGGCGACACCTACGTCACCTTTCTCCTCGAAGAGATCATTCCCTTTGTCGAAAAGACGCACGCCTTGAAACTCAGTGACGATCCCGGTCAGTGGGCCATCGCCGGGGGATCCAGTGGATGCGCCTGCGCCTGGACCGCCGCCTGGGAAAGACCCGACAAGTTCGGCAAAGTGCTGGGGTGGGTCGGAACCTTTGTCGACATTCGCGGAGCCAACGCCTATCCCTCGCTGGTGCGGAAAACCGAACGCAAACCGATCCGCGCCGCTCTCCTCGGAGAAGAGAACGATCTCGACAATCGATTCGGGAACTGGCCCCTCGCCAACCGCCAGATGGAAACCGCACTCGAGTTCGCCGATTACGACTATCGCTACTGGTGGGGGCCCGGATTCCACGGAAGCCGACACGCCGCCGTGATGCTTCCGGAAATGCTGACCTGGCTCTGGGCAAAATGAAAGCCACGAGTCTCTTTGCCGCAGTCTTCCTCGCTTTCTCAGCAAGCTTGGCAGAGGCCTTGCCGCCAGTTTGGCTCTGGACCGAGCAGGACAACGGAGGCCCCGTTTCATTCACTTACTCTTGCGAACTCGCCGCCGTCCCGGAGGCATGCACCCTGACCGTGACCTCGGATTTTGCCTTCGTGGCGATCCGTGTGAACGGAGAAACAACCGGTGAACTCGAACCCTTCGACCCGGTCCGCAACTTCCCGATCGAGCCATTCCTGAAACCGGGTTCGAATGTAATCACACTGGTGGCAGAAGGATCCCCCGGACCTTCTGCCGTCGCCGCCGTTCTGCATTTCCGAGACGCCGACGGCAAGGAGTGGTTCGTCGAGAGCAATGCAATGGATTGGCGCGGAAAGTCGTTGGTCGAGAAAGGCCGTCTCCTTCCCGAGCGTTGGGCTCCCAACACCCTCCCCGACATTGCGCCTTCCGCAGAATACAACCAGTGGAAGGAAGCCCTTGCCGATCCTTCGGCGCAGAACCTATCCCCCCTTCCCCCAGGATTCACGCTCTCGCTGGTCCGCCCTGCAGCCGAGTCCGAGGACTCCTGGGTCAGTATGGTCAGGGATGAGCAAGGGAGACTGATCATCGCGAAAGAGAAAAGCGGCCTCCTCCGATTTACGCTCAGTCCCGAAGGAAACGAGGTCGTCGAGGTGGAGACGATCAATGAAGATCTCGAAGAGTGTCGAGGGCTGGTCTTTCGCAAGGGAGTCCTCTACGCCAACGCCAACGACTCCAAGGCTCTCTACCGACTCCGCGACACCAATGGCGATGATCAATTCGACGAGGTCATCGAGATCCAGGGAACCACCGGAAGCGTGGGACACGGGCGGAACGATCTCGCCCTGGGACCGGAGGGAGCGATTCATATCATCCACGGCGACTCGGTCGATACTCCCGATCGAACTCGATTCCTCACTCCGCCCGAAGATCCGGGCAGCAAGCCGCTGGGACATTGGCTCACCCTAGGGGAGAACGACACCAAATGGAACCTGCTCGCCCGCGGACTTCGCAATCCCTATGGAATCGATTTCAATTCTCATGGCGAAGCCTTCACCTACGATGCCGACAACGAAGGCGATGTCGGGCTCCCCTTCTATCGTCCCTCCCGGATCAATCATCTCGTTGAGGGGGCCAACTATGGATGGCACCAGCGCCCGGGAAATACTCGAAGCATTCCTGTCTATGCTCCGGACTCCGTTCCCACCACCTTTGACGTAGGACGAGGTTCCCCCACCGGGGTCAAATTCGTGCCTACCGGTTCCTGGGGACCGGCCTGGAAGGACACTCTCCTTGCACTCGACTGGGCCTATGGTCGAATCATCGCGGTGAAGCCCGTCCCCCGAGGAGCGAGTTACTATGCCAGTGGCTCCGTCTTTCTCGAAGGTCGCCCGCTCAACGTCACCGATCTGGAATTTGGTCGAGACGGAACCCTTTGGTTTATCACGGGAGGACGGAAAACGAAATCAGCTCTCTATCGGATCCAGTACGAAACGGAGGCAGGGGCCGAAATCGCTGGCGAACTTCCGCGTCAGGCCTCGGAGCGGGACGCCTTTTCCTCTCGGCAGAGAGAATTGAGAAAACGGCTCACTCGAACCGCGGAGCCCCTCAGCGAAACTTCCGAATGTTGGAAGCTTATCGGAAGCGCCGACCCCTGGCTTCGAAATGCGGCCCGGGTTCGGCTGGAGAGACGCCCCCCTTCCGAGTGGTCGGCTTTCCTCGCAGCCCCGGGAAACTCTCTTGGAAAACTCACGTCCGCGCTGGCTCTCGCACGCCAGGGAAATCCATCCGAGAGAACCAGAGCCCTCGACCTAGCTCGCGACCTGTCAGATTCCGGCTGGGGACGCACGGAGAAACTGACTTTCCTTCGCCTGGCCGAAATCATCCTTTCGCAAGAAGCCGCAGACGACGCCCTGGGCCAGGAACTCGCCACCAAAGTCGGCGTGTGGATCACTTCTCCAGATCACCCAGTGACTCGTGAGAGCATCCGGCTCCTCGCTCTCCTCGATCGCCCGGAAACGATCGAAGCAGCCCAGGACTTGCTCGCGCAAGCCAAGACCCAGCCCGATCAACTCTTCTACCTCGAAATGCTGAGCCGAGTCCGTTCAGGCTGGAACGAGACGAGTCGAACCAAGTTTTTCAAGGCAATCGCGGCGACTCGAAACGTCGCCCGAGGTGATCGCTTTCTTCCTCCCTTTTTCGAAGCCATCGAGAACGAAGCCCTTTCTTCTCTCGAGGAATCGGAGCGCGAGACCTGGACCCGGTTGCTCCAGCCCGAACCGCCCTCGGAATCGGCACCGACTGATCCTCGCCCCTTTGTCAGGAATTGGACTCTCGACGATTTCCAGGAATCCGATTTCGCCGCTGCAACAGCCCCTCGTCCCGGGGCGGGACTCGCGCTCTACGAAGCGGGGCTCTGCCACCGATGTCATCTCTTTGGAAAACAGGGCAACCCGATCGGTCCCGACCTGACCCAGGCCGGCAGCCGCTACACCGCGATGGACCTCCTCGAGTCCATCCTTCACCCTTCCTCCATCGTCGCCGAGGTCTATCGCAATCTCTCGGTGGAGAAAAAATCGGGAGAGATCGTCACGGGACGACTTGTCCGCGATGATTTCCGACAGTCGCTCCTCTACCTGTCTCCCAACCCCTTCGCTCCTCGGGACTTGATCAAGATTCCCAAGGAAGAAATCGTTTCCCTCACCGAATCGGAGATTTCTCCGATGCCCCCAGGCCTGCTCTCCAGCCTGAAGCGGGAAGAAGTCATTCATCTCATCCGTTGGCTTCGCACTCCTCCGGAGAGCCCCTGACAAGATACTCTGGGACTGCCTTCAGGATTCGAAGATGACGTCCCAGAGCTTGAGATCGAGGAGACTCAACTGGGCGAGAAGAGAACCTGTGTCGAGCAGGGATCGCATCCACACGATCTTCTCGTCCTCCCAACGTAAAAAGAAACTGAAAAACACATCGATCTCCTGCTCCGATTTTCGATGCTTTGCCGCCAATCTCGCATGCCCGGAAACTTCTCCCTGACATCCTGTCACATCAACAACAGTGACGGCAATGGGATCGAAAGCATCGAGAAATCGTTCGCGATTCCGCATCCACCCGGTTTTCCCCAACACCGATCTTCCCCAGCCGAGGAATTCGCAGCCGGAATCAATCCGATTCGCAAAGGACTCAGTCCCCGATCGAGAGCCGAAGAACTCCAACCAGGACCGGGTCTCTTCGATCGCGAGGGCAGAATCACTCATCACCCTTCTTGAGAAAATTCCAGGATTCCAAAAACTTGCCATCCGCGGAAAGAACTTCGATCGACCGAATCACCGAGTTGCCTTTCGGCACACGGACACGCAGATGAATCGTCTTGCTCTTCGAGGCCACCGTTCCGGATTTCTGGATCTCGCCGCCGACCAGGGAAAGCCTCTGGTCTCGCGAAAAATCATCCTGCCCCTCTTCGCGCCACTCGATTGAAACATCGCCTGAGACCGGCTTGGCAAACTGAACCCTGACTTCGTAGGGCCCCGGGATCGCAATTCGGCTTCGCGCGAGGAAAGGTGGCAGGGCCCCCTTGGGATTGCCATCGATGACATGCAAGCCGTTGGCGCGAGGATGAACTCCAGCATTGCGGACAATCCATCCAAGAGTCGCCGCCTCGGGCTTCTCGGAGAGGGCTTCCTTCGTCACGATTTTCCCATCGAGGTAGTGATCGTAGTAGCGCTCCCAGGTCCCAGGCATCGAGTCGCCCAACAACCCCTTCGGTGTCAGTTCCTCGGTCCAGTCTTCCAGGGACTTGCGAAGCGTTTGCAATTTCTCAGGCTCCTCTTTCGCAAGGTTCTTCTTCTCCTCCGGGTCGTTCTTCAGGTTGAAAAGATATTCGCGGCTTCCGCCACGAAGATATTTCCAGTCGCCCGAGCGAGTCGCCGCCTGGGTCGACCAGCGCCAGAAGAGACTCCGCTCGGGAAGCCCCTTCTTTTCGCCCGACCAGTAGGGAATCAAATTCACCCCATCGAGGTCCTTGGAGGATTTGGAACCAGCAAGAGCCATCGCGGTCGCGGCGACATCGAGAGAGATCACAGGCTCATCGGAAACTTGCCCCGGAGGAATCGTCCCCGGCCATGCCGCGAGAAAGGGCACGCGAATTCCGCCTTCGCTCAGCATACCTTTTTCCCCATTCATCGGCTCGTTCAACGAACCATCCCAGCCGGGTCCGCCTCCCGGAGCATCGACCTTGTGAATCTTGAGAGGAGCCCCGTTGTCTCCGATGAAGAAGATCAGGGTTTTCTCGCACAGCTGATGCTGCTTCAACTTTTCACGGATCATTCCCACGCCATCGTCCATCGCCGAAATCATCGCCAGCGCCTGCCTCCGGCGCTCCGGCATCTCTCCAGGGAAACGCTCGAGGTATTTCGGAGGGGCATCCAGGGGGACATGAGGAGCGCGATAGGCGAGATAGAGAAAGAAGGGCTTCCTGGCGTGGCGATCAATGAAAGCAGTAGCGGCCTGGGAGCAGGCATCGAGGTGATAGAGCTTGGTCTCATCCAGTCCCGGCTCCCGATCCGAACCATCGAGATGATAGGTCGCAAAAGCGGGTCTCGCCGAGTTCTTGGCGAAGACATCGTCGAAGCCATGCTGCGTGATCTCCGCGACCGGACCGAGATGCCACTTTCCGATCTGCCCGGTCGCATAGCCCGCCGCTTGCAGTCGCTCGGCGATGGTTTCCTCGGCATTGAACCCTTCGAGGGTGCTGCCGTTCGTCTCCAATCCGAAGCGACTCTGGTCTCGGCCCGCGAGGAGTCCTCCCCGTGATGGCACACACTGAGGGGCGGTCACATATCCATTGGTGCATCGCACCCCATCCTCGGCGAGCTGATCGAGATGGGGCGTCTTGAGATCCTCATAGATCCCGGCCGACCCAATATCAGGCCAGCCGTGATCGTCGGTGTAGATGAGGATGATGTTCGGCTTTTCAGCGGCCGAGCTCGAGAGGAGGAAGCCAAGCGAAAGGAAAATAAAGAGAAGTCGACTCATGCGTTTCGAGCTTACTCTTCTCCACTCCCTTGTTGAGCGCCATTTCTTCCCTTAATGCGCCGGACTTCCGGTGGCAAAAAGATCCCCGTCGCCCCGGCGCTTCTGGAAGGGCGCACTCTCGACCACTCCGTAGACAATCTCGCGGAGAGTAGCCCCATGCGTCTCGATATCATCGAGAATCTTGTCGATGGTGGGAGCGTCGTAGTATTCGATGCCACGGCCCGCAGCAAACGTCAGCAACTTCTCGGCGAGCGCTCGATGGAAGTCCCGATATCGCTTGGTCGCAAGAATCTGACTGAGTTCCTGCGCGCTCCCAAACTGCTCACCCGTCATCAGTTTCCCCGATGCGTCGATGGGCTGGCCCTTGTAGGTATCTCGCCACAATCCCACCGGGTTGAAATTCTCCAGCGCCAGTCCGATCGGATCCATCCGGGCGTGACACGAGGCGCACATCTTTTGCTCGGAGTGAAGAGCGAGGAGATCGCGGAGCGGCAGATCCTTGTTCGCGCCTTTTGCGGTTTCCTCCAGGGGCGGGACATCCGGGACCGCCGGAGGCGGTGGAGTCGCGAGAAAATTCTCGAGGACAAACAAGCCCCGCTTCACGGGAGAGGTCCGGGTCGGATTCGAAGTGACGACGTGAAAGGTTCCCTGGGAAAGAATTCCTCCCCGCTTCGAGTCCTTGGGAAGATCAACCTTCCTCATCTCGTTTCCTTTCACCCCTTTCACTTCATACCACTCGGCAAGGGTCTCGTTGAGAAAGGTGTAGTCAGCCGTGAGCAACTCGGTCGCCGGGCGATTCTCCCGGAGGACATAGCCAAAAAATTCTTCACTCTCCTTTTTCATCGAATCCCGCAAACGACCGCTGAAGGAACGGTTCGCCTCTCGACGGTCCCTGGTCTGAAGAACCCGGCGAGCATCGATATGCACAAAAGGCACGTCCCTGGCCATGAGCCATTGCCCAACGAAATTCCTGACGAAACGATCGGACTTATCGTCCTTAAGCATACGATCAACCTGCTCCCGAATCTCGGCCCGGAGACGCCCCTCTCCCGCAAGGCGGAGAAGTTCTTCATCCGGAAGAGAACTCCACAGAAAATAGGAGAGTCGAGAAGCAAGCGCATACTGATCGATCTCGACCACCTTGCCCGGATTGTTGGGCTCAGGCTGAATCTCAGCACGCATCAGGAAACGCGGACTTACGAGCACGGCGGTGATCGCCTGGGCAATCCCATCTTCGAACCGACGTCCCGGTTGCTTATCAACCTGGCGGGCAATCGCAACGAGTCGTTCGACGGTCGAATCATCGACCGGGCGGCGAAACGCTCGTGACGCAAAGCGACGCAAAATTTTCTCACGATATGGATCCCGAGCATTCTCATCGTCCGAGGGTGGACCCTCGGAAAAAAGATAGCGCACATGGGAGGGGTAATCCTTCTGGCTTCCATCAAGCGGACCACGGATGCGGATAGATTCGATGTCGACCGCCAGTTTCTTCTCGCCTTCCTGCGGTGGTTCACCGGTTTCCACCGAAACCCAGAGCTGTTGATCTTTCCCTTTCTTGAGTTTGGTCTTGGTTTTCAGGGTCAGTCGCTTCGAGTTGTCCCAACCCAGTTTTCGACTGGTCAGGGTCTCTTCACCCCTCCCTACTTTGAGCGTAGCACTGTGGGAACTGGCTTCATTCGACCCCTTGATCGCAAAATCGACCCGCAACTCATACTCGCCATCGAAGTTGATCCAAGGCTTCGAGACCATCTTCCGACTGTGATCAAAAGGCATCCAATCGACCGACCAGCTTTCGCTTCGCTCGTCGCGGAAGGACTTGATATCGAGCCACCACTCCTGGATTTCGGGACCTTCCGTCGGGACCGCTTTTTCCACCACTTTCTGCGCGGCCTCGAGGTACTTCTCCATGAGAAGCGGTGAAATGCTGAGGACGTCGCCGATGGTATCGAACCCGTATCCGGTATCATCGACGGGAAGCACGTCGTCCACTGGAAAATCGATCCGAAGGAGATCCTTGATCGTGTAGCGATACTCTTCGCGATTGAGTCGCCGTATCGTGACACGTCCGGGATCCGGATTCTCGTGATCGATCTTGAAAACCTGGCTCTCGATGAAGGCGAGCACTTTTTCCCGGTCCTCCGAGGAAAGTTGATCCTTGTCCGCCGGGGGCATCAGGTTGCTGCGCACATTCTTCCAAGTCTCATACCAGACGTCGAAGTTCTGGAGATGGGCCTGGAGATCCTCGTAGTCATCCATCCTGAAATCGCCTTTATCCATCCCGTCGCCGTGACAGTCATAACAGAAGTTCATGAGGATGGGTTCGATCTCATCGAAGGCGGCCTTCACTTCATCGGCCTCCAAGCGGAAGCCTGGCAAGGCAAGAACGGCCAGGCCTGCGATGAGGATTCCTACACGAGTCGGAAGGTGGATTTCGAAAGAGTTCATCTCAGAAGGAATTTACGACAGGTTGCGGATTCGGGAACGGAATTGCGAAACCTCGATCAGAGTCGCGAGAAGGTAACGAATCGAATGAGGTTGTCTCTCTTGATCTCTCCGGTGACATGGACGGAAACATCGGTCTCGCCTTTTCCAACGGCTATCTCGGGAAAAACGACTTCGGTTTTGCCTGGAGAAAGCGTCGCCTTTTCGGAGGCGGAGCCCACCTTGAGGACGACCTCGCGTTCCCCTTCCAAGGGCTGCGCCCACTTGACCGAAACCTGGAATGGTCCCGTTTCAACGAAGTCCACTTTCCAAGTGCCCGAAGTTCCCCATCCTGCAGAATCGGGAGGGACCCGCCAATCCTGCAGGGAGAGATCGGTGACCGTTTCCGCATCATCTCCGATTCGGATTCTCGGAGGGGCATAGTTGTCCTCGCGAGTCGATGAGACATCGCCCAACCAGGCAAGGTAGGCCTCACTCAGCTCTTTGAGTTTCTCGGGATACTGTTCCGCGAGATTTTCCGATTCGTCCTCATCCTCGCGAATTTGGTAGAGCTCGAAGGGGACCTTTTCATCGACCGTTTCCCGACCGAATCCACTGCCACGAACCAGTTTCCAATTTTCTTCCCGGACAGCAAAGTGATGAAACTTTGCCGGTTCGTTCCCTCGATGGGATTGGATGAAGATGCGCCGATCCTCCCACGAAGGAGCCTCTCCCATCCACATCGGCAGTACGCTCTTCCCGTCGAAGTGATGGCCTTCAGGGGCTTCGACCCCGGCAATTTCCAGAAGCGTGGGCATGATGTCGATATGCGCTGCGATGCGATCACTCTTCGTTCCCGCTTTCAATTTTTCCGGCCAACGCGCGTAGAACATGGTTCGGATGCCGCCCTCGTGGACGTGGGATTTCATGCCCCGAAAGGGTCCGACGTAGCGCATCAAGTTCGGACCATTGTCGGTAAAAAACATCACGATGGTCTCTTCCTTTTGACCACTCTTCTCGAGATAGTCATCCATCTTTCCCATGTTCTGATCGATGTTTTCGATCATGGCGAAGACTCGAGCGACCGTATCCTTGTGCTTTTCGCTTTCGTTGCCCTTCAGGATTGGGCTGAGATCGATCGACTGGTAATAGGCCAGCAAATCTTCGGGGACATCATGGTAGGGACCATGGGGAGCGTTCGGAGGCAGGTAGACAAAAAAGGGCTTTCCTTCTGCCTTTGCTGTCTTCATGAACTCGATCGCGGCATCAAAGTAGACGTCCGTGCAGTAGCCCCTGGTCTGCACCTCCTGGCCGTTGTGAAAAAGGATCGCATCGGTGTAGCGACGGTCGTTCTCGATCGGCTCGGAAGGTTGGGCGAGACCTCCACCCCGATGAATCAGGACTTCGTCGAATCCCTGGTCCTGTGGGCGCATCGGGTAATTGTCACCGAGGTGCCATTTCCCGAAAATCCCCGTCATATAGCCGGCCTCCTTCAAGGCTTCGGCCATTGTCCACTCCTCGGGCTCCATCATCGATCGGCCTTTGAAGGTATCGATGCAGCGAGTTCGATGATTGTATCGGCCAGTCATGAGGCAGGCCCGTGTCGGGGAACAGACGGGGCTGACATAGAAGTTGGTCAACTCGGCAGCTTCGCTGGCAAGCCGATCGAGATGAGGCGTCCGGATCACGGTATTCCCGGTGGCACCCAGGTCGCCGTATCCCATATCGTCCGGCATCACGATGACGATGTTGGGCGGACGCTCCGACTCGGCACGGGCGGTGAGACAGATCGAGAGACTCAGAAGGACGGCAAGAAGAAGGGATTTCATAGCGAGTCGCGAGACCGGAAAGCAGTCTCGAACGATAACGCTACTTTCACGCTACGAAGCGCCGCCGTCTGCTAGCGTGGTTACGCTTGTTGTATCGCGGAAAAGCGTCCCCCAGCCTTTCTGCAGACTACTCAAGCGGTCGGAGGGAAACGCTCTGAATCCGCCACTGCCCCGGAGTTTCGGAGCCATAGTGAGGCGCACTGCTGAGAAGCAGGACTTCTCCTTTGCGAAGTACTCCGATGTCGCTGAGGACTCCACTCTGGTCCTTGTCGTCGATATCCCCATCCACACAATAGATCGCAAGCGGTGCTTTTCCTCCCACCTGGTAGAATCCTCCACAGACGCCATTCCCCGCGACCACGGCGACGTTCTGGACGATGACGTCACGATCGAAACGCACCCGCACGGTTTCGCCGTCGGAAACTTGCTTCACTCGGCCAGCAGAAGCCCCTACCCCGCGAGGATTGGCATGAGGCTGGCCATCCGATACCTCGAGTCGAAGTTTCACGCCCCCTTTCTGCATAGAGATCTCAGCTCCCTCGATGACCGCTCCTTCGGGAGTTTCTCCTTCCTTCGCAGAAAACTCGTATCGGATCGCAGAACCTACCGACAATCCCGCAGCCCGATGACCTCCGACATTCCGATGAAAGCGAGCCACCGCCGAAAGATGGTCAATCAGATCGCGAAGCGACGCGTCCTCGAGAAGATTGGTCTGCTCGCGAGAATCCTCCGCGAGGTTGTAGAGTTCGATCGGCACCGCGGTCCCTTTCCGAAGAAGGCTCGGATCGAAAAAGAGTTTCCACTGTCCGGGAACGACCTCGCCTTTCACGATCGGATCATCGACCCGGATTGCAGAAATGGCGTTGTCCCCCTTGGCCTCCTTGTGATCATGAGCAAACATCGGGGGTCTCCGATCGATCGTGTCCCCTCTCCACGCAGCGAGGACGCTGAAGCTGTCTTCCGCCCCCTTCTCTCCTTTGGCGAGATCGGGCAGAGGACTCCCGATCAGTTCTGCAAAGGTCGCGAACATATCAGTGAGTACGATGGGACTCAACTGGGTCTGTCCTTCCGTCGCGGCGTTCCCATCCCCAATGTTCCCAGCTCCCCAACTTACTAGGAAAGGCACCCGGTGACCGCCCTCGTAGGTGGAACCCTTATGACTGCGAAAAGGACCGGAGGCAATGTCGCTGTTCTTCTCCGCTCCATTGTCACTCGTAAAAACAACAACGGTCGTTTCGATGAGCTTCTTCCCGGGATGGCGAGGATCTTCGTTCGACTCCAGCCAATCGAGAAATCTCCCGAGGATGAGGTCGTTCTCATGAATAAAATCATGTCGAAGATCCATCAGCTCCCCGGACTTCGTTCGTGCGGCTCCTCGGCTGGGCTTTCCTCCGATCTCCTCATCTGGAGTGTACGGACCATGATTGGCCGGTGAAGGATAGTAGAGAAAAAACGGTTTCGCTTCATTCTCTCTTCCCGCGAGATGGGTGTCGAGGTATCCCAGGGCAAGATCGGAATGCCGACCTCCCAGCTCCGTCAATCGGTAGGCATCCTCTCCCACCTCGACGAGTTCCTTCCCGTTCCCGGATGCGCTCACCGCCATCCGATCGTGGAGATGCCCCGGACCTCGCGACTGGTTGGGACCGTTCTTCGCCTTGGCCCTGGGATTTTCCGCATCAGGTCCTGAAGTGCCATGCGATCGAGAAGTAAATCTCGCAAAATCAAAGCCGTGATCTACTGGCGTATCGAAAAGAGGTTGGGAGAGATCCGCGTCCTCCCAACCGGCCGCAGGGCTACCATCCTTTCTCCGATAGCGAAGTCCGACGTGCCACTTCCCTACCATCGCAGTCCCATAGCCTGCCTCGCGAAACAGGGTTGCGAGGGTCGGCCGATCCCGCTCGATCATCGGGTCACCCTGCACCCCGAAAAGGACCCAGAACTTAAGTCGATTGCGCCACGGATAGCGCCCCGTGAGGAGTCCGTATCGAGTTGGGGAACAGCGGGAAGAAGGCGTGTGCGCATCGGTAAAGCGCACCCCCATCCGCGCGAGTCGCTCCATGTTGGGAGTCGAAACCTGGACCGAATCGGGGTTTCCCGTGAAATCCTGGTAGGCACTGGTGTCCCCCATCCCCATATCGTCCGCCATCATGAAAATGACGTTGGGCTTCTCGATCGCGACAGCAGCGATCGGAAGGAGAATCAGGTTGAGGAGGAAAAGACGGAAAATCATGGGAGGCAAGTCTACCCCCAATTCAACCCCGGTTGGAAACCCCAATCTTGTCGGGGAAAGACAATTCTTGTGAGAAATCGGACGCGATCTAGGGAAGGAGATCTTTGACGACATGCCCGTGCACATCCGTAAGCCGGAAATCCCGCCCCTGGAATCGGTACGTCAGCTTCTCATGATCGATCCCCAACTGATTCATGATCGTGGCTTGGAGATCGTGAACATGGACAGGGTTTTCAGCGACCGAGAATCCAAGTTCGTCACTTTGACCATAGTCGAGACCGCCTTTCATCCCTCCCCCGGCCATCCAGACGGTAAAAGCATCCGGGTAGTGATCTCGTCCCAGGATTTTGCTCTTGGCGGTCCTCCCTTCGCGGAAGGGAGTCCGGCCGAATTCTCCGCCCCATACGATGAGGGTGTCCTCGAGCAATCCTCGTTGCTTCAGATCCCGAATCAAGGCCGCCACGGGCTTGTCCATCGTTGCGCACTTGTTGGTGAGGCCGTCGGTGATCCCGGTATCCGCACGCGTACCGTGAAAGTCCCACCCCCAGTCAAAGAGTTGCACGAAGCGAACCCCGGACTCAACGAGGCGACGGGCAAGGAGGCAATTGTTCGCGAGGCTGGCTTCCCCAGGCTGGGCGCCATACGCCTCCAGGGTCTTCGGTGACTCCCTGGAGATATCCATGACTTCGGGGACCGAAGTCTGCATGCGGAAAGCCAACTCATACTGGGAAATTCGAGTCAGGGTTTCGGGGTGGCCCATCTCGGAGGCCTGTTTCTCATTGAGATCGCGGAGGGCATCGAGGGTCTTGCGACGCATTGATCGATCCATCCCGGACGGATTCGAGGAGTAGAGCACCGGGTCCCCCTTGGAGCGACATTGGACCCCCTGGTAGACCGAGGGAAGAAATCCGGACCCGAAGGAATTTTTCCCTCCATTCGGCTGCACCCCACTGGAGATGAGAACCACGAATCCCGGGAGGTCTTCGTTCTCCGTGCCCAATCCATAAGTCACCCAGGAACCCATCGAAGGCCTTCCCGAAATCGGCGATCCGGTGTAGACCAGCAACTCGGCGGGAGCATGGTTGAACTGGTCGGTATGCATGGAGTGGACCATGCAAAGTTCGTCCGCTACCCCATGGAGATGAGGAACCGCATCGGACATCCACATTCCGGACTCGCCATGCTGAGACCATTTCCGGGGCGACCCCATCAGTTTCGGAGTCCCTGAGGTGAAGGCAAACTCCTTGCCCTCGAGAAACTGGTCGGGACAGTCCTGATCCGATCGCTTCGCCAGTTCGGGCTTGTAGTCGAACATGTCCAAGTTCGGAGGAGAACCGGTCATGTGAAGATAGATGACGCGCTTGGCCTTGGCGGGAAAATGAACCTTTTTTCCGGGACCCGCAGCGGCACTCGCCGAATCAGCAAGCATCGCGTTCAGGGCAATCCCACCGAGTCCTGCCGTCGAGTTCCGCAGGAAATGCCGTCTTGTG
The DNA here is from genome assembly GCA_029213195.1 of Verrucomicrobiales bacterium. Classification (GTDB taxonomy): domain Bacteria; phylum Verrucomicrobiota; class Verrucomicrobiia; order Verrucomicrobiales; family DEV007; genus Arctic95D-9. The sequence goes on from JARGNI010000006.1 coordinate 23,707, forward strand.
TGGAGTTGAAGTCGTTCCAGTGCCGGATTCATCGTGCTATCGCTTTAAAAACATTTCGTCGAGGTTGAGAACCACGTTGCCCACCACGGACCAGGCTGCGAAATCGGCATAGGCCTTGTTTCGCCGCTGCTCCAGATCCTTTTCCAGGCTTCCCTCGGTTCTCCACGCCGATTCCGGGATCGCTCCGATGGGATTCTCAGCCATCTCTTTCGCTTCCTCCGAACTCGCCAGGTAGTGGGCGTGCGCCTCCTCATACAACTGCACCAGTCGGTTCAGCTCATGAGACTGGGGTTCACGGATCAAGGTCTCTCGAAATTGAAACCGTATCTGCTCCTCGAGCGAACCCTCACGAGCCTTTCCCAATCTTCCCCATGCCTGGGCGGCTTCGACAAAGACCGGGTCGTTCAAGGTCACGAGGGCCTGGAGAGGAGTATTTGTCCGGGACCGCCGAACGGTGCAGACCTCCCGGTTCGGTGCATCAAAGGTCGCCATCGAAGGATAGGGACTCGAGCGACGCCAGGTGGTGTAGACTCCCCTTCGGTAGCGATCCTCTCCCTTGCTTGTCTCCCAGTCGGTCTTCGATCCAAACGCGGCTTTCAATCCCAGATTGGGCTGAGGAGGATTCACGGGGGGACCATATCGCTTCTCGCTGAGGAGACCTGCCACGGAAAGAGCCTGATCCCGAACCATCTCGGCCGAAACGCGGAAACGAGGTCCACGCGCGAGATAGCGATTGTAGGGATCTTCCTTCATCGCCTTCTCATCCACTTTCGAATCCTGGAGATAGGCTTCCGAGGTGACGAGCAGTTTCAAAAAGGCTTTTCGATCCCAACCGCTTTCCTGCAACTCGACCGCGAGCCAGTCGAGGAGTTCCGGATGACTCGGGAGCGTTCCCTGGGATCCAAATTCTTCACTGGTCTCGACAAGACCGATTCCAAAAAGCTGCTCCCAGATCCGATTGGCCACGACACGGGAGGTCAGCGGATTTTCTTCATCCACGAGCCACTTCGCGAGAGCGAGACGGTTTCGAGGCTCGTCCTTCGGGAGGTCGTGGAAGACCTCGGGAACGCCTGCCGTCGCTTTTTCCCCGAGACTCAGGTAGCTGCCCCGCAGATGAATATGACTCTCCCGCTGCTGCTCGGGAGGGAGATCCTGCATAATGGGGACCGTAGTCACCGGCTTCATCGCCTCCAGCTTTTTCTCCGACGAGGCCAGCTCCTTCCGCTTGCCGGCCAGCGAAGGCGCGATGCTCTGGAAATGTTTCGCAATGAGCTCCTCTTCCTTTGCCGATCGCGACCCCTTCGATAGCGCCGAACGGACATTCACCGGAATCGCCGCCCACTCGGCGAGACGGTTCTCACTGGTCAGCGAGAGGCGGAACTGCTTCAAAAGATGATTCTCATGCACGGAATCCTGCCGCAGGAAAACACGGAGAATGCCATCGGTGAGATCGACGGTCTCGGAGAAAGCGAGGAGGAGCTCCTGTTCCTTCCCGGTTCCTCCTGCTATGGCCCAGCCTTTAGATGCATCGAATTTGGGAGCGATGACAGAGGCAGCAGGAAACCCTTTCTGTTCAAAGCTGGCTCCTGCGAAGGAGAAAGGAATTTCCCGTTTCCCGGACAAGGTGATCTCGTGAGACGGCTTGGGAAGTTGCTTCGGTTTTTCCGTATGAATTGCCTCTCGATTGGCGTTCAAGACACTCACCTGGTATCCGGCGATCCGATTCTGAATCGTGTCTCCCCCGTCCGTCCGGTTCCAAACGACCACCGAGTCGATTGGGATTTCGGATCCCAGGTCGATCTCGATCCAGGGGGTGTCCTCGTGCACGGCATGGAAGACACTGTTCTTGTGATAATCTCCGTCCCGGTTCCCGTCATTCACCCGCTCTGGGATGGCGGATGCGTAGACCGAGCTACTCGTGGCCTTCCCCTCCGTCGCTATGTTCTTCCCTTCGCTCATGATCTCGATCTCGGCGAGATGGAGGGTCTTCATTTTCCCGGGAATCTCGACCCTGACATAGCGCCCTTTGGGCGACGCCCCCGGGGTCTTGGGCTCCCAGACTGCTCGAACGGAACTGAGCACAAAGTTCGAAGTCTGCTTTTCCCCGACCTCGAGACGAAGCCCGGTAAAGAGACTTGGCTGATCGGTTTTCGATGATAGAACGAGCTCATACTGGTCCGTCTTCGGCTCCTCCTTCTCCGGATCGGCTTTCTGGAACGAGAGCCAGCCCTCTTTCTCGGTGATCTGGTTCCCCGATCTCAGGCGTGTCTCGGACGGCTGCGCCGCCTGCCATCGGAACGGGCGCTGCCACTTCTGTGCCCACAAAGTGCGAGCCGCCACGATTTCCGGGGTCGACTCGGCCACCTCTCCCTTCAATCGTTCGATCGATGAAAGCAATTCGGCTTTCTCCTTTTTCTGCTCATCACTCCAGACTTGGAACAAGGGAGACTCGTCTCTCCGGTCCGCATCGGCGCTCTGATTGAAAAAATCAAAGAGCTGGAAATACTCAAGATGAGTCAGGGGGTCATATTTGTGGGTGTGGCACTGCGCACAGGCCATCGTCGTCCCCATCCAGACGGACATCGTCGTATTGACGCGATCCACCACCGCGACGTTGCGAAACTCCTCGTTGTTTGTTCCCCCCTCGTTGTTGGTCAGGGTATTCCGATGGAAAGCGGTCGCGATGATCTGATCGTCGGTGGGGTCCTCCAGCAAATCGCCGGCGATTTGCTCGATCGTAAACTGATCGAAAGGTTTGTTCTCGTTCATCGAACGAATCACATAGTCGCGGAAGGCCCAGATCGTTCGCGAAGGGTCATCCGCGTAGCCTGCCGAATCCGCATAGCGCGCGAGATCGAGCCAGACCCGCCCCCAACGCTCCGCATAGGCCGGTTTTGCCAGTTGCTGGTCGACATACCGCCCAATCGCTTCGGGACTCTCATCCTTCACAAAGGCCGCCACCTCGCTCCACGCCGGAGGCAGCCCCGTCAGGTCGATGGCAATTCTCCGCGCGAGAGAAAAACGATCGGCGCGCGAAGAGGGTTTCCAACCTTTCTCCTCCAGCTTTCGGAAGATGAATCGATCGACCGGATGCTCTGACCATTCCTTCGCGCCGGATTCTGGAAGCTGGGGTCGACTTGGTTTCTGGTAGGACCAATGGGCCGCATACTCCCCTCCCTGCTCGATCCACTTCCGAATCAGCTCGGCTTCTTCCTCGGTAAAAGGCTCGCCTTTCGAGGGGGGAGGCATCACCTCGGTCCGGTCGTCGGTCGTGATCCGGTAGAGCAACTCGCTCGCCTCGGCGTCTCCTGGAACGAGAGCTGCATATCCGCCCAAGTCCCCGGTGGCGCCTTCGAAAGTATCAAGACGCAGGTCGGCTTTCCTCTCCTCCTCATCCGGCCCATGGCACGCCACGCAGCGATTGGACAGGAGGGGCCGAATGTCTCGATTGAAGTCGATGGAAGCTTCTTCGCCCCAGAGCAGACTGCCGCAGGAGAAAAACACCAGCGCTGGAAAACAAACCCGCTTGTAGCAACTAGAAACCATTCCTGAAACGTCATAGAAGACCGTTGGGATTCCAAACTTTTTCCCATAACGGAACCACGCCGTCATCGGGAGAGTCCTTTTCCATCTCCCGGCCGAAAATTTGTTGGAGTTCGATGGGATTCTGACCTTTTGTCTTTCGTAACTCTGCCTGATGCCACAAGAGTCTCCAGCCCCTTTGTCAAAGGCCGCTCTCCACAATGAGACCACGGCGGCCCTGCAAGGACTGCCCGAACCCATCGAGCTGGCACGCCAACTTCGGCACTTGCCTGGGTTTCTCTTTCTCGATTCCGTACCGCAGGCGTTGGATGGTCAGGGAGAGGACCTTGGCTGCATCTCACTTCTCGCCGCTTGCCCCGAGAAAATCATCCGCGGAAATCTATTTCGCGACGAGGATTTTGAGAGGCTCTCGGCGATCTACCTCGAAAATCTCGAAAGCGAGGATACAAGCCTCGATCTCGGCTTCCCTCTCGATGGTCTCTACGGGACCATTTCTTACGATGGAGATTTCGCTCTCGGCCTCTATCCGGAGGTCCTCGCCTATCATCATGCGTCGGGCCAATGGAAGGAGAAAGGAAGCCTGTCGCAGAGGCGAGTGCAGAGCCTGGAATCCCCTGCGAATCCCGCGACGCCGGAGCAGGTAGGTGAATTTTCTCCGGGAGTTTCCCGCTCGGAATTCTGTCGTCTCGTCGAAACGGCCCAGGAATACATCGCCGCAGGCGACATCTACCAGGTCAACCTCTCTCATCAATTCGTTGCTTCGATGGAACCCGAAGCCGACCTCTTCCCTCTCTACGAGCGATTGCGGGACCGATCCCCGGCTCCTTTTTCTGCCTTTCTTCGACAAGGGGAAAAAGAGATTCTTTCCTCATCTCCCGAAGAATTCCTCTCGATCAGCGGCCGAACGATCCGTACCCGACCGATCAAGGGAACGCGCCCCCGGTTTCGCGATCGCGAATTGGATGAAAAGTCCGCCTACGATCTCATCACCTCGAGCAAGGAGGTCGCGGAGTTGATCATGATTACCGACCTCGAAAGAAACGATCTCGGACAGATTTGCGAGTTCGGAACCGTCGAGGCCACGGAACTGCTCAAACTCGAGCGATTCGCCCAGGTCTTTCACCTCGTATCGACGGTGGAAGGAACCCTGCGCCCGGAAGTCACCGCACTCGACGCGATCCGGGCCTGCTTTCCCGGAGGTAGTATCACGGGAGCCCCCAAGAAGAGAGCCCGGGAGATCATCGACGAACTGGAACCCATTCCCAGAGGTCTCTACACCGGAGCGATCGGAGGTTTCGGTTTCAATCGAGAGAGTCGGTTCAACATCGCGATACGTACGGCGATTCGAGAGGACGACACCCTGCACTTCCATGTCGGTGCCGGGATTGTCGCCGACTCCGTACCCGAGATGGAGTGGGAGGAAACTCTCCACAAGGCCTCCGGGTTGCTGCAGGCATTCGGCAGCCCCGAGTAGCCAGGAGTTTCACTCCAGCAGATCCGGTCGCATTTCTCGCGTGCGCTCGAGGGCCGCTTCTTCCCGCCATTTCTCAATCGCCGCGTGATTCCCGGAAAGCAGGACCGCAGGAACTTTCCGACCTCGGAATTCTGCGGGCCGCGTGTAGTGAGGCGCTTCGATGCGCTTCCCGTCACCGGAAAAGGATTCCTCCTCGGCAGAACGCTCGTCTCCTAGGACACCAGGAAGCAACCGCACCACCGCATCGGCGACGACGGCCGCAGCGAGAGTGCCATTGGTCAACACATAGTCCCCGATGGAAATCTCTTCGTCGACCAGCTCTTCGACAATCCGGTGATCGATCCCCTCGTAGTGGCCACAGAGAAAAATGAGGTGGGTCTCCTGGGAAAGTTCACGAGCTTTTTCCTGAACAAAAGGCCGCCCCTGGGGAGTCAGGAAAATGACCCGGGTCGACTCTTCCCGCAAGGCTTCCACGGCGGCAAAAAAGGGCTCCGCTTTCATCACCATTCCGGGGCCACCGCCATAGGGTTCGTCATCGACCTGGCGATGCTTGTCGGTGGTGAAATCCCTGAGGTCGTGAAACCCAAACTCCACCTTTCCCGATTCAGTCGCCCGAGCCATCATGCTGGCTTCGAGTGGACCCCGAGCGATGTCGGGAAAAATGGTGACAATATCGATCTTCATCGCAAAGGAGGAGAGCAGGCAGCAAAGCCCACGAGAGATCTTCGCTCAACCGAAAAGCACCTACTCGCGAAAACGGGCGAGGATGACGTATTCCTTGTCCTGACCCGTGCCCGACTGCTGAGCAAGGACGATTCTCTTCTGGTCGAACTCCCCGATCCGACCAGTGCTCTCGAACCTCACGATTCCTCCAAAAAGACTCACCCGGCTGCTCACTTCGCTCCACTCGCTATCGGACAGCCCAAGCAGAGCCTGCACCTCTCCTACATCTTCGGTCCGGTAGTCGTCGATCGTTCCCTCGATTCCATCGTCCCCATTGCGAACCGCGACAAAGTTCTGGGCCGATTGGTCGGTCGCTCCAGTCATGGCCGCGACCAGTTCCCATGGAGCGGCGTTCAGATCGACAAGGCTGTCGCTGTAGATCGTGAAGTAGTCTCGCCACATCGGCTGAATGCGAGCGACATCATCCATCCCCGCGACAAACAACATTTCTTCGAGGGAGGTGAAGGGGCCATTGGTCGGGAACTCGGGAATTTCGAATCTGGCATAGAAACTGTTTTCCGCTCCATTGGTGTTCGGATCGTCATCGGGGTCGACCCAGTCAGCGAGAGAGTCCGCAGCCCGACTCGCCGAGGTCAGATCCATTCCCCAACGGAGAAAGAGTTCGAGAAGCGCCGCTCGCCAATTCTCATCGGCGAGATTGTTCACTGGAAACCGGCCACTCTCGCTTGTGATGAGCACCTCAAAACTCCGCCCGGGAGCCAGCTCATGACGCAGCGCGAAGTCTCCCGGTTCGACGGCGGGATGCATCGCAACCGAGATCCCGCTCTCGGCGATGAGCCCGGCCTGGTGTTCGGCTCGCTCTCGCGTGTTCTGCTCCCACCCCGGTTGCGAAGTCTGCCACAAAGTTCCCACGATCAGGGTCAACGCCATCACGACGACGAGGACGAGAAGGAGAGCCATTCCCCGCTCCTTCGCATGGGATTTCGGAAGATGTCTCATCGACCACCTCCTCCACCCCCACTGGGTGGACCACCGGATGACGAACCTCCGGACGGTCTTCCTCCACCGCCCCCACTATCACCGCGTCCGCCTCCGTCACCTCGACCTCCGTCACCTCGACCTCCGTCACCTCGACCTCCGTCACCTCGACCACCGTCACCTCGACCTCCGTCACCTCCGCCTCGATTCTGCACCGCAGTCGTCGAGCTGGTTGTCTGGCTTGCCGCCTGCGATGCGCTCGCAGCTTCCTCGGCAGCCTCTGGATCAGAAAGACGCTCCGGAACCTGGTAGACCGTTCTCAGTGGAATCGTTGCTCCGCTGTCGAGCAGCGAGAATTCAAGAAGGGTGGGCAGACGATCATCGTCTGTCCATTCGTCCAGCCACTCTTCCTGCTCCTCATCCCAGAACTTCCACGACGCCCCGGTGATCCCGGTCAGGAGAGGCAACCAGTAGCGCCCGCTCTCGTCCGTCCTCAGCATTTCATTGGCCCCGGCATTGAAGACCATTCCGGATCCATCCGAATCCGAAGGAGCAAAATCCGAACGACTCAGCGCGAGATCAAAGGTAGCCGACCCATCGAAGCGGGAGGGTTCTCCCGGAATCATCGCGAGGTAAGCCTCTTCGACACTCCCCACCCGCGTCCCGAAAATAAACGCAGTAGGAGTGTTGCCCAGCTTCAGTTCATGATACCCGGAGTCGGAGTCTTGTGGCGGCGTCAGGGTCATCTCGGCATCGGAGGGAAGCCCCTCGATCGTTTGCCGGAGTAGATCGGCAAACCGATTCACCTCTTCCTCCCGTCGATCGAGATAGCGAATATCTGCAGCCGTATCCCCAGCCTGCCAGAGCACGGAGAGAACCGCACCTGCAATCAGGCTCATGATCGCAAGAGCAATCACGATCTCGAACAGGGAAAAGCCTTTCTGCTCACCCAACAGTGCTGACTGACTCCTTTTCATCGTTCCGGTTGGTGAATGATGAGGACAGCTTTCTCAATCTGATCGCCCCAATCATCTCGATAGGCCGCCTCTGCGGTGAGCAGATAGAGGTCCGTCAGGGCGGCACCTTCTCCGTTCTCGACCTCATAGGATTCGGCGTAGGTTCGAAAGTTGATGTCGAGATCGGAGTCATAGACCTCCGTCGTCATCGCGCTGGGAGAGAGATCTTTCGTCTGCGCCAGGAGCGTGGCGAGGCGATCCTGGATGAGCCGGTCGCGGGAAAACTGCGAGGAAGTTTCATTGATCCGCTGCATCACCGTGATGAGTCCCGTCACCGTGATCCCGAAAAGGGCCACCGCGAGAACTACGTCGAGGAGGGCATAGCCTCGCCGTCGACGTGAACCTGTTGAATTCTTCCTCATTCTACCCACGAACTCTCCGATGCGATATCCGCCGTCAGCGGATGAAATTCGATCTCGAAGTAAGCCCGCTCGGCCTGGATCCGCACTCGGAGCGGCTCACACATGCCGGATGGCTGGAAAATCCAGCGTCGAAACTCGCCGCCACTCAAGTTGATCCATTGGGTCTCATCCCAGAAGCGAAGGTCGCAGGTGAGCTCGGGATCCACCTTGTACTCCCGGAAGTAGCGCAGCCCCTGCTCGACTTCCTCGCGGCGTCGGTCGACTTCCTGGTTCGAGAGATCGATCCCCCGGGCCCGGGAGGCTTCGATCATCGCATCTCGTTGCTCGAGCTGCTCCAACTCCTGTCGCTTTTCCTCGAATTCTTCTCTCCCACCGTAGGGTTGAAACATCCGCGAGGCCTGGAATCCTTCACCGTCGAAGACGATCTGGTACGGTCGCCGCTCCTGCATCGCCCGGACCCTCACTTCGCGAGCCATCGTGTAGAGCGCGTCGATCGGCTCGCGCGCCATCTTTTCTCGCTGGGCGCTGTCGATTGCCGGAATGGCGAGACCGGAGAGAATGACGAGAACGGAAATGGCAATGACGAGCTCGACCAGGGTAAAGGCCGAACTCGATCGAAGTGAGGAATGCCTCACAGACGGCCTACCAGTTGCCGACGTCATCTTCACTTTCTACGCCGTCTTCACCAAAGGAGAAGATGTCGTATTTCTTGGTGCTCTTCTGCGCGGGAAAACGGTATTGATACTCCAGCCCCCAGGGATCGAGCATCATTTCCTCAAGGTAGGGTCGCCAGCGTTCGGGCTGGGGATCGCCAGTCGGACGCTCGACAAGAGCTCGCAACCCCTGATCCTGCGTCGGGGGCTTGAAATAGTTCCCACGCTCGTAGCTTTTCAAGGCAAGGTCGAGAGCCTTCAGGTCGGAATCGACCCGCTGGTATTTGGCATCATCGACAAACCCCACGATGAGATACACTCCGGAACCGGCAAGAACCGCGATGATCGTGATTACGATGACGAGTTCGACCAGGGTAAAACCTGCCTTCTTACGATGGGATGGATTCAGTCTCATGGGGAGTGGGGAAAGGTTGTTCGATTCAAGAATTGGAAAAAGCGCTCTACCGGCCTCGAATGCCGGCCATGGATCCGAAGATCGTCGTGATCATACTATACGCGACAACCCCGACAAGTAGCGCAACGAGGACCAGCATGACGGTAGGAACGATGGTCGTCAATCGCGAGATTCGCACGTCGAGGTCCTCATCATATTTAGCAGCTGCCTTGGAGAAAGACTTCCCCAATTGCCCGGTTTGCTCGCCGATCGCGACACGATCGATGAGAGCTGCGGGAAACGCTTTGGTCTTGTCCATGGCTCGTGCAAGGCTGGCGCCTTCTCCCACATCCAACACCACCGTCTCGAGATGGTTTCGAATGTAGTGATTCGGAGTGCCTCGGGTGATAAGCTTGAGACTGTTCAGGAGCGGAACCCCATTGTTCACGAGGTTCGAAAGCGTGTGGCAGAACTGGGCATAGAACCGCCCCATGATGACGGGTCCAAACGCCGGGATCCGCATCTTGTAGCCATCCCACCACTCGCGCCCTTTCTCGGTGGAAATTACGACGCGAAACCCGACCGCAGCGGCAATCATGAGCGCGAGGATGAGCCACCACCATGAGGCCATGAAATCGGTGAATCGAATCAGGAGCAAAGTCACGAGGGGAAGATCCTGTCCTGTTTTCTCCATCATCTCGCTCAACGACGGCATCAGAACCGTGCTGAAGACAAAAAGAAGGACCACGCAGGCGAGGAGCACCGTGATCGGATAGATCATGGCCCCGAAGGTCCGCCTCTGCAGATCGAAGAGTTGCTTCAAATTGATGACGAGTCGTCGCAGGATTTCAGGGAGACTGCCACTGGCTTCCCCCGCTGCGACAAGACTGCGATAGAGCTCATCGAAACTCGGTGAGGCCTTTGCCAACGCCTTGGAAAAACGCGTTCCCTCACGAATCTCGTCGCGGAGGATCCCCGACACTGCCTGGATCGATGAATTGGCCTGGCGATCATGGAGAACTTTCAAGGCTCGCTCCAGCTGCATTCCGGCATCGAGCAGGTCCGCCAGTTCCTCGGTGAACAGGACCAACTCCTGTCGCTTCAGCTTGGCGCCTCCAGGAGCCTCGGAGAGGGCGAGCGCTTTCTTGGCCTTGCCGGTGACGGTCGCGGCTTCAGCTTCTGTCGCCACCAAGACAGGGGTCAGGCTCTTCGACTCGAGCTCTCGATAGGCCTCGGATTTGTTTCTCACCACCAGGCTGCCGGTCACCTGCTTGCCGGCAGACGTTATGGCGGTGTAGGAAAACGAAGGCATGGAGTTCGAATCAGTGATAGGGGAATTCGGAGCTTCCCGGCTTTCAGGAAACCCCGGAAAGCATCCGTCGTTTCATCCTTTTCTCAATCCAGAAAGGAAGGAAGTCACGCAGACGAGCCCCATTAGACTTCCACTTCCCAGCCGTCGCGGTATTCCCGCCTGATGAGAGCATCGAGCTCGGGGTGATTCTTCACCTTCATCTGCTCGGCATCCCACTCGATCTTCTTCCCGGCAGTGCGCTGGGCAAGGCATCCGAGGAGGACGGTTTCGGAGAATGGGCCTGCGTAGTCGAAATCCGACTGCCCGCGCTCGACTTTTCCATCGATGGCATCAAGCCATTCCTTGTAGTTGTCATTGTCGCGAGCCCTCGGGATGGATGGCTCGGGAAACTCCATTCCATCGAGTGAGCTGCTCGGCTTCACCATCCAGGTGTCCTTGAAGCGGTCGAAGAAGAGCTTCCCTCGTTCTCCGATGATGACACTGCCATACTTCCGGTAGTCGGCTCCCTCGAGAATCTTCTCGTTGGGGCGGTTGAATTCTCCAGGGATGAGACGCCAGTTCTCCGCATCAAACTTTGCGCCGATCTGACCATCATACCAATGAAGCTTGATGCCCTTGTCGGCAAAATCGTATTCGATCGTGGAGTTGATCGGGGCAGAGAGATCGGAATTCCCCTCCTGCTTCGCCTTGAGCGAGGTGGGTGAACCGAGATCGAGCGCCCAGTAGGGCATGTCCATGATGTGGCAGGCCATATCGCCCAGGGCACCGGTCCCGAAGTTCCACCATCCCCGCCACGCAAACGGAGCGATACGAGGGCTGTAGTCGACCCATTCGGCGGGACCGATCCACTGCTCCCAATCGAGACCGAGAGGAACTTCTTCCTTCTCCGGGGCGCTGCTGAAACCCTGGGGCCAAATCGGACGATTCGTCCACGCATGCACCTCGCTGACCTTGCCGAGGATTCCCGCCTGCACCAACTCGACGACGCGTCTCATGTGGCTGTTGGCATGAGCCTGGTTGCCCATCTGGGTTTTGACCCCGGTCTCTCGTGCCACCTGGGTAAGGATGCGAGCCTCCCAGATCGAATGGGTCAGCGGCTTCTGACAGTAGACATGCTTTCCGGCACGCATCGCCTGCAGCGCAGCATGGAAGTGATGATGATCCGGAGTCGAGATCGTGACCGCGTCGATCTTATCTCCCATGTCCGAGATCATCTCCCGATAGTCGGTATAGAACTTGGCATCGGGAAATTTCTCACGGGCTTCGGTGATGGATTTGAGTCGGGACTTCGCACTCCCCGATGCCCCCGCCTGGCTGAATTTTTCAGCATCGACAATGTCGACGAGAGCGGCACAAGTCATCCCCGCCTTTACGGATCCCCCGATATCGGCCTTTCCCTTTCCACCCGATCCGATCGCTCCAAAATGAACCCGCGAGTTCGCTCCCCAGACATGGGAGGGAACAAACTGGAAACCAAAGGCGGAAGCCGCAGCCGTCTTGACGAAAGTGCGTCGAGTCGACGCGGGGGTGGATTCTTTTTTCATACGTCGCGAAAGATGCCGCATTCGCTCGTTCAAGTCGATGACGTATTCGGGGAAGCGCTCCTGCCGTCCAACAGGGTTGGATCGAAGATCCAGACAGGGTTGCTCCCCCTTCGAACTGGTTCTGGAAAAAAGTTTCCATTTTTCTTGCTAGGATTACACCTGTAATCTAAAACGGATTACATCTGTAAGGAATGAGCAAGAATCACGCCCCGAATATCTCCGATTCCGAGTGGACCGTCATGCGGGTTTTCTGGTCGCGGGGAGAATCCACCTCCAGTGAGGTCATTGCCGCGCTCGCTTCGGAAACGGATTGGAAGCCCAAGACGATTCAGACCCTGATTCGACGTCTCGTGCAGAAAGAGGCCCTGACTTATCAGAAGATCGGACGGGAGTATCTCTATCGTCCGGCAGTGGACGAACGCACCTGTGAGGAAGCCGCAAGCCGGCGATTTCTCGATCGGGTTTTCGATGGCAAGCTCGCTCCTTTCCTCGCCACTTTCGTCGAAAGCTCCAACTACTCGGAGGAAGAAATCGCTCAACTGAAACAGATCCTGGAAGAAGGAGGACCGGATGGAAACTCTGCTTGAATCGCTCACTTCGTTCGCCTCGTGGGTCGGCCGGAATTCGCTCGAATCCAGCCCGCTCATCGCTGTTTTTCTCCTCCTCGCTCTTGGCTTCGGTCGGCGACTTTCTCCCTCCTTGCGGGCCTGTTTGTGGACTGTGGTCGGACTGCGATTGATCCTGCCTTTTGCCCCACCCAGTGCATTCAGCCTCTACAACCTCGCTCCGAAGAATGACAATGCAGTCGTGAGTGAAACCTTCCAGGTTCCCGCTTCCTCGATTCGAGAATCCGATCCTGCCCTGGCCTCGACCACTCCACTCCCGATCGAAGACTCCTCTTCAACACAGGTTCCTGAAAAAGCGGAATCTACCTGGAGTTGGACAACGGTCCTTTCGATTCTCTGGATTAGTGGAGCCATCGGACTGCTGGGATTCGCCCGGATGCGACAGAGGGCCACCGCGAGGATCGTCCGAAGCCTGGCTCCGATCTCAGATCCATCTCTCCAGGAACGATTCGAAGAATGTGCGGCCCGATCCGGCACTCGGAGTTCCCCGAGCCTCGTCGAAGGACCGAAGGGCTGCGGGGTCGCCGTCTTCGGATTTCTCCGTGTGACCCACCTGATCCTCCCACCTGACTTTGCAAAGCGATATTCGGAGCTGGAAATGCGAGGCATCTTTCTCCACGAGCTCGCCCACATCCGACGACAGGATCTTCTCTGGAACTGGGTCGTGCTGCTACTTCAGGTGCTCCATTGGTTCAATCCTCTCGTCTGGATCGCAGGACGCCGTTTTCTCGCGGACAGAGAGGTTCTTTGTGATCGCGCCGCCCTTCGCAGTCTCCCAAAACAGGGACGCCGCGATTATGGCGCGGCCTTGCTCAAAGCCCTGGAATTCGGTCGCACTCCCCAGCCCTGTCCCGCCTTGGTCCCCTTTGTCTCTCGAAAATCCGAACTCAAACATCGCCTTTCCATGATCATGAACCCCCAATCCAGAAACCTGAAACTGCAGTCCCTCGTTGCCCTGCTCGCCGCTCTCGTGGCCTTTGCAACCTTCACTTCTGCCCGAGCGGATGACGAGCGAACAGAGTCCACCGAGCCACGTCGTGAAAGTCCCCGAGATGGCGACCGAGAATCGCCTGAGCGTTCACGCCCCGAGGGCGACCGGGAAAGCGGAGAACGTCGCGAAGGAGACCGCCCTCGAGAAGGCGATCGTGACGGCGATCGTCCGAGAGAAAGTGCCCGCGATGGAGACCGACCCCGTGAGGGAATGCGCGACGGAGATCGTCCACATGAAGGTGCTCGTGACGGCGATCGTCCGAGAGAAAGTGCTCGCGACGGCGACCGACCCCGCGAAGGAGGGCTGCGAGACACTCCGGACGGAGGCGGCACTCTTCGGGTCAGCGTTCACCGCTCGGGCGTCGCCCTGGGAGATCGGAGGTATTCGAAGATGGCTGATTTCGAGGCGGCTCTTCGAGAGGCCGAAGGGAAGAGTGCCATCCTCTCCGCCGAACCCAATACCCCCTTCAAAACGGTCACCGCAGTGATGAACGCCCTGAAAAAAGCCGGAGTGGAAAACGTATCCCTGGCATCGCAGGAAAGACGTGGTGACCAGGACCGGATGCGAGATGGCGAAGCGCCGCGCGAGGGCGATCGCCCTCGAGAAGGAGAGAGGGATGGAGACCGCGATCGCCCCAGAGAAGGCGCACGCGATGGGGACAAGCCTCGCGAGGGAATGCGAGAAGGCGACCGCCCGCGAGAAGGCGACCGTCCCAGAGAGGGTGACCGCCCCCGAGAAGGAGAACGGGAAGGCGAAATGCGACGCAATGCGGAAGGTGAGCGAGGAACCGGGGAAAGAGCAACTGCCGATCTCGATGATCGCGAGCTAGCGAAACTGACCCGCATCTATCGAGCCTACGACAAGGACGAGAGCGGTGGCGTCACCTTTCAGGAATGGGTCGCGATGAAGAATTACGAGCTCAGCGCCGATCAAGAGAAACGGGAGAAAGGCTGGTTCGATCAGGCAGATTCCAACGGAGACGGAAAGGTCACCTTGGGTGAATGGATCGACTGGAAGGCCAGTCAGTAGACCTCTTCCCCGCTGTCAGAAGTTTCCTCGGCCCTGTTGTTCGCCGGATGAAACCTTTTCTCACCGCTTCAGCGATCTCTCTGATGTTCCTGACCGCAGGAACCGGCGCGGAGATCACGAGCGATGACGACCTGCCCTGGTCCTTTCGTCCACTTTCCCGTCCAGAAGTCGACGCTGAAGCGTTCGGCTCCTGGCCACGCGATGACCTCGATTTTTTCATCGCGAGAAAACTCGCTGAGAAAGGGCTGCGCCCAAGTCAAGAGGCCGACCGTCGCACCCTGATCCGCAGGGCAGCTTTCGATCTCACCGGGCTCCCACCGACCCTCGAAGAGACGAAACAGTTTCTGCGCGATCCAGCCTCCGACGAGTTGGCCTTTGCCAAGGTCGTCGATGCCTATCTCGCCAGCCCCCGTTTCGGGGAGCGATGGGGAAGGCATTGGCTCGATGTGGCCCGCTACGCGGACAGTGTCGGCCGGACCTGGAATGCACCTTTCGTCTACGCCTGGCGCTACCGGGATTGGGTCATCGAGTCCCTCAACGAAGACCAGCCCTAGGACGAGTTCATCACCAACCAGATCGCCGGAGACCTGGTCTCGGCCGATACGGTTGCCGAACGAAGGAAGCAAGTCATCGCAACCGGCTTTCTTACCCTCGGTTCTCTTTCGATCAACCAGGGAGGCCAAGAGACATTTCTGCTCGACCAGATCGATGACCAGATCGATGTCACGACTCGCGGATTTCTCGCATTGAGCATCGCCTGTGCCCGATGTCACGATCACAAATATGATCCCGTGGCCCAGATGGACTACTACGCGCTGGCCGGCATTTTCTACAGCTCGTGGACCTATCCGGGACAGGCGCATGTCAGCGATCACACCAGTGCCGGATACATCGATCCCAAGATGCTGGTGCGTTTGCCTACGGAACCCGACGAGCCGATCGATCGAGTCCGATCCATCCCCAACGGAATCCATACCATGGGCGATCTGCGTTCGTTCGGAGGAAAGGCTCCCCCACCCTTCGATCTCGAACCGGACTGGGCCATGGGAATGCGCGATGGCAAACCCGTCAACTGCGCTCTTCGCGAAGGCGGGGTTGCCTGGGACGAAGGGGAAACGCCACGTCGAGGCGACTTCCGTATCCCCGGGCTGCCAGATTTCCCCCGAGTCCCGGATGACTCCAGCGGTCGCCTCGAACTTGCCCGCTGGATCACCGATCCGCGCAATCCGCTGACCGCGCGAGTCGCCGTCAATCGGATCTGGTATCATCTCTTCGGCCGGGGACTGGTCGAATCGATCGACAATTTCGGGCTAACCGGTCAGGAACCCACCCACCCCGAGTTGCTCGATCACCTTGCGACACGCTTCGTCGAGGGAGGTTGGTCCCGGAAGCAGCTGATCCGCTCCATCATCCTCAGTCGAACTTATCAACTGGGGAGCGGACACGACGCAAAAGCCTACTCGATCGACCCTGACAATACACTTTATTGGCGAGCGTCTCCCCGACGACTCGAAATGGAGGCACTCCGGGACAGCCTCCTTTTCACCGCCGGCGTCCTCGAAGAAGCCGCGCCCTCACCGGGCAACCTTGCAGGAAATGGAAGCCGGGGGCGTGGTCGCACGCGGAGCGAAATCGGATTTTCATCTCCCTATCGAACGATCTACCTCCCCGTGATCCGCGACTTCCTGCCCGACGAATACGGGGTCTTTGATTTTCCCGATCCCAGTTCCGTCGCCGGGCAGAGACATGTCACTACCGCACCGCCCCAGGCCCTCTTTTTCATGAACAGTCGTTTCGTGGAAGACTGCGCCTACGACTTGGCAGACCGGCTTTTCGACCTCGCCGAAGCCGAACCCGACCGCATTGACATCGCCTATGAGCTGATCCTGAATCGAAAGCCGGATTCGGAAGAACGAGAAGCTGCCGCACGGCTCATGGATTCGCTGGATACTTCTGGGCTCCAGGATTCCCAGGGGTATCGCTGGGCAACCTTTCTCCAGTCCCTTTACGCATCGGCAGAGTTTCGCTATGTCCTTTGATTGCTGGCCTTCATGATTTCACGCCGTCACTTTCTTTCCCCCTCGGGTCCTGCTTTCGGATCGCTCGCGCTCAGCGCCCTTCTCCCTCACTGGTCTTTGCGAGCCGCGGCCAACCCTCTCGCCCCGCGCCGCGGACATCATCCGGCAAAGGCGAAGGGGGTCATCTTTCTCTTCATGAATGGCGGCCCAAGTCATCATGAAAGCTTCGACTACAAGCCGGAATTGACGCGCGCTTCCGAGAATTCCTCCCGGCTCCTGCAACCCGCGCTGCAGTTCTCGCCGTCGGGCCAAAGTGGTCTCATGATCTCGGAAGCCTTCCCCGAGTTGGCCCGTCATGCCGATGACCTCTGTCTCCTCAACGGCATGAAAATCGGGACCAACGGTCATCACCAGGCTGTCGTACGCATGCACACCGGCAACGAAATGTTCGTTCGCCCTTCCATGGGGAGTTGGGTCGTTTACGGACTCGGCTCGGAGGCAGAGGACTTGCCGGGCTTCGTCACCATCGATCCCATCTCGAACCTCGGCGGAGCCGGAAATTACGGATCCGCCTTCCTCCCTGCCACCTTCCAGGGAACCCGCATCGGCAGCCAGTCTGGCGGCGTCCCCCACCTTTCCAACCAACGACTCACAAAAGCGGACCAGCGAAACCAGCTCGATTTCATTCGTCGTTCCAACGAAAAGCTAATCGAAAGGATCCCGGGCATCCCGGAGTTCGAAGGCGTCGTCCAGAGCTACGAAATGGCGTTCAAGATGCAGTCTTCGATCCCCGAGACTTTCGATCTGTCCTCGGAGTCGCCGCAAATCCTCAAGCGCTATGGAATCGATCAGGGAGTGACCGCCGGGTTCGGAAGGCAGTGCCTCATGGCTCGCCGTCTCGCGGAACGCGGGGTGCGATTCATCCAGCTAACGAGCAACGGATGGGATCATCATGGCAACGTCGGAAAAGGGGTTCTCGACCGAGGGGCCGCCGTCGACAAACCCATCGCCGGTCTTCTCAGCGATCTCAAGGATCGAGACCTGCTCCGGGACACGCTCGTTGTCTGGGGTGGAGAGTTCGGACGAGGAGCCTACGAAGACAACGCGGGAGGTCGCGGCCACAACGGATCCGGGTTCACTTTCTGGATGGCCGGAGGCGGAGTGAAAGGGGGCCACGTCCACGGTGCGACCGATGAACTCGGCGCCGCGGCCGTCGAGGACGTGATGGATTTCCACGACCTTCATGCGACGATTCTTCACCTGCTGGGGCTCGATCATCGCAAGCTCACCTATCGCTATGCCGGTCGCGATTTCCGACTGACCGATACGGAGGGCAGGGTCGCGAAGAAGATCCTCGCCTGAGCCATCTCCCTCATCGATTTTCTCGATACCTGCATATCACTTATCGATTTTTCAGATTTCGAGAAAAGGCTAGATTCAGGGTGTAACGGAAACCTCATGAATCTCTTCTTCGCCATTACCGCCGGTGCTGCCATCCTTGGGTTGACCTTTCTTTTCTGCCTCCTGGGTCGCAGACATCCTGCCGTGCTCATCATCACGGGAGTCCTGTTCCTCTGCCTCGCACTCTTCACCATCTTCGGGTTTCTAGCCTCGGGGGAACTCTCCCCCCAGGAAGCCCTCCCCTGGAGGATCGGATACGGGACCTTCTTCTGTCTTTTCCTCGGCTCAGCGATCGCTCTTTTCCGAGGCGCCCGGAAGGCCCTCGTGAAATGAGGCTTCGCTTCACTATCTAGGCGGGAACAAAATCAATAAATCCCTTTTCTCGATTGATCCGTGACAAGCGGACGGGGAGCCGGCTTCCTACCGCAAGCAGCGGCATCCCGTTGCGACTTCGAAACTGCCTCGTGTTTCGATCGAAAAAATAGCCATCACTGGGATGGAGATCATCTCGACGAATCAGCCCTTTGAGCAGCAAGTCGTTGAGCTCGACGAAGGCTCCAATGGGGCGCACTTCATAGACCGTTGCATCGAATTGAGCGTCCGGATATTCGCGGCAGACCCGTTCCAGATACTCGATCATCTTCAGCCGCCTCGTCTCCATCTCCGCTTCGGCAGCCACACGTTCCGTCTTGGAAATGTGATGAGCGATTTCGCTGAGTTCCTGGAGGGAAGGAACTCGATCAGGGTCTTTCGGAGCCGTTTCCTCGTTTCGACTGGAAAGGATTCGCCGAAGGACCCGGTGCACCACGAGGTCAGCGTAGCGACGAATCGGACTGGTAAAGTGCGTGTAGTTGGTTTTTGCCAATCCATAGTGCCCCAGCGGATCCTTTGAGTAGGCCGCCCTTTTGAGGCTCTTGAGAAGAGCCAGCTTCACACTGTGCTCCTCCAGCTTCCCTCGAATGGCAGAGAGCAATTTTTGAAGCTCGGGTCGATGAGTTACATCCCCGACTCGATGACCAAACATCCGCGCGAGGTCGGCGAACTCTTCCAGCTTTCCAAAATCCGGGTCTTCATGAATGCGATAGAGCGAAGAGGCCTGGGCATTCTTGGTCGTGAGGGCCACCGCCTCGTTCGCCGCCAGCATGAACTCTTCAATGAGTTGATGACTTTCATCGTAGACACTCTTTTTCAAGTCCACGGCTCTCCCTTTTCCATCGAGAACCACCCTCACTTCCGGAAAGTCGAGATCGAGTGCCCCCTGGTCGAACCTCTTCTTTCTCAATCGAGAACCCAGGTCCCACGCCCGAGCGAGATGACGGGCCAGGGTTCTCTCCTTCTCATCCGGCAATTGCTCAATCTCCGAATCCTCGAGCTGCATCAGGGCAAAGGCTTCCTCATAGCTGAACCGATGCTGACTTCGGATCACCGCCGAGACGAATCGAGCCCCTTTCTGCTCTCCACTGGCATCGAACTCGAGGATTGCAGCATGCGTCAACCGTTCGACTCCCGGTTTGAGACTGCAGATTCCATTGCTCAGTTGCTCAGGCAACATGGGGATGACCCGATCAGCGAGATACACACTGTTCCCTCTCTTCCGAGCTTCTTCATCGAGAGCCGAACCTGCTTTCACATAGTGAGCCACATCCGCGATGTGTACGGCCAGTTCCCATCCTCCACCCTCTCGCTCCGTGACACAAATGGCGTCGTCGAAGTCTTTTGCGTCTTCGGGATCGATCGTAAAAACATCTCGCTCTCTCCAGTCCTCCCGACGAGCCAACTCTTCTTCGGAGACGATCTCGGAAATCAATTCGGCTTCTGCAAGAACTTCGCGAGGAAACTCAAGGGGAAGTCCCATCCGATGGATCACCTTGAGAATATCGATGCCAGGAGAGTCTTCCCTTCCCAGGATCTCGGTCATTTCCGCCATCGGGAAGAGCTGAGGATCCGTCCAATCGAGGAAGCTGGCCAAGACGACATCTCCCGGTTTCGCCTCGGGCAGGACTTTCATCAGCTGAAAGTGCGGAGGGAGACGGGAGTCCTCCGGCGCGATCGTCGATCGGTTCCCCTTCCCATGATAGGTCCCAACGATCTTGCGGGGTTTGCGAGAAACCACCTCCACGACGCGAGCCTGGTGGTAGTCTTCGTCCCGTCGTTCGTCTCCCTTCTGAAAGTCCCTGGGGCGCGATGAGCGATGCTTTCCGGACTTTCCGCCTCGAGCCCGGCTCCTCTCCGCATACTTGACCCACTTGGGAGGTTCACGCTCCTCGATCTCAACGACGACTTCGTCGCCATCGAGGGCGACATCGAGGAATCGCCCCGGCACATAGAGTTGAGGGCGACGCATCTTCCGGAAGATTTCATGATCGTCCGGCTCAGCAGGTAGGAAAATCCCACTGCGTCGCCTGCGATCCCCATTCACTCGGATGATGCCCCGACAGCGTGCGCCTGCCGAATCCCCTCCCGGCAGATGGAATCGAGATTTCTTCCCGCGAACAATTTCTCCCGACTCCTCCATTTCCCGGAGCACTTCGCGAAACATCGCTCGATCTTTCGACGCAACTCCCAGACTACGTGCGAGTTCGGATTTGTTCTGGGGACGATACTCGGAACCCGCGATATGCTCGCGCACCTGCTGCAAGAGAGAAGACTTCAAAATGGAGAATTTACTCGAGGAAATAGCTGGACGAGAGACTTGCAGATGTGTTTACATTGTATTCTCTGGTCAAGAAGGCAATTTCGGATAAAAAAGTCTCGCAAGCCTTCTTCCGACTCGTTAAACATGCCCCGAATCATGAGAAAATCACTATCAAAACCAATTTTGGGAGAAACGAGAGGCTTCACTCTTCTCGAGCTCCTCGTCGTCATCGCGATCATCGGCATCCTCGCTGGACTGATGTTCCCCGCTACCAGTGGAGCGCTCCGAAGAGCCGAAAAAGCCCACGCCCAGAACACGGCCTACAATTTGAAAAACGCGATCGCCGCCTACTTCACCGAGTATCGGAAATATCCCATCGATTCCGACAGCGAGGAAACGGAGATCCGCTCCGATCGAGAGCTGATGGATGTGCTCCTCGGTTCAGATGGAGAAGGCGAGTCCGGCGGACTCAACCCCCGCAGAATCGCGTTTTACACCGGAAAGCAGGCCAAGCCTATGGGCGGTGGAAAATACCGCAAAGGAGTGACCCTCGAAGAAGATGGCGGCGGTGAACTCTGGGATCCCTGGGGAGAATACTACTACGTCCGCCTCGATCTCGACTACAACAACCGGGTCGCGACCCCCACCTGGGACAATCAGGTCGACGCGGCCTTCCTGCCCGAGTCCATCCTTGTCTGGAGCACAGGAAAAGAAATCCAGGGTGACGACAGCGACAATATCAAGACCTGGTAATCGCCTTTCTCCAAACCCGTTCTTTTTCGCCTACTCGACGATGAAGAACGGGTTGAGCAGATTCTCTTTGTTGTAGCAAAGCGGCTCTCTCGAATCAAACTGGAGGACTTGTCGCCCTGCCTGGTTGGCAATGGCGTGTGCGGCCCCCGTATCCCACTCCATCGTGGGTCCGAGTCGCGGATAGACATCGGCGGCTCCTTCCGCGACAAGGCAGAGTTTGAGCGAACTCCCCGCGGAGAGAAATTCGACCGTCTTGCCAGCCGACTCGAGATCCTCGACAAATTTCTTCACGTCATCGGTGAGGTGAGAGCGACTCGCCACCACGGTTACGGAGTCTTTCTCAAGGTAATGCTCGCCGCCGGACATCCTCACCGGGCTGCCGGAAGCAGTCGACTTCCAGGCTCCATTTCCTTCCTCGGCCCAGAATAGGTGTTCACCGACCGGTTGGAACACGACTCCGAGAACAGGCTGCCCTTTTCGAATCAGCGCAATGTTGACGGTGAACTCGCCGTTTCGTTTTACAAACTCCTTGGTGCCGTCGAGCGGATCGACGAGCCAGAATTGATCCCAATCCTTCCGCTCTGCGAATTCCGTTGCCTTCATCTCCTCGGAAATAATGGGAATCTCCGGGAAGGAATTCTGGAGTCCCCTTTCGATGACCGCATTGGACCGACGATCGGCCTCCGTCAGGGGGGAGGAATCTTCCTTCGTCTCGACCCCGAACTCCGTTCCATAGACTTCGAGGACGGCGGCACCCGCCTCTAGGGCAATCTCTTTGACTACTTCGATCATGTGGCCGCCAACCAACCTGCGGGTCTCTCGAAGTCAAAGAGAAAAGATGCCTCCTGGCAGGCTCATTGCAGGCGCTTCAGCTGATCCGCAGTCCACTTCACCGCCTGCTCGGCATCGGGGTCGTCCGGATTGCCTTCCATGTAGGTCTGCCAGCTCAACCTGGCGAGTTCGAGATGCTCCTTGGCTTCCGACTCTTTGCCCGACTCGATACAGGCGAATCCGGCCAAGCCACGGGCTCTAGCCAGCGCTCGCTGATACTGAGAAATCATCGTGTTTTCTTTCGAGATCAACTCGAGCACGGCAATGGCTTCCTCTAGGGGGCCCCGAGATTCATCGAAGGCTCCCCCATCGCCGAGCAACTCCGCAAGATGGGCAAGCCGTTGCGAATAGGAATAGAGGACATCCGAGGGGACCTTGCCCTTATTCTCCCGGATGATGGGCTGCAGGATTCCGATGGCTTCCTGCTCCAGGCGAATCGCGTTCTCGGAACGCCCCCCATCTCGTTGGTTCTTCGCGAGGACTCCGTAGACATCCGCGATCGTTTTCTGGTATTGAGATTCGAAAGGATTCCGAGCCACCACCTTCGAGAGCACCCCAACGGCCGCCTCCAGCTTTTCGATGTCATTGTTCAGCAAACCAAGCCGAGCGAAACTGTTCCCCAGCCCCAGTTGATAACTGTCGGAGGCCGCATTCAGGGTCACCGCTTTTCCATAGAGGTCACTCGACTGGGTGTAAGCCTCTTTCGCGAGATCGAGCTGCCCACGAGCCTCCAGGATTCGACCGGTCAAGGCAAACGACCTCGCCAACGTTCCGATGACGGAAGGGTCTTCGGGATGGTCATCCTGCAGCTTGAGGAGCTGGATCCCCACCGACCTTGCTCCGTCGAGTGCCGCATCGAGCCGGTCGATGGCAAGCTCGCACTCGACGATCTCCAGGGAATTCTGATGGATACTGGTGCTCGCCTCGAGCGCATCGGCGGGCGAAGACGATCGAACATCCGCCCAGTAGCGAGAGGACTCGGTGAAGTAATGCCTCGCAATGGCATACTCCGTGTTTTTCATCGATAGCTCTCCCAACGACGCTTTGGCGATCGCGAGATTCTTGACAAAGGAAACATCGGTCGTCACCTCATCTTCCAGGAGCACGCCATATCGACGCTCCGCTTCGCCGAACGATGCGAGAGACTTCCCAAACTCGCCCATCTCCTGGTAGATCCGACCGAGAAAGAAAAACGCGTTCGCCGTCGATACGATGAAATCCGGGGCGTCGCCGTAGACTTCGATCAAACGCTCGTAGTGTCGCTGGGCCTTGATCAGCGCGGAAGATCTCGCCTCCCGGAAACCGGGGACGTCCGTATCATCATTCTCGAGGACAAGCCGGAAAAACTCATCCCCATTGTCCTGGGTCTGCCGCACAATCTGCCTCGCCAACTTGGCTTCTCCCTCGAGCTGACTCTTGGTAGCCTCGACATTGTTCAACTTCGAACTCAGCTGCTCCGAGCTTTTCTGCTTCTCCGTCATTGCCCGGCGATAGGCGTCGGCCTGCTGCTCCACACTGGCCTGCAACTCCGCCGCCTCTACAGTCAGTTCATTTCGCACTTCGCGAAGTTCGAAGTAGTTTTTCAATCCGAAGATGGAAACCGGGATCAGGGAAAGCAGACAAAGCAAGGCGGCAATCTGCCAGAGAAGAACAGGTCTCGAGGAGAGCATCGATCCCGTTCTCCCGTTGGAACGACCTCTCGCTTGGAGAGGAATGGCCCTCTCCCTCCCCTGGATCTCTTCCCCTTCTTCAAAATCGAATTCATCGAGCGGATCCAATTCGAAATCATCTCCAGGATCAACAGGATCCGACGGATCGGAAATTTCCCGAGAAGAGACCTTTTCTACAACCGGAGCAAGTTCTGCCACCTCTTCAGAAGGTTCAGCCTCGGCTTTCACCGGGGCCTCATCTTCGGCGAGAGCCGGCACCGGGACGATCTTTCGCTTCTCCGATTTTCGCTTCTTACTCTCCTTCTTCCGCGAGGTGCGGATCGCCCTCTCGAGCGCTTCTTCGACCTCGATCATCGAGCCAGGGCGTGATTCTGGATCGAATTCAAGACATTGCTCGACCAGGCTCCGCAATCCCGGCTCGATGAATTCTGCCTCATCCGGCCATTCAACTGGTTTCTCGAGTTCCAACTGGGTGACAAAGTGCTCCGTCAGCGAAGTCAGTTCACTGAAAGCAATGGCAGCAGAAGACCGCAACGCGGTCGGGCGCTCCGCACATTGCTGCCACAACAGCTCGAGCCGAGGGAGATGCCCAGTCAGCAACTGGAACGCGATGACTCCAAACGAATAGATATCCCAGCGAAATCCCCTGCCCTCGGAGAAATCTCCCGTGGCCAGCTGTTCAGGACTGGCAAAAAAGAGGAGATCGCCGCCGCGGAGATACTGAAGCCCGCCCATGAAAACCTGGCCAAAATCTCCGATCGAAACCTGCTGCCCCCCATCCTCGTCGGCTTCGAGAAACAGGCTGCCCGGTTTAAGCCCCCCATGAAAATAGCCTTCTCGGTGAACACTACTGAGACTGCGAGCGAGATTCTGGATCACCCCAAGCGATGACTCGGGAGGAAGATACCGCCTCAAACGCTTCAAGGAGGTAAGCTGCCACTCGCCGGTCTTCTTGCTCTTCCATCCGTAATAGGGCATCGAATAAACCGACGGCGAAAACTCATCGCCGACTCGGTAGTCGTAGACGGGTGCCGCCCCCTCGATTCGAGATGTTGGGTCCGAAAGAACCTGAAAGTACTGGTCGAGCAGATGAGGACTCGTGGACTGGGCCTTGAGCACCTTGATGACCCGGCGCCCACCCTCTTGATCCGTCGCGGCATAACTCCACCCGAAAGAATCCTCTCCGAGAAGATCCTCATAATGGTAGCCAGCGAGTTCAGGAAGCTGCATGATCGTATCTGAAACGTCTCGACCGGAAATTCCTTATACCTTTCCGCCCCCAAGCAGTTCACGGGAAATTCGCTCCCAATCGTCGTCGATTTGTTCCCTGGAAATCGGAGGCTCACCGGCGCGGTGATACCAATATCCGGAATTGCCAAAATCTCCCTCGATCGCATGCAGGAGCCCGTGGATCCAGGACCCCATCTTGGAAGGAATGTCCTGCGCTATATTGTGAGCCTCTTCCCACCTCCCAGCCTTGGTATACCAAAGCGAGAGCAACTCGGGGCTGAGATCACTCGGGGGGGATTCTTCGTCAGTCGATTGCAAAAAGCTCTCAAACGTCATCACCACAGTCTAGCTGATATTGAATATCCTCGCAACGCTGTTGTCAGCACTGGTAAATATCTTCGAGCAGGCGGAAAAGAGCTCAACTTTCATCGGTGCAGCAGGGGCAAGGCTGCACCCAGTGTCCAGGGGAAACCTCACGAAGTGCCAGGTCCATCCCCACGCTGGCTTCCCACTTCGGATGTCCCATACGGTGACCAAAGGCGCATCCTTGGGGAGGATCGATCGGCGAGGGAACATCGCCTTCCAGGAGCCTCCGATCGCGATCGAGCGACGGATCTGCCACCGGGATCGCTGAAATCAGGGCCTTGGTGTAGGCGTGCTTCGGATTCTCGTAAATCTCATCGGCTCCCGCGAGTTCGACGATCTTCCCCAGGTACATGATCGCGACTCGGTCGGAAACGTGTTTCACCACGGCGAGATCATGCGCGATGAACAAATAGGCGAGACCGAAGTCCTCCTGCAATTCCATGAGAAGATTGAGCACCTGGCTCTGTACTGAAACATCGAGGGCAGAGACCGGTTCATCACAGAGAATCAGCTTGGGATTCAGCGCGAGGGCACGGGCAATCCCGATTCGCTGGCGCTGGCCTCCCGAGAATTCGAAAGGATAGCGATTCCCCGCCGATTCGCTGAGCCCCACCTTTTCGAGAAGTTCCGCGACCCGTTTCCCACGCTCGGCTCGGCTCCCTCGCTTTTGAATCACGAGAGGCTCCTCGACGATATCCCTCACCGAGTGGCGGGGATTCAATGACTCGGCCGGGTCCTGAAAAATCATCTGCATCTCCCGCCTGACGGGATTCAGCTCCCTCCTTCGCAGGTGCGTGATATCGGTCCCCTCGAATTCGATACGACCAGCCGTCGGATCGAGAAGACGTGCCGTCGCTTTGGCCAGGGTCGACTTGCCACAACCCGATTCTCCCACCAGGCCGACCGTCTCACCTTCGTTGACGGTCAGGGACACGCCATCCACCGCCTTGCATGCTCCCATCGCACGGAGGAAAACGCCCCCCTTCACCGGGAAGTGCATTTTCAGGTCTTCGATTTTCAAGAGCGGCTTCATCCTTCGTAGCAATAGGGACAGGTTTCGACCCAGTGACCGGGAGAAACTTCTTTGAAATCGGGACGCGTGCGGATCGACTCGTCATCGTGCTCGACCTCGGATCGCGTCGAGAAACGGCATCCGGAAGGCATCTCCTGGAGCGAAGGCACGTTCCCGGGGATCGTCGGCAGCTTGGTTTTTCGCTCCCGATCCAGACGCGGGATCGAGCGGAGCAACCCCTTGGTGTAGGCATGGAGCGGATTGGCGAACAATTCCCTGGTCGAGGTCCACTCGACCACGCGCCCTCCATACATCACGACCACATCGTCGCAGTTTTCGGCGATGACACCGAGATCGTGAGTGATGAGAATCACGGCCATTCCCATCTCCTGCTGCAACTCATCGATCAGCGCCAGGATCTGCGCCTGGACGGTCACATCGAGAGCAGTCGTCGGCTCGTCGGCAATCAAGAGCTTGGGGCGATTGATCAGGGCCATCGCAATCATGACCCGTTGCCTCATTCCCCCGGACAACTGGTGAGGATATTCCCCTACCCGGATCTCCGGTGCGGGAATCCGCACTCGCTTCAGCATCTCGATGGCCTGTTCCAAAGCTTCCTCGGGCGATACATCCTGGTGCAAATGGATCGCCTCGGTGAGTTGTCGTCCGATGGTATGAACCGGGTTCAGAGCCGTCATCGGCTCCTGGAAAATCATGCTGATGTCGTTCCCTCGGATCTCGTGCATCTCGTCCCGATCGACCTTCTGAAGATCGCGACCATCAAACCAGACCTCCCCACTGCGCACCTTTCCCATCGGCTGAGGCAGCAACCGGATCAAGCTCAGGGCCGAAACGCTCTTTCCACAACCCGACTCTCCGACGATTCCCAGCGTCCTGCCGCGATCGACTTTGAAATCGACATCATCCACTGCGACGAGCTCACCCGCCTCGGTATCAAACGAGGAGGAGAGATCGGTCACTTCCAGCAACTGTCGAGAATCTTCGCTCATCGTTCTTTACTCTGACTTGTAGGTATCGTGGACCTCGAGGACCTCGGGAAAGGTTTCCCCGGTCCGCTTCGCCTCGAGGGTCTCCTCTTTCATCTCCTGGTCGATCCAGTGGACGTGGGCTTCATCCGGATCCCGGCTCACCCGAACATTGAAAGTGTCTTCCGGAAAGCGAACCCAGCGCCAGTATCCAAATCGATAGTAGGGCCGGTGATAGAGTGGGATCCAGGGAGCATCCGCCTGGATCTCATGCTCCATC
The DNA here is from genome assembly GCA_029213195.1 of Verrucomicrobiales bacterium. Classification (GTDB taxonomy): domain Bacteria; phylum Verrucomicrobiota; class Verrucomicrobiia; order Verrucomicrobiales; family DEV007; genus Arctic95D-9. Next base: position 51,495 of record JARGNI010000006.1, read on the forward strand.
TTCCAGGCAAGGTCCTTGATCTCCGCCTCGGTCGTCGCTTCGCGAATCCCGATGCTGTATTCATCGTACTTTTCATTCACGCTCACGGTGATGTTGTTCGTGTTCGGCTTGGGAGTAGTCGCTCCCTCGTCGTAGGCATTGGAAGAGTGGAACCCCTGGAAGTAACGAGGATAGGGTGGAATCACCCCCCACCCCCAGAGACAGACCTGGTGATTCTTGTCCATGACCTTCTGGAAGAAAGCCGTGCCATCGAGTGCCTCGATCTCATACTCCAAACCGGCCTTCAATGCTTCCTCCTTGAGCCGCAGGAGGATTCGATTCGTCAGCGGATCCTGCTGCGTGCTGATCGCAATGGAGAGACGCGTCCCGTCCTCGCGCATGAGCACTCCGTCTTTTCCTCGCTTTGTAAAGCCGGCCTTGGCAAACCACTCCCGGGCCTGCTTCGGATCGAAAGGGCGCGCCCGAATTGTCGGCTCGCTGTATTCCCCATATCCCTCCGCATAGATGTGGGTTCTTTGATAGTCACCCCGAAAATCGAAATCGATCAGCTTCTGCACATTGGTCGCGAACTGCATCCCGACCCTGACATTCACATCGTCGAGCAGGGGCTTGGAGCAGTTGATGTAGAGCCCCCGGGGAACCCGTGGATAGGCATTGTAGAAGACCGCCTTCTCGATGTAACCGTTGTAGACCGGATCGATCTCCGTTTTCTCATACCAGAATCTGGGATCGTTGAGCAGGTAGAGATCGATCTCTCCGTTTCGGAAGAGCTCGTAGATCTTCTCGCTGCTGCGAATGAGTCGATAGACGATGAAGTCAGGATTGAACCGGTTCTTGAAGAACTTCTTGTCCTTTGCCCACCAGTCCTCGAGACGTCGCAGCGTGATCGAACGCCCTTTCCGTGTGCGCTCCTCGTCGATGAGGAAGGCTCCCGCCGTCGGCTTGATCCGCCACTGGTATCTCTGCGGATAGTCGGGGCCGAACTCTCGATAGAAATCCGTGGGACTGGGAATGAAGGTCGCAAAGTAAGGAGTCTTCGGCTTGGGATTGGCCAGCTTCACGGAAATGGTCCGGTCGTCGTACTTCGTGATGTTGAGATACATCGTTGTGAAGTACTGCTTGTGGAAAGGTGACTTCGAAAAATCCGACTGGTAGAGGTAGAAAGTCATCATGCAGTCGTCCGCGGTGATCGGCTTTCCACTCGACCACTTCGCTGCAGGATCGATCCGGAAATAAACAGTCTGACTGTCTTCCGAGACGGCCCACTCATTCGCAATTCCCGGAATGACTTCCATCGTATCGGGATGCAAGCCCACCAGGGAGAGCTCGACGTTGTCGTAAAACTGATCCCGGAAATCATGGTTCGAGTCCGGACCAAAGGTTCGAAACGTCGGCGGGAAATTCTGGATCTCCATGTTCATGACCCCACCCTTCTTGGCCTTTTCGGATCCGATCTCCGGCTCCTCGAGTCCATTCTCCCAGGCAAGGTCCGTCGGTAGATCTTCGGGAGTGGCAAAGGTAAAAAAGTCCGGCTTGCTCTCGTAGTAGGCCTGAACCTCCTCGGTATTGTCGTAGGGCGGAAAGTCTTCGACCCGACCACAGCCTGCGAGAACAAGACCTGAAAAGGCGAGTACCGCCCATTGCCAAGCTCTGGAAGCCATCGTGAATTTCTGCCGGATCATTTGTAAGTCGTGAATTTTTTCGGATCGAAAGCCTCTCGGATGGCTTCTCCCACAAACGTTACCAGGACCAGGACCAGGACCGTCCCGAAGAAGGCACCACTCACGATCCAGGGAGAACTGAGATTGTCGGCGCCTTCTGCCAGAAGACGCCCCCAGCTTGGATACTCGACCGGCAGTCCGAATCCGAGGTAGTCAAGGGCGGTGAGTGAACCGATCACGGCAGTGACCGAAAACGGAAGCAGCGTCACCACGATGGAAATCGTGTTCGGCAGGATATGTCGAAAGATGATCCGCCCCGTCCCTGCCCCCATGAGCCGAGCCGCCGCAATGTAGTCGCGAGACTTCTCCTTGAAGGTCGCGGTCCGCAGGTAGTAGGTCATCCCGATCCACGAGAAGATGCAGAGAATCCCCACGAGCACCGGCATGGAAGGTCGCATGATGATCGAGGCGATGATGATGACCACGTAGAGAAACGGAATATTGGACAAGACCTCGATCAATCGCTGCACGACAATGTCGAAGGTTCCTCCGAAGTATCCCATGGCACAACCGAGGGTGATACCGACCAGGTAGGTGGCGAGGAGGTAGAGCACATTCGCCTGCAGGAGAATCTGCCAACCACCGAAGAGCTGCGCCAGAATGTCATTCCCGCTGGTGTCGGTCCCGAGGAAGTGGCGGTCTTTGAAAGAAGGCGGAACCGGGGGATACCGAACCACGGTGAGGCTGGTCAACTCGTCCTCCGCCACCGCGTCGAATGCGTCAGGATCCGTCACCTCGTATTCCACCCTTTCGCCATCCTTCCAGATCCCATTCTCGATGCGATTTCCGTTTCGGTCCCATCCTTCCATCGGCCCGTCTTTCTGGCCTCGACGGAAGCGCCACTCCTGTCGCTTGGTGGTGGGGTCATCGGCATAAAAGATCGAAGCCAGCCCCGAATAAAGCTCTCCCTGGCCCTCGAGGTGGAACATACCTTCTTCGTCGACCACGAGAAATGCCCGCTGCTCCGAATCGGAATCAAGAGTCGGATTCCACGGGACGGGAGGGAGAAGCACCCAGTTGTCCCCCTCTTCCTCGGCAAAGCGTTCCTTCATCTCGCGATAGTTGGGTTCGCCGTCTCCCTCGCCCCCGAACTCAGTGGAAGGAATCGGGTCCACCAGGGCTGGAAAGAAAAGCTTCCCATCGTAATGCACCGCGATGGCACGCTTCCCAACGACGAGACCGTCGAGGAGAGCCAGGGCTACCAACAAGCCAAGGATGACAAGGGACCAGTAGCCGCGACGAATCGATTTGAAACGTTGCATTTGCCTCACCGTCTGGGGGCTGAACTGAAAGTCCTTCGGTCCCAGAAAAATCAGGGCGAGCCCTCCGACAACCAGCAGCGAGGTCATCACCCAACCCGCTGTTTCGCTCCCCTGGAAAAACCACTGCAGACTGGGAAAACGAATCCCGGCGAGATGCAGCACCATTGCGAGCACACCGATCGCGATCAGCCAATATCCAAGTTTGCGAAGCATGAGGGAAAAACAGTAGCAGGGAAGAAAGGGTTCAACGGAAACTCACTCTCGGGTCGACCAGCGCGACGAGTACGTCCGAGATGATGTTTCCGATCAGCATGAGGAAAGCGGCAAAGGTCAATGTCCCCATGACCACGATGTAATCACGCTCCAGGACCGCGTTGTAGCTGAGCAATCCAAAGCCATCGATATCGAAGATTTTTTCGATGAGGATCGAACCACTGACCAGCAGGGTGATGTTCTGTCCGAAGGTCGTCGCGATCGGAATGATGGAATTGCGAAAGGCATGACGAAACACGGCATTTTTCCAACTCAATCCTTTCGCCGCCGCCGTCCTCACATAATCCGCGGCGAGGTTGTCCATCAGGTTGTTCTTCATCAGCATCGTGAGAAGCGCGAACGCGCTGATCATGTAGCAGATGAGAGGAAGGACACTGTGGTGTGCGAGGTCTCTTACCTTCCCCCAGAAACTGAGGGTCGGAAATTCCGGGCTGACAAATCCCATGATGGGAAACCACCCAAGTCGCGAACCGAGATAGACCACGAGGATGGCCCCGAGGACATACCCGGGAATCGCATAGCCGATAAACACGAGGATGGAAGAGACCGTATCCAGAGTCGTGCGATGTCGAATCGCCTTCAGGACTCCGAGGGGGATACAGATCGCGTAGGTCAGGATCATCGTGATGACTCCGTAGTAGATCGAGATGGGAAAACGAGACACCATCATGTCCCAGACCGGTTCGTTGTACCGGGTCGAAACTCCAAGATTTCCCTGCAGCAGTCCGCTGAAACTGGATCGAAAGAGAACCGCGCGACTGGCAAACGACTCCGGCTCCTCGAGCCCCTTGTTGATTCTTCGCCAGCGTTCCGCAACCTCCTCCGGCGTTTCGATCCGATAGCTCCAACCCTCGAGCGCATCGGCAGCGCCCTCTTTGACCTGGAATTCTCCACTCCGGCTCGCCTCGATAACCGAGGTCGTTCCCGGTATCGAGAGCTCTACCGTGTCTTCTCCTTCCGGAAAATTTTCCTGGACCTTGTTCGACTCCCGGGGGAGTGCTCCGAGCCAGACGAAGTAGGCCCGGATCGCCGACTGGTCATAGCCATAGTAGGAAGCCAGCGCCTCCTTGGCTTCGTCATCGATGGCACCGGAAGACCCTTCCTTGCTCCCACGAGCCGCTTCGCCCCCCTGCCCCAGCATCCCAGCCTTCAAGGCATTCTCATAAGGCCCCCCCGGAGCAAATCGAGTGATCAGGAAAACTGCGAGCGTCAATCCGAAGAGAGTTACGGGGACGAGAAGGAGTCGCCTGATGAAGTAATCGCGCATAGATCGAAGCCGGAAATCCTCTTGTTTCGACTGAAAAAGCGTCGCCCGATGGAAATCTGCTTCCAGATTCGGAAATTTCCTACGAGCAAACCTCTTCCGGTGCGAAACGAATCAGGAGTTTGCAGTCCGAGACTGTAGCAGGAATCGACGAGTTGAAAATGGAAGATTCCTCGTGTTTGCGCGAGCTGAGGAAAGGCGCCTTCGACCTGTGTCGACCTCAATTGCTGAGAGCGACGAGATCTTCCTCTCCTTCGCGATCGAAATCCTCGGCCGTGATCCGACGGGGCCGAATCGAATCGCGTATCCGGCCAATTTCTTCTTCGAGGTTGTCTGCGGTGATGGCGAGGGTGCGAGGCTTGCGAAGAGGAGACGTCGCATCTTTTGCGGTCGGAAAGGGTAGCGTTTCACTTTCGACCCGGGGGGTCACCGTTTTCGCCACCCGAATCATCCCGACTGTTCCGATGACCTTCTTTTTCTTTCTCTCATTCAGGAAAGGTTCCACCGTGACCTCGTAGCAGACGCCCTCGAAGAAAAAGTCCGTGTGCAAGGTCAGTCCTGCCATCGTGTCGCAGTAGTCGATCTGGTGGAGAAACTTGGGGGCCTTCGGACAACCGATGTCGGAGAGGTCCACCCCGATCAGCGACTTGAGATTGCAATGAAACGCTTCTTTCCATAGCTCGCCAAAAGCCTGGGTGATGCGGAGCTGACGATCTGTCCGGAAAGCAGCAACCGGTAGTCCCGTGAAGAGAGGCTCGACCGCTTTTTCTTGGAGAGCTGCGAGCTCTTCGGCGCGTTGAGTTTCGTCGCGGATGACGAAGTAAAGATAGAACGCCTCTTTCCCTCGCCGACTTCGAGTGACGCGGGCATCGAACTGTCTCCTGCCCTTAAGGGTCAGAAAGGTGGCCTGGATCCGCATCCCCGCGGAACGCCCTGACAGGAGACGACCAAACGCCGCCTCGGCATCGGAAAGGTCGTTTTCCGGGAAAAACGAGTAGAGCGAAGTCCCGACGAAACTGCCAGCCTGGTAACCGACTCCTCGAAGGAAGGAACGATTGTGATAGAGAATGTTCAAATCATCATCGCAGACAAGAACCATGTCTGAAGCCAACCGAACCAGTCGTTTTCCCCATCGCGTGTCGCTGTCTTCGCCAAAGGTGCGGGCCAGTGACTCCATCCACGCCAAAGGTTCCTTCCCCGGAACTGGCGGCCCTGAATCCCGACGATCGGTGTCCTCGGGCGCCTCATGATGACATTCGCGACTCATTTTTCTCCATAATTATTATAATTTCACTAATTTATCAAGGCTAAATTTCCTCCCGTCGATCGGCCTGTCAACAGGGTTGAGTCCCTCATCCAACAAGGTTAGGCTCGCGGCATGAACCTGAACAGACGCCGCTTTCTCTCTCGTACCGCGATCCTCTCTGCGGGAACCGCCCTCTCCGCTTGCTCGGACAGCTCCACGCCTCCCGAGGAAACGGAAACTCAGGAGACGGCTCCATCCTACGACATTTCTCTCGCCCAGTGGTCCATGCATCGCGCCCTTAAAGGAGGAGAACTCGACAACCTGGACTGGCCGGCCTTTACCAAGGAAAAGTTCGACATCCACGCGCTGGAATGGGTAAACCAGTTTTTCTTTGAAAAGCATCCCACGCTCGGCTACCAGCCCAAGGGCGGCGACTACCTTGCGCAGATGAAACAGCGCTGTGATGACGAAGGGGTGAAAAGCCTGCTCATCATGTGTGACCGGGTCGGGAACCTGGGGCATCCCGACAACGTCAAACGTACTGCTGCGATCGAAGGACACTACGCCTGGCTCGATGCGGCGAAGACACTGGGATGTCACAGCATTCGGGTCAATGCGGCTTCGGATCCCCAGTTGAGTCCGGAGAAACAAGCCGACCTCTGCGCCGACGGACTCCGTCGCCTCTCGGATCACGCGGCAGGATTGGGCCTCAATGTCATCGTGGAAAACCACGGCGGTCTTTCATCGAACGGAGCCTGGCTCGCCCAGGTCCTGCAGTCTGTAAATCTCGACAACTGCGGAGCCCTTCCCGACTACGGAAATTTCTATGTCGTCAAGAACCGCGGGAACGAAGAACAATACAACAAGCAGAAGGCTCTCTACGAAGGAGACCCTTCCCTTTCCGAGGATGAGATGGGACTGGCTTACGACCGCTACCAGGGCGTCCGGGATCTCATGCCCTACGCCAAGGGAGTTTCGGCCAAGGCGCACGACTTCGACGAATCCGGCAATGAGATTCACACCGACTTCGGCAAGATGATGGACATCATCGTCGACTCTGGCTACAAAGGCTATCTCGGTGTCGAATACGAGGGCAAGAACCTCGGTGAAGTCGAGGGCATCCTCAAGACCAAGGCTCTGTTGGAAAAAACGATCGCTGCCGTGTGATTCACTCCAGCGTCTTGATCCGAATCCGCCGGTATTCCATCTGTCCCCGGTCTCCCTCGAGACCGATGGGTCCCGTTTCCGGTACGACCATGTCATCGGTGAGCAGCTCGCCGTTGCATGTTGCCTTCGCGACTCCCTCCCGAACGGTGACGATCAGCTCGTTCCAATCCTGCGGACGATACGTTTCGAGATTTTCGTAGGGACCCGCCAGGGGATAGTCGCGACATTGGAGTTGTGGTTTCCGGAGAAAGACCCCGCTGTCGGCATTCGGCGTCGCCCGAAATTCCAACTTGAGCACAAAGTCCTCGGGAAACTCGCGGGTGGTCCAGAGCTGCTGGATTCGACGCCCCTCGGCCGGAGTCTTCACCACGAGACGACCGTTGATCGCCTCGTAGCGACCATCCGAACTCTGCGCCTTTCCATCAAAGGAATTCGCCTCCTTGATCTCGACGAAGACGGGTGCGTTGGGACGCGGTTTCTTGGGCTGCTTTCGCGGAGGAGTAGGCCGGAAACCCCAGCCCGTGAGATCTTTCCCATTGAAGAGGCTTTCAAATCCTTCCTCGGGCTCGAAGTCATCAGCTTCGGTCTCGAGAAATCCGAGAGTGGCAAAGACCGGGACGAGAGACGCCGCCCAACGCGCATAGCCCTCTGGATTGAGGTGCAGACGATCCTTGAACCATTTCGGGTCGCTGTTGCCATCTTCCTGCGCAAACAGGGTCCAGGTATCCACGACCGTAATCTGTCGGTCATTCTTCGCGACCGCCTCGAAGAGCGCATTCACCGCCTGGATCGTTTCGGCTGGACGGGATTTCTCAGGAGCGCTGGGAAAGATTCGACAAAGCACGATGGGCATATCGGAATCATGAGCTTTCAGCGCGGCAATGATCTTTTCAAAATTTCGTCCGATCGCCTCGACTTCGATCCCGACCTCGACGTCGTTCGTCCCCAGGAGCAGAACGACAGCGGAGGGATTCAAAGCGAGAACGTCCTCCTGCAAACGAATCAGCATACCGCGGGTCGTATCTCCTCCGATTCCCCGATTCGCGAGTTTCATGCCTTGGAAGTTTCCTTTGAAGTCCTTCCCCCAGCCCTGGGTGATCGAATCCCCGAGAAACACCACAGCCTGCTGGTCTTTCGCTACCTCGGATGCCCAGCGTTTGCGAGACACGGGCCAGCGATTCACATAGCCGTCATAGCGGCGAAGCGCGCCCTCGCCGGGAAGGCCTTTTTCTTCCTCAAGGGTCGGAAAGTCAAAACTCTCCGCACCATTGGAGGGAAGTTCGGCTGCGAAGAGGAACAGGAAAGCGACGAGTCCGATCAGGAATTTCATGCGCCGTGATACCATGCTCATCTCGCGATGTCCACCCCCGTGGTCACCGAGGATGGGAATGAAAGGGAAGGGCAATTTTGCCCGCACAGGAGGGACCGCGTCCTCGCGGTCCGTTCGCCCTTCACCGCGCGCCATCCCCTGCTCGGCGGACATCGGGGACGATGTCCCTCCGTCTCGTTGGCAGGAAATCGAACAACGAGATGTCCTTCACTTTCGTTCACCCCCGCGGTCACCGAAGCCTCCGGATTCAGTTTCCCGATTACTGAGCCTTGATCACCTCCGTATGATGAACCTCTCCGTCCACTCCATGATGTCGGAAAGTGGCCTGCGCCTGGTTCTCGATCCGGTCGATCTCCACGCTGAGAAACCCACCCTGCACTTTTAGATACCGGTGCATGGAGGAGCGTTTCTCTTCGCTGAATCCTCCTGCATGAGCCATCGAAGTCGGTCCGCAGGAGTACTCGCGCACGCCCGTTTCGGGATCCTCCGAAACATACTGCCAGTGACGGTCACCGCAGATGACGTATAGATTCTCCTGCTCAGCAAGGAAATTGCGGATCTCATTCCCCTCGTGGGTAAATCCCTTGTTGGCGTGGTTGTCATTCTTGTTCCCTCGGTCCGGACCCACAATCGGCGTCGGGCTGATGAGGATGCGAAAGGTGGCATCGGATTCCTTGACGGTTTCAAAAAACCACTTCTTCTGCTCACGCCCCCAGATCGTTTTCTCCGGACCGTCCTTCATGGTGTTGGGACTCCGAAAATCACGCCCCTCCATCATCCAGACCTGGAGGTCTTTTCCCCATCGAACCGTGCGGTAGGTTTTCTCTCCCATCGGAACCTGTTCCCGAAAAATCTCCAGCCCCTGTTTCCAGGGCAGATCGCCATACGACTGCTCGGGCCAGCAATCGTTCTTCACCGTATCGTGATCGTCCTTGATGAAATAGGAAGCGACCTCGTTGTGAAACGCTCTCTGGAACGGAAGGGAATACATCCGGTTCCACTTGAACCGGGCGAGTTCCGCATTCGTTGCTTTCGGATTCGAACGCTTGAAGTCGTAGTATACGATGTCTCCGGTGTGGACAAAAAAATGGGGCTCCTGCTTCAACATCGACTGGTAGATCCGATGTCCTTTTTTTGCATCATCCCGACGGCTAAATTCCTGACCGGTTACCACCTGGAACCGAACTGGAGAAGCGTTTCCTTCCGCAGGGGCCGTCACAAAGGAACCCACTACCGCCTGTCCCGGCTCTCCTTCCGGAGATCGAGACTGAACTTCGACCCGATACGTTTCCCCCGGCTTCAAATCATCCAGCCGGACTTGTCTCGTGAAGTCTTTTCCTGGCTGCACTGCCAGCCATTCCGTCTCTCCCGAACCACCACCCTCCCCCGTCCATGAAATCCGGATCTCACCTGGGGCTCCTGTCACCGAATCCTGCATTTCCTCAAGCCGGTGTCCTTCGGGAATCCCGGGACTCTCTTTCCACTCCACCCCGCCGCTCTTGCGTTCAGCCGATTGCGTGAGACGAGTCCACACGATGGCACTGCTCTGGGAAACCTCTCCCACCTTGATGCCATTCGCCTGGAAAACGGGAAATTCTTCCTGTGAGTGGATAGACACCAGGCTCATCAAGAGCATGATCGCGATCAGGGTTCTTTTCGTTTTCATATTCACTTCTTGTTCAGCCAGGATTAGCCGCAACATCTATTTTCGAGTCACCCACACAGGAGAAGACCAGGCCATGTTCCCGTCTGCCTGCTCGACCCGGATGTAGTATCGATTCTCGCCTTCCAGCATGGCCCCATCGAAAAGCTCCTTCTCAAAAGTCGTTTTCTCGAACGGCCCAAAGGTTTTCCAATCCTCTTCATTTCGCACCACGGTGATTCGCCGGATCGGAGCGGTGCCATCGACACGGAACCAGAGTTTCGGGTCGCCTTCTGTTTCAAGAATAGACCCAAGTGGTTTGTCGTTGCAGGTGAAATTGAGATAGATCTTGTCGGTCGCAGCAATCGTCCGACGTTGATCGAGGGCCTCAATGATTCCCTCGCGGGTGAACTCCTCGCAATACACCCCACCATAGCTGGTGTGCTGCGCAATGTGATCCGAGCTCGCGAAAACCCCGAGCTTGTGCCCCATTTCGAGGGCACTTTGATAGGTACCGGTTCGATATTTTCCAAAATCCAGAATCGGTCCAGGTGGAACGGACTTGTTCGCCACGCCATCTCCGTTGATCGTGTATTTCTCACCCGGCTTCAACCCGGCGATCGGCTGGGGAGCCCCTTCCCCCTCGTAGGAAACCCGGGCACCCTGGAAAATCTCGATCACGTTCTCCGACGCATACCCGATTCGCTCGTATTTCCCCCAATCCGTTCCCATCCCACTGGCACCGGTGTGACTGATCACCGCCACAGGCTTCCCGTAATTTTCGAGGATGTCCCACAACTCGTAGGGCAGGATCTCACCCACTCCGGGTTTGACCGGGAAAACGGACTGCCAGGGCGAATTCCGATAGTTCGCACGCTTGATGTAGACCACCGGGCCACCACGATCCGCAAAAACGACGTTCCGATGTCCCCACGGCCACCGCTGCTCCCGCTCGTAGACATACATCGTGTTGAATCTCCCTGGACTGTGGAGAGCGTCATGCATTCGCTGATTGTGCCACCATTCGTAGGGATCGTATTTCTTGGCAATGTCCGTATGATCCGAAGTCCCCAGGTAATCGATCTTCGCAAGATCGTAGGCATAGCGGAAGTGATCGACGATACAGCCATCGAAACCGGTTCGGCAGTTGGAGATATCGGTGTGGCGATGAAAATCCCCCCAGAAGAGACCATACGATTTCCCGGAGACTTCCCACTCATGCCGCTCGTAGGCAGGCCGCTCCGGAGTCGATTGGGACTTGGCAAAAACGGGCTCTCGGGTCGGCTTCTCCACAGGAGGTTTCGCCGGATCCGCTTTGGCAGCAGAGGCCAGGGTTGCGAGAAACACTCCAGACTCGAGATGGGTCTTGTTGACTCGTTCGTCTGATGGCCAGCAGACCTGGATGTCCCCTTCTTTGCCTGAAGGAGAAAGAAATACCAATTTCCGATCCTGACCGAAAGAACTCCGCTCGAGGCGACGACGTGAGCTCCAGGTCTTCGAGTCCTGACGATAGCAGCTCAGGCCAATCCGCCAGATTCCCCCGGTGTAGTAGCGATACGCAACCCAGGGATTGCCGTCGCGTCCCACGCCCACCACGGGAACATTGATGGGACTGCCGGCTTCGCCAGCTGGTCCCATGGGAGCCTCGGAGAACTCGCCCGTAGCGATTTCAAATCTCCCGAAGAGAACGGTTTTTCCGGCATTGATCCCGGTAGCGTTTCCATGACCTCGAGAATCCAAGCCCCAGCGTGGTTTTCCTCGCTCTGCCGACAGCCAGAATCCCGTCCCATCCGCTGTCGCTACGATCGATCCTCGAGCTTCGTAGGCTTCGGAATGACCGATGGGAAACTCCTCGACCTGGCCATCCGTCGAAACCTTGGCGAGATACAAATTGAATTCGTTCCCTCTCGAACTGTCGTAGAGGACCCAGGCATTTCCCTCGCCATCAAAGGCCAGGTCCGGAGCCCAGTCTCCGCCTTCTTGATCCGCCACGGGGATTTCCTCGGACCATTCCCCTTTCGCACTTCGGAAACGAGCGAAGACATCTCCTTCCCCCGCACGCAGGGACTGCCAGGCAGCCCAGATTCTCCCTTCCGAATCGGTCCCGGCATCGACGAACGCTTCGGCGGCATCGGAATCGGCAAGCAGCTCCGTTTCCGTCACGCCACCCTCACGAGTCCAGGAGCAAACCTTCAAATCCACGGTATCATCGTCCGTATCGGTTTCGCCCCAGAAGATCCAGACTCGATCCTCATGATCCACTGCCAGGGCAGGGGCATGGAGCACGGCCTCTTCCACGACCGTTGCGAGGACCTCGAGAGGCCCTTCTTCGCTCGGAACACCTACGAGGTGCAAAGCATCCGCAGTCCCGTCCCACTCGGTATGCGCGATGACCGTCATCCCATCTGAGAGAACCACAGCGGCAGGCAAGTCGACCTGGCAGCCCTCTTTCTTGAGCGAGCGAATCGGGCTCGCCAGGGAGATGGGTGCCTCTTTCTCTCCCACCGGAGGCCTACCTTTTGCCTTTGCCTTTGCGACGACCTTGGGCTTCTCCTCGACTTTTTCTGCGGGTTTCTTCTTCTCCTGGGAGACTCCGGAAAAGAGCCAGAAACAGGATGCCAGCATCAGGATAGTAAGAAGAGATCGGGTTTTCATTAAGCGAAGGGTTGGGGACGGCCCGGATGGTATAGAAATTCCCTTTCCAATTTCCAAGTCAATTCCCCGCCTGATTCACGAACTGGCATCCCCCTTTCGAAGAGGATTTCTTCCCAATGGAGCCGTATTCAGGGAATTGATTTTCCTCTCTTCCCCCTCATCGTGATGCCATGAAATTCGTGTATTTTCTTCTCAGTCTCCTTTTCCTGCCGCCGCTCCTCGATGCCGCGCCCAACGAACTCACTGGGGAAGAAAAAGAACAGGGCTTCCAGCTCATCTTCGATGGCACCGGCTTTGATGGCTGGGAGCAGAAGGGCAACTGGGTGATCCAGGAAGACGGATCCATGTTCCGGAACGAAAAAGGAGGCTCGATCCGATTCAAAGAGTTTCCGGTTCCCGACGATTTCGAACTCCGCTTCGAATGGAAGGTGGGTGAGAAATCGAACAGCGGAATCTATTACCGTCCTACGCAATATGAATACCAGATTCTCGCCAACGGCCAGCATCCGGATGGGAAGAATCCACGAACCTCGGCCGCGTCGCTCTACTTTGGAGTCGCCCCGAGCCGCGACGCGACAAAGCCTCCCGGCGAATGGAACACCGGTCGCATCGTCGGAAAAGGCACCGTGATCCAACATTGGCTCAATGGGGAGAAAGTCATTTCTTTCGACTACACCGACCCTGCCTACGCCGAGCATGTGGAACTCCTCAAGCTCCGCGGCGGTGACCTGACAAAGCGGGGAGCATTTCTCAGCCTGCAGGATCATGGCGATCCGGTCTGGTATCGGACGATCCGAATTCGAGAACTCCAGCCCAATGACGAGATCGATCCCGGTTTCGTCAAGCCAGCCTCCCTAACCAAGGAACAAGCAGAAGCCGAGAGGAAGAAGCTGGAAGGGATTCTGAAGCGAAGAGCGGCACAAGAGGCCAAGAAAAAGCAATAATTGAACCTTGGAGATCGCGCTCCACACGCTAAACACTAAACCCTGAGCACTTGAAACCTTACCCCATGAAAACCTTTTTCGCCTCCTGCTTTCTCCTTGCCGCCTTCTGTCTCGGTCAGGCCGCAGACCGCCCCAATGTTCTCTTTCTCTTCGCCGACGACTGGGGGCGCTACGCCTCCGCCTACGCCGAGAGCGATCCGCCCGGAGGAATCAATGAAGTCGTTCGCACCCCACACTTCGACAAGCTGGCTCAGGACGGAGTGCTTTTTCGAAACGCGCATGTCAGTGCGCCTTCCTGCACCCCCTGTCGCAGCGCCCTCCTCACAGGACAACATTTCTGGCGAACCGGGACCGCTTCGATCCTGCTCGGAGCAGTCTGGGACGATTCGCTTCCGACCTTCCCCGATCTGATGCGCGATGCCGGTTACCACATCGGATACACCTACAAGGTTTGGGGACCGGGAACACCGAGTAATTCTCCTTTCACCAGGGAAGAAAGCTACGGTTCCGCAGGTGGTAAGTTCAATGGCTTCTCGCAAAACGCGACCAAGGCAATCGCGTCCGGCCAGTCGGTAGAAGCCGCCAAGAAAACCCTTCTCGACGAGATCAGAGGAAACTTCCGCAGCTTTCTCAAGGCAAGAGAAGAAGGTGAACCCTTTCTCTATTGGAGCGGCCCGACCAATGTTCATCGGAAGTGGATCAAGGGAAGCGGAAAGGAACTCTGGGGAATCGATCCCGATGAACTCAAAGGCAAGATGCCTCCCTTTCTTCCCGATGTGCACGAGGTGAGACAGGATCTCGCGGATTACTTTGGAGAAATCGCAGCCTGGGATGCCGCCATTGGAGCTTTGCTCGAAGAGTTGGAAGAGATAGGAGAAAGGGAAAACACGCTCATCGTCGTCAGTGGAGATCACGGTGCCCCCGGCTTCCCCTACGGAAAGTGCAATCTCTATGGGTTCGGGACCAATGTTCCGCTTCTCATTGCCGGACCCGGCGTCAAGGGAGGTCGACTCGTCGAAGATTTCTCTTCGCTCACCGACCTCACTCCCACCTTTCTCGAGAGTGCCAAGATCGACGTTCCGGATGCAGTGACGGGACGGAGCCTTTGGCCGACACTTTCCTCCGACAAGACTGGCCTGGTCGACAAGGCTCGCACCAAGGTGTTTACCGGCCGCGAACGCCACGTCGACACGGCGAGAGCTGATTTCACTCCCTACCCGCAGCGTGCCATTCGCACCGCCGATCACGTGCTCATCGTCAACTTCCGACCTGATCGCTGGCCCATGGGCGATCCCTACCTTCTCGAGCCGGGTGCCGTGCTGGACGTAAATGAACTGGAGAACAACACGCGCCTGACCCTTCCCGACGAAGACGCCGGCCCCACCAAAGCCTGGTTGGTCGGAGTCCGCGAAACCGAAGACTGGAAGGAGCATTTCAACTGGGTCTACGGCAAACGCCCCATGTATGAACTCTATGACCTGCGCAAGGATCCTTTCGAAACCACCAACCTGGCCGACGATCCCGAGTATCGCGAAATCCGAGATTCCCTCGAAAAGGAATTGATGACCGAGCTTCGCGAAACCGGAGATCCTCGCCTGATCGACGATGGAAAATTCTACGAAACCTCTCCCATGACCGATCCTGCGCCGTCACGGAGACGGGCAAAGAAGTGATTGGGGAGTCAATCTTGCGCTCATTAGCAGTGGTGTGATTGATCAATCATCGCTGACGCCTATTCTTCAATAGCTCAAAACGGTGATTACAGTGAAACGCATTCTGATCACCGGCGGTAGAGGAGGAATCGGGCGCTCGCTCACCGAGGCACTGGTTTCATCATCAGAGAACCAAGTCATCACTCTAGGGCGAAGGACACCTTCTCCGTCTACCTGTTCGCGCGTGATTCATTATGAGGGATCTATTCTCGATACCGGGCTCCTCATTGAACTTCTCCTCAATCACAAGATAACTCACTTGATCCACGCTGCTGGAGCGAGGACCTCGGAATTTGCATTGGATCCTTTGACCGGATTCGAAGCCAACGTTCTTGGCACTGACCAGGTCTTTCGAGCCGCTCTCCAGTGCCCGACACTGGAGCAACTGATTCACTTCAGCACAGCAGCAGTTTATGGAGGGCACCAAACCTGCCCTGATGAGTCTGCGCCATTGGCACCGGCGACGCCATATGCCATTAGCAAGGCAGCTTCAGAAATGGCTGTACAAGGACACGCGGGCAGCGCCTTATTTTCTACCGTCATCCTTCGCCCTGGATTTGTGCTCGGTCCATACTCGCACAGCGCGCTCTCGACTTTTATCACCAATGCCATCACTGAAGAGAAAGCGGCCCTGTCCTTTCCCGATCGGTTTTTTCTCCACTGGGCACCTGACCTCGCGGCAGCTGTCTGCGCCCTGTTGAATAACGAGCTATCAGGTTCCTTTGAGGTGCTCCACCCGCCCGGGAAAGCCACCAGTCTCTCGGCCCTTCACGATGTGTTGATCGATTATTGCCGGGGACAGGAACACTCACCGGCGATCTCCCTATCGGCTATAGAGGACACCCCATTTCCTGAACGCCTGAATCCATCCAAGTTTACTGATCTCGTTGGTGCTTCGCACTCTACCGAATGGGGCGAGATCCTTGAAAGACTTTCTACTTCCTGAGTCGCTTTTCCAGGTCGGATCGACTCTCACGCCAACACCTGCCGGATCACTTTCCCATGCACATCCGTGAGTCGCTGATCGATGCCATTGTGGTAGTAGGACAGCTTTTCGAAATCGAGGCCGAGGAGATGAAGCACGGTGGCGTAGTAATCCCAGACTGTCGTGGGCTTATCCTCGGCCCGTCGCCCGAAATCGTCGGTCGCACCATAACTCACGCCTCCTTTGACACCCGCACCCATCATCCAGAGAGTAAATCCGTCCGGGTTGTGGTCCCGCCCCGCGGTCCCTTGCTGGCGAGTTGGCATGCGCCCAAACTCGCTCGTCCAAAGGACGAGGGTGTCTTCCAGTAGACCTCGCTGTTTGAGATCCGTAAGCAGGGCCGCCGTTGGCTGATCAAATATCGGGCAATGCCGCTCGTAATCCGCTTTCAGCGTCTTGTGGGCATCCCAGTTGAGCAAACCATCAACGCCAGAGGCACGAGAAGAGCAGTAGAGATTCACGTAGCGAACACCCCGCTCCAGCAATCGCCTCGAGAGGAGACAGTTCCGGGCATAGGCCGCCTTGAGCTCATTCCCAGAGTCGGTGCCATAGAGCTTGTGGACATGCGCCGGCTCACTCGCAAAATCACTCACTTCCGGTGCAGACATTTGCATCTTGGCAGCAAGTTCATAAGCCCCGATGCGAGCGCGGAGATCGGTCTCTGCGGCACGTTCGGCGGCGTGGCGCTCATTGAGGAAATTCAGGAGGTCACGGGTCCCCTGCTCCTTCTTCGCGCTAATTCCCTCCGGCAGCTCGATGTTCCGGATCGGTTGGTGCGCTGCCATGGTGATCGCCTGGTGCTTGGCCGGGAGAAACCCATTGCTCCAGTTCGCCTTCCCATTGGGCGGCTCGCCCCGGATATCCGGAATCGCGACATAGGTGGGTAGATTATCGGTGAGACTACCCAACGCGTAGGAAGTCCACGCACCGGCCGAAGGAAACCCCTCGGTGGCATGACCGGTATTCACAAAGACGCAACCGGGACCGTGCGTATTGGTCTTCGACTGCATCGCATGAAAAAAGGCGATATCATCAACGTGCTCCGCCATGTTGGGCAGCATCGTCGAAATCATCTTCCCGCTTTGGCCGGCCGGAGCGAAGGGCCACGGACTTTTCATGAGCGGCCCGTTCTTGCCCTGGAAGGAAACCATATCCTCTTCCCCCGGGAGAGGCTGGCCGTGCATCTTCTCAAGCACCGGTTTGTGCTCCCAGAGATCCATGTGAGAGGCCGCGCCCGGACAGAAGATCTGGAGAACGCGCTTCGCCTTGCCGGGAAAGTGCGGCCCGCGAGATGAAGTCGCGACGGACCCGAATCCCTCGCGAGTCATCAACTGGGTCAGCCCCACACCCATGAGGCCGGTGGTGACATTGCCGAGGAAGCGGCGTCGGGTAGAGTCGTGGAGGGGATTCATTTCAGTCCAGAAAGATCAGTTCACTGCTGTTCAGAAGCGCCCGAGCGACGGAATCCAATCCGAGTTCTTCCATTGCCGCTTTCACTTTCTCCATTTCTTCCGGCTCAGGCTCTCGCTGGTAGAGGAGGCGATAGGCTTCCGTCACCTGCCCCACGGGTTCGTCAGCGGCTTCCAAAATCCTCGCCGCGAGCGCTTCGGCCATGTCCATCGTGAAGTCGTGATTCATCAGGGTCAACGCCTGCAGAGGCGTCGTCGTCTCGGCACGTTCCGGGGCAGAGAACGTGCAGTCGGGCTGGTCGAACTCCGTCATCAGATCGACCACCGAAGCCCGGGCATTCTGATGATAAACGGCCCGCCGATAGGTTTCCGGACCATGCTCATCGAGTGGCTCGTAAGTGCAGACATTGTCCTGCATGAACTTGAACAGTCGAAACCCGGGGCCACCCATCGTCTTGTCGAGTTTCCCTGACACTATCAGAATCGTATCACGAATTTCCTCGGCGGAGAGACGCCGGGGCCGGAAGCGCCAAAGGAGGCGGCTGTCGCCATCAACCTTCGCCGCTTCTTCGCGCCAGGTCGATGACTGCTGGTAGGCTTCCGACGTCATGATCAGCCGGTGCATATCTTTCAACTTCCAGTCATTCTCCCGCAACCGAATCGCGAGGTAGTCGAGCAGCTCCGGATGCGTCGGACGCCCGCCCATGTATCCGAAGTCGTTCGGAGTATCGACGATACCGGTGCCAAAGTGGTAATGCCAGAGTCGATTGGCGAGGACACGTAAAGCGAGCGGATTCTCCGGACTGGCAATCCAATTGGCGAGTTCGAGTCGGCGCTCCGACTCGGGAGCATCGACGGGCAACTTATAGGTCGGGGCTGTTTCGCTGAGCGTCGAGAGACTCGCCGGCACGACCGAGTCCCCCTTTCGCTTGGGACTACCGCCAATGAAAAGGTGGAATGGTCCCTTTGCATCCTCGGCATTCCGATTCCCGACCCAGACTTCCGGCAATTTCGGAACCGCAGCTAGCTCGCGATTCACTTGAGCCAATTCCTTCCGGATCACAGCCAGTTCCTCTTGATCCTCAGCAGTGAGACCTGCGACACGGTATCGCACATTTCGATGCCCATCGCTCACCGGTCTCCGGTCGCGCCCATGAGCAACCTCGCTCCAGGTTTCCCCATCCAACGAAACTTCGATACGATATTCGGAGACGAAGACAAACTTCCGATGCTCTGGATTTCGCTCCCCCTTCGCGCTCGAGAAAACGACCTTCTCGATCGGAGTCGGCTTCGCCAACTCAATCGTCAAATCTGTCCCCGCGGACATGAATCGAGCACCGGTTTTCCCATCGATCGCATGATGTGCCCCATAAGCACCGGGAAAGTCCTCAATTTTTCGCGCCGCACCGCTCGCTGTCGCTCCCTCACTCTGCAACGCGACGTTTCTCGCATTCTCACCTACCGACCAGATCTCAAACTCATCGATCCGGAAGCCGACTGCGGTGTTGGGATTGTCGTCCCGTCCTTCGCTGATCAACCGAACAAATTTCGCCTCGACCGGCGTAAAGGTTTCCACCGTTCCCTGCCGATCCACGGTCGGACGCTTCCATTGTGCTTCGAATTCTTTCGCTCGCTCCGCGCTTCGCCGCGTGGCCCTGGCATGAATCGACTTTTCATTCTTTTCCAGTTCGGCCTTTCTCTTCTCCAGAGGCTTCTTCCTCGCAGCCACCTCTTTCCGCTCCTCCGGCGTCGCAAGCACCCTGGCTCCATGCCGAACCCCCGCGAAAGTGGCATACATCTGGTAGTAGTCCTTTTGCGCGATGGGATCGAACTTGTGGTCGTGACAACGGGCGCAGCTCACCGTCATGCCGAGAAACGCCTGGCTCGTCGCATTGATGATTTCATCCAGCGTATTGGCTCGGATCTGGGCGGCCGCATTCACATCCTGGTTTCCCACATCATCATAGGGCCCGGCCACGAGAAAGGCGGATCCCACCTCGACATCGGGGTTCCCCGCTCCAAAAACGTCACCGGCAAGGTGCTCGCGAATGAGCTGGTCGAACGGCTTGTCCTCGTTGACCGAATGGATCACGTAGTCCCGAAACGGCCAGAGGTTATTGATGATGAGATTTCGTTCGAAACCCCGGCTTTCGCCAAAGCGTACCACATCCAGCCAGTGTCGCCCCCACCGTTCTCCATAGTGAGGAGAGGAAAGGAGGCGTTCGATCAGTTCGTCATAGGCTTTTGGATCCTCGCTGGAGACAAACGCATCGACCTCTTCCGGGGTTGGCGGCAAGCCAGTCAGGTCGTAGGTGGCCCGGCGAATCAGATCACGTCGATCCGCCGCCGGATTCATCTCCAGTCCTTCCGCTTTGAGCTTCGCCTCAACAAAAGCATCAATGGGATGCGTGTCAGGGTCGGAAAGAATCGCGGAAAAGGACTCCTTGTCCGGAAGCTCCTGGTAGGCCCACCATGACTTATCAGCTTTCGAAGCTTCTCTCAGGACAATCCCCTCGGGCCAATCAGCTCCTCCGTCGATCCACTCCTTCAGGAGCTTTGCCTCGGATTCCGTCAGGGGTTCTCCCTCTTCCGGCATGTAGGGCTTCTCCCCCGGCTCTTCCGGAGTCGCGACAAGGTAGAGGTCGCTCGCAAGCGCGTTTCCTGAAATCACCAACTCCGTCTCGGGATCGAGGACGAACTCGCGGGTCGAGAGGTCGAGCTCGCCTTTTGCCGTGTTCGGATTATGACAACCAAGACACTTCTTCTCCAGGAACGGCTGTATATCCCGGACAAAATCTACGGTCTCAGCCTGCACCGAACCGATGGCTACGATTAACCCTGCGCAAAGCGAAGTTTGCTTTCGGTAGCTTGGCCTACTCCATCGATTCATGAATCCGGTTTTATCAAACCCTTACCCTTTTGGCAGCCTACGGTTTCCCGCCATCATGGGAGAATCGCCCCCATCCTATCGGCACCAGCCCTATTCCACAGGATCGCCAAAAGCATCGACCACGATCTTCGCATTCTCCGACATCGGCCCCGAAAGATTTTCGTCGATGACGGCCTGAAGCTTCGCCTTCGCAGCTTGCTGCTCATCGGAGAGTTTCCCTTCCACGAGATCCTCCTTCAGACCATCTCCGGAGACATCGTAGAGCCGCCCATCGGAGAACAGCTTGTAGTCGTGGTCGAGGGCGAAAATGTGACGAGTGAAGCGTTCCTTGTCCCAACCGGGCCTCGGGTCATACCAGAAGAAAGCGGATTCGCGAGCGCTGCCGGCTTTGCCGGAAAGCGAGGGGGCAAAACTGATCCCATCGATGGGCCAGTCGGACGGGATTTCGATCTGAGCCAATTCTGCCAGGGTGGGAAGAAAATCAGACGCATCGATCAAGTCGTCCCGCACCTGCCCCGGCTCGACCGTTCCCGGCTGATAGGCAATCAGTGGGACGCGAACCCCAGTCTGCAACGGAGAGGCTTTCCCCCCCTGAATGGCCTCCCCCCGAAATTTCGTTGTCACCTTGGTGTCCGTGCCGTTGTCACTGTAGAAGAGAATCAAGGTATCTTCCGCCAATCCCGCTTTCGCGAGACCGTCCGCCAACTGCCCGACGAGCTTGTCCATATAATGAACCATGTCGGGGAAATAGTGGTCGCTCTCATCGAGGCGCTTGGCGGGGTCCGCCCACTCCTCGGAATCCGGGGTCGGGTTGACGGGCCAATGCGGCAGCGCCATCGCAAAATAAGCAAAGAACGGTTCGTCCCGCTCCCGAGTCATGAAATCGAGGAGAAACTCGACCGAGGTATCAGGTCCATACTTCCCTTCCAGGGGGCCGATCAATTCTCCGTTCCGTTCAAAACTTGGATTGCCGTAGCGGGAACCCTTGTCTTCGGTGTTCCACGGATGAAAGAGAGACCACTCATCGAATCCGGCGTCTTCGACTTTCATCCCGGTCCCCCGCCGCCGGTCGGCATTCGGGTAGTCGGGGGGATCATAAGACTGCAGCTGCCACTTCCCGGCGATGGCCGTCTCATACCCGGCGTCCTGCATGAGGTGGCCAAAGGTTCGTTCCTTCGGATCGAGGATCCCGAAGTAGAGCCAGTTCCGGTGATTGTATTTCCCCGTCATGATCTGCACGCGCGTCGGCGTGCAGAGCGGCTGCGAATAGGCATACGTGTATCGGATCCCTTTCTCCGCAAGCCGATCAAGATGGGGCGTTTGATAGGATTCCGAACCATAGCAACTCAGCCCCTCGATGCCGAGATCGTCCGCCATGATGAGAAGAATGTTAGGCTTCTCTTCCGCAATACCGAAAGAGATGAGAGACAAACCAAGAAGAATCGAGAAAATTTTCATACTAATTTCGCTTGTGAGCTTTCAACTGAACAAAGGGTTTGAGTTGGGCCGAGAGAGTTTTCACCAAGCCCGCCTTGGACTCGTCCGATGCGAGGTTGGTGATTTCCTCGGGATCCTCGTGGTGATCGTAGAGTTCGCGACCTGCCGCTCCCTCGACCCACTCGGTGTAGCGCCAACGCTCTGTCCGAATCGAGTATCCCCAGGCCGAAGGGTTGTGCCAGATCTGGGTGACGGCAGGCTTCTCCCATTCTGCATTCTCCGGATCGACAAGAATCGGACGCAATGAGGCTCCCTCCAGGTTCGACGGAGCCTCCAATCCGCAGAGATCGGCAAGAGTAGGATACAGATCGAGCAGTTCGACCGGCTTCTTCGTGACGCCGCCCTCGGTCAGTCCCGGAGCGGCAATAATCAGGGGCATCTGGGCGGAACGCTCGAACGCCTTGCGCTTGTACCAGAGCCCTTTCTCGCCGAGGAAGTAGCCATGATCCGACCAGAAAACGATGATGGTTTTCTCAAGGAGTCCATTCTCCTCGAGCGCATCCAACAGCCTGCCGACCTGGGCATCGACGAAGCTATTGCACGCGAAATAGGCCTGCTTGCATCGCCGAGCCTGCTCGATGGTAACATCCTCGAAATAGTAGGGCCAATGCTTCGTGTCTCGCTGAATCGCCATCGGCGGAACATCGGCGAGATCTGCCTTCGCTTCCTCCAGATCGGGGATCGTGATCTCTTCCAGGGGGTAGAGATCGAAATAGCGCTTGGGAGCGACATAGGGACAATGGGGATTGAAGAATCCGGCAGCGAGAAAGAAAGGTTCGTCTTTCTTCTGCTTCATCAACTCGATGATCTTCGAAGCCACCATCCCATCGGTATGCTCCTCATCCTTGCTGACGGGATCCCACCAGGCCATTGAGATTCCCAGCCCCTTGTTTTGTCGTCCTTTTCCGTATCGCGTGATCTTCTCTTCCTGTGTCTTGTCGATTCCCGCGGGATTGAATCGCTCGTCCCAGGTTTCGGGATCGTCGTTGGCATCGGTGCCGATCTGGCTGGGATTCCCGTAGTGATAGATCTTTCCCGCGCGAGCCGAGTAGTAGCCATTTTGTCGAAAGAGTTGCCCGAGGGTCACCACGTCGGGATTTTTCTCACGCAACTCGTGCTTGAGGGTATGCATGTCGAGCGTGTCGGGGCGCAGCCCGGTCATGAGGCTGGCGCGACTGGGCCCACAAAGAGGTTGCTGACAATAGGCACGATCAAATCTCACCCCCA
Organism: Verrucomicrobiales bacterium; assembly: GCA_029213195.1. GTDB lineage: Bacteria > Verrucomicrobiota > Verrucomicrobiia > Verrucomicrobiales > DEV007 > Arctic95D-9. Next base: position 74,719 of record JARGNI010000006.1, read on the forward strand.
TGCTCGCCAATCTCTCCAGATTGGGCGTCTTGACCTGGGAATGCCCGAAAGCACTCAGGTCATTGTTCATGTCATCCGCAGCGATGAAGAGGACATTCCACTTCTCCTGCTCCGCATGGGTGACGGAAAAAAGAAGGAACGGCAGAGCAACAAGGAGAAGTCTCAGGAGCATACTCCAGACTGGCCTTGAATCCCGACGAGAGTCAATGCGGATTCGGTGCCGCGATTCCGCTTTGGCAGGCTCCTTCGCCGGATGCCTACCCTGTGACCCAGGCATCGAGGAGTGCATAGAGATGCTGACGACAGGACTCCCCATGCTCCATGAATCCTCTTCGCATTTCTTCCGGACTGCTCACCCCCGGACCTCCCTGAGCCACCTCTGCCTGAAATGCGGACAGCATCCCTTCGAGGGAAGTTTCATCGACCTCGAGGTGAAACTGCACCCCCCATTGCCGAGGACCAAACGGCAAGGCTTGCGCCGGGCAAATGGGGGCCGAAGCCCATACGTCCGAACCCTCCGATGCCACGATTTGCTCGCCATGCCAATGAAACACCATGGCAGTGCCCCTGTCAGCCCCCAGGAGTTCTCGTCCCTTCGGAAAAACCGATACCGGATACCACCCGATCTCTTTTTCGGGCCCCGAAACAACTTGTCCGCCGGCCGCTATAGCCAGCATCTGCGCTCCCAGGCAAATCCCCAAGACCGGCATACCCGATTTCCAAGCTTTCTCCACCACTTCCAGGATGGCGGCAACGGACGTGACCTCACTCCGGTCGTGGACACTCATGGGGCCTCCCATGACCAACAAAGCATCATAGCCGGAGAGGGAAATCGTTGCGATGTCGGAGGCTTCCACGATCTCCAAATCTACTCCCCGCTCCTGCGCCCAGTCGGCTATCCTTGCCGGCCCCTCTTCAGGATGATTCTTCAAACAGAGAATGTTCATGGCTCATCCTGAAAGCGCTTTTCGACTTCTCCCAGGTAAGAATTGAGGTCCGAGGACAGTTCGATCGGGAGCTCGGACAGCTTGTCGACTTGGGTCTTCGCCTCGTCCTTTCGGCCCACGGCATCGAGGAGGAGCGCTCTCTCGATCTTCACGACCACTTTCACCACCTCGCTCCGCTCTCTCCACTCGGGAGACGAAGCCATTTCCTCCACCTTTGCCAAACTGGCTTCCGGATCCGCAAGATCAGCGATCAATCCCAACCACTCTCGAATCGCAACCCCCTCTCGAGGAGCCTCCCGAGCTGCGGTCTCGGCGACAGCGACCAGGTCCTCTTCCGTCACCAATTCCCTGCTGAACCCATATCCCAGAACCCCGTTTCGAGTGTATCCGGCATTCACCAGCGGATTGCTGATCAGTCCGAGAAACTGGGCTCGGCGTTGCTCCTCATCAGGAAACCGATCCTCAGCTGCTTCCTTGCGCCCATTGAGCAACTTTCCGGTCCGCCCCACAAGACCCATCTCGTCATAGAGCATCTCTCCCAGGAACTCCTGACGCTCCTCAGGAAGGGCAGTCCACCATTCCCGATACAATTCGATTTCGTCACAGAAGAGGTGGGCGATCAGGAGCGTATTCTGCAGGTTCGAGACATCGGTTCGATACACCCGAACGGGAACGGTTCCCATGACCTGGCGACCAAACGGCAACAGCGATTTCACTTTCTCAAGGTCTCGCTGGAGAATGAGGTCCTCCAGCCAGAGCTGCGTCATATCGACGACAGCTTCGGCTCCATGCCGTTGGAGATCTCTCGAATTTTCATGTTCCTCGAAAACGATTCGCCCCCAGGTGAACTGGGCCGGAAACGACTCCCCTTTCGTCAACTGGACCATTGCCTCGTAAAAGTGTTGGTGAGAAAGCCAATAGAGATCGGTCGAGCACAACGATTCGGCGTCTTCGAAGTGTTGAAAAAAGTCGGAGGTGGGCTTCTTCAGAATCCCGCTCAGGCTGTCCCCTCCTCTCATCGTTGAAAGAATATCCTCTGCCACGACCCGGAGCTCCTTGTCGCGGATCGAACTGAACTCCAGCGACTTGGCGGCCGTTGCAATTCGCTGACTCCGAAGCGGAAGAACCGGATCGAGGCCGAACTCTGGTTCGGGATCCAGCGTCGCAGCCAGAAGCAAACCCGCGTAGTCTCTCCAATCCCCGGCTTTCACGGAATCCAGGAAATCCGGAATCTGTTCGTGGAGACGCCAAGAGTAGCGGGGCCCCACCAGGTAGTGATCGCTTCGAAACCGAACCTCCGCTGCTTTGCGCCGGAGCAGGCGTTCCGCGCGCTCATGAAAACCCGCACCGACAAGACTCACAAACATACCCGGGAAGGCCCCATAGGTTTCGGTGAAACTCTGCAGATGCCAATCCGCTGAATCCCCATCCTTGAGACGACAGGCAATCTCCATCATTCCGATCACCGTCAGGCGCGAGGGATCGAGGGCGAGTCCCTTGCTCTTGGACTCGCCATTGAATCGATTTCGATGGCGCCAACCTTTCTCCAACTCTTCCGCGACTGCCTTCCAGTCCTCGGTCTCTTTCTCGACACGGAGAAAGGCCCAGAGACATCTCGACATCCCGATCGAGCTGAAGGCAATGTCTTCTTGGAAAGTCTCTCCGCTGACTCGCCCGATCGCCAATCGGACATCGGTCCCCAAACGCTCTGGCATCGTCGCGGAAACCCGTGCCGCGAAGCCCTGTCTCCAGGCATGACTGAGAGCCTCATCCTCCAGGATCGCGATCAACTCCTTCTCCAATCTCACGACTTCCTTGGGAGGAAGGCTCCCAGGGCCGGAGGTGGCGCGCTCCTCTCGCCGATGCAACCGACACCCGAAGTCGACCCACCGAGCCAACTCCTCGTCTCCCTCGCGCTCCTCGGAAAGTACTTCCGCTGCCCACATTGCCATTTGCCGCTCCTGTTCCGGGCGGAGATAACTCGGAAAATGAGAAAGGGTCGGGAGAAGAAAAATCATCGTTCCCTCGCCACAAACCGAGCGGAGTCTCGTGGAAACCCTGTCCATCGCTTGGGCCACATCATAGTTTCCACCCGAAGCCTGGAAGATTCGGAAGAGATCTCGATTGTTGTGATGCAGGAAACCTCCACCCGTCGGGAACACCGCCCCTTCATCCGCTCGAAAGACCCGGGAGTAGATCCCGATACCCCGGATACCCGGCACCGTCTTGTTGTATCGATTGAGAATTTCGGCGAGCACAGACCACCCGTTCCACATCGACCGAAACCAACCCTCGCCTTCTCTCTGCTCGAAGCGGATCAGCTTTTCGGTGTGCAAAACGAGCGGAGCGATTTTCTCCCGATCCTTCTCCCAGGCCTGGTCGAGAAGAGTAAAGAAATAGGGCTCCAGCTCCCTCTGTTCCAAGTCGAGATCGAGGAGCCTCTCGGCATCCAGATAATTGGCGACTTTTTCCTCCCAATCGACATCGCCGCTGAAAGACTGCGCGCTTCCGACCTCGAGAAAGGCGCCCGTCAGGGCCATCAAGAGAATGCAGACCCTGCCTCGATCGATCCACTTTCGTCGTCGCATGCCTAGTGGACGTTTGAGAGCGAAATTCGACAGAGCTTTTTCTGCATCATTCCTCTCCTCGATTCACGATTTCGACTGGAAAAGGAAGGGAAGATACGAGTTCCTCGAGATCGTAGTGGGTCAGAGCTCCGTGCAAGACATCAAGTAGGTGTTTTGCCAGGATTCCCCCCCCGCGAGATACATAAACAAGACGAGAACACATTTCCACATGCGTCTACGGTAAGAAGAAACGAACTCTGCGAACAATCCCAAAGGTCCCGCGAAAAAACAGCCTCCCGCCTTGTCGAACTTTCCAAGAACTCCTACGAATGCAGTATGACCTGCTCGCCTCTCTTTTCTCGTCATGGCCTGATCGGCGTCTGGCTCTCTCTCAACGCTCTCGCTGTTTCCTTCGCTTCCGAGCCCGTCCGGGGCTACCCACCGGAGATCATCGAAGTCCGCTATCCCGTCAAGGCGGACAAAAGTGAGCAGCCAGCGCTCTTCTGGAAACCTGCCAACTCCGACACCCCTCGTCCGCTTCTCGTCGCTCTTCACACCTGGTCGGGAGACTATCGCCAGGCCGGAGGAGAAGCGGTCTACGCCCAATGGTGTCTCCAAAACGACTGGATCTTTCTGCATCCTAATTTTCGCGGCCCGAATCGGACCCCCGAGGCCATGGGTTCCGACCTGATGATCGCTGATATCCGGGCTGCCGTGGAGTGGGCCAAGACCCAAGCCAACGTCGACGAAACGAGGATCTACGCGATCGGCGTCTCGGGAGGAGGCCATGCCACGCAACTGGTCGCAGGCCGCATGCCGGAAATCTGGGCGGGAATTTCCTCGTGGTGTGGCATCTCCGATATCGCTGCCTGGCACAAGGAGACCTTGGAAGCGGGACGCGAAAAATACACGAAAGACATCGAAGCCGCCCTCGGCGGAAACCCGAACACCGACGACGTGCTCGCCGAGAAAGCTCTTCTGCGTTCGCCCGTTCACTGGCTCGCTGCCGCAGCGGAAGTCCCCCTGGATCTCAATCACGGAATCAACGACGGCCGGACCGGGAGCGTGCCGTTCACCCATTCTCTGCAGGCATGGAATTCCATCGTACCTGTCTCGGAGCGGTTCTCTGAAGGATGGATTGCAGAGTTTTACGAAACCCAGATTGCCCCTTCCGGTGCGAAACCTGACGCGGATGAATGGTATGGAAAAAAGCCCCCCGTCTTCCGAAAGGTTCACGAAAACACCCGGATTACGATCTTCGACGGAGGACACGAAATCATCCACCTGGCCGCACTCAACTGGCTTGCCGGTCAGAAGAAAGGACAACCCGTCGACTGGAACCCTCCGAAAACTGCGGATTTGAAAACTTCCGATGGCGACTCCGAAAGCGGGAAGTAATCCCGGAGCCAAAACGGGCCACGTGGACGAAGCCACGTGATCTGCACTTGGTTCACCACAGACTAGAGAAAAGCCTCGATCGCCCACCAGTAGGCGGGGATTCCAAAGACAATATTCAGAGGGAAGGTGATCCCCATACTCATCGTGAGGAACTTGGCCGGATTGGCCTCGGGAAGCGCGTCCTTCAGGATCGCCGGTGCCACGATGTAGGAAGCCGAGGCACAAAGAATGGTGAGAAGAAAGGCATCGCCGTGCTCGAATCCAAAGGCTTTGCTGATCAGAATCGCGATCACCCCGTTCACGATGGGCGCCACGATCGCGAAGACAACGAGGAGCGGAGGAAACGATTCCAGCTCCTTGAACTTTTTCCCGACGACCGTTCCCATGTAGAGGAGAAAGAAGACCAGCATCCCGGTGAACATGTCTCCGCCGATGAAGGCGGACAGAGGAGAGTCTTCCGTCCCAAGTGCCGTCAGGATGTAGCCGATCGCCATGCTCCCCACGAGAACCAGGAGCGTCCCGTCGGTCAGCGATTCCCGAATCACCGTTCGGGTCGATTTCGTGGCGGCTCCCGCCTTCAAGGAAAGCTGAGCCATCACGACCGCGAAGATGATGGCAGGAGTTTCCATGACGACAAGGGCCACCGTCATGTAGCCCTGGTAGGCCTCTCCAATCGAGGTCAGGAAGCCGGCCGCAGTGATATAGGTCAAGGTGCTGTTGGAACCGTAGGTCGCCCCGATCCCGCAAGCGTCCGCAGCGCCGAGCTTCTTCCTCAGGAGAAAGTAGGTGTAGACCGGAACGAGCGCGCTCATGAAGATGATCACCCCGATGATGAGAATCCCGTCGCCAAAGAGACTGGATTCATAAAGGCTGATGCCTCCCTTGAAGCCTATCGAAAGCATCAGATAGAGGCTGACGAACTTGACGACCGATTCCGGAATCGAGAGGTTCGACTTCAGAAGGATGGCGACAAATCCCAGGATGAAAAACAGGATTCCGGGATTCAAGATGGTGGTGAGCATTTCCATGATTGAGGATGGGGTGGTGATTTCACGAAACCGGCGTTTCCGGCGACGTGACCAACCTGTCTCGACAAACCATTCTTTCTATTATATCTTTCCGTAACTTTCGTTCTGATTTTCCGAACGATTAATACAATGCTCAACTATCACCATCTTCGCTACTTCCGAGCCATCGCCAAGGAAGGCAGCCTCACCAAGGCAGCTGCCCATCTCGGAGTTTCTCAATCCTCCCTGAGCGTCCAGCTTCGCCAGCTGGAAGAGCACTTCGGTCAGCCCCTGTTTTCTCGCGAGAGCAAATCCCTGGTCCTGACCGAAGCGGGGAGGATCGCCCTGGACTACGCGGACCTCATTTTCCAATCCGGCGAAGAGTTGGTCAGTGTCCTCCAGAATCGACCGACTGCCCGGAGGAGGGTTCTCCGGATCGGATCGGTCGCGACCCTGTCCCGAAACTTCCAGATCTCCTGTCTCCAACCCTTCATCGGACGGAGCGATGTCGAGTTGGTCCTGCGCTCAGGCAGCCTTCGTGACCTGCTTGGTCAGCTTCAAGCTCACACGCTCGACCTCGTCCTCTCCAATCTCCCGGTGCGCCGGGATGCCGAAACCGAATGGCACAGCCATCTTCTCGAGGAGCAGGAAGTCGCACTGATCGGGCCAAAACGTCGAGGGCGAAAAAAGTTCGTCTTTCCCGACGACCTCGAAGATACGCCCCTCGTTCTGCCCTCTCTCGACAGCAACCTGCGCGTCGCCTTCGACCTCCTTCTCGAGCAACACGGAATCCGACCTCGTATCGCCGCCGAGATCGACGACATGGCGATGCTGCGCCTCCTCGCGAGGGACGGCGCCGGTCTTGCCCTCGTGCCCCCCGTGGTCGTGGCAGGGGAACTGAAACGTGGTCAGCTCGTCGAATACCATCGCTTTTCCGAAATTCGGGAGAGTTTCTACGCCATCTCACCATCTCGACAGTTCCCCAACCCTCTCGTCGCGGAATTGATCAAAAAAGCGTCCACCCATCTCTCGGATAAAAGCTCGTAGCCTGCCCTTCCTCCCTCACCTTCCGGTTCGATCCTAATTCGTGGATGAACTCGCAATCAGGCGAATCTTGGAAGAAAGGTATCTACGCCACCCAATGGTTCGCGCATATTCGATCCGTGTTTTCATTCCAGAGGGGCTCAGCTCCTCGGCTAGCACTTCGAGCCACTCTCGAACATTGTCGGCAAGAAGAAGATCATGAGGAAGCTTCTGCATGAGGAACCCTCCTTGACGATGATCCAACAGGGTAAAGACACGATTCCTTGCATACCCGAGCAGCCTTGATTGTCTTCTCCCTTCTGGAAAATACCCTCGCAAATCCTCCGGAAATGCGAGATTCAAATCGTCCATCGCAATTTGCAAGGGAATCCAAAATCCCCTGGAGAGCGACATCTGCCCGACCCACCGAAGCAGCGTATCGATGTCCAGCCCATGATCGCTGGCAGCGCCGAGGAGGTAACGGAACGCCCAGAAAGTCTTCAGACCGTGAGTATATCCTTCGTGTACCAAATGCACTGAGATATGAAGGATATTAGCCTCGGGAGAAAGAATCCGAAGCGCCTGCCACCCCTTGACGCGCTGTGAGGAAGCCAGCATTTCATTTTCTGGTAAGCTCCACCTCCTACCCATGATCGAAGTGTGAATTTCAACCGTCACACCACTCCGCCGAAGCCCTGGAAGATGCAATGAATTCCCTGCTACCCCTACCTCTTCGAATCCGGCCTCCCGAAGAGTGTCCCAGATCAAGGTGGCTTTTTCTGGAATGACATAGAGATCGATATCTCCAGGTGTCTTACAGACAACGCGCTCGTCATCTGCTAGGCAGAGAATCATCAAGGCTGATCCCTTGAGCAGAACCCCCTCGACGTTACATTGCAAAAGAATGGCGTCCATTTTTCGAAGCACTTTTTCGACTTCGATCAGTTTGACACTCTCAAGTCGAACCGAAGCTTCAATATCTGCCTGAAAAAAACGAGGAGCGGAATCCTTCACGATCTCGTCCTGACAAAACGGCATCAGAGCTCTCGCCAATCCATTCGCACGGATGAGCCGGGAAAGCCGATTCCAGTCCAGGTCCTGCCTTCTCACAAGATTCTCTCTCTCTTGAGTCGATGCCAGGAGAACCCCGGGGATTGCCTCCTCAAGCATCACTTTCGTGATTCCCGATCGATTTACATAAGTCTTGTTAAACTCACTTCGGTTTCGCTTCTGCTGAATCAACCGGCGCATGGATACTCTCCGAGCGACTTCCTCGGGACGGTTCAGGATATCGCGAAGAGTGGAAACCGACTCGGCATCGGAAGTAAGGTGAAGACAAAGATCACAGAGTCCGGTAAAATTCGTCTCATCGGAAGTCGTTTCACCACCCTTCTCTCGATCGATGAGGCGCTTAAGGTAGAGCGGCCCCTGGACACGAATTGCCTCGAGGATGTCATCGTTCGCATGCCGATCCAAGAGATCTTCCATTGAGGAATCAGCCATCGATCCAACAATGAGCGGAGAAGATGTTTTTGAAAAGTAACTGGGACCATTACATGCCATCAAACGCCCATCATCTGAAATCGTAGCTCGCTCGCACGCATTACAAAATCCTTCTAGGTTTCTTCGGAACGTATCGGTATCAAACTTCAAGGCTCGTCCCACCCGCTGAACGTCATAAATCCTCAGTTCCACCGAATGAAATGACTCCAGACGATGAACAATGCCTGTAAGACCTTCATCACCTCTCAGTCGAGTCACATTCACCTGAAACGTAAAAGCTTCGCCTTGAGCCGCCCTGGCAATGTGTTCGATCCGTTCAATCGGCAAGAATTTTTCGTGAAAAGGATCGTAGCTGATCGTCAGTTGCTTCATCCCGGCTGAGAGAAGGCGCCGTAACTTCCGCCGAGCTACAGGAAACGTTTCGCCCCACGATCCATTTGAGGTAACGGAGGCTGTCACACCCTTGGCCGAAGCATTTGCCAGAAGCCTCAGCAGGAGATCCTCACGAAGGAGAGGCTCCCCGCCAGTAAATTGGATGGCGCGAACCCCGGATCGAATCGATTCTTCCACATACCGTTCTAACTCCCCATCCGACGGCTGGTCTTTGAGGGAGGGCGAACTCGCTACGCTGCAGTGCGAACAAGAGATATTGCACCTTCTCGTGAGCATGATAGCGACTTGCGATCGAGATGTTAAGATCACTCATCCTGCTTCAGGCTGACTTCACTAGCGATTTCCGCCAATCGATCCCGCATCAGCGAGATCTCACTCCGATCTATTCGAAAGACAGGGGTGCTCCCAAGGTGGGATCCCCACCAGACAATCTGTTCATGGATCGTTTCGTATTCTCTTCGTGTCGTACACTGCAACAGATCGCGAGCCGCGGTTGCCAGGTTCAGTCGCTCTATGCTGAGACAACTTCGAACTTTTCCTGACAAAATCACAATTCCTAGAACACTGAGGTTTCGACTTGGCATCGGTTCTCGGAGCGAATCAGGGTAGAACAAATGCCGAGTCACGCTGCCACTATTCTCTCCACGCACCGAGCCGAACTGGACCATCGAAATTTTCCTGCGCGTTGACTCATGGATCAAATCCAGGCAATCAGGCCTGAGTGAGACACGCCGCGGTATCGGAACGGATTTCAGCATCCCACCCTCTCCAATTTTGAGAAGGCATCGGTCATCCGATAGGAGATCCCAACCATTCTCCCACAACGAGACCCCAAGGGTTGACTTGCCTGATCTACTCCGCCCCAAAAGGAGCAGCACTCCCTTGCTACTCGATGCCACCAGCGCTCCGTGCACTGCCACGACTTCAGGGGCACTCTGCCTCATCGCCTCACCACAAACATACTGCTCAATCTGAGCAAGAATTGCGTTGGGATCCCGGTGCTGAATTTCTGCTTCCCACTGCCCCTGAAAACCAAGTATCCAAGTATGCGACTCTTCTTCGGATGGCCTTAGCGACAGGTGCTCTGAAAAAGCTCCGTGGTCATCACTCTGGCGAGGAACGTTAGCGATCAAGTGTTTCCAGCCATCTTCGACGACCGAATGTTCAGACTCCAGGCAAAATCGCCGATCAAGAATTGGCAGTAACTTCAGTTTCGACATGGAAGCTGCTACCGGAGTGACTTAATCCAACCGTTCTACCAACTGGTGGGTCAGGAGTTTACCGAGAAACTGTTCGACATCTTTTTCTACTGTTTCCTGAGAAAGAGAGGGATACCATTGCCTAAGCAGCCCTTCGAGAGCGGTTGAGTCAAAGTTTCCTTTACCTTCCATCGCCTCCCATAGACGACTGCCCGTGGTGTTCAAAATCACTGACTCAGAACCATCGACGAGCGCTACGACCATACGATCTCCCGCTTGCGAACAGATTATGTCAGATCTGATTCCAAATTTCATAGGGGCGCGAAGTCGCGCGAGTGCACGGAATAGCCGCTGAGGATCAGCACTGAGTTCACTATAATACCACACCCGAGCCCACCGGGGCACCACCGGCGTAAAGCACTTCCTGTACGACATCTTCAGAAGAGATTACCTCTTCCACGTCGGGAGCGGCATATTCTTCTTCGGCTTGATCTTCATTATGTAGAAAGGACATGTGCCAACTTCGCGACCTCGCGTTCCTCCACAAGCATTTTTTCCAAAAGATAGGAACTGATCCAGCCTGCTTTTTTGGAATGCTGTCAGCTCAATCGAGTAGTTCGGATCGGGTCGGTCGCGACTCTTTCGAGAAACTTCCAGATTTCCTATCTCCAGCCATTTACTGGAAAGATCAATGTGGAACTTGTCCTGCGATCCGGAAGTCTTCGAGACCGCCCTCGCGAGGGACGGCGCCGGTCTTGCCCTCGTGCCCCCCGTGGTCGTGGCAGGGGAACTGAAACGTGGTCAGCTCGTCGAATACCATCGCTTTTCCGAAATTCGGGAGAGTTTCTACGCCATTTCTCCCTCTCGACAGTTCCCCAACCCTCTCGTCGCGGAACTCATTGAGAAGGCGGCTGAAACTCGCCGAGGAGCCCCAAAGGGTAATCGATAAAATGAACTCAGGGAGAAACCACAGTCGACCGAACACGTCTAGTCGAAGAGAGACGGAGGCCACGGGTAGCTTCCCGGTTTCACGATCCACTCGACAGGGTCTCCCCCTACCTCCGACTTCAACCCAACGACACCCGGAGCCCACTCTCCCGTGACCCGGAACGGGCCTTCCCCCACCCGATCGATCAGGCTTCGTGCTGTCGCTCCGCCTTCGAGGCAGACGACAGGAATCGGCAATTGCGAGAGGACGGCTTCACCAATCCTTGCCATTCGATCGAGGACCGACGCTGCATCGATCTTCAGATCCTCGGGCACCTCGAGTGCCACTCGATCGGCCCCGGTATAGGCCTCGAGGATTCTGCCAACGCAATCGTCGATATCTCGAGACTGACATCCTTCGATAACAGGAATCCCAGTTTCCCGAAAAAGCCGATTCCGCTCAGGCCGGATCGCCTGGCTCCCCCCCATCCAGAGCTGTTTCCCGTCGGGAGTTCGAGCGACCCGTTCTCCTGTCACTCCGCTCCAGACCTCGTAGAATTCTCCGGCTCCAACCGGAAGAACCTCTTCCGTCAGGGTCGCCAACTCCGCCGCGATCTCTTGCCTCGTTCTCACATCGGGAGTCGCGATTCGTTCCGTAGCTCCAATTCTCTCCCGCACCCTGGAATCGAGGGCCGGATGAAACGGATCGTGGGCAAATACCGTATCGACCAGGAGCACCTCATCGATCCGGTAGATCCCTTCGGCAATGATGCGACCCCGGGAGGGGTTCGCAGAAATCAGGAGGGCCTGTTCTCGTTTCAGCCCCTGCAACACTCCCTCGATCTCGGCCACCACCGGCCCGCGAAGAACCGAATCGATTTTCTTGTAGACCCGGGTGATTCCCCGGTCGTGAATCGCCGCTGCGATCCAAGTGACTTGCTCTCGAGCCTCCTCAGGCTTGGCAAGGCGAGTATCAGTATCGATCACGGTCACATCGCATGAGAGCTCATCGGGCAGCTCGAGACAAAGTGCGACACTGCGATGCCCTCTCCACGCGATCCCGGCGATCTCGGCAGCACCGGTGAAATCATCTGCCAGCACCACCTCCATCCAATTCTCACAGAGACAGGCGAGCTGCCAGCGTCACCGCCTCGATCAGGCTGCTCGGATTTGCTTTCCCCTGCCATGCAATATCCAGTGCCGTCCCATGATCCACCGAGGTCCGGATGATGGGCAGCCCCAGCGTCGTATTGATCGCCTTGTCGAAGGCGAGCGCCTTGAGCGGAATATGCCCCTGGTCGTGATACATGCAGATGAAGGCATCAGTTTCTTTGCGACGCCATTCGAGAAAGGCTGTATCCGGAGGAAGAGGACCTTCGATATCTGCCCCCGCCGCGCGAGCTTTTTCGATGGCAGGGATGATGATCCGTTCTTCTTCGTTATTCCCGAAAAGCCCGTGTTCTCCCGCATGCGGGTTGAGTCCGCAGACCACGAGCTTGGGTTCCTTCATTCGGATCTTCCCCATTGCTGCCCGGGTCAGGTCGATGACTTCGAGGATGCGCTCAATCGAAAGCAATTCGGGAACTTCATGATACCCGACATGCACGGTCACAAAACTGCAGGTGAGAATTTCCGAGGTCAACATCATGCAGGCACGATCTGCCTTCGTTCGCTCCGCAAAGATTTCGGTATGTCCCGGATGTTGAATCCCGGCGCTGCGAAGCGCCTCTTTGTTGATGGGAGCGGTGGCGACTCCTGAAACGCTGCCATCGAGCGCTCGATCGATCGCCTCGACGATATAATCGTAGCCTGCCTTGCCCGTGAGGGGGCTGATCTCACCCGGCACAAACTCCTCCATCGGAAGACTGGCGATGTGATATACCGAGGGTGCCTGACAGGACTCCAATTCCGATCGCGAAATCACGGAAGCGGAAAAGGGTTTGCCAGTCGTTTCGGCGCATTTTCTCAGGACCGCTTCATCCCCGAAGACGATCGGAGTACAAAGTGTAGCGACGTGTACATCGGCAAGGAGGTCGAGACACACTTCCGGACCGACTCCGGCAGGATCACCCATCGTGATCGCGATTCTGGGGGGGGATTTCATTCAGTAAAGAGCGGGAAGAATCCTCGTATCGAAACCATACCTTGCAATCAATATCCCGGCATGAGGAAATCCCACGCCGCGAAAAGCGCTACGAATTCTGCGTTTGGGTCGGAACTCCGCCCTGCAGCTCCCGCACAAAGGTTTCAACCGCACGCGTGTCTCCTTCTTTTCTCCAAGCGGCGGAGAACAGGAGCGTGTGCTTCGGCTTCTTCATCTTGATGAAGACCACCCCGCCATGTGGCAACTGCTCAAGGTCCGCAGGCGCTATCGCCACGCCCATTCCACCACCGACCAGCCCCAGCAATTCCGAAAGCCCATTCGCATGGATCGCGACCTCGGGATCGATTCCAGCACGGGAGAAGAGATCCGCCAGGAGCTGCGGACGACTCGGAAAGTGTTTTTCGCTGAGGCTCAGAAAGACGTCGTTTCCCAGCTCCGAAAGTTCAGCCGATTTTCTGCCCGCGAGTCGGTGGTCATCGGGAACGACGATCGCCATCTCGGTCTTTCGCACCGTTTCGACCTGGAAATCCTGCCGAATCTCCGCACTGGGATCTCCGATCAGGGCGACATCGATCTCTCCGTTTCGCAATCCGGTTTCCTGCTCGCTGGGTGTCATCTCAAAAATCTGCACACAGACATTCGAATAGGTCCGATTGAATCGCCTCATCCCTTCCGCGAGAAATCCAGGCAAGGCCGTGGGAAGAAACCCCACCTTGATGGAAACGGCCTGGCTCCGTTTCGCGATCGCCGTCATCGCCTCGCTCATGGCGCTGGATTGACGAAGAATCTCCCGAGCATGTGCCAGGGCCGACTCACCCGCGGAAGTGAGCCGCAGTCCATTGTGCTCTCGTTCGAACAGGGAAACCCCGAACTCTTCCTCGAGATCCTTGATCTGGCGCGAGACGGCAGGCTGGGAAACATGCAAGCGCGCCGCAGCACGACTGATGTTCGCCTCCTCGGCTGCCATCACAAAGTAACGAAGATGTCTGAGTTCCATGGATTCCGCAGGGTATAACTAAAACGCATACCTGCCCAAAAACAAGGTATTGGTCGATTCCCTCGATTCCGAGCAGTGTTTGCCATGACAACGAAAACCACACCCCAAATCACGAAACGTCCTGCTGAGGAAAGAGGCCAAGCCAACCACGGATGGTTGCAGGCACGATTCACATTCTCCTTCTCCGGCTATTTCGATCCGGATCACATGGGCTTTCGCTCTCTTCGGGTGATGAACAACGACACGATCCAACCCGGAGGTAGATTTGGTACCCACCCTCATTCCGACATGGAGATCTTCACCTACGTGATCGAAGGCCAGCTCGAACATAAGGACAGCATGGGGAACGGGGCGATCATCGAGCCCGGAAACCTGCAATACATGAGTGCCGCCAGCGGGGTTCAGCACAGTGAGTTCAATCCATCGAAGACAGAGAAAACTCACCTTTACCAGATCTGGCTACATCCTCGGGAAAACGGAGGCGAACCTCGCTACGCCGAGAAACCGCTCGCCGACATCGCTGCCGAGAACGATCTCACTCTGCTCTACTCGGGCGATGGACGGGATGGCTCGACCGAAATCCGAAAGGATGCCGAAATCTTTTTCGGAAAAACCGACGCCGGAAAAGAAGTGTCCATCCCCGCTTCCGAATCCATGCCCCACTCCTGGATCCAGGTCATCTCGGGAAGTCTCTCCGTTCTCGGGGAAACACTCGAAACCGCCGACGGTCTCGCGATCGAGAACGCTCCCGATGCGATCTCCATCGAAGCCTCGGAAGACAGCCAGTTCCTCGTCTTCCGCCTCGCCTAACATTCCCAACTAAACACTAAACATTAAAAACCAAACACTTCGCCACGATGCAAAACAAACTCGCACTCATCGCCGGAGGCCTTCTCGGCCTGGTATTCGTCGTCTTCGGACTCAACTTCTTCCTGAAGTTCATCCCCATCCCCTCTCCTCCCGCTGACTCGGCTGCCGCCGCTTTCATGGGTGCGATGTTCACCACGGGATTTCTCACCCTGGTCAAGATCCTGGAGATTGTCGGGGGAGTTCTCGTAGCGATTCCCAAGACAAGAAACTTCGGGCTCCTCATCCTTGGACCCATTGTCGTGAACATCCTCTTCTTCAATATCCTGATCGCTCCGGGAGGATGGACCCAACCACCGGTCATTCTCGTAACCGTGCTGGCTGCCTTTCTGCTCTGGACGGCACGAGAGAAATTCCTGCATCTCCTCAACTAACCCGCTACTGTATCAACCATCATGAAAATTCTCGCCTTTGGTGCTTCGACCAGCTCGACCTCGATCAACCGGCAGCTCGCCAACTTTGCCGCCGCGCAAATCGATGGGGCCGAAGTGACCGATCTCGACCTCCGTCAGTTCGACCTTCCGATCTACAGCTCGGATGAGGAAGAACAGAACGGGATCCCGCAAGCGGCCCACGATTTCAAAGCGCTCATCGACAGTCACGACGGAATCGTCCTTTCCATGGCCGAACACAACGGATCGTACTCTGCCGCCTTCAAGAATCTCTACGACTGGACCTCTCGTATCGACGTCCAGGTCTGGGGTGGAAAGCCCATGCTCTTGCTCGCGACTTCTCCCGGAGGCCGAGGCGGAGCCACCGTTCTCGCCGCCGCCGAAGCCACCTTCCCCAGGATGGGGGCCGAGTTGAAGGGCACTTTCAGCCTGCCTTCTTTCTACGATAACTTCGCGGAAGGGAACATCTCCGACCCCGAATTGTCGAACCAGTTGCAGCAGGCGGTGAGCGCCTTCACCGCGTAGCCGACTTCACTCTCCCTGTCGAAAAAGAGAACCCCACTTCCGTAACCGGAGGTGGGGTTTTTGGGGCATTGGTGGTTGCGCAGGGTGTAGCGCCATTCCCAGCCAATCCAACTACTGTATCGGCATCACACGTCAGGGCCGCCACTTTACCAAGTGGCGCTACGCCGTCGAATCGTAGCGGCGTTGGGAACAACGCCGAACGGCGAGGGCTTCCGCTGCAAACATCGCCTACTCCTCCAGATCTCCCACGATCTTCTTGAGAAGATTGCCGACGTATCCGCTCGCACGAGGAGTGTCCGTGCCCGGTTTCGTGGGCAACTTCTTGATCTGGTCGAGGTATGGCAGGGCGAGATCATCGACATAGTCGATCGCGTTGTTCGCGAGAATCGCCTCGAAAGTGTTTCCCGTGCCCTGGTTGGCATGACTGAGGAGAACCTCGACCGCCTTCGTTCGTCCGGACTCCGGACCAAAACGCGCCAGTGCTTCTGCCGCAACGATAGCAACACTCGCACTCTCATCATCGAGCGCTGCGACCAGTTCGTCATGCCCAGCTTCCACGCCCGCTTTCTCCTGGATGAGGAGACCGGTGGCACCCCAATAGCGAGCAGCCAGGTTCTCACTTTCCAGGAGATCGACGATGGCAGGAATGTCATCCGCCTTCTGCGACGTGGCCAACTGCGCGGCGGCAAAGACGGTGTCGAAATCATACATTTCCGGATCCTGCCCCATCTCGTAGGGAGTCACTCCCGCGGCCTTGCTGCGAGCATGAATCTCCGCTTCGGGAAGGAACCCGATATCGCGGATCTCTTTCTCCCAGTCGATGTGCGCGGCGCGCATCTGCTTCAGGACTTCTTGGTGCTCCGGCGAATCGGCAAGGTTGTTGACCTCGTCAGGATCGGTCTGCAAATCGTAGAGCTCTTCGGTGGGCTTCTTCTTCCAGAAGTGAGACTGCGCTTCGTTCAGTTCTCCGGCGTGAAACATATCATGCCAGACCCGGGTCGTCGGGGTCTGGAACATGTATTGGATATACTGTCCGTAGATGCGGTGCGGCATGTAGTGCCGCAGGTAAACATAGCGAGGACCCATCACGGTGCGGACGAGGTCGTAGCGCTCATCCATCCGCCCCCGGAAACCGAAGCTGTAGTCGGAACCCTCGGTTTCGAATTTTCCGGCAAAGGCATCGCCATCCATCCACTCCTTCGGCTCGATTCCCACCAGGCTGAGCATGGTGGGGGCGAGATCGATAAATCCGACCATGCGATCGCTGGTGCCTCCGACTTCGTATTCGTCGGGAGCGAGATCTTTCCACTTCTCCGGAACGTGCACGATCAAGGGAACATGCAGCCCGGAGTTGTAGGGCCAGCGCTTGTTGCGAGGCATACCGGAACCGTGATCCCCCCAGTAGAAGACAATCGTGTCGTCGGCCAGCCCGGCTTCTTCGAGTTCCGCCAACGCGGCTCCGACTTCCGCATCCATCTGGGTGATGCGGTCATAGTACTGCGCCCAGTCCTTGCGCACCTCGGGAGTATCGGGATGATAGGCCGGAATCGGAGCCTTTGCCGGATCGTGGATCCGGAGATCGTCGCCCATCTCATTCCGGATCTTCGACTCGTGGGAGATCGTGAAATTGAACACCGCAAAGAACGGCTGACCCTCTTTCCGATTTTCCCAATGGCCTTTGCGACCACTTTCGTCCCAGACATCATCTCCCTTCTTCAGGTTGTAGTCTTCCTTGGAATTGTTGGTCGTGTAGTAGCCGAGTTCGCGCAGGTAAGCCGGGAACATCTTGATCTCCTCGGGGAGCGGCACAAAGGAACGCATATGCTCAGCACCCGTGGCCGGAGGGAAAACACCCGAAATAATCGTCGTCCGCGCAGGGGCACAGACCGGAGCACTGGAACTCGCCCGCGTGTAGCGAAGCCCGCGAGCAGCAAGCGCGTCGATGTTCGGCGAGACCGCATACTCGTCACCGTAGCAACCGAGGTGCGGCCCGTTGTCTTCGGAACTGACCCAGAGAATATTGGGCAACTCCCGAGCCGAGAGAAACGTCGTGATCGACGTAATGAGCAGGATAAGCAGGGTGTTTTTCATGAAAGAATATGAATCATCGTCCCTGATTGAATGACTTCCGTTCAAAGGTGAATTCAACAGGGTTAGATGGATGACTCAACAGAGTTGGGTTCGGAAATTCAGGGTTGGTAGTCGGGATTGAGACGGGGAATGCGAGCCTCGGTATCCCTGAGGATCTGGACCAATTCTTTATCCATCTCCTGAACGAGCTCGGGCTTGGACTCCGCAAGGTTCGTGGCTTCGGAGATATCGTTCTTGAGATCGTAGAGCTCGTAGATTCCCTCCCAGAACTTGATCAGCTTGTAATCGCCTTTCCGCAAAATCGAATAGGGGCCCGGAGCGTGGCGGTAGTGGGGGAAATGCCAGACCAACTCCTCCCGATCGACTTTCTGCTTTCCGCCGGAAGTCATGTGAGCCGCGAGAGAGAGACCATCAATTTCCCGGTCCTGAGGACCTTCGATCCCAGCGAGCTCAAGAAAGGTCGGAAAGATATCCACGGAGGTGACAGGCGTATCGGACACGACACCTGCCGGGATTTCTCCGGGAGAACGAATCAGGAAAGGAACCCGGATTCCTCCTTCGTAGGCATAGCCTTTGCCACTGCGAAGGGGAGCATTGTCGGTCGGATTCGCATTGCGATCGAGCCCCCCGTTGTCACTGGTGAAAAGGATCACGGTGCGATCATCGATGCCGTGTTTCTCGAGAGCAGCGAGCAGCTTCCCGGTGGACTCGTCGATCGACTCGACCATGGCGGCATACTTGGCGTTTTTCTGCGTTTTTCCCGGTGTGCTCTCATACTGGGCCGCAACTTCGGGAATCGCCTGGATAGGCGTGTGCACGGCGTAGTGAGAAAGCTGGATGAAGAAGGGTTTGTCCTTCCAGGCTTCGATCAACTCCTCGGCTTCGTCCGCTTCCCGACGGGTCAGGTATTCCCCAGGATTGCGCCCGGGAAGATTGTAGATGCCTTCCTGCAAGGTCTTGTGACGTCCCTTGGGCTGGTTGAAAGGGTCAAAATAGGAGGGCGGCTGTCCGTAGTCACAACCACCCTTGTTGACTTTGAATCCCTGGGCTTCGGGAAACCAATCGGGATCGCCGAGATGCCACTTGCCGATGTAGGCCGTCTCGTAGCCTTCGCCCTGGAGGACTTCGGCAAGAGTGATTTCCGAGTGCTCCATCCAGTATGGATTGGGAGGACAGAGAAGCTTGCGGTTCTTTCCTCCCACCCATTCGGTCGGGTTTTGTTCGGGCGTTCCCTTCCCCCCGCGCTGGAAGCGAGACCGAATCCAATCCGTCACCCCGAGGCGATGCGGATGACGACCCGTCTGCACCGCAGCACGAGTCGGGGAACAGACCGCACAGGCTGCGTAGCCATTGGTGAATCGCATCCCCTCCTCGGCGAGACGATCGATATGAGGCGTCCGATAGAAGTCACTCCCCTGGCAGGAGAGATCCATCCATCCCATGTCGTCGACAAAGATGAGGATGAAGTTCAACGGTTTCTCCTCGGCGCGAGCCGAAAAAATGCATCCCAGGAGGGTGAGAGTGAGCAGAGCTTTTTTCATAAATTGGTTCAGGCAGTCGGGTATTCCCAGGGGGCACGGTAGTCGCGTGTGATCAAGGCGTGAGCTTCGGGATCTTCGAGGATGGCTTCCTTTTCTCCATCCCACTCGATGGTCCTGCCGACCTTCCAGCTGATCATTCCGAGCAGACTCATGTTCGTGGCGAGATGTCCGATCTCGACATCGGCGACCGGGGTGCGACCCGTCTCGATACACTCGATGAAATCGCGCCAGAGCGGAGGGACGTTGTGGCCATCCTTCTCGTTGTCGAACTGCGGGTCTTCGTGAACCACCTGATCCCCTTTCGCAGGATAGAAAGTCCATCCGTCCCGCCATCCCATGTGGAAGGTACCCTTGGTGCCGTAGAAGTAACATCCCACCCTCGACTTCTCGGCAGCATTCCCGGCAAAGCGACGGTGCTCCCAAACCGCGGTGAACTTGTCGAACTCGTAGGTCGCGACCTGGTGATCGGGTGCGTCGGTGGTTTGAGCTTCATCCGTGAGGACAACTGGCCCCTTGATGGGACGCCCACCAGTGCAGGAAATTTTCTTCGGGTGCTTCTCATCCGACCACCAGAGAATCTGGTCAAGCCAGTGGACGCCCCAGTCCCCCAGAGTGCCGTTGGCAAAATCGAGAAAATTACGAAATCCTCCGGGGTGGATCCGCTTGTTGAAGGGTCGCATCGGTGCGGGTCCACAATAGAGATCCCAGTTCAGGTTCTTGGGCACTTCTTCATTGGGAGTCGGTTGCTCGGCTCCGCCCCCCCCATGAGCAAAGGCCCGGATCATGCCGATGTCTCCTGCTCCGCCGTCCTTGAGAAACTTCATCCCACTGACATGGTGAGGTCCGATGCGGCGATGCATCCCGACCTGCACGACGCGATCCGCAGCGCGAGCGGCCTCGACCATGGCGCGGCTTTCTCCGATCGTGTGTCCGGTCGGCTTTTCGACGAAGACATGGGCTCCTGCCTCGATACAGGCAATCCCCTGGAGGGCGTGCCAGTGATCCGGGGTCGAAATGATCGCGATCTCGATGTCCTCCTTCTCCAACATCTCGCGGTAGTCTTCATACATGTTGGGAAATTTCCCAGTGAGACCGTCGACCTCGTCGGCCGAAACCTCGAGTTCGTCCGCATCGACATCGCAGAGCGCGACGACATCGCATTGGCCATCCTCGATCGCGACACGCAGGATGTTCATCCCCCACCACCCCGACCCGATCAGGGCGGTCCGATATTTCTTTCCGGATTTGGGCTGGGCCTGGATCCATGGAGCTGAGGCAGCTCCCGCCCACGCGGCGGTCGCGGAGGCAGTCGTTAGAAATCGGCGTCGGTCAAAGGGGGAAGAATCAATCGGCATTTTCGATGGCTGGGTTCTCGGGATTCAAAAGGTTGCACGAGGGTCGCCAAGCCGCGACCTACGTGATTCCGATGATGAAGTTCAGAAACTCCGATGCCAAGCCCCACGATCAAGATTTTCGCGAAAGTAGACCGATTTGACATTGCTTGATCACGAGGCCAAACATTCCTCATCCATGCCCGCTCCCACTCGTCTCCTTTTCGTCTGTCTTGGCAACATCTGCCGGTCTCCTTCCGGGGAGAATGTGATGCGTCACCTCGTCACCGACGCGGACTTGGAGAGCGAGTTCGAGATCGATTCTGCCGGCACAGCAGGTTGGCACATTGGAAAAAGTCCCGACTCTCGAATGACCCGGGCCGCCGAGAATCGCGGAATCTGCATGAAAGGAGCCGCACGACAAGTCGAACCGGAAGATTTCGCCCGCTTCGACTGGATCTTCGCGATGGACGACAGCAACTACGAGGATCTTCTCGAAGTCCGCGAGGCATGCCCCAATCCCACAGCCCGCCTCATCCGGTTCTGCGAACTCTGCGAAGAGCACGAAGAAAAGGAAGTGCCCGATCCCTACTACGGGGGCCCCGAGGGATTCGAGAAAGTCCTCGATCTTCTTGAGGATGGATGCGCCGCCTTCCTGCAGCGGTGGGAGAAAAAGGATCTGCCATGATCTCGCCGGAACTCGTCTCGGAAATCGAATCCCGATCCGGGATCCGGCTCCTTCCCGAAACGAGCGCGGTCGCCTCGGGTGGATGCATTCACCTGTCCTGTCTCATCCATGGCGAGGATGGATCCCTCTTTTTCTTGAAGCAGAATGACCGGGCCCGGATCGATCTCTTCGATGCGGAGGCGACTGGGCTGCGCCTTCTCCAGGAGAGCCGAACCATTCGGGTCCCGCGCCCCATTCTCCAGGGGAGCTGTGGAGATCGCTCGTTTCTCCTTCTCGAAGGACTTCATCTCGTCACCGACTCCTCCGATACCGCTTCCGAAAATCTTGCGACCGCTCTCTCTCGGTTGCACGGCACGAAGGCTCCGGATGAGCTGTTTGGTTTGAACTCGGACAATTTCATCGGTGCCACCCCCCAGCCAAATTCTCCAACCCCATCCTGGGCAGACTTCTTCACCGAGCATCGTCTCGAGCACCAGTTCCAACTGGCCGCTGGGCTGGGAAGAACCTTTCCCAACCAGAATGCCTTACTCCAGCGAGTCCACGATCATCTCACGACCCTGGAGATTCAGCCCTCCCTCGTGCACGGCGACCTTTGGGGTGGAAATGCTAGCTTTCTCAAGGACTCCGTCCCTGTAGTTTTCGATCCCGCGGCCCACTTTGCCGATCCCGAGACCGACCTCGCCTTTACTCATCTGTTCGGAGGATTCACGCCTCGATTCTATGAAGTCTATCGTGAACGTCATCCCGCTCCCGAACCGGAGCGCGAGACGATCTACAATCTCTATCACATCCTCAATCATTTCGTCCTCTTCGGGGGAGGCTATGCAAGCCAGGCGGAAAATATGATCGCGAAACTGCTGCGCCAGCTGTGAGCTGGGCACAAAAAACCCGCCGACGCTTTGGCGAAGGCGGGTTTCGAATTTGTTTCCGATCAGAAAGGCTTACTCAGCGTCTTTCTTCTCCTTTTTCTCAGGCTTGCCCTTGCCTTCCGGCTTGCCCTTTCCTTTGCCATCGGGACGAGGTCCTTTGCCTTTTCCACCCTTGGGAGGAGCGGCGAGTTCCTTCTTGTCGAGTTCCCCGTCTCCGTTCGTGTCACGAGCCGCGAATATCTTGTCGAGGGCACCCTCTTTGTCCTTGAAACGCTCGGCCATAGGACCAGAAGCGAACTCTTCTTTCGAAATCGTGCCGCTCTTGTCCTTGTCGAGCTTCTTGAGCATCATTTCGGCACGCTTGGCGGGATCGCCTTTTCCTTTGCCCTTGCCTTCCGGCTTCTTGTCATCCGCCTGAGCGATACCAAGAGAGAGACCTGCGACCAGGGCAGTCGCGACAACGAGGAGATTCTTTTTGTTCATGTAGGTAATTTTTGGGTGTTTTGGACCGACGGAATGTCGGTGACCTACAGGGTAAACTCTCCGAGTGCCGAAAAGTTGCAGAACTAATCTTCTTTTTTCATCGCCTCTTCCATGAGCTGGAAACTGCGATCGACGAGACCGGTCTGGTTCTCCAGCAAACCGGCGCTGAGCATCGCACTGTCGAAGAGCTGTCCGGCCACCAGTTTTGCCAACTCGGGATTCGACTCCTGGGTTTCCGACAACTTGTGGATCAGGGGGTGTCGGGAGTTGATCTCCACTTCCACCTTGATCGGGGGAAGAGGTTCATCCGGATTCATCGCCGCCATCATCTGCCGCATCTGGGGAGCCATTCCGTGCTCGGGAGTGAGGACCGCCACGGGGCTGTTCACGAGACGCTTGCCAGCCTCCACTTTCTCGACTTCTTCGCCCAGTTCCTCGCTGAGGAATTCGCAGAGACCTTTCAATGCGTCCTCGTCGAGCGGCTCTCCTTCATGTTGGGCCGACTCGTCTTCCTCCAGCTCAAGACCAGAAGAAGAGGCGGAGACGAGTGTCTTCCCATCGAATTCCTTCAGATGCTGAAGCAGGTACTCGTCGATCGAATCGAAGAAATAAATCACTTCCAGCCCACGTGACTTCAAAGCCTCGAGGTAGGGGCCCGACTCGATCGAAGCGCGATCGGAACCGATAAGATAGTAGATCTTCTCCTGCCCTTCCTTGGCCCGGGTGAGGTAGTCCTCGAAAGAGGTCTGCTCTCCCTTCTCTGTCAGGGAACTCTCGAAGCGAAGTAGCTTCGACAATCCCTCGCGGTGATCGAAGTCGATGACGACCCCCTCCTTGAGGAAGCGGCCAAATTTCGCGTAGAATTCCTTATACTTGTCGGCATCGCCTTTCGCCTCTCCGTCGAGGAACTTGAGAAAACGCTTCGTGACGACTCGATTGAGTTTCCTCACGAGACTGCTGTCCTGCATCGACTCCCGCGAAATGTTCAATGGGATATCGGCACTGTCGATGACCCCACGAAGAAAGCGGAGCCACTCGGGGAGGAGTCCTTCCGGCTTGTCATCGATGAGGACATTCTTGCAGTAGAGGGACACCCCCGGTTCCATCTGTCCCATTCCAAAGAGTTCCGTATTCTCCGTCGGAACGAAGAGAAGTGCGTTCAGCTCCAGCGGCATGTCGGCACTGAAGTGCATGCGGTAGCGTGGCTCGTCGAAAGCCTTGGCGGAGAACTTGTAGAATTCGTTGTATTCCTCGTCAGACACATCGGACTTCTTCTTTCTCCAGATTGCTTCGATCGTGTTGACTCGATCTTCCCCGATGAGGATGGGGAAGGAAACGAAACTCGAGTAGTTTTCGAGGATCTGCTTGATCTTCGCAGGATCAGCAAACTCGGCACAATCCTCGCGGAGATGTAGGACGATCTGCGATCCGCGATCCACCTCCTCTTCGGCGTCCTCGATTTCGTAGCCCGTCTTTCCATCACTGGTCCAGACGAGACTTTCGCCTTCGGGCTGCCAACTGCGGGTCGAGACCGTCACCTTGTCGGCGACCATGAAAGCGGAATAGAATCCCACTCCAAACTGACCGATCAACGCGCTCTCTTTCTGCGCGGATTCCTCGAGGGCTTTGACGAAGGCTTTGGATCCCGAGTGGGCGATCGTTCCGAGGTTCTCGTGAAGCTCTTCGCGAGTCATTCCGAGACCATGATCCGCGATCGTGATCGTCTTGTTTTCCTCATCGACGGAGATTGAAATCTCGAGGTCGAGATCCGGCTGATGAATCTCTCCTTCGGTCAGCTCGGTATGTCGGAGCTTTTCTGAAGCATCGGAGGCGTTGGAAACCAACTCGCGGACAAAGATCTCTTTATCCGTATAGAGCGAGTTGATGACGATATCGAGAACCTGGCTGACTTCCGCCTGGAACTCCCGCTTTTCTGGTGTGGTGGATGTAGACATTTGAAGGTTGGGTTCTACCGCAAGGTTTGCAGGCGGGAAAAGTGCGAGCCCCTGAGCAAATGTCAAGGCCGATCCGGCGACCTACCGCTGGATCGGCGGCGGATGCGAACCACCTTCTTTTTCCGCTTCGAGAGCGGTAAGCAGATCCGATCCGGCACCCGAAGCGGGAAGGAGGATGATCTCTCCGTTTCCGCTCAGAATTTCCTGAGTCTCAAGGACGTTGAAGAGGGCATCGACCACCTCCGAATCTTCTCCAATCGTGCGAAGGGCTTCGCCGACCAAGCGAGGTCTCACGGCATGCGCCTTGGCAAACTCGATGGAGGCCTCCCGCTCGGCTCGCGACTTGATGATGTCGACCTGGTTGTCGCCCGCCTGGCGAATCGCCGAGGTGACCTGGCGGAGACGGTTGACCACTTTCTGCTCGATCTGGTGAATCATCATTTCATCTCGGAAATGCACTTTCCGGATGTAGACCGACCCCAATGAATAGCCCCAGCTCTCCGACTTGGGAGACACCTCAGCTCTCACCTCGCGGCTCATGTGGTGACGGTTCTGCATCATGTCGTCGAGGGGCATGTTACTGAGACTCCGCACAGTCGTGTTCGTCACATTGGCCTGAAGCGATCCCTGGGGATCGGTATTCTCGAAAAGGTAGGCCACGGGATCACTGATCCGCATCTCGTACCAGACTCCAATTCCCACGGGAGTTCCTTCCTCGGAATTGACGGCGCGACTCCGAAGGTAACGCTGATCGAGTCGCATATCGAGCGTATAGACTTTTCCAAAAAATGGCACGAGCAATACCTTCAACCCAATCTTGAATGGCGTAACGTGGAGACCAGATTCCTCGATCACTCCGATGACTTTTCCAAAGAGGACAAAGACCTTGCACCGGCACTCATCCACGGTGGTGAACCAGCAGAGGTATTTCACGATCCCTGTCAGGATGGGGACTCCGATGAGGAGAACGACAAAAGTAGCA
Organism: Verrucomicrobiales bacterium; assembly: GCA_029213195.1. Classification (GTDB taxonomy): domain Bacteria; phylum Verrucomicrobiota; class Verrucomicrobiia; order Verrucomicrobiales; family DEV007; genus Arctic95D-9. The sequence goes on from JARGNI010000006.1 coordinate 100,508, forward strand.
GCTGCAGCAATGGCGATGTTCATGAAGCAGAGGGGTTGGAGTCGGGACGCGCTGTGCTGAGAACCCGACGGGCCCGTCGGAACAGCTGTAGATTGACGTTGCGCAGATAGGAACCCAGGGCCGATGACCCACCGTTCTCCTTGAGTCCTCTCAGCTCGCTGGCGACCCGCTCGAGAGGCTCGACTTCGGCCTGCACACGCATGGTCTGGATCTCGACGGCACGCTTCGATTGCTCGATTTTCTGATCGGCCTCGGCCTGGGCGAGGCTGATATCCGCGGAAACCTCGTTGTGAGCCGTATTGATCGCGGCCAGGGCCGACTCAATCTCTTCGGGCGGGTCGATCCCGGTGATGAGAGAGGCATCCAATTCGATCCCGTATCTCGCGGTCGAACTGAGACACTCGGTATCCATCTGCTCGTTCAGCGCATTCAAGTTCTTCCGGAGGTCATTGATCGAAATGCCTTCGAGAGGAGGAGCATCAGTATCGACGAGAACCTCATCGAGATCTCCGAGAGGCAGGGTCGACTCCTGGGGTGCCGTGAAATTGGCGATTCGCTCCCGAAGGATGGAAACGAAATATCCCATGATGTGGGCCTCGGGGTTCTTCACCCCGAAGAGATATCCATAGAGGTTCTTCTCCGAAACTTTGTAGCGAAGTTGTCCAGTGACCCCGATGTTGAGCTGATCCTTGGTCACGGCCTCGAGAATGGTGCCTTCCTGATTCAGGTGAGGATCCTCCGGATCATAAGCAATGCTGGCCGTTTCAATCGCGACGCTGACCTTGTGGACCTTCTGCCAGGGCATCTTGATATAGGGGCCGCCAGGATGGATCACCCTGACTTGGGGATAATTGTAACGCGCTCGATGCTCCTCGCTGAGATGCTCGGCCATCGGCTGGTCGAGAGTCGATTTCCCCTTGAGTTGTTGCACCCGCCCGAAGGTGGTGAGCACCGCTCTCTCGTTCTGCTCAACCGTGAAAAACCCAGTGAGTACACATCGAATGAGGAACCACACCAACGCACCGATCACGATTCCAATAACCCAGTCCATGCGGGCAAGCCTGAGGCCACGCTGCGGGGATGCCAAGCAATTTTTGCGTCACGCGCGATAGGGAATTACTCCCCTTCTTGCCCCCCTTGCCGAAACCGGTCGAGTAGACGGGGGCGGGGCTTCTCCGGTGGAGCGGTACGGGGATCGACTCCCCCGATTTCACGGTTTGTGTCTCCTGGCCCGACCTCTCTTGGTCCAGCCGCAGACCCTTCCCTCTCTCCGAACAATCCTTTTCCGATCGCCTTCAAACCCTGGACCGGGACATTCGTGATTTCAGTAATCATCTGGGCGGGAAGCTTGCCGAGATTGGATATATGCTTCGACTTCCAGACTGGCTCCTCGATCGTGCCCGTGCAGGAAAAGGTGAGGAGTTCACTGACAGGAGTCAGGATCGCCCTGCTCAGTCCGCCACGAGTATTTACCACGGCCTCGAGATCAACTTCCTGGGAGACGAGGGAAACCGAACCGGCGCTGCGAACTTCGAAAGAATCGGCAAGCGCGACGAGATCTTGGGATTTCAAAACACCGTTCTCGATCCGAATCGTTGCCGTCGCCTCTCTTACAATATTCGGGCCGAGATCTGCAGATCCCGAATTCGCCTTGGAGATCGCTTTCGAGAGTGGGCCGAGAACGGGAATCGCGAAGAGATTCCCGTTCGAAATGCGAGCGACGGAGTTTCCTTGAAAGGTGGCGGGATCGGATGCATTCCCAGACAAGGCCAGCGTCCCTCCGATCTGCCCACGAATCGTTTCACTGTTTCGGTAGGTCTTCGTAATGGCTTCCAGCGGGATATTCTCAACCTCCAACCGGGCGACAAAGAGACGGGACGACGAACGAACATTCCGAGCGTCGTAGTCGAGTGAAAGACTCCCGCCAAAAGTATTGGCTCGAAAACCGGTGAGATGGACGCGGCTTTTCTCGACCTTGATCTTCCCGCGGCAATTCGTCAATTCCAGGGTCTTACCAAGAAAGTCATAACGCGCTTTCCCGGAACTCTCGAAACTCATGAGGAGATCCGTGCGCCTCGGATCCTCACCAACCTCCTGCTGTCTCCTCGCATCGAGGACTCCTTCGAGAAAAATCGTCGGTGGTTTATCAAACCGGTAGGGAGCGAGTCGAGTCGCCAACTGCGGGCTGAACGCCCGGGCTCCCTGCTGGATATCGACGGTGGAAACCACCCCTTTGACGTCCCAGAGCTTATCTCCGATATCGTGGCGTGCCACCTCGGCAAGGATCTTCCCCTCCTCTCTCACGAGTGAAATATCGCGAAACCACTGCGTTCCCTCCTGGCTCTCGAACTGGGACTCCATCTCGAGAAACTCCACGCCATTGAGCTTGAAGTTCCGAAGATCGATGACCCCTCGGTTCTCCCAAGTTTTCAGGTCCCAATCATTGCCACGTCCGGCAGCGGCAAGGTAGACGGTCGATTCTTCGGAAAATCTCCAGGAATCAAGAAACTTGCGTCCCTGGTCGTCAAAGAACGGTCGAAAGACATGGGGGTCGAGCTTGATCTCGGTTTGATACTGGATGGACTCTGTTCCGAGCCCCGGTTCGTGCTTCAGGTTGAGGAAGGCGACTCCGCTCTTGTGATCGAGACGGAGGTTTCGGATATAAAATTTTTCCTCCTCAAGACTGAATCCCAGATCGATACCGGAAAAAACACGTCCTCGGGTGACGAAACGATCCGACTGAAATTCCCCGATTAATTTCCCGGGAAAACCCGCCCCCCCGGCTCCGGGAATCCAATGACCGTCCAGCTTCACGCTCGGAGGGTCGAAGAATACGACTTCCTGCAACCGTGGATCAGCCCAGAAATAACCGGCCAAGCTGGTGAGATCGAGGGTCGATTCGCCGGAAAAGTCCACTCGATTTTCCTGCACCTTCCACATCCCCGCGAAACTGGCATCGCCTCTCGCATCCTTCAGGATCAACCTCTCCACATCCGCCTCCCGAGACTGGCCATCGTAGCGAAACACTCCTTCCAATTCGGCTATCTCGTAGGTGTGTCCCTTCTTTCGAAATCGCCCCGCTTCGATCCGGACGGTGGCATCCGTCGTGGACAACTGCTGCAGATCCCCCCGAAACTCCATTGATACGACCGGAGGGGCACCGAGAAACTCGATCTCTCGCAGCGTCTCGATCACCCCGAGAAAGCGATTCCTGCGTTCCGTCCACAGAGCCTCCTCGTCCTCTACTTCCACATCCGTGTCAGATTCGTTATTTTCCGACTTCAAGAGAGACCCCTTGAGCAGGATCTGAAACCCCTCGACTTCGGCGGAGGCCGAGACCACCTCGATCATGCTTTCCGTCACGATGACTCGTCCAGAAAGGTTCACGACCTGCAATCTTGCTCCCGCAGGATTGGTGGGATCAAGAGGAAGAGAAAGGCGCGCCTTCTCGACATCGAGCGTATTGACCGAAACTTCCTTGCTCAGAATCCGGCTGAGATCGACATCGAGATAGACGTCGTCGAGAGTGCCCAGCGCGATGCGGCGCTTCTCCGTTTCAAAGAAGGTCACATCCTCCGCGACCAGACCCCGAAACGCTCCCAGGGTGATCTTCCCGATCTCGACGTGCCAGCCCCGTTCCGCAAACTCTCGTTCGATCGCGTCGCGCCAACTTTTCGTGAACCCCTGCTTTCGCGCATACACCCCTGCCCAGACGAGCAAGCAGGTCGCCACAAGGCAGGTAATCACGAATAGGCGACGGATCCAACGCATCATCAGTCTTCAGGAGAATCAGGAGTCCCTCTCGGAGGGCAAATCGCAACGGTCTCTCAGTATTCCTTCATCTCAACGAAAAAGCGATCAGGAAAGACCGGGAGAAAAACCTCTTTGAAGTGTTCCGTCCTCTCCTGTAACGATACGCATCGTCAATTCTTTGGCAGAATCTGGCATTCCACCCCGTTTTCATGAGAGTCATTTCCGGCGAAGCAGGGAGCCTTCCCCTTCGGGTTCCCCGATCGCTCACTCGTCCGACGACCGATCGAGTTCGAGAAGCTGTGTTTTCTTCCCTCGGTGATTTCGTGGTCGACGCAATGGTTCTCGACCTCTTCGCCGGCTCGGGAGCCCTCGGGATCGAAGCACTGAGCCGCGGCGCGCGCGAGGCCACTTTCGTCGAGGAGAACCGGGAAGCGGTCGAGGTCATCCGATCCAATCTCGCCGCGACACGTCTCGAGAACGGAATCGTGCGCCAGCAGAAAGTCGCCTCCTTTCTCACCTCCACTCCGTCCTCAGGCTATTCCCTCCTCTTTGCCGACCCTCCCTATGCGAAGACTCCGGAAGAGCTCACGTCTCTTGAAGAGTTCTTGTCCTTGGAAAGGCTTTCCGATTGCCTCTCGCAAGACGGGATTTTCGTTCTCGAAAGTTACAGTGGAGTCTCGCTCCCGGAACTCCGACAGTGGAAGATCCTACGAGAGAAAACCTACGGAAATACACGGGTGAGCTATCTCCAGAGAATCTAACCTGCCCCCCAATGCCGCGTCCCCTGGTCTACCTGATCTACAATCTGCTTCTCCCGATCTTTTTGATCGTGGGATTTCCTGCGTTCATCCTCAAGGGAATCCGTCGTGGCGGGCTCGCAAGAAACTTCCGTCAACGCCTCGGTCGTTTTCGAGAGGGCGATCTCTTCGAAGAATCCGGAGACGCCGACGCCTCGATCTGGATCCACGCGGTGAGTGTCGGCGAAGTCTTTCTCGCTCTCAAGGCGATCGAAGCACTCCAGGAAGCGGCCCCGGATCAGAAACTCCTTCTCAGTGTGACCACGACAACGGGATTTGCGGTCGCGAGGGAACAGGCTTCCCCGACCTTGAAGGTGATCCACAACCCGATCGATCTTCCGTGGATCACGGCACGAGTCATCCGGAAGATTCAACCGAAAGCCCTCGTCCTCATCGAAGCCGAAGTCTGGCCCAACCTGGTCGCCCAACTGCATCGGAGAAACATCCCCATCATTCTCGCCAATGCCCGGTTGTCCCCAAGATCCGCTCGGCGCTATGCCAGGTTCCGCTCGATCGTGGAACCGATTTTTTCTCAACTGACGGCGATCTCCGTCCCCTTCGAGTCGGATGTCCCGCGTTGGGAAGCGATCGGGATTTCCCAGGACCGGATCCAAGTCCTCGGCAGTGTGAAATTCGACTCTACCGCCCAGGGAGGGAAAGAAAAGCAGAAGGAACTCGAGGAATGGCTTCGTCAATCGGGATGCCCATCCGATGCCCGCATCCTCCTGGCCGGTTCGACCCACGATGGAGAAGAAAAGCTCCTCGCTGAAGAATTTCTCGCGCTTCGAGAAGAAATACCAGGGCTCGCCCTCGTCATCGTCCCTCGACACGCGGAACGAGCCGGGGCCATCGTATCCCAGCTCGACGCTCTTTCTCTCCACACCGTCGTGAAAGTTCCTCTCGCCGGGGAAGCGCGCCCCACGGACGAGTCCTCCGAAAACCCTCGGGTATGGATCGCGAATACCACCGGGGAACTCCGTTCCTGGTTTTCGCTCGCCGAAGTGGTCATGATCGGGAAAAGCTTCTGCGGTGTGGGAGGACAAAATCCCGTGGAACCGATTCTCGCAGGAAAACCCGTCATCGTAGGCCCCCACATGGAGAACTTTGCGGATGTCGTCCGGGATCTCAGCGAACGGGAAGGCATCCTGCAACTGTCAGGCGAGGCAGAATTGAGAGATGCTCTGCGAACCTTTTTTCTCCATCCCGAACAGGGGGCCACTCTCGCTGAACAAGGGCGGGCGGCCATGACTCGTCATGAGGGAGCCTCCGCACGGACCGCGGAATTCGTTCTGCACCAGATCGAATCGAAAGAAAGCTGAATCCCCGACGAAATTTTGGAGATCCCTTTCCAATCCTGCACTGGACAGATCCCTTTCCCTCCGTCACCCTGTTTCCCCATCGACCCATGCCACCCCTTTCTGAAATCCTCGTGCAGTCCTGGCCCGTCGTCCTCGCCTTCGTGATTGGAGCGACGCCCTTCGGATTCCTGGCCGGAAAGATGAAAGGCATCGACATCCGGGACCACGGCAGCGGGAACATCGGGGCGACCAATGTCCTGAGAACCCTCGGCAAGCCCATCGGGATCACCGTCCTTATTCTCGACGTCCTCAAAGGGGCCGTTCCCGTCCTCATCGCAATGCAGGTCAGCGAGTCTTCTGCCATCCGAATCGCCACGGCCGTCGCCGCGATCCTCGGGCACAACTACACCTTCTGGCTGAAGTTCAAAGGAGGGAAGGGCATCGCCACCACGGGCGGCGCGCTGTTGCCACTGCTCCCGATTCCCCTGCTCTCCTCCATCCTCTTCTGGATCCTTACGCTGAAGACGACCCGCTATGTCTCCGTCGCCTCCATCGTTGCCGCAATCACGATCCCGGTCGCCCTTGCGATTCAATCGTTGATCAAGAAATCCTGGGATTTTCCCCTCCTCGGGCTTGCCGTATTCGTTTGCCTGCTCGCCATCTGGAAACACCGATCCAACATCGCCCGTCTCCGGCGCGGCGAAGAAAACCGATTCGAAAAGAAACCTTCCAAAAACTCCACCCCCTCCCAATCCACATGATCACCAAAGCCGCCGTTCTCGGGGCAGGCAGTTGGGGCACCGCCCTTTCGATCGCCCTCGCCGACCGTCAACTCGATGTCGTTCTTTACGGGAATGAACCCGAAATCGCCGATGAGATCACCCACCAGCATCGAAACTCGAAATACCTCGGTGATATCGAGCTTCCCGCCAATATTCGGGGCTCTCTCTCGATCGAAGAAGCGGCCCAACAGCCCCTCATCCTTCTCGTCGTTCCTTCGCAAGTCGCTCGTCTCGTGCTCGGTCAGCTCGCTAAAACCGGAATTTCGTCCGACACGATTCTCGTCAGCTGCACCAAAGGAATCGATCCCGACCACGGCAGCCTCATGCATGAGCTGATCGAAGAACTTTTCCCCGACAACCCGACCGCCGTCCTTTCGGGCCCCAGCCATGCGGAAGAAGTGGCCAAGAGAATGGCCACCCTCGCCACGATCGGCTCCAAGGATCCCGAGGTTTCTGCCACTGTTCAGGAAGTATTCACCCTGCCCTGGTTCCGGACCTACACGAGCGATGATGTCGTTGGCATCGAAGTCGGCGGCGTCGTGAAAAACGTTTTCGCCATTGCCGCAGGTGCCATCGACGGTCTCGGCCTCGGCGACAATGCCAAGGCAGCCATGGTCACTCGCGGCCTTGCCGAGATGACCCGCCTGGGAACGGCACTGGGTGGCAAGGAATCCACTTTCCGTGGTCTCAGTGGGATGGGTGACCTCATCGTCACCTGCTACAGCGAGCACAGTCGCAACAACCGCGTCGGCCAGATGCTCGGAAGGGGGAAGACTCTCGAAGAGACCATCGCAGCGATGAACCAGGTCGCCGAGGGAGTGCCCAATGCAAAGAACGCCTATGAGCTGGCTCGCAAACTCAATGTGCGAACACCATTGATCGATCAAGCCTACGCCGTTCTCCACGAGAACAAACCGACCGGAGAAGCTCTGCGGGAATTGCTCGAGCGAGATCCCCGTTCAGAGATGGACGACTGATTCTCTCCTTCGATTCGTCCCCCTGCTCTCATGTTTCGCTTGTCCGTTGCCCTGCTGGTGTTCCTCTTTTTTGGAACGCAGAGCCAGGGGTGGGAACTGGATTCAGGCCAGAAGATCCGTGGGAAAGCGGTCTCCTTCGACTACGCAGCCAAGAGCCTCGGAATCGAAGACGCCGTGACCGGCAAAGTCAGTCAGATCCCTGCCGAGAACCTTTCCCTGCGGAGTCGTCAATTCCTCCTTTTCTCGCGTATTTTTCATGAGAGCTATCCCAGTGACGATGGCTGGCCCGAAGAAAAATACTATCTTCTCCGCCTCGCCATCTTCTCTCCGATGGCAGCTCTACTCATTGGCTTCTGGGTTGGCGGAATGCTCATTGCCAAGAAATTCAATCCCGTCCGAGCCATCCTCGGCTTTTTCGGCGGCTGGATGATTGGGGGGATCTTCATCTTCTTCTATCTCTTTTTCGCCGGGAGATTTGGCGGAGGAATGGGAACGGTCCTCTTTGGAGCCTTTCTCGGAACCGTATTTCTCTCGCTCTTCATCTCCGTGGTCTATCTTTGCAACGTGTGGAAAGCCCTCCTGATTTTCCTGTTCCAGATCCTTGCCGCAGCCTTTCTCTCGATCGTGGGCCTCGCCCTCGTCGAGGTCTTTGTCCCGCTCGAAACGAGGGAAGCCTTCTGGAGCGAGCACGTCTTCGAACCCGTAGGACTGGTCAATCCTCCTCCGTCTCCGTTTCAAACCGGGACTCCATGAATCGAAGATAGCGGCGCGCCTCGGAATCCTCTTCTGCGGGCGCCCACTCCGCGAAGGTCTTGTCGTCACTCGTGTAGGGGCCTCTCTTGAATTCCCCAATCACCGTGTCCGGAGCTAGGACGACCACGGAATGCCAGATGCCAGGGACCAGGTCGATAAGCCCCCCAGGCCCCAGGCGATGGGTCGCCATCACCTCTCCCTCGGAACTGAACTGAAGGAATCCCAGAGCTCCGCGAAACACGACCATGGTCTCCGAAGCGGAATCCCGAGGGTGGAGATGAGGTTGCAGATAGGTGCCGGGCTGCATGAAATTGATCATCCGCTGGACAAGGTCCTCCTGCCGCCGGTGGATGGGAAGCAGCATGCGAAGGCGGGGACTTTGACGGGACGCTTCGAGACCTTCCGCTATCATTTGATCGCTGAGTTCAAAAACAGATCCCGACGCATTCTCCAAGGCCAATTTCATTCCCATTCCCAGTCCTCGCCCGTCGATCGAATCCCGGCAATCAAAAGTTCTCAACGCGAGTAATTGAGAAAGCTTGATCAAGCCGGGAAGAACTCGTTTACTAGGGTATGGACACCACTTCACCGCCACCCGTTTCGTCACCCCCTCCCACTCCCGCACAATCCAAGGGAGGTGTCTGGAAAAAAGTCATCGGGATCATCTCGATCATTTTTGGTTCCCTCGCCCTCCTCCAGAGCGCGACGGCCCCTTTCATGATCCCCTTCACTCGGAAGACGATGGAGCCTTCCGTGACCGACGATGCCGGGATGGAGAAACTCGATGCCTACATGGAAAAGATGACTTCGCTCAGCATGATGAGTGCGGTCATCCTCGGGACACTCGCTTTGCTCCTGCTCATCGGCGGAATTCTCCTGCTCAAGCAGAAGAAAATCGCCCCCACCTTGCTCATGGTCTGGGCGGCGTTGAAAATGGTCGCGGGTGGATTCCTCAACTACAAGAATTACCTCCTGATGCAGGATCAGTTCGCGATTCTTTCCCCTACCGCCGGAGTGGAGGGTCTTGGCGCTGCCGAAGCAGAAGCGATCAGCAACATCACCTCGATCTCGGCGATGATTGGCTTGATCGTTGGAACGCTCTGGCTCATGGCTTTCCCCATCTTCCTCCTGATCTGGTTCAACCGCAGGAAGATCAAGGAAGAGATTCAGGGCTGGTAAGCAGCCGGTGACTCTATCAAGGGCAGGAAGTGCGATTTCGCTCTTTCCTGCCCGGAGAAACCTCAAACTCTGGGGCGGAGAGGCACCTCGGATCGCGGGAAGAGACTCCACAGAAGAGCACGGAATTCCGGCCGGAGAAACCGCTAGAGGAGAAAAAAGAACTTCGCCGACTCAGGGCTTCGTCTACTCCTCGTCTTTCTTCATCTCGGGCTCAGCTGGCGCATCCGCCTTTGCGGCCTCGGCACCGTCAGCTGCGGGAGCTTCCCCCTCGGCACCCTCTTCCTTCGGAGCCGCCTGAAGAATGGGGTCGACGGCCGGACGCTGGGCAAAAGGCTGGATGTTCTCCGGAAGCTCCGAAGCATCGAACCGCTTACTGAAGAGGTAAGCCAGCGCCTGCACCTGGGACTGCACCGGGCTTCCCTCCTTCTCGAAAGAAGGGTCCTCCGCATGGAGATTCAGAGCCGAAAGCATCGCAGACTTGGCGAGACGGTTGTCGTTGCCGTAAGCGAGAGTGAAGGCCCGATAGTAATCATCGAGAGCGACCGTCTTATTCCCCTTGGACTTCATGACGTGGGCCCGGAGATAGGCGATCTGGGCGAGCTCGGAACTGGGGAGGTTCTTGTAACTCGGACTGCTGAGAAGCTTGGCTTCTCCAACGACAGCTTCCTGGAAAATCCCGAGTGCGGTCTCGAGTTCGTCGAATTTCTCCGCTCCGAAAAGCGCCCAGAGTTTGAGGAACTCGTAACTGCGCTGATACCGCTCACCAAGAAGCTTCTCAATCAACGGAGCCTGGGGAAGGTCCATCGCCGAAGCCAGCGCACTGTAGTTTCCGGCACGACGCAGACTTTCGGCCCCGTAAAAGAAAGCCTCCAGCGCAAAATTGTCCGGCACATTGATGATGATCTCATAATTGCGGGCGACATTCCCGAAAGCACGAGCGGCCTCCTCATATTCCTCCGCCGAGAAAAGGGCTCTAGGTTCTCCGAGAACTTCCACTCGCTCCTCGAATCGGATCGCTTTCTCCAGCCCTTCCCCTCGGATCTTATCATAGGTGATGGGCTGACCCTGGCCGCCTGGGGCCGTAGAAAAAAGGATTCCCTGGGCATTGGATCTCTTGATGTAGCCCTGGGGATTTCCTCCCTGGACCAGGCCAATCGTTACAGGAGTCTCGACGACCTGTGCCTGCAGGAGAGATAAAGAACCCGCGAGGAAGGTTCCAAGAAAACAAAATGAGAGAGTCTTCATAACAAACGTTTCGATAAAAGAGGAAAATTAGGCTTCCGGAGCAATTCCAAGATCGAAGAGGACTTTCTGTTCCTCTTCGGGAGTGATGGCCAGGTCGACCTTCATGTCTTCGACCTGACGACGGAGGCGGCGAAGAGCACCGGAGGGCGCTTCCTCATCGGTCCATTTCTGCCACTGGTAGATGAACTTCCGGGTGAGGGAGTAGAGAGCCAGCTCACGCTTTCTCTTCTCGGCCTGCTCTTCGGGAGTCGCCACGGGCATTTTCTCGAAGTCCTCGATGCTGTTGGGAATGTATTTCTCCCACGCCTGGGTGACCATGTCCGGAAAAGCTCCATAGGTCGAAACCACCGCGAGGTAGGCCTGGTTTGCCTCGGCAGGCTGATCCATTTCATCCAGCACATTGCCCATCAGGAAAAGAGCCTCGGCGCGTTTCTGACGCTCTCCCTTGAACATGGACTTCGCCTTGTTGATCACATCCAGCTCAGCGAGAGCTGATCTCCAATCCTTCTGCTCCATGTAGAGCTTGGCCAGATTGAGATGAGCATCGGGCACCAGCTCTGCGTCCTTGTATTTGTCGATGATACGACGAAAGCGCTCGCGAGCCGCCTGTACTTTCCCAGGATCAGCAGCACGCATCTCGATCATCCCGAGTTCCATCTCGGCAAGCCCTTTGAACTGATCCGCCTCGGGATTGGTCCGCGCAAGGAGCTCCTCGAAATAAGGCACTCCGCGGAAGGGGTTGTCGGTTCCTGCAAAATAACGACCGATCTCGCGCAAGGCGAACTCGGAAAGATTCCGCTTCTCGAAAAGGCGAAGGGATTCGAAGACGTTCTCGATCTTGGCCTCGGCTGCGGCAAACTCGGGAGAATCTTTCTCCATTTTCTTCTGAGCTTCCTGCAGAACGATGACCTGCTGAATCTTCAGCCAGGTCAGGAGAGCCTGATTTTCAGGATCGAGGCCCGGGAAATCCTCCAGGGTCGCAACGGTCTGATCCACGCCACGAATTCGGGCGGAGGCATCGGCATACGACCCGATCGCCTGCCGCAAAAGGGTCAAGTCCTGCTCTTCCGGTGGCTGATTTCCCAGAAAGAGGATCATCTTCTCGACCTGCGTGAGCGCCTCTTCCCCGCGGTCGGCAGCCTCGAGGTATTCGAGAGAAAACACCGAAATCTGGGGCTCCCAGGGGGTTCCGGCATAATCGGGGAAAAAGGTATCGTAGAGCTCGATTCCCTTCTCGGGCTGCTCCTGCTCGAAGTACTGATCAGCCGCTTTCCAGATTCCTTCGGCAGCCACTACCTTGTGGTAATCCCCCCGATCGGAGTCACTGGTCTGGGCCGACTTGGCCGCTTCATATGCTGCGAGGTAGGACTCGATGGACTTCTTTTCCCACTCTTCCTTTTGCGCTTCCTGGGCATCATCGCTCCCCAGGTTGCCGGCCTGGACGATGTAGGCATCCCCCGCCACATTCAGAGTTCGCCCCAGTTGAACGGACTCCGGCCGAGCTTCGACGAGTCGGTCCGTGGCCGCAATCGCCGCCGGATAATCCTCGAGATTGAATCGGGCGATCGCGAGATCGGCGAGTGCGTTGTCGAGGAATCGCTCGGACTCGGGATGAGCCTTGAGGAAGTCTTCATACTGCTCGGCAGATTCTCTCATCTTCCCGAGGATCAGGGAGTTGCTCGCGCGGTGAAACATCACGATCTCGCGATTGCCCCCTTCGGGGTAAGACTTCACGTATTCGTCGAAAGGCGCTTCCGCTTCCTCGTGACGCTGCGTGGAGTAGAGTGCGAGTGGATAGAGTGAATCGGCCAACTCACGCTGTTCGTCTCCTGCCTCGTAACGTTCACGCACACGGTTCGAGATATCGATGACCTGGTCGAATTCGCGCGAGGTGAAGAGCGACTGCAACATGAAGGTCGAGACGTTGTTCCGAAGCTTGTGATCCTCGGGCATCTCGCTCATGAATTTCTCCCCGAAATATTGAGCTGCCGAGTAGTCTCCCAACTGCGAGGAAAGACGAGCCGCCTCGTGAAGGATCTCCGCACGCAATTCCTGCGGCGCTTCCGGCTCCTGCTCGGCGAGATTCCAGTAGATGACGCGGCTTGCCCGGCGATTGCCCAGCTTCTCGTAGCAGTTCGACATCAGGCGCAGGGTTTCTGCATCAGGATGGATCGGGGCTTTCTCATACTCCGCAATTCGATCGATCAACTGCTGGTACTGGGAGGGGATCCCGGAGCCAACCGGAAGTCGGGCGAGACCCAGATTGATATCCTGCTTCACATCTTCCAGCGTCGGGGCAAAGGCAAAATAGCGAAGCGCGACCGAGTAGAGCCCTGCCTTGGTCGATTCGAGCCCCAGCTTCCGAAGTCGATCGACAAAGCCGAAGCGAAACTGATCCAGGGGGGAAAGCTTGATCGAGTCGGCATTCAGGTCGAGAAAGGCATGCGCCCTCTCGGAAACTTTCTCGAGAGCCGCCGTATCGGAACCGGCTCCGTTGGCCTGCTCGACCAACGCCAATCCGAGCTCGAGCATCCCCTGGACAAGAAACTGAGGGCTGATGTTGCGAGTTTCCCGGTTGTCGAACAACTCCTGGATGTTTGCAATCCCTTCGTCAACGCGACCCAACTTCATCAGGGACGCCCCATATCTCAGTTTGTAGCTCGCGTAGACCTGCTGGAGTTCATCAGGATTGGGGTTCGAAGCGAGATATTCGTCGTAAAGACGAATCGCTTCGCCATGATTCCCAAGCTGCGCCTCACAGAAACCGAGTTGAAACTTGGCGAGGTCCTTCCGCGGATTCTGAGAATTGATCGGAGATTCCACCTTCTTGGCAATATCGTCGGCATCGACACAAGTCTGGAAAGCTTCCTTGGCATCGGCCCATCTTTGCTGGGGGAGAAGGGTGAGACCGTAGTCGAAAAAGAATCCACCGGCCTGGGCTCCGTAGTCTTCGAAGAGAGTCTCTTTCCCTCCGGAGAGATCGAACAAGCGTTCGAAGGTCTTGGAAGCCTCTGCCGGGTTCCCGTTCATGTTGAACTCCACCGCTTTGCGATAGAGCGCCTCGACACTGACGTCCTCCTCCTCGTCCTGGGCATTCCCCGAGGGAGCGCCGATCAGCATTCCCACCGAGGCGGCGAACAAAAAGCTACGATAGATCCAATTCTTCTTCATTCTGTCTTCAAATTCCTGGTTTCACTCCCTCTCGAAATCGGCGAGGGAGATTTTCGTGATGCCCAATCCGGCGAGGCAATTCATCACATCCATGAATCGCTGTCCTGACACGGCATCATCGACGTGGACTTCCACACGGACATTTTCGTCCTTGTTCTGGAGTTGGGCGGCCTCCTGATAGATTCGCAAGCGATCCTCCAATACGGAGAGCGTTCTCGAGTCGGTATTGGTCTCGAGAACTTCCGAAAGCAGGGAGACGACTCCCGCCGAATCGATTTCGATGATCGCGGGATCAAAGTCGAAGGTAGATCCCGGCTCGGAATATTTCCCCGGCATGGTCAACCCGATATCTCCTTCGCGAGGATCCAGGGTGGAAGTAATCAAAAAGTAAATCAGCAGGAGAAAGCTGACATCGATCAAGGATGAGATGTCGAGTCCGGGCGAATCGTCACGAGTTCGAGGGGCGTTTTTCTTGATCATTTCTGTTCCGCAGGTTGCGAATTCAGACGACGCCCTGACTACTCTTCCTGAAAGCCGGTAATCGTCACGTTACGAATATTGACATCGGGGTCTGCCAAAGCGTTCAAGACGTCGATGAATCGTTGCCCTTTGGCCGCATCATCCGCGGCGATGATGACCATCGGCTTCGAATCGGTCAATCGGGCACTCTCGGCGTAGGTCTTCAGGCGATCGAGGAGCAGAGGAACGGCACGTTCCTCGGCATTGGTGTCGAGCACTTCTTCGTTCAAAACGATATGACCGGAACTGTTGACCTCGACCGTCATCTGGTCGATCTCCACCTCGGAGGGAGCACTGGACTGGCTCGTCGGCATGGTCATCCCCAGGTCGGCCTCTTTCGGGTCGAGCGTGGAAGTGACGAGGAAGTAGATCAGGAGAAGAAAGCTGACGTCAATCAACGACGACATATCCAATGCCGGATCTTCTTCCTTGGGTGCTTTTCTGCGCGCCATTTCTTATCGAATCAAAAATTATCTTTCGACGACGTAACTGCCGAAGATCACATCGTAGACCCCGGCCTCGCCAGCCGCCTGGACGACCTTCTTGATGATGCGGGTATCGACCGCCTTGTCGGCACGAAGGTTGAGTCGGGTGTCGATCCCCGACTCGTTGTTCCGCTGCACGGCCTGGTCGACGTAATCGGTGATCGCCTCGCTCGTGGGCAGCTCCATCTCGTCCTGTCCCCAGATCGACCCGTCGTCGAGGACGTTGACGACGACACGACCCGTGGCGTTCTTCGCCACGATCGCATTCTCGGCCGTCGGCGGTTTCACCCGCTTGTCGATCTGGACGATGATGAGGTGAGAGCTGACCATGAAGAAAATCAGAAGCAGGAAGACCAGGTCGATCATCGAGGACATGTCCATCGTCAGCTCCTCGCTGTCGGCGCTCTCGATCGCTGCTTTCAGTTTTTCCGAAGCCATACGTTCTCTCCTCTATTCTTTAACGGATGAGATGAATTATCCTTCGGAAATTCCTTCCGGAACTTTCGCGAGCTGTTGATCGGCATTCACCGCAGCAACTGCGTAGTCGAGCCCCTCGATGGTGGCCTCCTGTGCCTCGCCAACGAGCTTGTTGAATCGATTCTTGAAAATGTAGAAGCAGAAGATACTCGGAATCGCAACGACGAGACCACCCGCGGTGGTCATCAGTGCGAGGGAGATGTTTCCAGCGAGCTGGCTCGGATCGGCACCTCCACTGAGTCCCATGGTGTCGAACGCCAGGATCATACCGGCAACCGTTCCAAACAGTCCGATCATCGGAGCGGCCTGGGCAATGACACTGAAGTAACCGATCCAGGACATGTAGCGGGAATTCTCGCGAATCGAGAAATCTGCGATCGCATCCTCGACCTTGGTGCGCCCGAGAGTTTCCGGATCGGTCGCATCGACCAGCGGATAGGCAGTTGCGGCAAGGCGTCCGAGGTAGGAAGGATCCTGCGCAGCAGCATCAATCGAACTGCGAACTCGCACCTCCGACATGTTTGCGAGGATGACGTCTTTCAGCTCGGGTGGGGAAAACTTTTTCTTCGAAAGCTGAAGAGCATTGAAGACCGCAAGGGTGATCATCAGGATCGAAAGAATACCGATCGGCGCCATGAAGATGCCGGCATCGATAATCTTATCCATCAGCGTCTTGGTTTCTTCAGCGCTGGCATCAGCAGCTTCCTGCGCCATCAGATCGGGAGCGAGAAAAGCGAAAAAGGCGATTACACCGAAGGCGATCAGGACTCGCTGGGATCGGAGGAAGGAAATCGTTTGTGACATGGACTTGTTTTTGTTTTGCTTTGGTAAAGTGGCAGGGGTTGTTCTTGGGATATTTCCCAAGGCCTGTAAAGGAAAAAAGGACGATTCTTAAATTATTTTAAATCTTCTGAGTCTGCCTCGATCGGTGGGTCTGCCTCCGCCGATTCCGTGAGTTCGAGAAAGACTTCTTCCAGGGTCTGTTGGTCGGCTCCCTTTGCTCCGCTCATGACCTCCTCGACCGACCCGAGAGCGATCAAACGGCCATGGTTGATGATCCCGACACGATCCGCCAATTCCTGCGCTACATTGAGAAGATGGGTCGACAAAAAGACCGTCACGCCCGCTTCACTTCGAGCCTTCAGCTCTTCCTTGACGACTCGGGCATTCTTGGGGTCGAGACCGACCATCGGCTCATCGATAATGATGACCTCGGGATCATGCAGGAGCGCCGAGGCGATCGCCAACCGCTGCCGGGTTCCATGACTGAGATTCTCGATCCGCTGCTTGGCATAGGGGATGAGAGAGAACTGCTCCATCAGCTCCGGTGTCTTGCTGCGGGCTTTCCCCGATTCCACCTCGAAGAGTTCAGCGATGAAGGCCATGAACTCGAGCGGCGTCAGCTTGTCGTAGAACTCGGCCACATCTGGGATGTAGCCGATCCGACGCTTCGCCTCGAGGGGATCTTTCTGAATATCGAATCCACAAATCTCAGCACAGCCCCCCGTGGGAGCCATGAGTCCGGTAAGCAGCTTGATCGTTGTCGTTTTCCCGGCGGCATTGGGTCCGAGAAAGGCAAAAAACTCGCCCTTCCCAATCTCCAGGTTGAGATCATCCAGCGCCTGGAGATCTCCATAGCGCATCGAAAGCTGTCGAATGGAAATCATGAATCTTGCTTGGGCTTCTGGTAGGCATCGAGGGGGACGAGGATCTCGGAGATGGCCTCCATTCCGAAATCGGATTCGATCCGCAACGGCTCTCCTGCCTCACTGAGATACACCCGGAGCGCGCCCTCGGCTTCGGGCCGTTGAAAGGTGAGCAGATAGGCACGGAGATCGCGACCTCCGAACGAGAAAGTCCCCATCCGCGCTTCAGTGGAAAGAGCCAGGTCCCCCGCAGTGAGCTGATTGACTCCGAGAATGGATGCCATGGGGAGAAGTTGCAGAGGCATCACCCCGCCCTCGAGAGCTCCCTCGTAGGAAAACATCTCCACCTGGTTCGAGAGTGCTCGAGCCGAGATCTGCATCGGTTCCCCTGACATCTTGAGATGGGCCGTGAGTTGCCTCCCTGGAACTCGCACCGAGAAGTCGCCCTGGTGCAACTCCATTTCCTCCGTGAAGTCGATAACGCCCCGCCAGAAAAGATCGACGGAGCGTTCCCCGTCCCCTTGGAGAAAACTCTCCAGCATTCCCGATACAGAGAGGGACTTGGTGAACTCGGCGGTGTCGGGATCGATCCCGGAACCTCCGGAGATGGAAACCTGCCCTCGACGAGTCCCGGACTCCAGGAGGGTCATATTCGTCGTTTCGTTCCAGTTGAAAAAGACCTCGTAGACTTCACGAGGATCGATCTCCACCATGCGCGACTCGGGGGGAGCATAGATGACAGAGAGCAGCCATCCCATCGAGGCAACCCACAAGAGGACAATCGAAACGGTAAGAAATCGGAGGAGCATGAAGGACTGCGCGGCGAGAGGCGCTTTTCAGTTTTATCGGGATCCGAAGATGACTTCAAGAACCTTGTCGGGGAATCCAGCCCCCTGACCAAACTGCCACCTCGCTTCCGCTAGTCGAGCTCGTCGCCAAAGTCGTCTTCCTCTCCGAAGAGCCCTTCCTCAGCCAGGTCGACAACGGCCTGGATCAACCCGGGGATGTCACTTGTTTTCGCCTCGGCATCGGGATCGTAGGAATTCTCGGCCAGGGCCGCCGAGGTGATGGGGCCTATACTCGCGATCGCAGTCTCATCCGGAATCGAAAGCCCGAGGTCGAGAAACCCTTCGACGGTGGAGGCACTGGTGAAGGTGATAAAATCAGCCCCTTCTTCCCGAAATCGTTGCACTGCTCCTGTCGGGTCATCCGTTTCGGGAACCGTCTGGTAGGCAATCGCCTCGTCGAGGATCACCCCGGCGTCATTGAGCTCCTTCGCGAGAATATCGCGGGCGCCTTTCGCACGGACCCAGAGCATCGTGGTATTCTCGATCGATCCGACTTCGGTCTTGAAGGCTTCCGCCAATTCCTCGGCGACATGCTTTTCGGGCATCAGGTCCGTCGCCATGTGATACTCGGCCAGCTTGGCTGAAGTCCCGGGACCGACCGCAGCGATGCGCGCGCCCCCAATCGAGCGAGCATCCGAGCGGATCTTGTAAAAGGCATCGAAGAAATACTCGACCGCATTTGGACTCGTGAATATGAGCCAGTCGTAGGTGTGGACATCGGCCACGCACCCGGCAAATTCCTTGAGCTCCTCTCCTTCGGATCGGCTGATGCGAATCGTCGGCATCTCCAGCACATCGGCACCGAGCAGGCGAAGTTCCTTGCTCATTCGGCTGGCCTGCTTTTGGGTCCGAGTGACCACGACACGCTTTCCAAAGAGCGGGCGAGTTTCAAACCAGTTCAAGGTCTCGCGACAATTCACAACCGTTCCAAAGACGGCTACGGCAGGGGCTTTGAACTCCTGCTCCTTCGCGATCTGAGCGATCGTGCTCAAGGTCCCGGTGATGGTTCGGTGCTGACCGGTCGTCGCCCACCGCACCAGAGCAACGGGTAGATCCGCATCCCCGCCCGCATCGATGATGGACTGGGTGATGATGGGAAGCCGTTCGACGCCCATCAGCATGACCTTCGTGCCAGGCGCGTTGGCGATTTGTTCGTAGTCGATCGATGACTCGGCTTTCTCGGGATTCTCATGCCCCGTAAAGATGGTGAGCTGCGAGCAATGATCGCGATGCGTCACCGGAATCCCCGCGTAGGCCGGACCCGCGATCGATGAGCTGATCCCGGGAACGAACTCGAACTTGATCCCTGCTTCCTTGAGTTCCTCCGCTTCCTCGCCTCCGCGTCCGAAAATCAGGGGATCGCCCCCTTTGAGCCGGGTCACGATCTTCCCTTCCCTGGCTTTCTCCACGAGCAACTCGTTGATCCCCCCCTGGGGAATCGCATGGTTCTTGGCCTTCTTCCCGGCGTAGATCAACTCCGCCTCGGGCTTGGCCCACTTCAGAAACTCATCGTTCGAGAGGTAGTCATACACGACGACATCGGCCGCCTCGATGCACTCTTTCCCACGCAGAGTCATCAGTCCCGGATCACCCGGTCCCGCTCCTACCAAATAACAGATTCCCTCGCTCATGATTTTCCTTTTTCGTATCCCTCGAGGAGGGCGTCGACCAACTCTTCGACGGCATCGACCGGTGCTTGGGCCACTTTTTCATGCGGCTCCGAATCCGGTGTCGTCTCTTCAAAAACCCGCACCGACATCGCCATGGTCTTCCCCTCATCCTCAAGCCAGGTGTAGGCCCCGACAGGGGTCTGGCAACCGGCCTGCAGTCGCGCGAGAAAAGCACGCTCGGCGCGGACTCGCTGAAAGGTGGGCTCATCATTGATCGTCGCGAGAGCCTCGCGAGCCCGATCGTTGTCGCTGCGGATCTCCATCGCGACAGCACCCTGTCCCGCCGCCGGGAGGAAGGAATCTTCCGGCAACTCGATCGCATGCACCCAGGTGCCTTCGAAATCAAAACCGGGAGACGATGGATCGTAAATACCCAATCGCTCGATCCCGGCACGGGCGAGGAGAATCGCGTTCCAAGCGGGGTTCTCGATCATTTTCCGGATTCGGGTGGGGACATTTCCCCGTATGTCGTCGACGAGGACTCCGGGATACAGCCAGCGCAATTGTCGTGCCCGGCGCACCGAGCTGGTCGCGACCGTGGCCTGGCTCAACCCTGTCAGGTCGGTGACCCAACCCTGTTCGGTCGTGAGGAGAACATCGGGAATCGCAGCACGAGGGAGCGTCGCGCAAATCTCGAAGCCATCGCCCAGTTCGGTCGGAACGTCCTTGAGGCTGTGCACCGCAAAATCGATCTCTCCTCGGATCAACGCTTCTTCGAGCTCCTTGGTGAAAATGCCCTTGTCGACCACGGGATTGTCTCCCTGGCTGAATTCACTGAGCTTCAGATCAGGTCGCTTGTCCCCAATGGTGCGGACGATCTCGATGCGTACGTCGACTCCCTGCTTTTGCAGGGCGGCTTCGGTCATGCGAGCCTGGGTCAGGGCGAGATCGCTTCCGCGAGTCCCGAGAATGAGAGGTTGGGTCATGAATCTGGAAGAGGATCACCGGTGGAGGACTCCTGCGACGAGGAGGAATCGGAAGATGGAAAATCAGGGGAGCGTCGAGGTTTCGGAGGCCCATCGACCAACGCCTCGATTCCTTTCTCCTCGAGAAATTTTCCGATGACTCCGCGGCAGATCTCGATCTGCTCCTTCCTTCGCTCGACGCCCGCGGCAGCGATCCTGGTGAGCTGATCGATGTTGTAGAGGTAGACGTTGTCGAGATCGTTGACGTCATCTTCGATATCCCGAGGCACCGCGATATCGATGAGGAAAAGAGAATGGCCTCGTCGCGAGGAGATCACTTTCTCGACCATCTCCTTGTGCACGACGGTGTGAGGAGCCGCGGTCGAGGAGATCACGATATCGACCTGATCGAGACAATTGGACCAGTCGTCGAAATGGACGGCCCGGCCCGAGAGCTCCTCGGCGAGTTCGACCGCCTTGTCGTAGCTGCGATTCGATACGATGATGCTGCTTGCGCCACGGGATTGCAGACTCTGTGCCGTCGTTCGGCTCATTTCCCCCGCCCCGATGATCATGACTCGGCATCCATCGAGGCGACCAAATATTTTCTCGGCCAGATCCACCGCCGCGGAACCGACCGAAGTCGATCCCTGCTGGATCTTCGTGCTCGACCGAACCAGTTTCCCCACGGTGAAGGACTGCTGGAACAGCTTGTTCATTCTCCGCGAAGTCGCCCCGGAGGTCTGCGCGGTCGCATAGGCCTTCTTGATCTGTCCGAAAATCTCGGTTTCACCGAGGACCATCGAGTCGAGACCACTGGCCACTTCGAAAAGGTGATGGGCGGCTTCTTCGGAAGCTTTCCGATAAAACTCCACCTCGCCGGGTTCGACCGAAAAATGATCGATGAGGTAGTCGATGAGCTGATCGAGTGCCGACTCCGGTTCCTCTGCCGCCCCGTAGATCTCGACTCGGTTGCAGGTCGAGAGGACAACGGCCTCGCGAACCGTCCCCAAATCGCGAATCTCCTCGAGATGCTGTGGGATGGCCTTTTCGGCAAAAGCCAACCGCTCCCGGATTTCGACCGGGGCTGTTTTGTGATTGACGCCGAGACAGAAGA
The DNA here is from genome assembly GCA_029213195.1 of Verrucomicrobiales bacterium. GTDB lineage: Bacteria > Verrucomicrobiota > Verrucomicrobiia > Verrucomicrobiales > DEV007 > Arctic95D-9. The sequence goes on from JARGNI010000006.1 coordinate 122,130, forward strand.
TAGACACCGCTTTGCGAGGGTTGGAATCAGAAAAAGATCAGAGAGCCGAGAGCGTAACGAGCGCAAATCCGAACGCTACGATCGAAGCCACCGAGAGGGGCTTGGGAGAGAGATGACGCCCAAAATTTACGGCCAGCAGGATCGTGTAGACCAGCCAGACCGCTCCCGAAGCGAGGAGATGGACCAGATCCGGTGCCTTTTCCATAAAGAAGGCCGCCACGATCCCGATCGTCAGCATGGCCGTTCCAATGATGAGAAGACGCTGGATCGCATCGGTCAGGTAGCGAATCGGAGGAAGGGAATAGAAAAGCTGACCTGGTTCATGACTCTTGAGCTGACGATCCTGGACGAGATACATGATCCCCGCGATTCCCGCGAGTCCGAACGCGCCGTAGGCCAGCAGGGACATCGCAGCGTGCAACTCGAGCCATGGGTCGAGGGTCGCCGGAGGCCGCGGTCCCGGATCGTTCATTGACAGCGAAATGATCGCGATGACCTGGAAGGCGAAGACCAATGGCATACTGAAAACACCGAGCAGCGACAACCGAAACGCCTTTCCAAGTGCGAGGTAAAGAATGACGACGCTCCAGCAGATGAAAACCAGGACCTCGGCCCCGTTCGTGATCGGGCATCGCCCATGGAGCTCCCCCCGCTCTTTCAGGAAAAGGCTTTGCAGGATGAGTCCCGCAATCGCAAGCCAGAGGTTCAACCTCACCGCACCCTGGCGTCCCGAACGCAACGAAACCACCGCGAGGATGAATCCTGCGAGGAAAATCAGGGTGGAAATGATGAGGTAAAGGTCGTCCATGAATTTCTACATCTGTGCCGTTCCAGTGTAGAGAGAGTTACGAGCGGGGCGCGAAAGGTAGCGTTTCGACTCGGCTTTGCAAGGAGTTGCCGAACCGGAAAAAAGACGCGCTTTGGCGGTTGTTTTCCCCGACACGACCCGTTATTCTCCGCCCATTATGTATAAAATCCCTCTGTTCCTTGCCCTTTTCGGGAGCCTGATTGGCCTTTCCTCCCTCTCTGCCGCGCCTGCCCTGCCTTTTGGAGAAGACTATCCCATGCTGGAAAAAGCTTCATCCGGCGAGTGGTGGAAAGCAGCAACCAACCAGATCGCCCCCGCCAACGCCAAGGGAGGGAAAAAACGCCCACCCAAGCGACTCATCAATCTCAATGTCCCCCGCGAGGACGTCATCGCCTTCGCCCTCTACACCCAGGATCGGGGAGTGCTCAAGATGAGCGCGCAGCTCTACCCGCTCTTCGACGACGAAGCCATGGAGGTCATCCTCGAGTTCAAAGAAGGTGACGACTGGAAAGAAGCCGCTCGGGAGGAAGTGCAGTTCCCCGGTTGGAGTGCTCATTTCCGGATCGAAGGCTGGGATGGCTCGAAAGACGTCGCCTATCGACTTCGCCATGGTGAGGAAGCCACCTACGAGGGGCTGATCCGCAAGGACCCCATCGATCAGGACGAAATCGTCGTCGGCAGCCTTTCCTGTGATTCCAGCCGCACCAAGGGCGACCGTCCTTTCATCCGGAAAAACCTACTCGAGATCGATCCCGATATCCTCTTCTTCGCGGGCGACCAGACCTATCACCACACCGAGCACACCGCAGGGTGGATCGAATGGGGTCTTCGCTATCGCGAGCTGACCAGGAATCGCCCGACCGTGACGATTCCCGACGATCACGATATCGGCCAGGCGAACCTTTGGGGCGAGAGTGGAAAAATCGCGAAGACTCCTGCCGGCCCTGCTGGCGGATATTTCTATCACCCGGAATATGTGAACATGGTTCAGCGTCAGCAGACCTGGCACCTTCCCGACGCCTACGATCCCAAGCCGATCGATCGAGGGATTTCCGTTTATTTCACCAGTCTCCGTGTCGGTGGAATCGATTTCGCGATTCTCGAAGATCGGAAGTTCAAGACGGGACCCGAGGGAAAGATTCCGAAGATGGGCCCGCGTCCCGACCACATCAATGATCCGTCCTACGACCGAAGTGCGGTCGATCTTCCCGGACTCGTTCTCCTTGGGGACCGTCAACTCAAGTTCCTCGATGAGTGGGGCCAGGACTGGACCGGAGCTGAGATGAAGGCTGTTCTTTCCCAGACCGCGTTCTGCGGAGCGGTCCATATGCATGGCGGCCGCGAAAACCGATTGCTCGCTGATCTCGATAGCAACGCGTGGCCCCAGACCGGACGCAACAAGGCACTCCGTGCGATCCGCCGGGCCTGGGCGACTCATCTCTGTGGAGACCAGCACCTCGCCGTTACCGTGCAACATGGGATCGATGCCCATCGCGACGGTCCCTTTGCCTTCACCAATCCTGCGATCGTGAATACCATCTACGGACGCTGGTGGCATCCCGAAAACGAGAAAGCAGGACCCAATCCAGTTCCGAACAGTCCCCTTCCCTGGACGGGAGACTTCGAAGACGGACTCGGAAATAAGATCACCATGCTCGCGTATGCCAACCCCGAGGATCGGACTGATGAGAAGAAGCGCTCCGATGGCTTCGGCGTCGCCCGCTACAACAAGAAAGATCGCACCATCACTTTCGAGTGCTGGGATCGCTACGCCGATGTTTCCTCAGGAGAAGGGCAATTCCCCGGTTGGCCGATCACGGTCAAGATGGAGGAAAACGACGGTCGCGAAAAGACCCATTCTCTCCCCACCCTTCAGTTCTCGAAGCCCAACCCGGTCGTCCAGGTCATTCACGACGAGAGTGGAGAGATTCTCTACACGATTCGCGTGAAGGGAGATTCCTTCCAGCCCGCCGTCTACGCCGGCGGCACCTACACGGTGAAGACGGGAGCCGATAAGCCGGAGACCGTTGTCCTCGACAAGATCGAGGCCAGTGAAGGGAAGACAGACAAGACGCACGAAGTCGAGTAATCGAGAGCAACGAAAGACGGAGCAAGGCGCGGTTTTTTCTAAGGATTGAACCGCGCGCGGTTCTCTTGGGTATGACTCTCTCGAGATATGCTGCTGGAGCTTCTTTCGCTCTTCTTCTGCTCACTTTTCCTGAATTCATCGAGGCGGCCATCGCTCCCCTCAGCCCAGAGGAGAAGCAAGAGAGGTCCAGCCATATCGTAACTGGAAAAGTTCTGGAGATCACTTCCTCGGTGGGAAAATCGAAGGTGGAAAAGTCCTTCGGAATTCATCGGGACAGGAAATACAAAATCACGGTTCTCGTCGAAACGGTGGAGAAAGGAACCGGGGTCACGAAAGGCGACAAGATCCTCGTCCTCGCCTGGCAGCCGTCGATGCGAGTCCCGCCATTGCCGGGACCGCAGGGTCATGAAGGCATTCCGAAGGAGGGAGATCGGCTGACCCTTTTCCTCAAGAAACTCGAGAAGCAGGGAGCCTTTGCACCGCTGCTTCCGAACGGAATCGAAACCAGGGAATAACCTCTTTTCATTTCTTCCCCCCCGAAACGGGAAGAGTGGGAAGCCATTTCCTATCGAGAAGGAATTCGCTGCGCCGGATCAAGCCCAGTCCTGCCAGGTATTCCACGTGCGATAACCGACGCTCGCGAAACAGAGCAAAGCGGTGAGGATGCAAATGATGGGACCGAGTTTTGGGCTCTTGATGATCGAAGGAAAAAATCCGGTGACTGTTGTGACGCTGCAGAAACCGAGGGCGGTTCCGATGAAAACGACACCAGTCGCGGTCAGCGCATGGGCCAGTCCATTCAGACCGAGTGCGCCTCCGACCATGGCGTAGCCGATCGTGTCCGGGCCGGGAATGAATCCGATGGCCGCTCCAGCAAGAAACGGGCGCTTGAAGTCGAGTATCTTTTTCTTCGTGCCGTCTTCGTCCTGATGGCAATGGAAGGCTTCGAAGACGAGGAAGATTCCGAGGATTGCGAGAATCGGAATATCGAGATTGGTGAGGTAGAATTTTCCGCTCGGCCACGCAGCCGTCAGCATTCTTAAGAAAAACTGGCCAACTCCGAGAGCCATCGCATCCAGCAATCCGTGGGCGATCGCCATACCAAAGGTGAATTTCCAAGCATTCCGGCGCGTCATGCTCCCTGTCGCGAGGAGTAGCGGAGTCGGATGACCGGGAAAGAACACGTGAGCGAACGAGAATCCGATGAGGAAGACAATTTGTTCCAGTGACATGAAGTGAAAGACGGGTTAGAGGGAATATATTAAGACATATTTAATAAACATAAAGAATTTTTATAATTATCATATATTTTTCTCTTGGTCTGGCAAGTTTGAAATAGGGGCTTTGCTCACGGGAATCGAAGCCAGGATGGGTTCTGCCAGTGAGACACTACCCCTCTCCGAAGTGATCGGCGGACATCGTCGCACGATTCAATCCCACCTCCTCAACCACAATCCCAACCAGAGTGGGACCGAGGCGAATCCAAAGATCACTCCCCAATCTACCGACGATGGTTCACGGAGACTGAGGACATCGGCAAGAAGCGGGTGATAGCAGGCCATCGCGAGAAGGATGATACAAACTCCGTGGGCCGCCCAGACCATCGGATTGCGGACAATCACGCTGGCAAAATAAGGCTCGTCCCGTTCCGCCATGTTGAAAACGTGAACCAATTGCGCGATGGCAAGAGTGAAGAAAGAAATCGTGACCGCCTCCTCCGAAGTGTTTTCCAGTCGGACGATGGCAAACACATAAGCACCCAGCGTTGCTGCGGCGATCACCAACGCATGTCGGAGGATCCGCGCCCAGTCCCTCCAGCGCAGGACAGGCTCATGTTTTCCTCGTGGCGGATGCGAAAGCACATTGCCCTGGGAATGAGTGACCCCGAGTGCCAGAGCAGGAAAAACGTCGGTCACGAGATTGAGGAAAAGAATCTGGAGAGGCAGGATCGGAAGCTGCGAAGCGACCAGCATCGCCAACCCCACCACGAAGATCTCGCTGAGGTTGCACGAAATCAGGTAGGTCACGAACTTCCGGATGTTCGAGAAGATCGTTCGCCCCTGCCTGATCGCCGCCACGATGCTGGGGAATGCATCATCTCGCAGGACCATAGCCGCGGCCTCCCGCGCTACTTCTGTTCCCCGCAATCCCATCGCGATCCCGATGTCGGCCTGCTTCAGGGCGGGGGCATCGTTGACCCCATCGCCCGTCATTGCCACGACCTGCCCTTCCTCCTGGTAGAGTTGGACCAGTTCAAATTTCTGCGTCGGTGTCGCCCGGGATATCACATTCGTCCGCAGGATCCGTTTGCGGTCCTCCGGTTGAGACGGATCCAGACTCGCCAACTCGGCACCGCTCATGACCTCTTCCACGTTCAGTCCGATATCCTCCGCGATCGACTTCGCCGTCTCCGCCTGGTCACCAGTCACCATCACGATGCGGACTCCCGCCTCGATACAGTCCTCGATCGCATCGGGGACGTCTTTCCGCGGAGGATCCATCATTCCGATCAGTCCGTAGAAGTCCAAATTGGCAAAAGGATCTTCATCAGAATCCTCCATCGATTTTCCGGCCAGGCCGATGACCCGGAGCCCCTGCGAGGCAAGCGAAGCATTTCGTTTCTCCCAGGTTGAAATCTCCTCGGCCATGTCGGGACAAAGAGGGAAGATCGCTTCCGGAGCTCCTTTCACCGAAACGACAGTCTCCCCGCCTTTCCGGCACAGCGTCGCCATACGACGGGAAACGGAGTCAAAGGGAACTTCCCCGATGCGTTCCACCTCTTCAATCCACTCCGCGAGATCGAGACCTGCTTCCTGCGCCCCTTCCAATAGAGATACCTCGAGTGGATCCCCGGCCGCCGCGCTGTCTTCCGCCGCCAGCTGAGCATTGTTGCATAAGCATCCCGCTCCCAGCAATCGGCAGGCCCCCTCCTCCGCGGAGAGGTTCGGTTTCATTTCCTTCTCGCGTTCCTCATCCGCCATCCACAGGACCGAAACTTTCATCCGGTTCTCGGTCAGGGTTCCCGTCTTGTCAGTACAGATCACACCGGTCGATCCGAGAGTTTCGACGGCGGAAAGTCGATTGATGAGCGCATTCCGTTCCGCCATGCGCCAAAGTCCCCGCGCCAGAGCGATCGTTGCGACCACGGGCAACCCTTCCGGAATCGCAGCCACGGCAAGAGCAATCGCCGTCTGGATCATCAGGGAAACATCCCGTCCCATCAGGATCCCGACAGCGGCAATGACGAGGGTGAGAATGACAACTACCCGAATCAGCCGATAGCCGAGCCGGTCGAGCTGCTTCTCCAGCGGAGTCGAGGTTCGCTTGGCCCGACTTACCAACTCGGAAATTCGACCCAGTTCGCTGTCGGTGCCGGTCGCCGTGACGAGGCCTGTGCCAGTCCCCTCCGTGATCCGAGCTCCCCGAAAAAGCATCGATTTTCTCACGGCCAAGTCGGAGTCTTCCGCGACAGCGTCGGTCTGCTTGCGAATCGGAAGCGATTCGCCAGTCAGGGAACTCTCATCGGATTGCAGGAGATTGGCGGACAAAATCCGAAGATCAGCCGGAACGATATCTCCTGCCTCCAATAGGACAAGGTCGCCCGGGACAAGATCCTCGGCCGCGATAACCCGCACCGTTCCCCGACGGACCCGAACCATGGTGCGGGAAAGCTTTTTCAGCGCATCCATCGAGCGGGTCGCTTTCCACTCGGTGGCGAATCCAATCAAGGCATTGATGACTACCACTGCGAGCACGGCGATCGCTTCGACAACGTCCCCAATCGCCGCGGATACGATTGCCGCAGTTACAAGCAACACCACGATCAAGCTGCGAAACTGGCCAAAGAACAGTACCCAGAGGCTGACCGGAGGGGTCGCAGCAATCCTGTTGGAACCAAACTGCAGGAGTCGCTTCTCTCCCTCCGCAGATGTGATCCCATCCGCAGAAGAAGCGAGCGATTCGACGACTGAATCCACCGAATCGGACCAGGGTGTTTTCGGCAGGGACAGGCTCGAATCTACCGCTGCCTGGAAATGAGACCTACGCGTTTTCATTGTCATCGACAATTTCACGCGTGCCCTTTTGCCGAAGCCATTCCGCCCCTTCGATGGCGGATCTTGTCAGGATGACCTCCGAAAGATTTTCTCGGGTCAACCAGTGAGTCAGTCGTCCCTTGTCATCCACCACCGCCACAGCGGGGAGCCCCGACTGGGCCAGCTTCTGCCATGCCTCGACCGCGGAAACTTCGCCATCGATTTGAGAGGGAATGGTCTCGAGAGCATCCGCCACCCGGTGATCCGGACCTTCATCCCGTAGACCGCGAATGATTTCATTTCTTGTCGCAATTCCGATGCATTGCCCCTGTTCGTTTACGACCGGAAAATCGGCCTGTGATCCGTTGAGCATGAGATCAACCGCGTACTGAATCGTATCGGTCAGACGGAGAGTGTGGAACTCGCTCATCGCGGCACCCCGCGCATTCACCCCCTCCAGGATGTGCTCGGTCTCCACCATCGATGCCTCGGACCCTGCAGCGAAGAACACGAAAATCGCAACCAGCAACAAGATGGGCTGTCCCCAGCTCAGGGCGAGAACCGCGCCAACCACAGCCAACATCTGTCCGAGAAACGCCGCCACCGAAGTGGCCTTTTCCCGGGACACCACAAAGCTGAGCAGGGCACGAAAGGCCCGGCCTCCATCCATTGGAAAAGCCGGAATCATATTGAACAAAACAAGGATCACATTCACCCAGATCAGACCGTCCAGCAGGCTGCCGCCGCCCGGGATTCCGCCGGCGTCACTCCACTCCGGAACTCCCTTGCGGACCAGGATCAAAACCCCGGCGATGAGCACATTGACCATCGGCCCGGCTACCGCCACCACCAGTTCATGAAGAGGCTGCTTCGGAATCCGACTCATACTCGCCACCCCGCCGAAGGGAAGCAGCGTGATCTTCGGCGTAGTGATGCCATAGCGGAGTGCCGCGAAGACATGGCCAAACTCGTGCAGCAGCACACACAGAAAAACCAGCAGGAGAAAAAGGATCCCGGTCAGACCGGCACTCGCACCCGAGTTCGCCGCCGTCGCGATTCCGATCCAAGCCAGCAGGAGGAGAAAGGTGAAGTGAATCCGGACTTCCGTTCCGGCGATTCTCGCAATTTTGAAGGACCAGGCCATGTTCGATTCCAGTTCCGGAAGCGGGGCCCCGGCGATAATCTGAATCTACCGAAAACCTCCAGGCTCCACTCGCCATGTTTTGCGCTTCCCCGAGCGTGGTTTGATCCGATTCTGGCCCTTCGGTCCTGTTCGCTGATCTCAAATCGTGCTGACGTTCGGACAAGAACAGGCAAGCCGCTGACCGCCTTTTCCTGCAAGATTGGATCGTCATGAAAACTCCGGCCCTCTACGCAATCGTCAACGGAACCTCTCTTCGCGCCTTCCTCCATCGCGGAAACGATGAAGAAAGTGCCCTGCCCTCCCATCTGACCGAGCTGCCGCTCGATCCGGAGCGAGCCAACCCAAAGGGAAATCTCCAGGAAGACACCGACCGGCCCGGTCGCTTCGACACCAACCAGGTCGCCGGCGAGCGAGGCAACCTTGTCAGCGGGGAACAACACTCACTCTCAAGGGAGCATCGGAAACGACAGGCGACTGCCCTGGCAGGTGCGATCGACGAAGTCTATGCGGAGGTGGGAGCCTCGTCCCTTATCCTCGTCGTGCCGGCGCAGTGGAAGAAAGAAATTCTGTCCCAACTCGGCAATACCGCTTCTGATCAGCTCCGCGATTCGATCGAAGGAGACTGGACCGGCCTGTCTCTTGCAGAAGTGGCGAAACGCATTCTCGGATAGCATTCAGACTCCCGCACCTTCACACGCTGCACAGCTTGGTTCGGAGTTGGGGCGGAGACAAAACAACCGGAACGGCGCCGATTCGGCCATGGTAGTTCAGGCGGAAACCCAAAACGCTTCGCAGGAAAAACCCGCGCGATCGGCAATGAATCTAGCTCCCGTCCAATTTCTTTCCCTCACGAATTCGTTCGTGAGCGTCGACCCATTCACGGGCGAAATCACGCTTGAAGGCGAGATGGACCAGGATCATCGCGATGATCGAGAGGAGCGATCCCAGCATCGCCCCGAACGAATCAGCCTGTCCATCCCAGATATCACCCTGCGAACCTAGAAAGTCCATTCCCTGGTCACTCCCGAGAACCTTTACTGCCGCCCACTCGAGGAGCTCGTAGAGTAACGAGGTCGCGAGAATGAAACTCAGGGGAACAAGATAACTCCAGACCACCCAGCGTATCCTGGCGAAATGGAGGAAAGCCTCCCGATATGGTCGTGTCATCAGTAACCCGTAGAGAAAGTGGACAAGTCGATCGTAGTGATTTCGGTCCCAGCCAAACCAGGAATTCAGGGAGCTTCCCGTGAGGTTCTCCATCCAGTCATCATACGGAACCAGCGAATAGGTGTAGTGCGCCCCAATTCCGTGAAACACGAGAAAGATCGCCATGAGAACATAGGAAACCTCGGAGAAAACATACCATCGCCATGAAATCACGAGGACGACAAGTCCTGCAGCGACGACGATATTCTCAAGCCCCCAGTCGATTCGCGAATTGGGACGAATCGCAAGAAGGATCCACAGGAGGACATAGATTCCACAGGTCCAGCAGAGGCAACGCCGATGAAATCGAGAGCGAGGGAATGGATCCATTTCGATTCGGTTGGGGTAGCGCTTGGCTGCCGCCTAGCAACTCTCATCACCATCCGCCCGAAGAAGGAGCCAGGTAAAGACTTTTCCGGCCCCATCCACGGGCTTCGAGAGAACCACGATTCGTTGATAACGATCGCATCCCCTGCCCTTTCCCTTTCCTCAGAAATCACATTCGAGTGGGCATTTGGGGCACTTGCCCGCATTCTTCAAATTCTTGAAAACTGCCAAAAAGCTTGCTAAGTTCCCCTTGGAAACCGCAGGGATATGGCCGATTCAGCGTCTCCAATTCCTTCCCGAAGCGGGAAGCAACTGCTCGAAGCCACGAAACCATTTTCGACGGAGATCGAGGGCCGAAGCTGGTGGCTGGTCGGTTCGACTCTTACCCTTATGCTTCTCCTTTTGGCAGGTGCGGCACTGGCTCCCGGATGGCCGATCCGACTTTTTCTTTCGGTCCTTGGCGGGCTGGTCATGGTGAGAGCTTTTATCATGTTTCATGACTTCATGCATGGTGCCCTACTCCGGGGCTCCGCCCTGGGGCGTGTCCTCATGTATGGCGTTGGCACACTTCTGCTGACACCGCCTCGTTCCTGGCGAGAAAGCCACAATTACCACCACGCCAATGTGGGTAAAATCGCGCCAGAGGGAGAAAGCATCCCCGTAGTGACCACCGACATCGGGGCCTACCCGATGATGAGCCTGGAGATGTGGGAGAGGGCGACCCGGTCAGAAAGATTTCTCTACCGCGCCCGGCGACATCCGGTAACCATCTTCTGTGCTTACCTCACGGTGTTCATGGGAGCGCTCTGCTTCGGATCGATTCTTTCCAATCCCCGAAAACACTGGCCGGGCATACTCATCCTCCTGGCTCACTTTGGGATGCTCGTTGCTCTCTGGATGGCGGGAGGATGGCAGATGATGCTGTTCGCCTATCTTCTCCCACTCTGGATTGCGGCGGCGATGGGAGCCTACCTTTTTTATGCCCAGCACAGTTTCAGAGGGGCAAAGGTTTACACTCCGGAGGAATGGAATTTTTTCGATGCCGCGCTTGGCACCGCCAGCTATTTTCAACTGGGGAAAGTGATGGAATGGTTTACTGGCTCAGTCGGCTACCACCATGTCCACCATCTCAATGCGAAGATTCCGTTCTATCGATTACGCGAAGCGATGGAGGCAACCCCCGAATTGCAGAATCCCGTGATCACCCGTCTCAGGATACGGGATATCCTCGACTGCTTCCAAGCGAATCTCTGGGATCCCAGGAAAGGCTGCATGGTGAGCTATGAGGATGCAAAAGGTGGACAAGTGCCTCCATCCCATTCCCCCTCCTCCTGACCGGACAGAGAAGATCGAACCAGGCGGCTCACAAAACCATCACCATAGAAGAGGATGCAGAGAAGGGATCTCCGAAGGTCGGACTTCTCGAAATCTCCCGGAGAAATCGTCTTGGGTAGCGGGTGCCCCCCCCTACTACACTCGCGCCTGCGCGACGAGCTCCAGCAACCGTTTCAATTCCGTCGACGACGTCTTCGCGACAAAACCGCGCGCGTGCGCAAAGTGGACATCTTCTTCGTCGGAAATCTGCGTGAAATCAAGATGAGGAGAATCTTCGTGACGGGAAAGCCCATAGCCGGAACCGCGACGGTCTGGATAAATCAACCCATCCACTTTCTCTCCGGAAACCGAAACGTAGCGCGCCAGACCTGAGGACGGATCGTCGGGCATGGACTCGGTTCTCGGCATGAAAAGCACGCGCAGGACGCGCACCTCTGCCGCCGTGGCCTCCACCTCGTGGAGTTCTGCATGCTTCGCCACGTAGTCGATGCGTTCCCGCAAAGTGCGCAGATACATGATGAGATCTTCGCCGATCATGCGCATCATTTCCCAGATCGGATCCCCCGGTTTCCACTCGCTCTTCTGCGCAAAGCGACGCAGCAGCGTGATGTCGATCGGGGAATTGAGACGATTCATGATCGCTCGATCAACTCCCAGCCAGTCCGCGGTCTGAAACGGACCACGAGTATCAAACCACTCGGCCGGCTCGAGCCATTCACAAAAAGACTTGGCATCTTCATAGAGACCCATGTCCTGGAGAACGAGAGAAAGAGCGCACACCGGTTCGTGATCCCGGGGAAACTGGTGGTGATCGAAATTGCTTCGAGTGGGCTCATGCTCCCCACCGACATCGACCACGATGATCTCGGGGTCATCCAGATCCGAAGACTCCGGCTCGCGCCGCCAGACCTGAACCTGGTATCGGGCCACGAGGAGACAACAGGCGAGCAGGTCGTCTTTATGAGCACTTCCAGGATGGGTCAAGATGGCTTTCATCGGGCTATGAATCGCGATCCAGCAATGTCTCCATCTCCCCGACCACGGTTTCGGGTGGGATGCGTAGCATGCAGCGATAATCGATAGGACACTCGCGCAGGAAACAGGGACTGCAATCCACCTGATGACGGATCACGCGATGAATCGTCCCCACCGGAGCCGTCAGCGCCGGCTCGGTCGAACCAAAGATGGCAACGGTCGGCACCCCGAGGGCAGCCGCGAGATGCATCGTTCCAGTATCGTTGGTCGCAACAAAATGACAGGTTCGCAGCTCTTCGACAAGTTCAGCGATCGAGGTTTCTCCCGCCCGATTGTGGCCCGGAGGATCGAGACGACCGGCAAGATCCTCCCCGATTTCCCGTTCAGCCGGGCTGCCAAAGACGGAGACCGAGATATCGATCTCGGGACGTTTCCCCCTCAAGCTCTGGATCGCCTCGGCGTAGCGTTCCACCGGATAGCGCTTCGCATTTCCATATTCTGCACCGGGACAGATCCCGATGTGAATCTTCTTCTCCGCAGAGCCGATCGGACGTGGTGTCGGAGGGAGAGCGAGCAAATCGTCGATATCGGATAGATCGGCCCCGAGGAGTTCTGCGATGGCCAGGTAGCGATGCACGTGATGCGTCGGTTCCCGATCCGCATCCGGCTCCGGGATCGACTTCCACACCAACGGCCAGCGGAGCCAACGATGATAGCCGACGAGACGATGCACTCCCCCAAACTTCAGCTCCAGGGCAGAGCGAAACGAATTTGGCAGCAACACCCCGATATCGAACGTGCCGTGGCGACGCAGGAGCTTTCCGACCTCACGCGGAGGAAGATCCCGGGAAAAAGGAATGACGGCGTCGATCTCGTCCCGAGCCTCCCACATCGGCCCGAGATTCTCCCGACAACAGATCGTGATCTCGACATCGGGCCCGCTTTTCTTGAGCGCGCGAACGGCGGGCAGCGCCATGCAGGCGTCGCCCAGGGGATTGGGAGAACGAACGAGATAGCGGACGCGAGCGCCCGATTGGGTCGAGTCAGATCCCGAATCCTTCATGCCCGGGGTGATCAGGAAACCGTCGACGACCTGTCGTCACCGTTTCCGGGATCGAATGAGGTGTAGAGAACGCCGAGCGAGTGACTACTCTTTGGGCTTCTCTTCCGAGGCCGAACCACCCTCTGCAGGAGCTGCAGGAGCGGACTCCGCTGGTGCCGCATCGGCAGGTTTCGACTCGCCAGGCTGAGCGTCCCCACCGGGAAGATCGAACCCGGTATTGGGAGTCGTCGTTCCACCGTCTTCGATCGGAGCTTCGGGAGCGGGTGTATCCAGACCGGGAGTGCTCGTCGCGGAAGGAGCCAGACCAGGAAAACCTTCTGGAAGCTCGGGCTCGCGGGTCTCGACCTTCTCAAGGACATCACTGGCTGCAGAAGCACCAAACTGACGGGTCTTGATCATGGCAAGGCCGATCGCAGAGACAAAAAAGATGATTCCAAGCCAGGTCGTGATCTTCTGAAGGATGTCCGTGGTGTGGGCACCGAGGGCAGAATCCAGCGTGCTGCCACCAAATGCCGCACCGAGACCTTCCTGTTTCGGGCGCTGGACGAGGACGATGAGGACCATCAGGATGCTGACTGCAATGATGATGACCGTTAACAAAATCGAGAGAATTGCCATGGGGCGGCGAATATGCGACACAGGTAGGGGCTTGTAAAGGACGGGATTCGTCCTCTCTTGACGATCCTGTCCTCCTCTTTTTCCCGACTTCATGAGCGCCACCCTTCCAGATCCCGAAGAAATTCGAGGTGTCGTGCACGCGGTGGTTTTCCATAACGAGGAAAACGGTTACACCATCATGCAAGTCGATCGAGCTGCCGGAGACAGGATTTCCGTTCTCGGGAACCTGCCTGCCGTGGTCGAAGGGGAAGAAATCCACGCGAGAGGTCACTGGAGAAAGGATCAGAAATTCGGGCGACAATTCCAGGCCGATCACATCGATGCGGTCGCGCCGGCGACGACGGAAGGGATTGAGCGTTTTCTCGCCAGCGGCCTTATCGACGGGATCGGAAAGACCTATGCAAAACGAATCGTCGAAGCCTTTGGGAAAGAAACCTTCCGCATTATCGATGAGGCATCGCAGAAGCTCGAATCGGTCCCCGGCATCGGAAAAGCACGTCGAATCAAGATCAAGGACTCGTGGAAACGGCAGAAATCGGTGCGCGACATCATGATCTTTCTCCACGAGCAGGGCATCTCGACGGCTCGCGCTCTCCGCTTGTTCAAGGAATACGGAGAAGAAGCCGTCGCCATTCTCCGGGCTGACCCCTACCGACTGGCCCGGGAGATTCCGGGGATCGGATTCAAGACCGCCGATGAGATTGCCCGGAAAATGGGTCAGCCCGACGATGCTCCCCAGCGGATTCAGTCCGGGATCCTCTTCGTTCTCGAACAAGCCGAGCACCAGGGACACTGCGCGCTGCCTCGGGGCGAATTGGTTTCCGGTGCCGCAGAAACACTCTCGATTCCGTTCGACCAGGCCGATGCCGCCATCGATCACCTCATCGAGGGAGAGAAGATCGTGCTTCGAGAAACAGAGTCCGGCCCACTCGTTTTCCTCAAAGAGTTGGACGAAGCGGAGACGGTCATTGCCGACTCCATCCGAGCGCTCGCTCGATCCCCGTCGACACTTCCGACCATCCAGCCCGATTCCGCGATCGCCTGGTTCGAGCGTCATCATCAATTGAAACTCGGGGAAGAGCAGGCTGCTGCCGTTCTCCAGGCCTGCCAGTCTCGGATTTTCATCATCACCGGTGGACCGGGAGTCGGGAAAACGACCATTCTCCGCGCCGTCCTCGCTATCCTTAGTTCGAAGAAGGTTCGCCCGATTCTTTGCGCCCCGACCGGGCGAGCCGCCCGGCAACTTTCCGAGAGTACCGGTTTCGAAGCGGCGACGATCCACCGAACCCTGGAGTATCAACCAGGGCACGGGTTCACCCGTCATCGGGAGAATCCTCTCGAGGGGGATCTCATCGTCATCGATGAGGCATCGATGCTGGATGTGCGATTGATGTCTCAACTGCTCCTCGCAATGCCTCGGAAGGCGAGCCTGCTTCTTGTCGGCGACGTCGATCAGCTCCCCTCGGTCGGTCCCGGCAACGTCCTCCAGGACTTGATCCGAAGCCGCCTCTCTCCGGTTTCCCGACTGACTCAGATCTATCGACAGGCGGCAGCCAGCTCCATCATCGATGCTTCCCATGCCGTGAATCGTGGGAACCTTCCTCCCTTGGAAAACGGAGCCGATTCTGACTTCTTCTTCCTCGAAAGAGACAATCCCCAGGAAATCCTCTCCACGGTGGAACAACTTCTCAGCAAACGCATCCCCGAAGGATTTGGGCTGCACCCCCGCGACGATATCCAGCTGCTCACTCCGATGAATCGGCAGGCCCTCGGAACCCGGGAGCTCAACCAGGAACTCCAGAAAAAGCTGAATCCGCCGAGCGAGTTCAAAACCGAAATCGTCCGTTTCGGAACGACCTTCCGCGAAGGCGACAAGGTCATGCAGACCCGGAACAACTACGAAAAGGAGATCTTCAACGGAGACATCGGGCACATCATCGAGATCACGACCGAGCCAACCTCCATCTATGTTCGTTTCGGGGAAGAGGCAGTCCACTTCGAACCCGGGGAACTGGACGAATTGCAACTCGCGTATGCGATCACGATCCACAAATCACAGGGAAGCGAATTTCCCGCTGTCGTAATCCCCCTGGCATCCCAGCACTACATGCTCCTGCAGAGGAATCTTCTCTACACGGCGATCACGCGGGGGAAGCGACTCGTCATCCTCGTCGGAGAACGGAAAGCATTGGAAATGGCGGTTCGCAAAACAGAAAGCGTTCACCGCCATACCGGATTGCAGCACCGTCTCGGCAAGGCAGACTCCTGAAAGATCCGCAAACCGTCTAATCCGAATCTCCCAGTTCCTTCTTCACATCCGCGCGAGAATGAAGACGCTCGAATTCCTTGCCTACAGCTTCGCCCGATGATTGAAGCTTGTTGAGCAGGTCGATTTGTTTCTGTCGAGTGTTGGGACGCTTGTTCACCCAGGTATCGACATACCCGGAGTATTCGATGATGGCGTCGGCACAGTCGCGGGTGCGAGGGTCCAACTGGGCTCTTTGACGTTGCAGCGCATACTTGGACTCGAGATAGAGGTTTTTCTCGAAAGAACCGGTTTCCTCGAACCGCCCCTGCTCCAAACCCTTGATGAGCGGAGCGGCAGCTTGATCAATCGCGGTGAGAGATCCCGATAGAGTAAGCTCCTTTGGATTTCTCCCAAGCCCGGCGAGAAGAAGATACCTCGCCGAGAGATGATTCGGAGCGAGTTGAACGATCCTGCGAAGGGATTGCTGGACCTTGGGACTGCGCAGCAGTGCATTGCTGCTCGACCGCTGCATCGCGCTCTGGATCTTTGCAAACTCGGAAATGGCACTTCGAAGCTCTTCCGACCTTTCTTCCGGAACGCGAGCCAGGGCGAGAGCCTCGGCGTGGGTCTTGATACTGAAAATCTGGATCCCCGTCAGCGCTCCGGCCCCTTCGAGCAGGAGAAGATCCGCGACCGATCCGGCGTTCTCGACAGGGATCGCAATGACCTCGCAACCTCTCTTCCTGGCCCCACGAATCTTGCCATCGATGCCGCCGACAGGTCCTACCTGCCCGGCCTCGCTCATATCTCCGGTCACGGCGAAACGCTGATCAAAGTCGATATCCTGGATGATGGACTCCAGGAGGAGAAACGAGGCCACGGCTGCCGAGGGCCCGTCCTTCGGGATGTATTGTTCCTCGAAGCTCAACTCGATCGCGATGCCCTTCGGCAGTTCGCCATGCCGTTCCTCGACCAGGGAAACGGCCCGGGTCAAAGCTCCCGACATCATCTTCCCCACCCCCTGGTTGAAGCGAACCTCACACGCACGCTTCGAATCCGATCGACCAAGAACGGTGGCATTCATCTGGGAGGCGGAGCCCGCGAATCTCGAACCAGGCAACTCCTGAACGAGGAGCCCCTTGATCAAGGCCTGCTTCCTCCCGACACCACCGGGAAGATTCGATTTCTCCGCGGGAGCCCCCTTCATCGCTGCCCCCGAGATCAGGGAATCCTCCCAGGATAGGGAAACCCCATCCCGGATGCGCAGGACCTCCAGCTCGTAGGCGAGATCGACATCGTCGGGATTCAGTTGGAGGGCAAGATCGAAGAGGTGTGCGGAAATCGCGGGCTCGGAATTTCGCAGGGAGATTCCAATTTCGGAAATCTGCTTGGCGTAGAGACGCTGCCCGGCCTCGGAGAGGGAATCCGAGGAACCTTCGACCGGTTCCGGCGCATCGAGGGACTGCAGGAAAAGCCCCACCTTCTTCCGATAGAGCGCAGGAAGCTCCTCGCTCTCGCTGAGAGGCCCCAGCGACTCGACAAGACCTTCGCGAGCCGCCTCGGGAATCCTCGAATCGAGATTCTCAAACACGCTCGCCCTTTTCTCCTGGGCGATGGCACGATCCAAACCCGGAAAAACGATGAGGAAACCGATCACGATGAGTTTGCCCACAGCAAGGGCGATCCTCTCTCGAGACCTCTGCTGCTCTCTTTCACCCAAGGATTCCTTCATCGCATCAACTCCTCCCGAATTGCAGGTTTCCTGAGAACGGCCTCGTACTCATCCCGCACCCGAGTCTTGGCGGCTTCGACGAGGGCTTTCCGATTGTCCCCGATCCGGCCAGTGTTCGAATACTGGATCACGGCATTGGTCAATTTTTCGAGTCTCGGGTCGATGGCATACTGTACCCGGGTCAACGCCCGGAACTCCGCACCTCGATCTCCCTCCTCCCTTCCATTTCCAGGATCGCCCTCTCCTCCCACGAGATCGAACACCGGGTCCACGACGAGGTCCAGCGAAGCAGCGAGACTGAGTTGCTTCGGAACCTGGTTGGTAGCCCAGAGTCCCAGCATCCGCGCAGAGAGATGATTCGGTGCCAGTGCCAGGACTTCACGAAGCTTGGTGATGGTCGAAGGGTGCTTGAGGTGACGGTGCCCCTCCGGCTGAGTCAGGACATCCTGGATGATGGTAAACTTCTCGATCGCCTCCTTCAGTTTCCCGTCACGGTTATCGTTCTCGCCCGAGAGAGCCACCGCATCGGAAAAACTCTTCAAGGTAAAGATCTGGTGCTTCGCAAAAATTCGCGGCCCATCGAGAATCAACGCGTCGCTGACGGATGGATAGTCGGTCAACGGAATCCCGATGATTTGAGAGCCGCCGTCTTCCAGGGCCTCTATCCGCTCGAGGACATCGTAGATCGGTTGAATCGAGCCGTCTGCATTCACATCGCCAGCGAGGGCCACTGCAGGATCGATCTCCGTCCCGTCGATCAAGGCCTGCAGAGCGACCAGTCCGGGCAAGGCTGCGGCTGGCCCTTGGTAGTCGAAGAAATCCTTCCCATGATCTGTATTCGTCTCGAATGAGATCCGGACTCCACGCAGTGCCCCCGGTCGAGTGACCTCGAGAAACTTGACCCCTTCCCGAAAAGCGGAGGTGAAATAGGACGTTATGAGATCTCCCTCGGCGAGAAACTGCAGGGGATGGTTTCCTCCTCCACTGCCCTTGGCCACAATCTCGATCAGGCCCTGGGTCGAAAACAGGGAGATGCGATGAACCTGCACTTCCGACCCCAGCGAAGTTCCTGCTGAAGCCCCCCCGAGGTCTGGAAACACATTGTCCCACGATGGTTCAAACCCCTTCCCTCGGAGGCTCGCCAGTCCACTCATCACGTCCGAGCCATTCTCCTCCGTGGAGTCGAGCAGATCGAAGAGATGGAGGGCCAACCACTGCTCCGACTTCTCGGAACTCCCCTCCATTTGCTTCGCAGACCCAAGAATGACCGCCGATGCCTCGGAGAGGGTCTCGTATCGTCCCAGCTTCGCCGGAGTCACGCCTCGAGAAAGTTGGTAGTCGGCTACAAAGGTCTCTTTGTGAAGCGGAGCGATCCGACGGGAAACGGCGACCGCTTTCGCCTTCGACTGAGGGGATACTGCTTCAAAATCACGAGCGAGGCTGGCCAGTGCATCCAGCAACTGGTCCCGCACTTCCGCCTCGATCGACAGCCCGCCCGAAGGGAGCGGCAGAGCCTCATATTTAGGGCGAGAATAGGAGTCCTCAGAAATGAGCGGGGAATTCTGACCGAGGAACAGGCCTGCAACCAGGATTCCCTGGACCCATCGTTGGCACTTCTCCCCTTTCATGAGAGTCAAAAATAGCAAAACCGGTGCCCATCTGTCACGAATCCATATTTCTTTTCCGGATCTTCTTACCAACCTGGATATTCCGATCTCTCAGGAGAAGGAGAGGAAAGCCTCCAATGGATCGGGTTCTTCAGCCAGGCGACCACCGACACGACACTCTGGATCGATGATCTCGAAGTATCGCGAGCGAAGTGCCTGAAGGCCCGGGAATCGCCCACGAATCCACCGAACCCCATCTTGACGGGTTGTGTCGGAAAAGGTTACAACCGCAAGGAATTCAGCGTCCCATCATGAAACGATCTCGTCTCCTCACCCTGCTGATCGGGCTTTGGCTCGTCCCGGCACTCTGCTCTGCCGAATGGCACACCTTCACCAGCGCCGACGGCTCCAAGAAACTTGAAGCAGTCGTGCAGGACTACAACATCGATTCAGGTGTCGCGACGCTCCGACTCAAGGACAACCGAAAAATCACCGCCCCCGCAACTGCCTTTTCGGAAGCGGACCAGGAACATCTTGAGGAAATCGGTCTCGCATTCAAACTCGGACGGAGTCTGTGGGTAGAATTCGAGGACGAGGAGAGCGTCGTCAGTGAAAAACGGAATCCGACGAACGGATACCAGACCATGGAACTCAAGAACGGATACCGCCTCGAGGTGAGAAACAATGGAACCGTCCCCTTCGACGGACTCATCGCTGAGTATCAGGTCTTCTACGGAGCCTACGAAAATCCTTTCAAAGACAACGAGAAGACTACCCAGGTCCACCGTGGCAAAATCGATCTTCCAGTCTTGCAGCCGCGAGAAGAAACCGTCGTAAAGACCGATTCGGTCAACCTGACCTCGATCAAGCGATTACCGCTAAAAGAATGCGTCGGGGGGTCGTGACGCGCTCCGGCCCGAACGTTCCGCGGTTCGCGGATCGACCAGATGGAAGGAATTATCCTGCGTGTCACTTTGAACGGTAAACTTGTCCGAGAAGCGAAGTTTCCCTCCAGCATGAGCAAGGAATGGGACTCGACCGAAGACGGTCGCGCTGGAGAATCCGGATAGATGCCCCTGACCCTGCTTCGTATTACCCCTCGAATAGTCGGGAGCCCACTTAGTCTGACGCCCCCACCCAGGTTGCGTCAATGATCTGCCCGTGATGCTCGTTCCCTGAGTGGTCACGCAAAACAAGCCCTTCTCCGGCTTCAAAAAGGTAGAGGCCGATCGTGGCTTCTTCTCTTCGCAACTGGCTCGGAGGAGTGAAGCCCTCTTCGTATCGAACCCCTTTCGAAACACGGAATTGCTCGATCTTGCCTTCGAAATTTCCTCCAAGATACATGGGGTGAGGAGTTGCTGAAAATTCGACCGAAGAGTCCACCACCACGCGGTCCTTGAGCTCCCCGTTGACGAAGATCGTTATGATTTCCCCGTCCGAAGTCGTGGCAAGATGCGTCCGCTCGCCAGTGTCCCGCTCCACCCCGAGAGCAAGTTTCAGGAGATCTTCCACCCGATTCTGAAGATCAAGGTCTCCGGCACAGGCTCCTTCGACGAAGCTTTGCCGCTCTTCAGGATCCCGAATGGAAACCGCAGTTTGAAACACTTCCTGCTCTTGGTTCGGAGAAGAATCAGGATCGTTCATGATAGTCGGCCCTGATGTTCTATACTACGAATCGGACCGACTCCCAAACCGAATCGTCTCGGGAAAACCGAGACGAAGAGACATGGAGTGAATCCTATTGGGGGGCAGTCACCATGGGATAGTCATCTGTCCGAAATGGCGTCAGCGGCAACCCGTCCTTGGTATAGACGTTGCAGACAGGATTCTCGGCCCAGGCATACCGAACCGAGACTGGAGCAGCGACATCGGCACTCCAAACCTCGATCGTATCTTTGCCTGTAATCTTGGCCTCCGCCCATTTCCACTGGCGATCTTCTCCACAAATCGCAAAACCCCTCACCTCGTTGACGTCCACCGTGCGAAGCCCCCCACTCACGGAGTCGAAAGTGAGAATGGCCTTGCCTCCCTCGACTTTCATCTCCCGGTAGAGGGGACTCTGGGGTTCAATCCCTGGAATCCCATAGTCCTTTGCCAAGGCCCAGCGCACGAGTCGCGAGGCGACATCATACTTGTTCTTGGGATGAATGTCGTTCGCCTCCCCCAGGTCGATGATGACAGTTTCTCCCGTGTTTGGCAGGGAAAGCGCCATCGTCTGTGCTTCCCTCAGTTCCGCCCAAGCACTCTCACCAGGTTGCTCGACCTCGCTCCTGAAATCGGCCAACTGCACCCAGTAGAAAGGGAAATCGCCCTGCCCCCACTCGGCTCTCCATTGCTCAATCATGTAAGGGAAAAGGGCACGATATTCATGGGCACGGCTGGCATTGCTCTCTCCCTGATACCAGATCACTCCCTTCATTCCGTAGCCGAGGGTGGGATGAACCACGCCAGCAAAAATATTCCCGGGTCGGGAGTTTCCCTCGAGCAACTGTTCCGGAGATCGCGGTGGTCTCGGTACAGGCTGGCCCGCAGCCTTGGCGGCCTTGGCCTTCTCTTCCCAGTTCGCCAGCGCTTTTGCGTATTTCTCTTTTTCCTCATCAGACTGGAGCTGGGCTTCGCGTTTCACCCACCCCTCCATCAGCCGGGAAAATCTCTCATCTTTCTCCAGCGACTCCCGCCGAACCCAGGCCTCCGCCGCGGAGCCTCCCCACGCGTTGTTGATCAAGCCCACAGGGACCTTGAGAATTTCATGCAGATAACGTCCGTAGAAAAAGCCAACCGCACTGAATCGCTTGCAGTTCTCCGAATTCGCGGGTTCCCAATTTCCTGAAAAATCATTCTGGAGTTCCTGGGTTCCGACCCTTGGAACAGTAATCAGTCGCAGATGAGGGTGATTCGACGCCAAGGATTCCACCTGCGCCTTCCAATCCCCTGAAACCGTCATCCCCATATTGGATTGACCGGAACACATCCAGACCTCACCAACGAGAACCTCGGAAAACTCAAGGGTTGAGGAACCTGACACCTTCAGGGTCAGGGGGTCGAAACTGGCATCGAGGGGATCCAGTCTGACTTCCCATCGACCATCGGCTCCCGCTTTGGCAGTTTTCTCCTGGTCGCCCAGCACGACGGT
The DNA here is from genome assembly GCA_029213195.1 of Verrucomicrobiales bacterium. Classification (GTDB taxonomy): domain Bacteria; phylum Verrucomicrobiota; class Verrucomicrobiia; order Verrucomicrobiales; family DEV007; genus Arctic95D-9. The sequence goes on from JARGNI010000006.1 coordinate 144,449, forward strand.
GACTTCCGTCCCTGGAGTATCCCATCCCCAGATAGGGTTTTCCTGCTTCTGCTGCAGGACCATGTGATCGCCAATAATCGACGGCACCTTGAGCTCCGCATGGGCGAACAACGGCAAAAGAGAAAGAAGGCAGAGGAGGGAAAAAATCGGGCGTTTCATCATTTGAGTCGTCCGCATTCTGGATAGTCCGAGAAAAATGCAAAGCACGAAACGGGACGCATGAACGGAAAACGATTGGGCTTTCTCTCTCGCTTCCGGTAAAAGTTCTGCATGAACGATCAAGAGGCAGCCCTATGGGAGCGAATCGAATCCTTCTCGATCGGCGAGACGACCGCCGTATTTGGTTTCCACCATCGTCTCGCCAGAGAAAACGGATGGACCTATGCTTTCGCAGAAAAAGTGATCGAGGAATACAAGCGATTCATGTTTCTCGCCGTTTGCGCGGATCATCCCGTAACGCCTTCCGAAGAGGTCGATCAAGCTTGGCATCTCCATCTCGTCTACACCCACTCCTACTGGGAGGAGTTTTGTCGAGACATCCTCGGGAAACCCATACACCACGGCCCCACGAAGGGTGGGATCGTAGAGGCGGATCGGTTTGAGGACTGGTATTCCCGAACTCTCGAAAGCTATGAACGCTTGTTTGGGGAAAAGCCTCCCGAAGATGTCTGGCCCACGATCGAAAAGCGCTTTCTTCCTCGAAAGTGGCAGTGGATCGATCGTCGAAGCCACTGGATCCTTCGTCGCCCCCGGTTCTTCGATCGAATCACCCTGGGAGGGGTCGCGACCCTCATAGCCAGTCTCCTCCCGGTGCTCCTTTTGACGGGATGCGTTGGGAATGTGTTGAACTGGTATGGGACTCCATTTCTCCTCCTCTATCTCGCCCTCCTTCCGGCCGCATTGGTTCTCGCTCTCTCACTGAGTGCCTTGGCCAGGCCCTCGGGTCGATATGTCGAACGATTCGACTCCCCCTACGAGCTGGCATTCCTTCGCGGGGGCCAACCTCGAGCCTTTGCAGCCATGCTCGGGAAACTCGTCGCAGTTGGAGCGATCACGGTAAGTAAGAGTCGTCGAAGCGGAGGCTGGATTCGAAGGGCTGAGGATGACATCGACCATTCCGAAAACCTGACTCTGGAGGAACAACGAATGCTTTCAGCGATTCCCATGGGGAAGGAAATCAGCCTCAAAAATCTGAGCAAGTCCGTGGGCACGATCTTCGACGAGATCAAGGAACGCCTCATTCGAGGCGGCGCCCTCATCAGCAATGGTGGGAGAGCTTTCGTTCAATTCCTGATGAGCGTTCCTTTCGTCTTGCTCGCTCTCCTCGGGGTCCTGAAAATCGGGATCGGAATTTCACGCGACAAACCTTTTCTCTATCTGCTCATTCTCGTGGTGCTCACCTTCGTCGCGATGACATTCTTGGTGAAGAAAGCTCCGCGAAGAACTCGCGAAGCCGATCGCTTCTGGAAACGGGCGAGAAAACCGCTGCAGTCCGAAGCTCGGCAGAATCTCTCTTCCGGCAGTGAAGCGGCGGTTCCTGTCGCGGTCGCAGTCCTCGGAACGTCCGCCGTTTCCAATATCGAAGGCTTCGAAGATTTTCACCCCGCCGTTCGCTATCTCGAGCAACAGGCCGCGAGAACGACTACCGGAGATGGCGGTTGCGGCAGCGGCTGTGGTGGGGGCGGATGCGGGGGTGGATGTGGCGGATGCGGCGGGTAGACGCCGAACTCTCTCGCCACGGAAACTTCGGGTCTACGCCGGAAAGCTCTCTCCGCTTCAGGGAAACAGAAATTACAACTCGCTGACAACTCGCCTCCCCGTTTGTGGAAGAATGGGAGAATGAAAAGAGCACTTCCCCTTCTTCCTCTCCTCATTCTCGGTTCTGCCACCTTGACCTCTGCAGCGGACCCGAATCCCGCTAAATCGAGACCATCTCTCGTCGACTTCTCTCAGTTCTCGAAACTCAGCCTCGAGGCTTCGCAACTGCGTTCGAAACGATTGGTGAAATGGGAAAAGTTCCAGGAGATTGCAGACCGCCCCGGCACCATCATTCTCGATACCCGCTCAAAGAAGGCATTTGACCAGGTCCACCTCAAAGGCGCAGTGCATCTCAACTTCTCCGACTTTACGGAAGAGAAGCTCGCAAAGGCAATCCCTGACAAAGCCACCACGATCCTAATCTACTGCAACAATAACTTTTCGGCCCTCCCCGGAATGGAGGTCAACTTTGCTGCCTTTGCCGACAAGTCGCCCGGCCTCGCGCTGAACATTCCCACCTTCATCAATCTCTATGGCTACGGATACACCCAAGTGTATGAACTGTCCGAACTCCTTGATGTGAACGACCCACGAATCACTCTCGAAGGAACGGCAACCTCAAAAAGACCCTAACAAACACGCCTGAACGAGTATACTCAGGGACACTTGGCTCAGAATTTCGCAGAGGCTCCGATCCTGAGTTCCCCTCTTCGCAAGGGAGCCTCCCGGCGAATTCTTGACTGAAAATCACCGAGACCGTGCCAGTAGGTCGGCTTGTTGAGGTCAACTTCCTCAACAATCACGGACTCCCAGTGATCAGCCGTGACCAGTCGATCGCCTTCCCGATTCCAGATCGCAGTTTTCATCCAATCGCTACTGTGATCGGTGTAGGTAGAACTGATGAGAAAAACTCCATTTTCGGCACACCTCGCCCCCGCCAACCTCGGGTTTCCACCCCAGATCGGCAGGGCGATGATCTCGGCTCCATTCATGGCCAATTCTCTTGCCACTTCCGGGAAAAACACATCGTAGCAGATCATCATCCCGACTTGGCCAAACCGGGTTTGGAAAACGGGATACTCATTTCCCGGAGATATCCCTCGCGCAATCTCTTCTCGAGGCAGGGTGACCTTTCGATATTTCCCGACGACTTCTCCCTCCGGACCGAGCAATACCGCTACGTTGTAAATCAGGTGCTTCTCGCGCTCCACCATGCCGACGACGAGATAGCAATCGTGCTCCTTGGAAAGAGCCGCAAAGTAGTCCGTCGTGGGACCGGGAATCGGCTCTGCAACGGAAGCGTAATCCTGGGTCACCCCCTTGCAGGTCAACAATTCCGGAAGAACAATCAGGTCCGCGCTTGCCTTGGCAGCTTCCTCGATGAACGGTCGGAAGATCTCTCGATTCTCGGCAACGCTTCGACCTCCCCCAGCGAGCCTCGTATGCACAGCTGCCAGTTTCACCCTGCGAGGCGAGGGAGCCTCCACTTCCTCCAGGCTCACCTGGTGCCAGCTCACCGAGGCACTCGGCGCCCATCGCAAATGCAACTGGACGATGGCAGTGGTAGCGCCTTTCGGAACCGGGTAGACATCGGAAACTTCGACCCGGCCCGCCTTGTCGCGTCCTTTATCCCGCGGGAAATCGGGTCGGGCCCGCGTAACCTCGGACCCGAAGTAGGCCGGATTGACACGACGCGGACTCTCCACAGGTTCTCCCTGTTCTCCTTCCCACTCGATCCGAACAACACAGGACCGCCTTTCGGAAAATACATTGGCAGCCTTTCTCCAAGCTTGGAATCGAACCCATTGAGCGCCTTCGACAGAAAACCTCTTCTCCCAGAATCCATTCAGTCCTTCCCGACTGTCACTCTGCAGGATGAGTTCCCCATCCGCGCCCAGGCTCCCCTTGATCGCCAACTCCGGACGAGGTGATTTCAGGACCCATTCTGAAGCCTCCAACGGACCAAGGACAAAGAAAAGAACCAGGCAGAAGGCGTAGCGAGCGGTCATGCCAATAGTTCTATGAAATGGGGATCAGACTGCCAATCCCCTATTCTCCGCGTATTCGACCCTTTCTCTGCAAACTCATCGATTCATAGAATCTACGCAAGCATCTCGCGGATGACATGTCCTTCCACGTTGGTCAGGCGTCTCTCGATCCCGTTGTGAAAGTAGGTCAATCTTTCATGATCGATCCCCAACAGGTGAAGGATCGTCGCATTGAAATCGTAGAGCGGGTGCTTGTCTTCGATCGCCTTTCGTCCGAGTTCATCGGTTACCCCGTGGCTCACTCCCGGCTTCACTCCCGCGCCCGTCATCCAGCAGGTAAACCCATCAGGATTGTGATCTCGGCCCTGCGCTCCTTTTTGAAACATCGGCATTCGTCCGAACTCAGTGCACCAGACCACAAGGGTCTCCTCCAGCAGTCCCCTTTGCTTGAGATCGCGGATCAGGGCTGCTGCCGGCTGATCGAGAATCTCGGCATGACCATCATACTGCTCCTTGAGCTTGGAGTGGCCATCCCAGTTCAACCTTCCTCCACTCGCATAGGCACCATTGAACAACTGCACAAACCGAGTCCCTTTCTCGAGGAGGCGCCTCGCCAGGATGCAGTTCTGGGCAAATCCTGCTTTCACCGGGTTCGATTCATCATCGGCCCCATACATCTGCAACACGTGGTCTGGCTCGGTCGAGAGGTCGCTGATCTCAGGAACACTGAGTTGCATCCGAGCCGCCAACTCGTAACTCGCAATGCGAGCAGCAAGACTTCCATCCTCTGGATTGCTCTCAAGATGGCGCGCATTCATCCGTTGGAGAAACGATCTCGCAGCCTGGTCACTCGAAGGGGTTACCGAAGGAGGCGCCGAAAGGTGGCGGATTGGGCTCTGCGCATTGAAGACCGTGCCTTGAAACTCCGCAGGGAGGAATCCGGGTCCCCAATTATTGATGCTCGCCTGGGGTATCCCTCGAGGATCGAGCAAGGAGACAAAGGCGGGGAGGTCCTCGTTTTCACTTCCCAAGGCATAACTCAACCAGGCTCCCATGCTGGGAAATCCGTCCTGCACAAATCCTGTAGAGAGAAAATTCTCCGCTGGTCCATGCGTATTCGTTTCGCTGGTGAGAGAATGGACAAAGGCAATTTCATCGGTCAATTCGGCAAGGTGGGGAATCATGTCCGAGACCCATTTGCCTGTTTCACCACGAGGTCGAAACTTGTACTGGGGCCTTGCCAGGTTTCCCGCCGGTCCCTGGAAGGTCACCGCGGGCCCACCCTGCAGCGGTTTTCCATCCTGACGAATCAACTCAGGTTTGTAGTCCCACGTCTCCAACTGGCTCACCGCCCCGGCACAAAAGATGACCACGACATTCTTTGCGCGGGGAGGAAAATGAGGCTTCCTCGCGGCAAAAGGGTTTCGCGGATCGATCTCGGGGGGAATGCCCTTGCCCGCACCCAGCAACCGATCCGAACCCAGGAGGCTGGTCAGAGCAATGGATCCCAGTGCCGTCGCATTGTTCGAAAGGAACTGACGCCTTTCCAGCAGTCGGCGCCCTTCCTTGGAAATCTGTTCGGCTTCGTTCATGGAAGAAAAAGAAACTCGTTGGAATTGAAGAGCGCGCGGGCAAGCGTCGGCAGTCCATGCTCGCGAACCAACTGCGTCGCGTCCTGCCGCTCTTCTACATCAGGCATCCGCCCAAAGGCGAGCTTCCACGCTTGCTCCACCTGTCGCTCAACTTTCTCGCCCGACAGGGAAGTCACATATTCAGAGAAGTCGGAGGCGAGATCGATGGTGAAGGAACTGTTGAACAAGTTGAGCGCCTGGATCGGAGTCGTCGACTGCCCTCGAGTGGGTGCGCTCTGACCCGCGTCCGGGCAATCGAAGGCGCCGAAGACGGCCTCCTGTTCCATTCTGACCTTGTAGGCATAGATCATGCGACGACGACCTTCCGGTTTCTGATGAGATTCCACGGGGCGAAATCCGCCTGTGCCACCGCGGCTATGAAACAAGTCATAGCCCCTTCCGAACATCTTCCGGTCGAGCTGACCGCTGATCGCGAGGATGCTGTCCCGGATCACTTCCGCCTCGACCCTGCGGGAAGGATAACGCCAGAGAAGCCTGTCGTCCGCATCCAGCGAGAGCCCGTCGGAGTGAATCCGATTCTCTTGTCGATAGGTGGCCGAGAGGACAATCTTTCGATGGAGGTCCTTGATCGACCATCCGGAGTCCATGAAATCCCTCGCCAACCAATCGAGCAACTCCGGGTGGGAAGGCAGAGCACCCGCATTCCCGAAATCATTTCCGGTAGCGACCAGCCCCGTTCCAAAATGTCCCTGCCAGACACGGTTCACGATGACTCGCGAAGTGAGCGGATTTTCGGAAGTGGCGATCCAGTCCGCCAAGGCTCGTCTCCTCGCAAGGTCAGGAGAATCCTTGGGCAATTCCACTGGCTCCAGGAATGAGAGTGTCGTTGGCGAAACTTCTTCGACTTTCTGCTCCGGGTCGCCTCGGTTGAGCAAATACATGGCCTCGGGAGTATGAGACTGCGCCGCAAATACCTTTCGCTCCCCGCCCTTGTACTGCCGCAGTTCCTTCACGAGAGGTTCCCGACGCGCGAGAAGTTTCCGGGCCTGCGAATGAGACTCGACCTGGAGATCATCGAGCTGATAAAGCTCCGCTCGCACTCTCTTTTCATCAAACGGTTGGCGATTCGTCGAGTCAGCGATCACGATCCACTCTCCCGGCTTCACTTCCGCCTCGATTCGGTAGTCTGATGCAAGGCGATCCGGGTATTTTCCAGTGCGGTCGCGCCCCCAATTGATTTGCTGGATCACTCGGGGTTCCGGAAATCGGAGAGTGAGCGTTCCTCCCCCTTTCTTCTTCGATCGCCAGCAACTGGCGTTTCCGTAGACCCCATCGATCGCCAGGTCCGCTTTCGCCCCATCAGACGTCGCTTTCGCGATAAGCGCCACATTCTCTCCATCGGGATCGAGGACTTCAAACTCGTCGATGAAGGGTTCGTGAAGATTGTCGCTGATCGTTGCCTCGATCGAAATCCGAACCGCAGAAACCGCGATCGGAGAAAACCGCTCCAGGTTGGCGCGAGCACTAACGGGAGCTCTCAACTTCTCCCCCCGGGCCGCCAGGGCATGCTCTCCGAGTTCGCGATCCAATCTCGACAAGCTGGCTTCGAGTTCCTTCACCCGCGTTTCTCCCTCGGGATTCGGTAGGCTTCGATCTCCATAGCGAACGCCCGCGAAAAACGCCTGCATCGCATAGTAGTCTCTCGAGGTGATGGGATCGAACTTGTGATCGTGACATCTCGCGCAACCAATGCTCAATCCGAGGAAGGCTTCTCCGAGGTTGATGACCATCTCGCCCAACTCATCCTGGCGGGCGAGACGCTTCGACTCCTCATCTTTTCCGATCTGTCCGGGGAGAAGGGCCGCTGCCGTCACGAGAAATCCCGTCGCCTCTGGTTTGCCAAAAGCATCTCCCGCGATCTGCTCTCTCACGAACTGATCCCAGGGAAGATCCTCATTGAAAGACTGGATCACATAGTCTCGATAAGGCCAGGCGTGTGCCCTCTCGGTATTCACCTCGAATCCATGGGTATCCGCATACCGCACCACATCCAACCAATGCTGGGCCCAGCGCTCTCCATAGTGAGGCGAAGCGAGCAATCGCTCCACCACCGTCTCGAAAGCGTTCCCGGAAGAGTCGTCGAGAAATCTGTCGACCTCCTCGGGAGTCGGCGGCAAACCGGTGAGATCGAGAGTCACGCGCCGCAACCAGGTCAACCGATCCGCTTCCCGAGATCGACGCAGGCCTTTTTCCGCCAACTTGTGATCAATGAAATCGTCGATCGAAGTGTTCTCCCCTTCGACTCTCAACGGCTTGAAGGCCCAATGATCACTCGTGTCTTCCAACTCCACGAGATCGACCCCATCCGGCCAGTGAGCGCCTTCGTTCACCCAGCGGGTCAAAATCGAAATTTCCTGATCGGACAACCGCTTCCTCCCTTTTCCCGGAGGAGGCATGAGCAGGTCTTCGTCATCGGTGACGACAAATTGAATCAACGGACTCTCGTCGGACTTCCCCGGGACGATGTCCGGGCCATGATTGTCCCCTCCTCGAAAGGCCGCGGACTTCACATCGAGGCGAAGACCTGACTTCTGCTTTTCTTCCCCATGGCAGGAATAACAGTGCTTCTCGAAAATGGGGCGTACTTCTTCCACAAAGTCGACCTCATCCGCGCTCACCTCCCCAAGGAGGGAAGCGGCGATGAGAAGTCTGAGAATCCTGGGAAAGAGAATCATGATCCGTTGAAACCGGGAACTCCGGAGAAATGGGAATCTCGAAGCGAGGACATCCTCTCTGTTTTCGAGCCGTATTGGAATCACGCAATGCGGTCACCCTGCAACCCCCACCTTTCCCAATGAGGGGCGAACTCGATCTCCCCGGGGCTTTCGACATCTTCCCCTTTCCACCCCATCAAGAGAGCCGAACCTCGGCTCCAAGGAGAACCAGATCCTCCGCGATCACTGGATCCGGCACTCTCTTTCCGGAATTTCGTCAAAATCGATCGAAATCGCTTGCGAAACAACGTTTCTTAAGCTTCTGTCATAACAGAAATAAATGAAAAAAATTCAATTCACGGCTTGTTCCCAAATTCTTCTTCGTCGCCCCTTCCTTTCTTGATTTTTTATTTCCCACTGAATTTCTCTCAATACAGAAATTTCTGAAACAATGAATACCGCCGAGATTTTCTATGATGGAAGCTGCCGAATCTGCACGAATGGGATCGCTCGGATTCGTCCCTGGCTGGATCGTCGCAACATCAAACCGGTTCCCTTTTCTTCCGGTGCCGAGGAGGAGGAGATGATCCTCAAGTGGCACGACGGCCGAGTCTTCGGAGGAGCCGATGCGATCATTTTTCTGGGACAGCTCTTCTGGTATTCCTGGCCGATTGCCACGCTCGCCAAAGCACCTGGACTTCATGCCCTCGCCCACACTGTCTATCGCTGGATCGCAAGAAATCGCAGCTGTATCAATGGCGCCTGTGCCATCGAATGGGACGCACCCAAGTTGGGCGCCTCCAAACCAAAGACCTGGCCCGGATGGACCTTTCTCACCTTGGTGATCGTGGTTGCCGTCGGCCTGGGTCTGCTCTACCCCCTCCCCGGCTGGCTCTGGATGTGGCTCATCGCGGGAGCTCTCTGGATCGGGTTCAAAGGAATGACATTCCGGGAGAATGGGGGATGGAGGAAGATCAGCCTCCTCTATTTTCTCTGGGTGGGCACGGAGACAGGCCCATTTCTCCGGAAGCGCCCGTCGCCCCCCCCTCGAGAGACGCTTGTGATCAGTCCCTTCATCTTTCTCTCTCTCGGGCTACTCCTGCTCGCCCTCGTCGTTCCTCGCCTCGACGATCCCATTGCAACAGGCTGGGTTGGTGTCGCGGCCATGCTTTGCCTGCTCCACTTTGGTTCCTTCGCAGTCCTCGCCTTTCTCTGGAAACGAGCAGGATTCCCGGTTTCGCCCATCATGAAAGCTCCCTGGGCCGCGAAGAGCCTCGGGGAATTCTGGGGCCCAAGATGGAATCGTGCCTTCAGCGACTGGGCCCGGGTGCACATTTTTCGCCCCCTCGTACGCTTGCTCGGTACGTCGCGAGGAACGCTCGCGGGATTCCTCGCCTCGGGATTGGCCCACGAACTGGTCATCTCGCTTCCCGCTCGCGGAGGGTTCGGTCTCCCCACCTTCTACTTCCTCCTGCAGGGGACAGGACTTCTCCTTCAGAGAAAATCGCCCGCTCTGAAGAATCGAATCACCACGCTCGCCATCGTGCTCTTGCCGGCACCTCTGCTCTTTCACCCTCTTTTCATCGAACGGGTCTTCGCCCCCATGATCACTCTCCTTCCTTGCCCCTAACACAACATCTAAAAATAAACATGGAACCGCTAGAACTCGCACTCCTCCTCGCAGGCATCGCGCACTTCGGAATTCTCATTGCCAGTGCCAATGCTCCGAAAGCCCTCAACTGGAAAGAGGCGTTGCGTCCTCTCTCGCCACTCCTCCGCCAGATGTTCTGGGTCTACGGCTGGTTCATCGTCCTCATCATCATCAGCTTCGGCACGATCACCCTGGTTCATCTCGAAACCTTCGTCGCAGGAGAATCGCTGGCCCGATGGGTCTGCGGGATGATCGCCCTCTTCTGGTTCGTCCGGCTGATAGTTCAGTTCTTCGTCTTCGATGCCAAACCCTATCTCACGAACTGGTTCTACCGCGTCGGATATCACGGACTGACCGTTGTCTTTCTCTATCTCACTGCCGTCTACAGCTGGGCGGCATTCTTTCCCAGCTTCACCCTACCACTACCATGAATCCCATTCTCGAACACCTCGACAAAATCCTCATCGCCGCGGCCATCGGTCAGCTCATCATTGCCGGAATCAACATGCGGCTCGACCGGCTCCTGAACTGGAACACTGATCTGCAGACTCTCCCTCCCCTTCTCCAGGAGGTCTTTGTCGTGCACAAGTGGTTCATCTCCATCACCCTTGTCATTTTCGGAGCGATCACGATCCGCTTCGCCGGAGACATCGCCGCGGCCAGTTACGAAATGACACGTTGGTTTGCCGCAGGGGTGGGTGCCTTCTGGGCGATCCGCACCGTGATCCAGTGGTGCTACTACGGATGGGACAACTGGCGAGGCAAGACTCGTGAAACCACGATCCACTGGATCCTGACGATCAGCTACGGCGGTGCTGCATTCGTCTATCTCTTCGCCGCTTTTCGTTGATCGCCAGACACTCTGACCATGAACCAGGAAAAAACACTTCTCTACCAACTCAAGCTCATCTGCCGTTGGGCACTCGGACTCGTCTGGATCTGGGAAGGCCTCGTCCCCAAGATGCTTCTCCCCACCGCAATGCAGACCCGTGTTGTCGAAAACTCGGGACTCTACTGGCCCGATCCCGATACCTGGCTGGTCATCCTCGGTGCCTGGATGATCCTCGTCGGAGTTGTCCTCTGTATCGGCTGGCGCGAACGGCTCACTGTCTTCGGCGCGTCGCTCGCGATGACCCTCCTCATCTTTCTCGTTGCCGGAAACAACGCCTACGATTCTCTCGGTGACATGCACGGCGGAATCGCCAAGGACCTCTGTCTCTATGCCTGTGCCTGGGTCGTCTGGAAACTCGCGCCAATCGTTCCTTCACGCCCGACGCTCAGCGAGAGCGCATCGCACAGGGTTGAGTCCATGACCTGACCCTGTTGCGCGGTTGCTTCGGCTCACTTCTTTTTCTTCTCCAACTCCGCTTCGCGGACGGAAAGAAACTCGTGAGAAATCTCGATGGCTTTGGCGCGATCCTTGTCATCGTAATCCCAGAACTCTTCAATGACAGCTTCGGCCTTGGGATAGTCTTCGCCGTTATCCCCCACTCGAGTCCGGAGCTCGGCCAAACGGATCTTGAGATCCTTGACGATCTCCGCGTGGGCCGGATCATCGTAAAGGTTGCGGATCTCCTTGGGATCATTCTGCATGTCGTAGAGCTCCCACGCAGGAGGGGTGCGATAGCCCCCCTCGTAGTTGCACCCATAGTAGAAGATGAGCTTGTAGTCCTTGGTCCGGATTCCAAGATGCCCGGGGTTGTCGTGATGGGCCATGTGCATCCAGTAGCGGTAGTAGGCTTCCTTCTTCCAGGTGGCCGGCTCCTTCCCCGTCTCACAGATTTCCTTGAAACTACCGCCCTGCATGAACTCCGGAATATCAGCTCCGGCGAAATCGAGCAGGGTCGGCGCGAAATCCACATTCTCGATGATCGCATCGGTGCGGGATCCTGCCTCGATGCTTTCGGGATAGCGAATCAGGAATGGCATTCTCATCGACTCTTCGTACATCCAGCGCTTGTCCTGGTAGTCGTGCTCTCCGAGCATGAAACCCTGGTCACCGGTGTAGACGACAATCGTGTTGTCCCATTCGCCCATCTCTTCCAACTTCGCAAAAAGGCGAGCGAGATTGTCATCGATCCCCTTGACGCAGCGCAGGTAGGTCTTGAGGTAGGCCTGGTAGGACATCTTCTTGATCTCGGCTTCGGTGTAGTCCGCCGGATCATAGTTCTCAGGAAAGTCTTTCGGAAAGCGAGGCGGAAGGTCGACCGCATAGGAACGACGCGGATTCCGTAGCCCGATCGACGTGCCGATATGAGGCACCAGCTCCCGATTGAAACCGAGGGTGGCGATGGATCCGAAATCGGGCTGATGCTCCAACCAGAGATTCTCCGGCTCCGGCACTTCAACGTCGGCCAAATACTCGTCGTAGCGGGCGGCGTGCTCGAAGTAGTCATGAGGCGCCTTGTAATGATGCATCAGGAAGAAGGGTTTGTCAGGATCTCGCTCCTCGGTCAGCCACTTCAAAGTGATGTCAGTAATCGCGTCGGACGAATGCGCCCCCTCGAACTTCACGAGATCCCTGGGCCAACCTTTTTCTCCTCGGACTCGAAACTCGGGATTGTGGTATTTCCCCTGTCCCGGCAGGACCGTGTAGAAGTCGAAGGCGGCGGGCTCTTCCTTGAGATGCCATTTGCCGATCATGGCGGTCTCATATCCGGCCTTCTTCATCTCGATGGGGAGAAACTGTCGCGCCCCTTCGATTCCCCCCTTGAGATCATAGACTCCGTTCGTGTGAGGATACTGACCGGTGATCACGGAAGCGCGACTCGGCGCGCAAATCGAGTTCGTGCAAAAAGCGTTCTCGAAGAGCATTCCCTCCTTGGCGAGTCGATCGATCGTCGGAGTCGGATTCAGGGCAGCCAATCGACCACCGTAGGCCCCAATGGCATGGGCGGTGTGGTCGTCCGACATGATGTAGAGAATGTTTGGCTTCGCCTGGACCGATGGGAAGAAGAGCCAGGTCGTCAGGAGCAGGATCACGCAGGTCGATTTTCGCATGGAAGAAGGGTCCGGGGTTTCCTCGATGATGTCTTGTGATGAGGAGACATTTTTTGGTATCGATCAGACATGATCAATGCGCCCCACTCTCCTCCGGAGATCCTGGATCATCCCGTGACGATCTCCTTGCTGAAACTGTTCGATCATCTCGATGAGGTCTGTTTCTTCATCAAGGATGACGAAAGTCGATTTCTTCATGTGAACCAGACCCTTCTGCTTCGCCTTGGATTGCGGGATGCCAGGGAAATTCTCGGGACGACCGATCACGAGCGCTATCCTGCCCCTGTGGCGGACCAGCTAGCGAAGGGAGATCGAGAAGTCATGGAAACGGGCGCTCCGCTGATCGAGCACGCCGAGGTGCTCTTTGATCACCAGGGAAAACTCGAGTGGTTCTCCACTTCCAAGTATCCCATTGTCGCCAGCCAGGGAACCGCGCTGGGAGTGGCAGGGATCACCCGAAGCCTCTCCAAGGGTTTCTCCCAGGCAGGCGGGAGAAGCTTGGCGAATTCTGCCGCCACCCAGGTGATCGACTGGATCAGCGAAAACCCCAGTGGTCGATTTCGGGTTCGCGAACTGGCCCGAAGATCGGGCATTTCGGAAAGGCAACTGCATCGCCAGTTCATTGACCTCGTCAAGATGACTCCAAGCGAGTTCCTCCTGCGGTCCCGGGTCCATGCGGCTGCCGCAGATTTGCGCTACTCCGACGAGACGATTGTGTCGCTGGCGGAGAAATATGGGTTTTGCGATCAGAGCTCTTTTACGCGACAGTTCCGCCGCCTCCTCGGAATCACTCCGGCTCGCTATCGAAAGCGGCTGCATGAAGGATGAGAATTTCGAGCTGCCCCACAGACTTTCCCCATGGACAAAGAATCGATCGTCGCCTCCCTGCGCGCCCAAGTTCAGGCGCAATATGAAAGAGCCGTCGCCGCCCTCGATGGGGCCCGAGAAGCAGCGACTGGAGACGACACCAAGGCGGAGAGCAAATACGACACACGAGGACTGGAGGCCTCCTATCTCGCAGCTGGCCAGGCCGAACAGGCCGACGAGCTTTCCCGAGCGGTGACGCTCCTGGACTCGGCGGAGTTTCCTCCCTACGATTTCGATGATCCGATCGGTCCAGGTGCCCTCATCGAAGTCGAAAAGGACGAAGAGATACTGAACTTCCTTCTCGCTCCAGCCGGCGGTGGATTGTCGCTCGAAACGGAAGAAGGCGAACTGGTGACCATTCTCGGCCCCGCTGCCCCGCTTCGCAGCGATCTGATGGGAAGACGCGCCGGTGAAATCGTCGGAGATCCTCCCGTCGCGATCCTAGAGGTTTTTTGAATCGTGGACTCGCACAAATCCTCGCGAGCTCTCTGACTAATTCAGCCCCAGGTTGTCGGGCTCGTCCGCGATCAATTTGTACCAGGGACTCAATTCTCGAAGGAGATCTTTCCAGAGATCCTCTACTTGCGAAACGTCGATGATCTCGCGCTCGGGTTTGTGGGTGATCCAGGAATTCCGCTCCAGCTCACCTTCCAGCTGCCCTTCCGACCAGCCGGAGTAACCTACGAAAGCTCGAATATGAAAGCCCTCCATCTGGTGCATGACCGCTTCGGCGGCAGAAAGGTGCGTCGAGTATTGCAGCGATTCATCCTGCTCCGACCAGCCCAGGGCGGAAAAGGTGAGGTGCTCAGTATTGACCGGACCACCCAGGAAGACCGGCACCTCCGAAAGGTTCTCGTATTGCTCCACGGGTAGAGACTCTGCCGAGAGCAGGTCCCCGACTTTTTTCCCGATGGGACGATTCAGGATATAGCCGAGAGCCCCGGACTCCTCGTTGTGCTCGGTGAGGAGGAGGACGCTTTGGAAGAAGGTCGGCTCTTTCAGGCTGGGATCCGCGAGAATGAGGTTTCCTTGGAGAGAATCGTTCACAATATACAAAAAGATGACGTTGCCGGGGCGTCTCAAAGACGCAAAAAGATTCTCGAACACAATTTCGCGATTGGCAATCCGGAAGGGTGAGTGTTCACTTCCCCCATGGAAGCACTCACCGAAAAAGTTCGCTCCGGAGCGGAGCTTTCCAGCGCAGATGTCGCTGCCGCGACCGAATCTCTTCTCGACGAAAATGGAAGCGAGACCGCAAAAGCGGACTTTCTCGCCGCCCTCGCGCAGAAAGGCGAAACCGCTGCCGAGATCGCAGCATTCGTAAACGAATTCCTTTCTCACGCGGTTCAACCCGACCTGGACTCGGCGTCGATTTCGAAACCCCTCCTCGATGTCTGCGGGACCGGCGGCGATAAGTTGAACCTTTTCAACGTATCGACCACTAGCGTCTTTGTCCTCGCCGCAGCAGGGGTGGCCGTGGTCAAACACGGGAACCGCGGAATCACTTCGAAGAGCGGCGGAGCCGATGCCCTCGAAGCGTTGGGGATCCGAATCGATCTCGGTCCGGAAGACTTTGTTCGTTGCCTCGACGAAGTCGGAGCCGGCTTTCTTTTTGCCCCTCACTATCACCCGGCCTTCAAAGCGGTCGTCCCGGTGAGAAAGCAACTCGCCGCCCAGGGGCAGCGAAGCATTTTCAATATTCTCGGGCCGCTTCTCAATCCCGTTCGACCCGACTACCAGCTTATCGGGGTCTTCGATCCCGGGCTCTGTCCTGTCTTTGCCGAGATTCTCCAACGACTGGGCCGCAAGAGGGCCTGGGCTGTACACGGAAGTGCAGGCGAGGCCGGGGGAATGGACGAGCTCTCCACCATCGGGGCCACCGAAGTGTGGGAAACCGCAGGTGCGGGGACCACCCCATCCTCGTTCACGATTTCTCCTTCCGATTTGGGTATCGCTCCCCCCTCCCTCGAAGATCTCCAGGGGGGAGAGGCCAAGGAAAATGCCCAGCTCATTACCGACATCCTTGCCGGAGATTTGACGGGGCCAAAACGGGACCTGGTCTGCCTCAATGCCGCGGCAGGCCTTGTCATCACCGGGAAATCGCCGGACCTCCCGGCGGGTTGGGCACGGGCCAACGAGAGCATCGATTCGGGTGCCGCCCAGGAAATCCTCGAGCGTTGGCGGGCATTTTCGTGAGTATCCCGGCCACTCTTTCTGTGAGCAGAAAACGATGAGTCCGGTATAGTAGAGCAACGCATGTCGAAACGGGCTCTCATTTTCACCTTTCTCGGGGTCATCCTCGTTGGATTTCTCGTGTTCATCAACTTCGGGAAGAACCTGCCGCTGTTGGGCTTCTTCACCCCCAAGTTCACCGAAGAGATTCCGGAAAAACGACCTCCGCGGCTGGATCGACGTGACCTTGTTCGATTCGAGGGCATGAAAATGGAAGAAGTCCTCGCAACGCTGCTTGCCGAGCAGGAAACGGTCGAAGGAGCAACCTCCCCCCAACCCTCTTCCTCTCCGTTTTTCTCCAGCCTCCCGGATCACCCGGTTCCCTTCCCCGAGAATGCGATCCCTCGCGATGAGAAATGGCTCCGCGATTTCGTGACGTCGTTCGAGAAGGGGGACGGATCCAAACCCTCGGAGGAAGAGCTCTGGCAATTCACACTCGCCCTCTCGGCTCTTCGGATTTCACCCGAGCAGCTTCCAGAATCCCTCCGCGAAGCCGGCAACCCGAAGTCGGAATCGGACACCCTGTCAATCACTCTTCAATCCATTCCCAACGAACTCGCCGGCCCGTTTGTCATCGGTGATTTTCACCGGGACGGAGAGGGTCTCGAGATTATCGACCAAGGGGGAACGCGGATGAGCACCCTCGATGGCGAAGGGAGGCCCGTCCCCGTTTCGGGCTCTCTCTCCCCCTTCGCAGGTAGCCAACTCGCCCCCGCCGATTTTGATCGGGACGGAGATCTCGATCTGCTCGTACTGCGGAGAAATGGTCTCCCCGATTCGCTGCTTCGCAATGAGGGCGGCGGAAATTTTCGTGACGTGACGATCGAGCTCGGCCTCCTCGCTTTTCGTGACAGCACCGCCGCCGCTTGGATCGACTATGATGGAGACGGTCTCCTCGATCTCCTCTCAGGGAGCTCGGATCACCCGCTCGAGCTTTATCACCAGACCGAAGGTGGTGGCTTTCAGCCGGTCGCCTGGGATTTGAAACTCTGGGTCCCGCGGGGAATTCGTCAGATCGAGGTCGGTGATTTCTCAGGAGACGGACTCAGCGATATTTTTCTTGGGATCGATAGCTATCGAGATCGGTTCTGCCGGACTACTCCTGCGGAAACCTGGTCGGATTGGCGTTTTCCCGAAATCACTGCCGACGCCAATCTCTCGCCCAGTGAAGATGGTGTCGTGTCTTTCATCGATTTTGATGCCGACGGAAGACTCGACATTTTCATCCTGCCCCCATCAGAATCCACTGCGGAGACGAAAAAGCTGCAAATCTATCACGCCCGATCCGATGGGAGTTTCGAGGAAGTTGCTGAAGCCGTGGAGCTGGCTGACTACCAGGATCTTCGCAGCGTCACTCCAGTCGATATCGACAATGACGGATTCCTCGACCTGTTTTGTGCCACCCCCGAACTGGAGATCAATCGCCTCCTCTGGAACCGAGGCGGCCTCGCCTTCAAGGAAATCAGTATCGCCAGTCGCGCCAGCTTCCTCGATGCCCCGCTCGCAACCGAAGCGGTCGACTTCGACCAGGACGGGGTCATGGATCTCATCTACGAGAACGAATCGGGTGAGCTGAGATGGCTTGAACCCCAGGGTGCCACTCAGGATTGGCTGCGAATCTCCCTTTCCAATGCTCGTGCCGGAATGCGCATGACCACAGAGATCCGAGACAAGGACTGGGTCGTGCACGAGGTCACGCGGAATCTCAGGGGAGAAAAACAGCTTCACCTCGGATTGGGAGAAGCCGATGTGGTCGAAACCATTTCCATTTTTTCAGCAGATGGAGAGACCCCATTGGCCACCCAGGAAAAGGTGGCCCCCAACCAGGAAATCAGATTGGAACTGCCTCTCGAACCTCGGAAACGAGCCGTCGCCCCGCTCTAGTCCGCCCCGGCATTCTCCGTAAAGCATTCTGCTTTCCTCCTTGTTTTAGAAAAAGTCTGGCGAATCTGGCATTTAAGATCTGTTTATGGATCGAGATACTTGTCTATCCGAGATATTCTGTGCAAGGTAACGAACAGGGAGAATCCAGCTCCTCCGTAAAGTGCATTCCCATGATTACCCCGGTTCAGAAAAATGAGGAGTTCCTCAGCGATTTTCACGAAGCTGACAAGGTAACAGGAGCGATTCACCTCTGGTGGCTGGGCCAGAGCACGGTCCTGATCAAGTGGGATGGAAAAGGCCTCCTCTTTGATCCTTACCTCTCCGATTCCCTCACCCGGGCGAGAAGAGGCACCGATTCTCCCATGACTCGAATCTCCGAGCGAGTCATCGATCCCCTCCTCCTGACTGGGATCGATCTTGTTGCCTGCACCAGCCTGGAACCCGACCGGCTGGACGCGGAGACCATACTCCCCCTTCGCGCCAGCAATCCCAATCTGAAGCTGGTTCTCCCTGCCGGGGCAGCCCAAGAAGCCGAAGACCTCCTCGGAAGGGCGGCTCCGCCGATACTGCGCGTCAATGCGGGCACCTACACCAGCTACAGTTCCTTTGATTTCCACGGCATCGAAGCAGCGACCCCAAAAATCCATCGCGATGCGAATGGGCACTCACGAGAGCTTGGCTATGTCGTCTCCTTTGGCCCCTTCGCCATCTACTTCAGTGGCGAGACAGTCTGGCACACCAATCTCGTGAAACAGATCCGGCGATGGCCGATCAACCTGGGAATTCTGCCGATCAGCGGAGAGGTCAAATCCGGGGATCGCGGAGATTCACTCAATGGTTTCGAAGCAGCTGCCCTGTCGAAAGCGATCAGCGCAAGCATCGTGATCCCCTGCGACTACGATCTTTTCGAAGAAACGACCACCTCTCCAGACGAATTTTCCTCGTGTTGTGAACGCCTCGGGCAACGATCTCGCATTCTCAAGCTCGGTCAGCGAATGACGATGGGGCCTGTCTCCGACCCCGGTGCCGGCAAAGCCCTTCCCAGCGATCCCTACCAGGACGACTGGCAATTGGGCTACTGAGACGCGACAGACTGGAAAAAAGGTCTCGCATCCGACAGGGCCCCCCGTTTCCCTGGGGACCAGGCCTGGATATGCCCATTTTCACTGGGCTGAATCAGGAAAGAATTCGCTTGTAAAACGAGTTGAAATTTCATAAAAGTTAAACGATTGAGAAGTTACGTGTTAATTTACTTGATTTTTTATTGAACAGATCTACAACCCGAGTCACAAATAAGAGTCTGATGTCGAAGTATTTTGAGGAGTGATTCTCTTCCCGGCCTGCCACGTTACTAATAGAATATCAGGGAGTCAGGCTTCGGCCATGCTCCCTATCTGCCGGGCTCCCTACTTCAACATTTTTGGAAATAAGCGAAGAATTTCACTCCGCGGAACGTTTTCTGCTCAAGTGAGGAGTCTTTGTCCCACTTTCCACCCTTTTTTGCAACCCACTCAGCATTTATGGCAAATTTAGAAATGGACGGCGGAATCAAGATCTACCTTCGGGAGATCGGGAAAACGCCCCTACTTACTCGAGAAGAAGAGGTCGAGCTCGCAGACCGCATTAAGAACGGCGATCGCGAAGCGAGAGCCCACATGATCAAAGCGAACCTTCGACTCGTCGTGAAAATCGCGCAGGACTATGCGAACTACGGCCTCCCGCTTCTCGATCTGATCTCGGAAGGGAACATCGGTCTCATGAAGGCGGTCGAGCGTTTCGACCCTAACAAGGGTGGCAAGCTCTCAACCTACGCTGCGTGGTGGATCAAGCAGTCCATCAAGCGTGCGCTCGCCAACCAGAGTAAGACCATTCGTCTCCCTGTCCACATGGTGGACAAGATCTCGAAGATGCGTCGTGTCGCCATGGTCCTCAGCGAGGAACTGGGCCGCGAGCCGACGGACGAAGAGCTCGCC
The DNA here is from genome assembly GCA_029213195.1 of Verrucomicrobiales bacterium. Taxonomy (GTDB): domain Bacteria; phylum Verrucomicrobiota; class Verrucomicrobiia; order Verrucomicrobiales; family DEV007; genus Arctic95D-9. Next base: position 164,108 of record JARGNI010000006.1, read on the forward strand.
GAAGAGATCGGGATCGATCGCGCCAAGCTTTCTCACCTGAAATCGGCCGCGCTTCGCCCCGCCTCTCTCGATGCGCCGATCAGCGAAGACGACACGACCGAGTTTGGTGAAATCATTGGGGATGAAAAAGCCCAGACCCCTCTGGAGCTTCTCTCCCACAAGAACATGCACATGCAACTCGATGACCTCCTCGAGGTCCTCGACGAGCGCGAGCGCAAAATCATCGATGCTCGTTTCGGTCTCGCCGGCCAGAAGCCCAAGACCCTCGAAGAAGTTGGTCAGGAGTTTGGCGTGACCCGGGAACGGATTCGCCAGCTGCAGAACATCGCGCTGAAGAAACTGCGACGCGCTCTCCAGAAAAAGGAAGATCCCGGTCCACGGCCTCTCCGCAAGTCTGGTGAGCCTGACGACGACGACTTCTTCTCCGATCACGAGGAAACTGCAATCGCCATGTGATCCTCGGATACAGGAATTTCAAAGAACGTCATCTCACCGGTTGGGATGGCGTTTTTTTGTGCTCGAAAACGGCCCCGCAAACGGAGAAAAAATCGTCTCCTTTGGAGACTGATTCCGATCACCACACTCCAGAGAAATCGAATCGCTCGATCCGCTTTCTCCGAATCCTAGTCTTCGAATCGCTGCACGAGAAGCGAGGCGTTGTGCCCCCCGAACCCGAAAGAGTTGGTCAACGCGGAATCCACCCTGGTCTCCCTGGCTTCCAGCGGAACGTAGTCCAGATCGCAATTCGGATCCTGGTTCTCCAGGTTGATCGTCGGAGGGATCATCCCGTCCGTGATTGCCTTGACGCAGGCGGCCAGTTCCACACCACCGGCTGCTCCGAGGAGGTGACCGGTCATGGACTTGGTCGAACTGACAATAAGGCCATCCTTGGCGTAGCTACCAAAGGCTTTCTTGATTGCCTTGGTTTCACAAACATCACCGAGTCCCGTCGAAGTCCCGTGGGCATTGACGTAGTCGATATCGGTAGGATCGATCCCGGCGTGACGAATCGCCATCTCCATGCAGCGATGTGCTCCATCCCCTTCCGGATGAGGCGACGTCAGGTGATGCGCATCTGCAGAGACACCGTAGCCGGTCAATTCCGCATAAATGCGGGCACCCCGTTGCTTGGCATGCTCCAATTCCTCGATCACGACCACACCGGCGCCTTCTCCCATGACAAAGCCATCCCGATCGACGTCGAAGGGACGGGAAGCCCGGGCTGGCTCATCATTGCGGGTACTGAGCGCCTTCATGTTACCAAAACCAGCGAGCCCCATCGGACAAATCGTGGATTCGGATCCGCCAGCAATAAAGGCATCGGCGTCACCGAATTTGATCATCCGCCAGGCTTCCCCGATGTTGTGATTCGATGTCGCACAAGCTGTCACGATACACATGTTCGGCCCCTTGAGATTGTATTCCATCGAGACCATCCCACTTGAGATGTTCGCGATCATCATGGGAATCGTAAACGGGGAGACACGGCTCGGAGATTTCTCGAGCAGGTTGATATGCTGCTCCTCCAACGTCATGAGCCCCCCGATCCCGCTGCCCACCATGCATCCGAAGCGATCCAGGTTCGTCTTTTCCAGATCCACCCCGGAGTCTTCCATCGCCATGACCGATGCGGCCATTCCCAACTGGGCGAAGCGATCCGCCCGGCGAGCATCCTTCGGATTCGAAAAATAGGGAGCGGGATCAAAATCCTTCACCTCACCGGCTATTTGGCAGGTATACCCCGCCAGATCGGGATTCTGGAGAGTATCCACTCCACTTTTTCCTGAGACGAGGTTCGACCAAAACGATTCGAGATCGTTTCCTACGGGCGAAACCACTCCCATCCCGGTGATGACTACACGACGTTCCATAGCTGAAATAGGGCGCTAAACTCATCGCGCATAGAACCCATTGCAAGGCGATTTCTCGGATTCCTCGGCGATGAGAACAGGCTAGATCTCGATAATTTTTTCCCGCTCGTTCATCGCCCCACAGCGAGGACATTCCGCGAGATCATGCTCCGACGGATCCTCGAAGACATGATCACAAATGCCACAGATGACGAAATACTTTCTGCGACGATTTTCCCGTCCCTTCTGAAAGATCTCGGCGGCGACCCAGGCAAAAAAGACCGAGCAGAGAATGATCGCGAGAAAAACTGCGATCATACCGTCTAGAGTGACTCGAAACATGGCAAGAAGGTGCTAGCTGTCTGCCGGAGCAGATAGAATCTCTCCCATCTTTCTCCAGAAATTCGAATTTCGCCAGATCAATTCTGCCTCGTGAAAATTCGGATCCAGCCCTTGGACTCTTCACTTGAAGGTTCGAACCGGAGAGTCGATTCGATCACCCCCACCAGTTCCGCCTTCGCCAATTCTTCCAACTCGCCATCAACTTCTTTGACTGAAACCTTCCCGTCCAGGTCGACAAGCAGGTGCACTCGAATTTCTGGAATCCAGTCTGCACGCCGAATGTAGTCACCAAATACCGACCAGGGCGCAAAGTCTCGCCCGGAGAGATCGCCTTCCCGCTCCAGTGCGACCCGCGAATTCAGCGCACTGGACGATTCCGGTCCGGGTCCATTCTTCAGATAGTAAAACGGCAGCGACCAGGGATACTCGGGCGAGCGCAGATCTTCAGGGAGCTCTCCAAAACTCGGGGAAAAGGGAATCAATGAGTCCTCCAATTCAACCCTCACATCTGAACCCCGGGAAACGGGGAGGAAATAGATCGATCGATCTTCGACTCGCTGGAGCAGATTGCGAATCGCAGGGTCTCCGGAATCGAGAACGGCGATCTTTCCTACGGAAGGTTCCACTCGCGAGGGAGTCGGGTAGACGACCTGGAAGAGGTAGAAGCCAGCTCCATGAATTACGGTGGAAAAGAAGAGGAAACCTCCCAGGTAGACCCAGGTCCTCTTGTTCTGGACCCAGTGAAAAATCGTTGTGGCTTCCTCGCCCTCTTCGGGAGCGGATTTACGAAAAGCTCTCTGGAGGACTCCGATCATCGATCAAAGCGCTCGTTCCTGGGTGGCGAAGGCCAATTCGAAGCCTTTCTGGAGAATAATTTCGGAAATCTCCATGATCTTCCCGTAAGGAATCGACTCGTCACCCAGCAAGATCACCTGCCGAGAGCGTTCCGCGCCCTCATCGAGAAGTGTCTCCAGTGACTTCAAATCCGACTTCTGATCATTGAAGTAGAAAGTCGAAATATCCTCCGACAGCAGGGTAATGATATGAGCCTCCTCGGCGACAGGAAGCGCGGAGCTGGAGCGAGGTAGATTCACTCCCACTCCCGACTTGAGAACGAGACTGCTGCCAAACAGAAAAAAGATGATCAAAAGGAGCACGACATCCGCAAGGGGGGCGGTGTAGATCATCCCAGACCGATCCTGTATCGTCGACTCGAGCTTCACAACAAGATCTCTTTCTACTCGTTCTCTTCCTTCGACTCGGAAGGATGGAAGGAAGGCTCCGGCGACTCCTCGACAGAAGGTGAATCCGGCAGCATGGAAATGATATCGTTCGGCTGATTCCGAAGGTCACAGATGGTATTTACGATCTCAATTCCTGCCGCCTCCATGTCATGCATCAGGCTCCTGCTGTAGGCCCTGAGGTGGGAATAGAAGACAAAAGAAGGGATCGCTACCATGAGCCCTGCGGCAGACGTGATCAGCGCCTCGTAAACCCCCTGCGAAATTTCCGCCACGGTAGCGAAACCACCGACCGCGTTGATCTGTACAAAGGTATCGACAAGACCGAGAACCGAACCGAGCAAGCCAATGAGAGGGGCAATGTAGGCTACGGTCAGGAGAACGGTGAGATGTTTTTCGAGCTTCGGAACTTCCAACTGACCGCTTTCCTGAACGATCTCCTTGAGCTCTGTGCGGGGCGCCGAGTACCGCCGGATCGCCGAATGAATGACCCGGGCAACGGGTCCTGGTGTGGCGGCACATTCCGAGAGAGCTTCCGAATAGGCCTTGTTCTTGATCAGGTTTCGCAACCCGAACAACAAATCACCCACATCGATTCGAGCTCGGTGGAAGTAGAAGAGACGTTCAAGAAAGATCGCGATAGCGATGATCGAACAACCCAACAGGAGCCACATCAACGGCCCCCCTTTTGTGATCAAATCCATGAATCAATTGTGTTTCTCCCGCAGAAGAAGTCCGAGTATCGGTAACATAGATCCGCGGACCCGAAAAGAGAGAAATCCGATCGGGAGCGAACCTCAGCCGATCAGAAATAGAACGGCCCGGAACTCCGGACCTCTTCTTCCTCTTCAGGCTCTGCCTCTTCCGTTTCCTCCTCGTCAGGCTCGCTGGGTTCGTCATCGACAGCCTCGGCCTCATCGGCTGCTGTGGACTCCTCGTCGTCGCCTTCCGACTTCTGTTCCTCCTCCAGACTGATTTCTTCTTCCTCCTCTTCGTCTTCGAGATCGATTTCAAAGGGAGCGTATTCTGGAACTTCCTCCGAATCGGAGTCTTCCTCGTCATCCACTTCGAAAATATTTTCGGGGAGCCCCGGGGATACCTCTTCCGCTTCCTCTCTTGAAAGCGACTCGACCTCCTCGATTTCCTCCTCCGGATCTTCCTCGAAAATCGAAGCGGGAACATCTCCTCCGTCATCGTCCGCTTCGTCCTCTTCAACTTCAAAAATGGATCCAGTCACCACCCCTCCAACATTGAATACCTCCCGTTCGTCCAGCGGCTCCTCTTCTTCGATACTCTCGGCTTCGCTTTCCTCGCTGACGACCTCGTCACTCAAGTCTTCTTCCTCGTCAGCTTCGTCCTCAACAGTCTCAAAAGGAGAATCGACGCCATCGATCACGATCTCGGGCTCATCTCCACCGAGCAGTTCGATCACTTCGGTGGGCTCTTTCTCCTCCTCGGGGTCAGGAGCCGGGGCTTCCTCGACTTCCGCTTCCAGTTCGGGGGTGGAAGAATCCAGTTCTGACTCCACCGCCTCGTTCGTTTTCTCTACCGGGATGAGCTCAAGCGATGGGGTCTGGGCTGCAACTGCGGCAGGAGGAATGGCGGCCCGGAGCGGTTGCCTTTCTTTCGTTGGTTCGACAATTTCGACCTGCACCGGTTCCGGCAGATCTTCGAGCACACCAATCAACTCATCGACATTCTGACGGGCCGCTTCGCGCACCAGCCCAACGGGAACCGTCGCGGAACTTACGCCGACAAGAACAAAGTCTCTCGGCAGTGCCTTGAAATAGATCGATCGGTCGTCCCCCTGGTGAAAACTCTCAAGCTCTCCGAATTCTTTCAACTCCTGCCCCAGCGCCTTGAGCGCTCCGCTGGCGGAGGCCACAAGAGCCGAAATGACATCGACGGTGACGTCAGCCTCGGAAGAGATTCCGCTGACGAGACAACCACTCGAGTGAACAACCAGTGCGGTATCCAGTTCGGCCGTCTCGGCGAATTTCTGAAGAATATCATCCACCTCTCTCGCCTTTTCGGCAGAGATTTCGAGAGGGACGGCAGGAGAATAATCTGCTCCGTCTGGATTGGGAAGTTCGGGGTCACTCATGAAGCACCTTCGATGAGACTAGGAAGAAATCGCCACGGTGGATTCCCGAGGGGCCTGGCCTCGAACCCACTCGCCTCCCGTCTCTTCTTCAACGGGCGGAAGCTCGAATCCTTTGAGAATCTTCTGGGTCACGGCATCCAGCGTCGCAAAGATCTGGTAACCGGAGACCGCGCTGGCAAGGAAACTCGGGGTGGACACTTCGAGGAGATCATCGAGATCCTCCGGAAAAGTCGCGCCCGGGAGGTCACGCTTGTTGTATTGGAACACAAACGGAATCGCGTCGGGATGAATCCGGTTCTCGCGGAGGCATTCCCTCGTGTCAGCCAGCGCCGCGACATTGGACTCCAACCGCTCCGGCGCAGAGTCCGCTACGAAGATGACGGCATCCGCACCCGCAAGAACGGCTTTGCGAGTATCGCGCATCACCTCCTGCCCAGGGACAGTGTAGAGCTGAAACCGGACCTGGAAATCCCCGATTTTCATCGCCTGGAGTGGCAAATAGTCGAACGAGATCGTTCGATTTTGTTCTGTCGCTACCGAAATCATGTCACCTCGCCATAGAGGATCGAGGCGGCGATGGACATACTGCAGGTTGGTGGTCTTTCCACCGAGTGGAGGCCCGCAATAGACTACCTTGAATTGAACTTCTTTCTCGTCTCTTCGAATTACGGCCATCTCTTACTCCTCCAACTTGTGTATGCTTCTGGCGACGAGGATCAGCTTCTCGCGAACCCCTGGTCCGAAGTCATCGGTTTCGTGGTGAATGGTTACACAGCTGTCTCCCTCCAGGAAAAGGCTGACCGTTCCTCGATCGGTGTTCAGGGTGAAAGACTTTGCCTCGGGAAGTCCGGAGAGGCGAGCCAGATTCCGAATCGAATCCACCATTTCGCGAGCCTCATCACCCAGGCGCCCCTGCTCTCCCTTGGATGCCTGCACAATCTTATTCGGGGTCGCCAGCGCACACCCCGTGATTCCTTCGAGGCTGACCACGCTCCTGGCGACCTTGGCGAGAGTGAAGGACTCGGATGTGGAAAAGATGGCTTTGAACTCCAGATCTCGAAGGGTTTCGTCCTTCTCGTGATGACTCGGCTCCGACTTTGTTGCAGTAGGAGTGACCCCAAGAGAAATGCTCGCGGAGGATCCTGCCGTTGCCGAAATGGAGGGAACCTCCTCTGTTTTCTTCTCCTCTGGGATTTCCAGTTTAGCCTCTTGATCGGACACGGGCCCTGACTCCGATTCCGCAGGAGGCTGTGGCTCGGGCGTTGGCTCGGGCTGGGCGGGAGGTTGCGTGTCCCGCTGAGCCGCCGCTTCGGTCGGAGGCTTGCTGGCGGACGCCTCGCTTGAGATCGGGGCCGAGAAAGAGGTGGGCGAAGAAAACCCGCTCAATGGCTCGAGGGTCCCGGAACTCGGCTTCTCCTGGACCTCGGGAGCTGGATCCGAAGCTGCGACATTGGATTTGGCCGAATCGGGAAGAAAGGAATCAAAGGCACTGCTGGCAAAGGGTTTTCCCTCGGGCGCGTCAGGTTGGGCGGAGGGAGCTCCCCCCTGATCGGCCTCGGTAGGATAGGGAATTTCCTCATCCTTTTGTGCTTCCTTCGAGAACAAGGTGGCAAAGCCCTCGGTACTGTCGAAGGGATTCTGGTTTCCCGCAGCCAAACCCGATCCGAAACCAAAAGACGGAATTTCTTCCTGGCCGGCAGAGGTAGCCTCGTTTTCCGATCCGCGGGCGGCTGTATCGGGTTCTTCTCCCTGTAATTTATTGATGGGCGCACCGAAAACAGAGTCTGCCGGCGGGCTCGGCGCCTGCTCATTCGGAGGGGTCGCCTGGAATCCGCTTCCGAATCCCTTGGCACCCGTCACGACCTGCTTGGGAGGAGAAGAATGCGCCTCCCTTTTCGGCGCTGCGGCAGAAGCTGCAGCAGTAGACCAGAAAGGATTTTCCTCCTCCGATTTGGTCGATGGTTTCTCCCGCTGCGGGTTCGACACCGAATCTCGAGGAGGATTCGCGGGCCGTGCCGGGGGAGCTGCAAAAGGAGAGGCAGCCGACGGGGCAGCCTCGATTCCCCCGAGCTTGGCCGGCAGCGTAACCACAGAATCATTGAGAGGAGTGATCTCGGTCGCAAAGAGTTCCGGACAGACCTGGTAGAGCGTCGACAACTCAACATCTCGCCCACCTTGCGCAGGAATCGGAACGGCGACCTCTTTCTCCATCGGAATTCCACTCTGCGCAGAGATCGCCGGGGGGATGAAGGGCAACAATTCGCTGACCAAAAAATACTGTACCTCTCCTCTATCTTCGGATTTCATGGACGAAGTTCCTCGTTGGCTCGAACCATCCTCCGGATGGATCACTTCTCGGTTTTCACCGGAAGCTTCCGTGCCGTCTTCAGAAAAGAGATCGCGAAACGTGAACGACATGAGGAGAGACGGGGTGAGAATGATAACGAAATACTCAGGCTAAAAACCTCTCCTCAATATAAGAAGAGATGGGATTTATGAATATTTTAATTTCATCAGACTAGAATGGAGAAGTTGGTTTATCAAGGATATTTTTACTTTTAATATTCCTTAACAAAAATTCTGGTCTCAAACCCGATTCGGGACCCCTCAGAGGGCCAGACAGAAGAGACCGACCAGGACTCCATTGTTGATCGCGTGCGCTACCATGGGTGCGATCAAGGAATCTCGCCATTCGCGGAGAAGAGAAAATCCCACTCCGATGGCTGCCAGCGCCGGAATTCCCATCCACCCCTGTGGATGAAGGGCGGCGAAGATCACGCTGGTGATGATCGCAGCCGGGAGAAACCGGAGACGCCCCCGAAGGTAGCGGTGCAGCGCCCCACGGAAAAAGATTTCTTCGAAAAGCGGAGCAAACCCGGCTGCAAGGAGGAGGCAGAGCAGCCTCTCCTTCCACCCGCCTTCATAGATCCAACCGACGATGGGATGGGTCACTGGTCCTACAGGAGCCGAACCCGTTCCCTCTCCTCCGCCTTCCATCCCGGCAGCCTGGACCTGGGTAACGACAAAAACGAGAACGAGGGTCAGGAAGATCCCGACGGACGCGATCGCAAGAACTCCGGTGTAGCCGACGAAACCCGCTCCGATCTCGCGGAGTATCCCTCTCCCCTTGTGCCACCCGATCGAATTGCGGAAGTCTTTCCATCCGACTTTGCGAAGCAATGGCCAGACAAGGGGAAGAACGACCGCGAGAGCATACACGAGCGGTGAAAAACCGACCGGCAACTCCCGGATGAACAACTCACCCACTGCCATCGTCCCAAGATAGATGGCGAAGCACTCCAGGCAGATGCCTTGAGGTCCGTCAGTGCGAGAGAATTGGAGCAGATCTGCACCTTCCTTTTTTTTCTTGAGCAGGAGAAACAGCAAGGTGGCCCCCGCCAACACAGAAAAGACGGCTCCCATGAAGATCACGCCCACCGCGGTCAAAACGAGCAGGGAGAGAGTGCGAATCGAGCCGCCACGGGGCACCTCTCCGGTTTCTCGATCGGCAGCCAGGTCCGCGAACCATCCCAGCTTTTCTTCGAGGTCCTTCCTCTCCGATTCCGTGACTCCGAACTCGATGGCCTTCTCAGTCAGGTTGCGCAGAGGGCTCGATTCGACATTCCACTTGGGCTGCTCGGCCTCACTCTCCGTCTCTCTGCCTCGGGAGACAAAATTCTCGAGCAAGAGGTAGGCCGCGACCATCCCGTCTCCGGAAACGTGTTTACGAATCCCCTCGAGCGATTTTTCGGCCTCTTGGGGATCCGCCACCGATGCGGCAATCACGATTTGCCCCTCGAGTTTCATCAAGGCCAGATCACTGGCTTTGAAAGCAGGGCTGGTCTCGGATTCCGAATCGCCGCGCGAGGCGGTCTCGTTCGACTCGAAGAAAACCGCCCCCCCGATCGCAAGAACAGATAAGAGAATCACCGGCCAACTCCACCAGCCGGCTGGCTTACCTTTTTGAGACTCATCCGAGCCCGGAACCAGAGGGGGTGCCTCCATCATGGATGGGAAGTCTCAGGCATGAAGATTCAACAGGGTCTGGTCAGGGAGCCAACCCTGTTGCATCGGGGTGCCAGCGTCTTGAAGACACCCGACTCTACCTCGCATATTCAGCGAACTACTTCGCGGTGACGTCGTAGGAGACAATAAACTCCTGGTCTCGAAGGTAGAGCTTTCCTCCTATGACGAGAGGATGAGTCCAAACCTTGCCCTTGGGGTTTCGATTCGGGCTCTGGGGATCGAGGGTAAACTGCCCCTTGTGCTCAAATCCGTCCGGAGTAGCCGTTGCCAAAGTGAGGGTTCCATCCCCTTCGTTCAGCGCATAGATATTGCCTTCGGCAATGTGGACCGAACCTTTCGAGGTGAACTGCCCCTTCTCATTCCAGACCATCTCGCCTGTCTTCCAGTCCTGGCAGATCAGGCCTCCGCCATCGGAGAAGCCGTAGAGGTAGTCCCCCACTTTCACGACACCACCATGGTGGTTTTTCATCGTCTTGTTGATCCAGACATCCGAAGCCTCGTTGTTGGAATCGATCGAGACCAGCTTGCATCCTACTCCGTATCCGGAAGTGATGTAGATTTCGTTTCCATCGACGATCGGAGTGGGGATGACCGCAGTCTTTCCGTCCCAGGGAGAGCTCCAAAGGAGAGAACCATCTTCGGCCGAAACTCCGACGAGTTCTTTCTCAAAGAGACGCACATACTGCTTCACCCCATTGATTTCGGCCGGAACGATCGTGGCATACTCGGCTTTGCCAGGAGTCACTTCGGAAGCTTCCCAGACGACATTTCCCGTTTTCTTCTCGAGGCAAACGAGTCCTGCCTTGTTCCCACCCGGGGCGAGAATGAGATGTTCACCATCCACGAAAGGCGAGGCGGAAAAGCCCCACCCGCCAGACTTTCCGCCGAAGTCGGCCTGCATGTTCTTCTTCCAGATTTCCTTACCATCTTCGACAGAGAGACAGGCGATCGTTCCCTTGGGACCGAGAGCGAAAACCATACCGTCGGAAATCGTGGGCGTGCTGCGAGGACCATGCCCCCAACCGGCGCTGTAACCGGACTGGTCATCCGTCCCGATGACCGTGGACCAGACTTCCTTGCCCGTCGCCGTATCGACGCAGAGCACTGTCAGATCCTCACCTCGAGTGCCCATGGTGTAGAGCTTCCCATCGAGGACGGAAAATCCGGAATATCCCATTCCGGCATCCTCGAAGACCCAGACCTTTTCCGGTCCTCCCTCGGGCCAGGAAGCAAGAAGGCCTTCGTCGGTGGAAATGCCGTCTCCATTCGGACCGCGGAACGCAGGCCAGGCGGCGGAACTGTCGCCGGAACCCTGATTCTTCATCGAGGCGATATACTCCTGGTCCTCAAGACTCAGGGAAAGAACTTCGACTCGTCCTTCGCGCCCGTCGGCGAGACGGAGGACTGCCGTGCTTCCTTCCACTCGGAGAAGTTCCGCATCGATTTTCTTCCCGGAGGCCGCTTGCGTCCAGGTGCGCGCGGAAGAGGGAAAGACAAGAAGAAATGAGAGACAGGCCAGGGTGAGGACGAATTTCATGAGAGAAGTTTCCTAGAGTTTGCCCTGCTTGGCAAGTCACGGAATCTACGGATCCAGGGAAGAAAAAGACCGAACGGTTTCCCGTTCGGTCTTTCTGAATTTGAGGGCTTTTGCGGTTCCCGAAACTAGAAGTGGAAACGTCCGCCAACGAGGAGGTTGCTGGTGTCCTCACCAAACTCACCGCCGACTTTGATTCCGAAGACTTCGTTCAGGTGGAAGATCATTCCAGGGGTGAACAACCAACCGTGACCGGCAAACGCTCCGTTCGGAGAAGTGTAAGGGTGTCCGGGGATTCCGTCACCCGAGCGGTCGAAGTAAAGCGCCTTAGCGTAGACCTCGAGACGTCCGGAGCGAGCCCGGAGACCAGGTCCGACATAGTAGCCCCAGCTGTCATATTCGACCACGGGATGAATGTTCTGGAACTCGGCGTCCACGTGAGTGGCTCCCCCCTCGAAAGTCAGGTCGACACACTTGGCAAGAGCGACATGAGTTCCCAATCCGAGACGAAACGCACGGGTGTCGACGGATCCGATGTGAGGTGCCCAGTTGTAATCGAAGCTACCACCATTGAATCCACCGGTGAGGAAGAAGTTGTGACCGAGGGACTTGGAGAATCCGAAACCGAATCCCTGTCCGTCATCGATGTAGCCGGCGTCATAGGCGCTATGGACATACTCCAGATCGATAAAGTCGTAAGAGAGGCAGCTCTCCTGGACGGGAGGTGCAAGAGGAGCAAGTCCTTTGCCCGACGTATGCCAATCTCCGGCAAAGCTCACTCCAGGTAGAAGCAGCGAAGCCACAGCGAAGCAGATCAGTTGTTTTTTCATATAATTTCAGTCAGATTGTTCAAGTTGAGGAGTAATGAGCCCTCTAATTGCTCAATATTTTTAAAATAAACTGTAAAAATTATAAATTGTCAACAAATATTAGTATTTTATTTGTTCTGATGGCTCAGATTTGTGGGTATTCCGGAGATAAGCCCAATAGGAACCGCAAGACCCTCACTGGGAAGGAGTCGTAAAGATCCACCAACCGAGATCACGGAGGCAACCCATCGCACGATGCCCGCGCGATCGATCCTCACGGATCACAATCCTCTTCGTTGAATACACCCGAAAGGGCCAATGGTGCGACGGCCTACAGGTTTGCAGAAGAAGGCCGAAAGCTCGACCTAGTAGTCCTGTTCTCTCCAGGAGATCAGCCTCGAGTCGTCATCCTCATCTGCTTTGGCGAGGATACCGTTTCGATCGAGGAAATCGTTCATCGTTGAAAGGGAGGCTTCATACGAAACCGGATCGGTATTCATATTGAAGAAATTCTGGTCCCTTCCCTCGAACTCGATCAGTTCAAAGGGCGTCTTCTTTCTCTTCATCTTCGAAGCAAACGAAGACGCTTTCGAAAAAGGGACGAGTCGATCTTCCGTGCCATGAATCATGAGAATCGGGGGCAATCCATTCGCAACATAGCGAGAAAGGCAGGCGCGTTTCGCACTTGAAGAGTCGGCGAACTGGTCAAAGCCGTAGCCACCTTTTTCGACATCGATGATGGCACTGAGAAGCACCGCTGCGTTCGGTTGCGAATCGGAGAGCAGATACGGGCTCTCGGCCGCCGGGATATGTGCCTTCATCGTCATCGCCCCGGCAATGTTGGCACCTGCCCCGGCTCCCACCGCGACGACTTTCCCCGGATCGATGCGAAGCTTCTCCGAAAAATGCCGCGCGAACTGAACTGCCGTCTGTCCATCCTGGAGAGCCTCCATGGCATGCGAATCCGGATGAGTCGCCCGGTTGCGGTACTGGACAAGTCCACACACGACCCCGCGCTCGACGAAATAGAGAGCTTGCGGGGCAAACTGGATGACGCTGCCGCGGTCCCACCCTCCACTGTTGAAGAAGAGGAAAAGCGGATGGTCCGTCCGCGATTCGAGATCTTTCGGGAAGTAGAAGTAGATCACCAGTTCCGAACCATCCGGAGCGGTCTTGTAGGTCAGTGACTGGGCATTTTCCAGCAACACCTTTTCCCGCTCATTCAGAATGGTTTCGCGCTTCGCCATAATTGCTTCTCTGGAGACTACGAACTCGCCCTCCGAATTCAAGCAGGATCTCTCGGTGGCTGAATCCCGACTGGTCCTACGCTTTTCCGAGTGGTAGTTTCCGGTATGCGGTTGATTCCTTCCTTCCCTCCCCTTTTGCTGGTGCTCTTCCTGGTACACACGATTCCTTCGCTGGGGCTCTCTCAAGCCAAATCGGATCCGGCGATTCGGGCGACCCTCGAGAACGCCTACAATGCCTGGCGCTCGGCCATGGATTCCCAGGATCTGAAGCGATGGGAGCAGGCGACAGCCTTGTCCCGCCAAATCGATATTCGAAATCGAATCGTTTCTCAAAAGCTCCCCTTCCCCCAGGCGCTCTTCGAGGATCCCATCGGGGCGCCTCCTCTGGGTGGCTTGTTCGCCCTGGGTGTCCTCAGCACGGGAGAAACCGCCACCTCCACCTATTTTGGAAAAGCCAACTTCGGCGAGGCTCCCGGCGCGGCGATCACCGACAATATGATCGTCCTCCACTTTCTGAAAGAAGAGGGCTCGTGGCGATTCGACACCTTGCGGGTCGTGAAGATGGGTGCCGACTCCGGAATTCTCCTGCAAATCCGGAACCGGGATTATTCTTTTCTCCAGAGCGCCGAGTTTCAGCCAGCTCCTCAATTGCCTCCCCTCCCTCAACCCGTCGAGACTCCCGACTTTGTAGCCGAGGCCTGGATCGATGCGACCGGCTACGAACTCACCTTGACGGTCAATGGAATCAAGACCGGCACCTTCCCCAACATGAAAGGAGCCGAACTTCTCATCGGCGGACTCAAGAAAGGCCAGAACCAGGTTACGATCACTTCAAGACATCTTCCCGAAGCGCAAGCAGGTGCCGGTCGCGTCGAAGTCGCCATCTACGCCGCCAGGGATGCCTCTGGAAAGGCCTCTCGTGTTTTCCATTACCTTCCTGGCGCAGACGTCCTGCCGTCGGTGTCCGAAACTTTTGTTGTGGAATAGAGTGCCCACTCGACCGATCCGGGCAAGTGCTCTCAATCCTGCATCAGCACGACACGAAATCCTACGTCGTAACGATCCTCGGCTGAAGGGCGGGCGGCCATGCGGTTCCCTACGGCCAGATCATACTGGTCCGATCGATTCCAGGCTCCTCCTCGCAGGACTTTTCGGTCCGTGCCGACCCAATCCGTGTTTGGGGTCGCGCCATCCTTGCGAATGCGTCGCACGATGGTCTGCGAGTACCAGTCTGAAACCCATTCCCAGACGTTGCCCCGCGCATCGTAGATACCGAATTCGTTGGCTTTGAGGCTGCCAACGGGAGCTGTCGACTTCTTCAGTTCGAAGAGACTGGTCACGGCACCGTCGAGCTTCTGCCCTCCGACGAATCGACTCCATTCGCTATCGGTCGGCAAACGGTAGCGGAATCCCTCGGGAATCCGACCCGCTCCTCTTTCCTGAACCGTCAACGCTTCGCAGAATCGGGCCGCGTCATACCAGTTCACACTCTCGACCGGATGATTGGGAGCGGGAAAGTAGCTCGGGTTCTTGCCCGTGATCCGCTCATACTGCGCCTGGGTGGTTTCATAGGCCGCAACCCAGCCCCCGAGTTCCGCGATCCATACCATTTTCTGCCCCAACCCGTTGGTGAAGCTGCGGCTCGTGGTTGGTTGGGGATCATAAATGAGGCTGGCAGTAAAGTTGAGCGATCCTCCGGGCTCGAGTACCCCGGATACAGAACTGCTACGATATTGATCCTTCCGAAGCTCGTAGGTATAGGAGCCGGGAGGAAGCACCGGGAGTTGCAGAGGAGTTCTCCCGAGCGGCGTGCCGTTGGCAATCACCGCGGCCCCCGAAGGTTCACTGGTAAGTCGAACGGAACCATAGGGAAAACGAAACGCGACTTCCGCCGATCCTGCATCCGCATCGACATAGATCTTTTCTTCGACGACCCCCAGTTGAGGATGCTGCGCCCGAAAGGCGTAGTCGCCCTCAAGGAACTCCACTTCGAACGGAGTGACCTGCCGCCCATCTCCGAGGCGCTTTCCCTCCTTGAAAACCGGTACGCCAGGCGGATCACTGGTGAATTTGACCCAGGCTCTCTCCCATGAGAATTCCATCTTTTCGGTCACACCCTGCACAATCTCCACGGAGCGGGTGATGGGCGGCCAGTCCTGGTATCGAAGTTCGACCTTCTGGCGTCCCACCGGTAGATCTCGAACACTCACCGGAGTCGTTCCACGCAATTCCGGAACTCCCTCTTCATTCTCGATCCAGACCTCGGCTCCCGTAGGATCACTCTTCACCGACAACCCCCCCTGCGAGAACACGGCGGAAACCGAAGCGTTCCGATTGTTCTCCACCTGGACGGTTTCCGAGTATTCCGGCCAACCTTCGACCGCAAAAAGCACCTCGTATTCTCCCGGGTCGAGCTTTTCAATCAAGGCAGGTGTGCTCCCGATCTGAACCAACTCTTTCTGGTCGTTCTTGATGGTCTTGAGAAGCTTGTACTCGGCTCCCACCGGATCACTCACCACTTCCAGTTGTCCGGCACTCCGTGCGAGCTCGATAGAATCCATCACCACGGGCGACTCGGAGGAGATCGAAATCTTTCTCTCCACCGACTCGTATCCCTCCATGGCGATGGTGACCTGGTGCTCCCCGAGAGGCAGTCCGCTGATTGTGGCAGGGCTTTGAAATACGCCTGCTCCCGGGATACTCACCTCGGCCCCGGGTGGCTCGGTTGTGACGACGATACTGCCCTCAGCCTCATCGAGCCGCCGATCGATCAAAGGAAGCGAAGCCAAGGCATCCGGGTTATCGGGATCCAGTTCGCGCACCTCCTCAAAGAGGCTCCGAGCCAGGAGCCAATCTCCCTCGCCCACTGCAATCCGCGCCTCGCCAAGCTTGCGCGCAATTTCCTCCTGAAGCTTCGGGTCCTCCTGGGTGACCGGCTCGATCACCGGAGCTTCTCTCTTCAATCCAATAAAGAGACCGCCCCCCGTACCTGCGAGGAGAGCGATCACGAGAAGAAGAATCCAGACCCAACGAGGCGCTCCCCCTTTCGGTGACTGAATCATCCGAGGGGGTGGCAATTCGATCCTGGTAGTCTCCCGGTTCATTTCCTTTACGAACGGCTCGGATCTGAAAAAGATTTCCCTCTCAGACTACTCCGTTCTTTCCATACGGTCGAGGCCCAAATCTCGTCTCACAAGGATACGAGCCCAACAATTCTTTTCGTCACCGCAAGAAACGTGACACTCGAGACGAAAAAAGGCAGAGCTTTCGCCCTGCCTTCTTCGAAATGATTTCGCTCGGGAATTCCCCTTCTCGGAGAATCCTACCGACCGAGAAGAATCTAGTCTTCCGCTTCTTCGGAATCTTCAGCAGATTCCTCTCCGGGACGCCACTCTTCCGTGGCAAGATTGAAGGCCTGCTCCAGTCCAACGAGATCGGAACTCGGACGGAGGGCATCGAATGCCGCAGTCTCCTTCTTGAGCTGCTCCTCGGAGTATTCGGCAGCCTTGATCGAGAGACCGATCCGACGCTCGACGCGGTCGACTTTGATGACCCGGGCTTCGACGTCGTCGCCCACCTTGATGACATCCTTGACCTTGGCCACGTGATCTTCGCTGAGCTGCGAAATGTGAACGAGACCATCGATGTCGTCTTCCAGCTGGATGAAGGCTCCGAAGCTGGCAATCTTGGCGACGGTTCCCTTGACGAGATCGCCGACCTTGAACCGGTTGTCGATTTCGCTCCAGGGGTCGTTCTCAAGCTGCTTGACGCCAAGAGAGATCCGCTGATTCGTCTTGTCGATTTCGAGGACCTGCGCCTCGACTTCTTCGCCCTTCTTGAGGATTTCGCTGGGGTGGTTGATCTTCCGAGTCCAGCTGAGGTCGGAAACGTGGATCATTCCGTCGATTCCATCCTCGAGCTCTACGAAAGCACCGTAAGGAGTGAGGTTGCGGATCTCGCCCTTGATCGTGGTTCCGATCGGGTAGCGGGATTCGACTTCGTCCCAAGGATTGGGCTCGAGCTGGCGAACACCGAGGGAGATCTTCTGCTCTTCCTTGTTGATCGCAAGAACGACGGCCTTGACCTCCTGGTCGAGAGTGAGGACATCGCTCGGGCGAGTGATGCGCTTGGTCCAGGACAGCTCGGAAACGTGAATGAGACCTTCGACGCCTCGCTCGATCTCCACGAATGCTCCGTAAGGAACCAGCTTGGTGATCTTTCCAGCGACCTCGGTTCCGATAGGGAACTTCGAATCGATGTTTTCCCAGGGGTTGTCCTGGAGTTGCTTGAGGCCGAGAGAGACACGCTCTTTATCCTTGTCGACGTCAAGGATGATGACCTCGACAGACTGACCAATCGCGAGCATCTCGCTTGGGTGGTTGATGCGGCCCCAGCTCATATCGGTGATATGAAGAAGTCCGTCCATGCCCTGAAGATCGATGAAAGCACCGAAGTCGGTGATGTTCTTGACCATTCCCTCGACCTTGTCGCCAATCTTGACGGACTCGAGGAACTCGGCACGCTGCTCGGCACGCTCGGCCTCGATGACCTCGCGACGGCTCAGGACGATGTTCTTCCGGATATCGTTGACCTTGACGATCTTGAACTCGTAGACGTTTCCGACATACTCGTTGAGATCCTTGGGAGGAATGATGTCGATCTGGGATCCGGGAAGGAATGCCTCGACACCCACGTTGACCATGAGGCCACCTTTGACGACCGACTTGACCTTGCCCTTCACGAGACCGCCATCTTCGTAAACCTTGACGATCTTGTCCCAGTTCTGCTTGTGCGCTGCTTTCTCTTTCGAGAGGACCACCATGCCCTCATCGTTCTCAAGTTTCTCGAGGAGAACTTCGATCTCATCTCCTACGGCGAACTCTTCGTCTTCAAACTCGGAAATCGCGATGATGCCTTCGGACTTGGCACTGACATCGACGACGACGACCTGAGGTCGGATCTCGATGATTTTTCCACGCACGATCGAATTCTCGCGGTGGGTGTGAAATTGTTTTTCAATCTGAGCGAAAAGCTCAGGATTCTTGGGGGTGATAGCTGCTGCCATGATTTTCTTGGGTTAAGTTGGTTGGTTGGTTTTTTAGCCTTCCGACGTTACTTCTCTTTTACTAATCCCCCGCCACCCGAGAAGCGCCTGCGATGCGCGGAGGGGCGCAAATGTAAAGGTTCAAGGCGGTTTCACAAGCGGTTTTATCGATTCTTCCAAGCTCGAGAATCTGCACTCCAACTCCTTCCGAACACGTATTCTGACTAGATCACTCGCAATGAATACCTACCCCGTGACCTGCCCAACCTGCTTTGAAGAATTCGAGGTGCCGCTCCCGGCCGTAACCGAAACGCCCTCGGAAGTCGACTACGATTGCGAAATCTGCTGTCGTCCCATGCGCATTTTCTTCGAAAATGAATGGGACGAGGTGACCGCCTCGGCGGTCGGGATCCACGATTGAAACGCTACTCTGCAGGTGCCTCGGGCGTCCCGGATTCCGCTGGTTCGGGGGCGTCGCCCCCCGCGGCTCCAGGAGCCATGGCACTATCCTCTCCCGCAGCAGCCGCAAACGGGTCTTCTTCCATTTCTTCAGGAGTCCCTTCCGACGGAGCCGGGGCACCACTGCCCTCCTCGACGGGATTCTCGGGAGTGGTTTCTTCGGGCTGACCCTCTTCTTCCATCCCTTCATCCGGAGTGACGGATTCGCCGGAGGTTTCCTCATCTTCCGTCACCGGCTGGCTCAGCGGATTCGGATCGGGAACGTCGGAAGCAATTCGGAATCCGGTCAGAAAGTTTCTCTCTTCGGCAGTTTCCCCCGCTCTTCTCGCGGTGAGCTCGAAACCGGACTGGGTCGCAAAAGAGGCCCCGCGCTTGAGTGGCACCTGCTTGTCGGGAGAATCGGGATGCGCATCCCAGGTCGCGGTCCACTCGCTCACATTTCCCGCCAGTCCGACGATGGCATAACGACTCTCGTCGGCGTCGATGGCATCGACCGGGCACCAGTACTTGTAGCCATCCACCCCGCCTTCTTCGGTAGTTTCGTTGGCCTCGTGATCGAGGCCGCTGTTGAAATTGGCAGGGACAATCTTGTCACCCCACGGGAACAGGCTCCCCGAACGACCTCGCGCTGCTTTTTCCCATTCCTGCTCCGTCGGCAACCTCGCTCCCTGCCAGGTTGCGTAGGCGTGGGCGTCCCACCAGTCGACACCGACCACGGGGCAGTTGGGATCGATTGGGCCTCCGAGAAATTTGCCGCCCTTGAGCGCGGCATCGTAGAGCTCGCCCCATTTTTCAGGAACATAGGAGGTCTTGTTGTCCGGTTGCTTTGGATGGGACACCTTGGCTTTCAATGAGGGATCGGCGCGAAGGGCGTCGAGGAACTTTGCATAGTCTGCGATGGTGACCTCGTATCTGCCGATGTAGAACTCCTCGACTTCGATCTCGTCACCATCCTGGTACGGGAACAAACCTGCGGGGACCTTCGAAAATTCGTTGAGATTGCGAATCTCCGGCTTGGATGAACTCACGATGAACGTGATGATCGCACCGGCTACGATGAAGATTCCAATCAGGCTTCCGACCAGAATCGCGGTGGTGTTGTTCTTCTTTTCATTCAGCTTGGCGATATCCGCACCCGACATCCCCTCCGTCGGATCGACCGGAGCGAGAGCGCGCTTCAGTCCATCGATGGAATTGACCGCATCGATGCGGTCCGCTCCCATTCGATCGATCAAGGAATGCAGAGCCGGATCCCCCCCCGTCTTGTGAAGAAAGGGCGTGACGGCATCAGCAAGCAAACCCATCTGGGTTCTTTCTTCGTCGGCAGAGAGAGAATCCCCCCTGCCCCTCACTGGATTCGCAATCCTCGGCTCTCCATTCTTGAGGATCAGGATACTCTGGGCCGAAACGAGTCGATGGCTCATTCCATTTTCTCGAAGGTAGACAAGCGCATCGGCGATCGCCTCGAGAATCTTCCAGATTTCAGCTTCATCCATCTGGCTTCGGCGTCGAGCCAAGTCCGCCAGGCTGGGTGCGTCAACCAGCTCGAGAGTGTAGAAATTCACCCCCATCTCCTGGTCGCATTCATACACGAGAGAGATCGCCGGATGATTGACCGAAGCTCTCGCGCTGGCCTCATTGACGAAGCCCTGAACCCAATTGATGTCTTTGCGGTGTTTCCGATACAAGGTCTTCAGGGCCACCTGACGACCGATCGACGTCTGCTCGGCCTCATAGAGCGCGAAATCCGAATCTCTCTGGATCTCTCGAAGGAGCTTGTAATCGCCAAGACGCGTGCCCACCGGCAGGGCATCTTCGGGCAATTCCACGGGGACCGATTCCACCGAGGGCAATGGCTCTGCGGGAGGCTCGGAAGCCGGTTCCGTCTCGATCTCCGGGGGAGGCGAACTGACCGGCCCGTGTTCGCGGTGATCCGAGGTGAGCGCGGGACTGGGGTCCTGCTCCTCGGAGTCCTGGCTGCCGGCCACGGAATCGAACCACTCGAGGAGGATTCCCCGATTCACCGGCTTGAAAAAGAGTTTCTCGTGGTCGAGGACCCGGGGGTAGAACTCGGTCATGTCTTCCCGGCTGCAAAACATACCGGCAAAGAGCCCCAGTTCCGACTGGAGGTGATCCCTCAGGTCGAAGACATCGCTGCCGGTATTGGCATCAATCCCTGCGATGAAGAAGGTCAATCGATCGATCGACTGGGACATCTCCCAGGCCTCGGCAGCGGTCGATGCTGGCAAAATCTCGACATCTCGTCCCGACAGGATCGAAAGGATGTCGTTTCGATCCTCTTCCGAAGGATCGACGAGAAGGACAACGGGAGTGCGTTCCATAAAAAAATCTTACAAATCAGGGGTCTGGGGGAAAAGGGCATTCTCGGGGCCTATCCGTTCTGGACGGGCACCCCCGGGAAATCCGCCCGGAGGGGCTGTAGCAGCGGGAGGTTCCAATCGAAGTCGTGAAATTTCCGCCGGCATCACTACGGTATCCTGCAAGGCATCGCGATAATACAACTGAATCGCGTATCCGTAGTACTGCCGTTGTCCGAGTTCGATGATCTCTTCCTCCGAAAACTTCGGTTGGTTGTAATTCACGATGAACTCCTCCTTTCCATTGACCTCCCAGTCATAGGGCTCGGTCGGATAGAGATAGGAGGTATCTGCAGTCGATTCCAGAATCTGGTCTCCGTTGACCAGGTCGTAGAAAAAAACGAAGAGAGAGAGATCCTCTCCAACGTGATTCCCACCATCGACGGAATCGACCACGATTCGGAGCGAGACTCGTTGCCCGCTGTCTCCAGGCGGCTGTTCATCGACCTTGACTTCTCCAATCGCAAGAATCGAGCCCAACTCGGAAGGGGCCGCGCGATCCACTGGCTCCGGTTCAGATACCGAACCGAGAAGCGGTTCCCGATTTCTGACTCGATTCGCTATATCGAAGTAGGGGCCCGAGGCCGCGGAACCAAGAGCGATCACTTCGGCCCAATACTCACTCGCTGTTTGATTGACCCCCATCTCCTGGTAGGTCGCCGCCATTTGGCTCAGGATGCGAGGATGCTCAGGATAAGCAGCTTCCGCTTTGCTGAGCGCCTGTAAGGCTCCCTGCATGTTCCCTGAGGCCCGCAATTCTTCTCCGGTGTCGACGAGCCGGGCGAGGATGGTATCCGAAATCGGTGGCGCCGTCGCACGTGCCTGCGCCAGGGCAATATTCAGGTCGGAGATGCTGATTTCTGCAGAAGAATTCAAGGGAACCGTTTCCCGTGGGGGTGTCGGGGCAACCGGACGTGTAGGGATCGATCCTCCACGCTCTGGCGCAGCAGTGACTTCACTCGGCGGTCCGACCGCGGGACCGTCCCCGATGGGGGCCTCAGCCTCAACGGTTGTTGTCGCGAGCGGATTGGCTTCGATTTCTGCGGGAGGCGGAGGATAGAAAGCGATCTCTCCAGGCGGGGAAAAGATCTGTCGCTCGGGTCGCAAGAGAAAGGCGGAAGCGACCAGCAAAGCCTGAATCGCAAAGGCCAACCCGATGACCCACACCACGACGGTGAAGGTTCGGCCCCTGTCAGATCGATTTGCTAATAAATTCTCCGCCATACCCCGTCCACGACTCGAAAACCCGATCAGGGACTTTCGAGGCGCTAAACTACCAACCCGACAGAGAATATCAAGAACGTAGACTTTTGCGGATTGGTCTTGAGAACACGCACTTTTTTAAAAATAATGCTCAACATTCCCAAGATTCCAAGGTAAGCTTCCCCGTCGGCGATTTTGATCGACACTTTATTCATTTCAACGTCTTCACACCGTGAGTAGCCATCTTTCAAGCGACATCCAGATCGAAGGAGATCTGAACTGTTCCACCGATCTTATCTTCGACGGAGCCATTACTGGAAACATCACCTCCAAAGGAGGCCTTACCATCGGGCAGAATGCCTCGGTGAAAGGTGATTTGCAGGCCGAAAAGGCCGTGATCGAAGGGAAAGTGACCGGAAACGGAGACTTCACCACGTGCCGGCTCTCCCCGACCTCGGTGATCTCGGGATCTGTCAGCACCGTCAGCCTTCAGATGGAAGAGGGTGCCTCTCTCGAGGGGCAGTGCAAAGTCGGCAAGGCCAAAGCCTGACCTTCTCCTTTTTCTCATCGAAAAGAATTTCCGAAAACCTCCAGGGAAACCTGGAGGTTTTTTCGTGCCAGGACGATTTTCCGACCGAGTTTTCTCCACGGATCAGGAGAAGTCTTCGAGAATCAGGGAGGCCCACACGATTCCAAGAATCAACCAGCCGACCAGCCAGGCAATCGAGAGGAAGAGTGCCAACCACCAACGCCACGCGCTTTTTCGCTCGAAGCCCTGGGGCTCTTTTCGATGTTTCCAAAGCAGGATCAACGCAATCGGAGCGGTGAACAGGGTAAAGGGAGCAAAGAGCGTAACGAGAGCGAGCGCACGATTATCGAAACGTTTCGCTCGAGCGAGGAATTGCGTCGTTTTTTTCTCCTCGCGCAAACGGTGCAGACAAGGGAGGCAGAAATCCTGGTCTCCCCAGCGGACCGACGCTTTCTCCGAGAGAAAACAACCACATTCATCGCAAACCTTCTCCGCCTCCAATTCCGGATAGAAGCTGCAACGAGCCTTGGAGTCATCGGCCAGGACCGCACTCTCCCTGGGAACGGGAGCACGATAGAGACGCGGAAACGACCGAATCCAGACCTGGGCCTGGCAAATGGGACATTTCTCCTCGATTCCCTCCACTTCGCCACTCACACTCAGTTCCGTTCGGCAACTGGGACACTGCAGGATGGCTTTCTCGAGCTTGGCTTCCATGATCAGTAATTCCCCCTATTTCTTTACGACACGGGTCGACGCGATGCGGTCGTGGAGCGTTCGCTTCTCGGAATCGAAAGCCGCCATCCAGTAGACCCCGAGGCAGATCGCAAGCAGTGCGAAGAAAACGAAAAACGCCGAAACAAAGGCGAGCCCGAAAGTAGCCGATCCATTGCTCGCATCGGTAAACTCGGTCACGCCTGCAATGACAAGTCCCATCCCAAGACTGGCGGGAATCCAGACGATGACATAATTCAGCGGCTTCTTCGCAAGCCATCGCACGAATGCTCTCTTGTAGGTCAGCTTCGAGCCATCCGGATTCACCACTCGCGCTCCGATGATCAGCTTCCCCAGGGTCCCCTGATATTTCCCAACCATCCAGGTTTCGTAGAAAATGCTGACGCCCAGCATTCCCAGGAGTCCGATCCCGTAGGAAACGGCCAGGCTGACAATCGCACCAGTCGATGGCTCCCCTTCGATCGAATCGAGCCCCCCGGTGAATACGACGATATAATAAGGAATCATACAGATCCACGTCGGGATCATCTTGATGAGGTAGTCGAGAAACGAAGACAGCGAGCGCCACCAGAACCCCATGTATTCAAACCGTTTATCGGAAGCGTCCGCGATCTCGACCGATCCCGTCTCCATGAGTCGCTGGATGAAGGCATCCTTGTGTTCCAACCCGATGACCGCCTCCCCATAGGGCATCATTTCCTCGACTGGATAGATCTTCTGCGAATAGGCACACACGCCAATCTGAATGGGACGGCCATCTTCGTCGGTTCCGAACAGCGATTCGGCGATATCACGAAAGGGAATCCAGTCCTCCTGGCCATCCTTCCAAACGAGTGATTTGGCATGGATGTCCCCGGTTCGGTTCAATTCGAGCAGTTGCTCTTCATCGACCGGGCCTTGTTGCTTTGCTTCTGAATCCGTGTAGAACCAACTCGCCATGATCTTCGCCTGTTGTGGCCTTTTTCCCGAGAATTGAAAAGGCAATTTCTCGATTCACCCACCTTGCACAGGAGGAAATACCGCAAACTCGCACCCGTCGGCGAGGAGATCGTCTGGATCGGCATATTCGCAGTTCACCGCCAGGAGCAATTGGTCTTCCCATTCCTGAAGCTTGGGAAATTCGCTCAGGAGCATGGCAAGGGCATCCTTCACCGTGGCTTCCTCGGCGTCGATCGTGAGATCACAACTCTCCGCTCCGGTGAGATCTCGAAGAATGGAAAAAAAGAGAACTCGCACGGTCATGACAAGGTCCCAATTTTCTCTGGTTTCAACACTCCCACCACGGGCAGGTTTCGGTATCGCCCCGCGTAGTCGAGACCATATCCGACCACGAACTCATCTCCTACTTCGAACCCGAAGTAGTCGGCTTCGATCGGCATGGCCCTTTCGATACGCTTGGAGAGAAGGACTGCGGTATGGATCGACTCGGGCCGACCCTCCCTATTCAACCTGTCGACGATCGCGGCGAGGGTGCGCCCCGTATCGAGAATGTCGTCGAGCACGATGACTTTCTTCCCTTCCACATCCGGAAGATGATTCTGGTGAAAAGTGACCGTCCCGGAACTCTCCGTGCCTCCGTGGTAACTGGCGACGGAAATGGAATCGATCTTCATCGGGAGATCGATCTCCCGGATGAGGTCGGCCAAAAAGAGAACGCCTCCCTGCAGCACGGCAATGATGACGACTTCCCGGCCCGCAAAATCCGCGGTGATGGCCTCCCCCATCTCGGCCACCCTTTCCCGGATGGCCTGTTGATCAAAGAGCACTCGCTCCAGATCCTCGTGGTGTTGAAAGGAAGAATTCCCCATGGGCTCAGCAGACATCCACCACCGGAAGCATTCAACTGAATAATGTCGGCGATGGAAAAGGCTCCCCGAATAGAAAGATCCATTTGCATCTCCCCCATCGAGAAGGCTTTTTGCAGCGTAAACTCGGAAGCAACCTTATGAGCGAATCCATCCAGCCCTCCCTCGCTGAACTCCGTTGGGACTATGCCTCGGAAACCCTTCACCGAGAGGATCTCAACGAAAATCCTCTCCTCCAATTCAAGAAGTGGTTCGATCAAGCTCTCGAAGCCGAGATTCGCGAACCGAACGCGATGACCATCTCCACCACTGGGGAAGACGGGATTCCCAACGCTCGGACCGTCTTGATGAAAGACTACACGGTGGATGGAGTCACCTTCTTCACCAACTACGAAAGCCGAAAGGGCAAAGAGTTGAGCACGACTCCGGGGGCTTCGCTTCTCTTCTATTGGAAAGAACTGGAACGCCAGGTCCAGATCCGCGGGAAAGTGGAAAGAACCTCGGATGAGGAGTCGGACCAATACTATTACTCTCGCCCCTACCAGAGCCGCATCGGGGCCTGGGCTTCGCTGCAGAGCATTGCCATTCCCGATCGGAAATGGCTCGAAGATCGCGTCTCCGAGTTCGAAGCTCGCTTTCCCGATACCGGCGAGCCCGACTGTGTGCCTCGACCGGACTTCTGGGGAGGCTATCGTCTCATCCCCGATCTTCTCGAGTTCTGGCAGGGGCGCCCGGGGCGCAAGCACGATCGATTCATCTATCGTCGATCAGGGGAAGAGTGGGAAACCACTCGCCACAGCCCTTGAACGGTAGGTCACTCGCAGCGAAGGACTCGCTGAAAAGGCGGGAAGTCCTGGCAAAAAAAAAGCGCCTCCGGAATACCGGAGACGCTTTAGAAAATCGCTTACTGGTTGGAGTAGATGTTCTCGGCGTCTGTCTTGTCGAGTGTTTCGGACGACAAGTGCGACAGAAACGCGAGCCTAGCGGGAAGCCAGGAACTCACGAAGCTGCGAATAGATGGGCTGGATGGCTTCATCCTCACCACTCTCCTGCGCAGCCATGATCTCCGAGATGCTGTCGGCGATCGAGTTCCGCAAGCGGGTCACCATCTCGATCCCCTTCCGGGTGATCTGAACCATGACCTTGCGGCGGTCATCCGCAGCATGGAGACGCTGGACATAGCCAAGCTTCTCGAGTCGATCTACCAGGCCGGTGGCAGCCGCGGTCGAATGACCCATCTTTTTCGAAATATCTGTCATCGTGAGGTAGTCCTCATTAGCGAGATATCCCAAAAGGAAAAATTGTGCATAAGAAACGTTCCCCTTGTTCAACTCTCTCGAGAGATCGAGTAGGAAGGAACGTTGTGCGAACATAATAAAGTCCGCGAGACGATCGGCGTTCGGCTCAACGGCCGTGTTTTCTTCAGTTACTTGCATGGTTTTATTTCCTGGCGATTTTCTTTGGATGCGAAAAGTATTGGTAATTTAAACACCTTCGAACACCTCATGCAACCTTTTAATTATATTTCTCATAATTATTAGATATGGAAACACTTCTTGAAGCATGAATTTACAAAATAATGTGTCATTCTTTTCGAATTTCGCAATCACAAATTGTAAATCTGCATTAATTTTCAAATGTGAGAGGAGAACTTTTATTTCTTTTTTCTTCAACTGATCGCAGTTGCGCCGTTCTCTGACCCGTGGTCCTGTCGCGAAACCATGATATACTCCAGGCATCGACTTTTTACCGCGATGTGAATCCCCTCTGGGTTCTCTTCTTCCCTCTCATGAGATTTCAACTACTCAGCGACTCCTGGACTCTAGATGTCCTGACTCCGACGGAATGGGATTTGGTATCCGAGCTTCCCGAGATTGCCTCGGGAGAGCTGTTTTCCGAGAAAACGAAGGAGCGACTCTACCCCTCCCCCATCTCTCCCGAAGTTCTGGTCGATGAGGAAATGGCGACCCAGGCGGAAGACTGGGACGAGTATGTGCGCCCCGATCTCGAAGACTCGTTCTCCCAGGCGCGCGAGCGAGTTGGATCCGACTTGGAGAACGCAACTTTGATCGAACCCTCCGAATTTCTTTCCCCCGAACAACTGGAAGAGTGGAAGGGCGACTTCCCGCAACTTCGAAGACTCACCGTCCCAATCGATCACACCGACTCGTGGTACAGCGCCCTGAACCAGGCCCGCATCCTGCTCAACGAGGAACACGATGTCGCCGACTCCAGCGATCGGCTCCTGCTCCGGGCCGAGATGGAAAACGATCCTGCGGAGCTGGACCACGATCGCATCATGCTGCTCGCTCAATACGAACTGTTCTCGGCCATCCAGATGATGCTGATCGAGAATGTGATGTCTCCTTGAAAGACGGTTTGCAGCTCGGACGCTTCGAATCAGCCTTCCCCTTCGCTCTCGGCAAGCACTTTCGCGCTGGAATCGTCTTCCTCGATATTGGCAAACTCCACCGCGGAACGCGCCGCATCACTTTTCCCAACCCGGACGATTTCGTCGTCGTCGACCTTCTCGAGCGGAGTGTAGCTTGGATGATGAGACTCCTTATAGGGATTGTTGCTTGCCGCGTTGTAACAGCAAATCATAGCCCAGCGTGGATTTTCGGAATGGTTGGCTCCGGAACAGTGCAGGGTATTGGAGTGAAAAAAGACCGCATCACCAGGTGAC
Source organism: Verrucomicrobiales bacterium (assembly GCA_029213195.1). GTDB lineage: Bacteria > Verrucomicrobiota > Verrucomicrobiia > Verrucomicrobiales > DEV007 > Arctic95D-9. Next base: position 192,100 of record JARGNI010000006.1, read on the forward strand.
ATTGTGGCCTGGACGAGCTCGAGATGTTTTGCCGCCTCGTCGACCCGTTCCCGGTCGGCACCAGCCTGCTCTCCGGAGAGCACGTGATTCACCCGTCCCATTTTCTGGGATCCTTTCAGCAACTGGAGACAGCCGTTTTCCTCCGTGGCCTCATCCACTGCGATCATGACACTGCAGAGATCGGGAAAGAGCAGACCATTCTGGTACCAGTAACCATAGTCCTGGTGCCAGGCCCAGGCGCCACCGGTCCGGGCATCCTTCAAGACCATCTTGGAATGGTAATGATACACCTCGCCGCCGATCAACTGCTCGACGGAGTCGACGAGCTTACGGCTTCTCGCAAACATTCCGTAAATGCCATCCCCCGGGTGATTCCATAGAGAAAGCCTCACTCGATTGCCCTCGCCATCATCCAGTGCAGTAGCCGCTGAATCCAACGCCTGGTCGTTTCTCGCGACTTCTCCGAGCAGACCGATTTCCTCGCTCGTGAACAATCCACGGGCAAAGACATACCCGTCCTCCTCGTAGCCAGCGACGTCGGTCTCGGAAAAAATACCACTCATATCGGAATTCTCTCCCTCCCCGCTCCCCTTGTAAACCGGCCTCAAAGCGGCTTCTGGAGAAATTATTATCAAAAACGCCGTTTCAATCTTGCAAATTTTATCAAAAATGATTACTATTTATGAAAATTCGAATCCGCACGAATGTATCACCTGTTCTTTTCCCTCGCCGCCAAACTCGGATTGATCACTCTCTCGACTGCGATCGGAGTGGGTGGATTCCTCCTTTTTCACAGTCCGGAACCGATCCAGGCCAAGGCCACCGCCCATGCCAAGGTTCAGAATGCGACCTATTGGAGAGAAGAGCTCTCCCTGAAAATCGAACCGACCCTGCTCGCCCGGACTGAAAAGCCTGTCGATCTCGCCGGCGATGCTCTCGATGTCCTCTACATCCTTGAGAAAGGCGGAAAGATCGTCCGCATCGCTCCCGGAACGTCTTCTCTCTCGGTGTCCACCCAGTATGCCCGGCTCGCCGATGACCGGACTCACACCGGAGTTGGATTTTCTGCCATCGCATTTCATCCCGACTTCCATGTGAAGCAAAGCCTCGGATACGGAAAGTTCTACGTGGCCGTCGCGGAGAAAGCGAAAACCGCCCTTCCCGACTTTGTCCCCGAGTTCGGGAGCGAGCAGGTTCATCACCAGGATGTCCTCTACGAATACCAGGTCGACTCTCCCCTCCTTGGCAACTTTGTGGGAACCCGGCGCGAGGTGATGCGTTTCAATCAACCCGGTCCGGATCACAATCTCAAGAGCCTCGCCTTCGATCACAAGGGCTTCCTCTATCTTGCCGTCGGGGATGGAGCCTCCACCACAGTATCGAGAAACAGTCCTTCGAAAAATGCCTCCTCTCTTACGAGCGCCTACGGAAAAGTCCTTCGTATCGAACCCCTTGGGAGAAATTCGCGAAATGGAAAGTATGGGGTCCCCGAAACCAACCCTTTCTTCCTCGTCACCGAGGCACTCTCCGAATTGTGGGCTTTCGGACTCCGCTCCCCCCACAGCCTCACCTTCGACCCCTTCTACGAGACGCTCGTCTTCGGAGAATCTGCCATCGACGGATCCGATCGGGTCTATCGCAGCGATTTTGGTGGAGAACACTATGGCTGGGACCTCGATCAAGGATCTTTCCTCGCCAACTTCGCCATTCGCAATGAGCTGGAAGAGATCATTTCCGATCCGCTGCTTTCGGTCGACCGATCCTCGGGACAGATCGACACCCATATCGGTAGCGTTCTCTACCGGGGCGAAAACTTCCCATCCCTCGCCGGACGCCTCATTTACGCGAGTCGAGATGGCCAGGTCATCGTTCACCAGGAAACCGCCCAGGGACTGAACCTTGCCGACCCGGTCTCACTGGATCTCGGTCCAGTGGCAAACAAGACCGTCCAGGCCCTTCGCACGACTCCTCGTGGCGAACTCATCCTTCTCTGCGAAGACGGCAGCGTCATCGCGCTGTCGAAGGGAGAAGGAAAAGGCCTCGAGAAGTCAGCGAAGAAATCGCTCTACTGCTTGCGCCTGTCCGCAATGCCTGCTGCCGTGCGAATCTAGGAAACGTCGCCTTCCCCGATCTTTGTTCGCTCGAAATCGGAAAAAAGGGACCGACTGAAGATCCTCCACTAGAAATCGGCAACCCCGGGTGTCCGCGGAAACGGGATCACATCACGGATATTGGCGACCCCGGTGACGAACATGAGAAGCCTCTCAAATCCGAGGCCGAAACCAGCGTGTTTGACCGATCCGTAGCGGCGGAGATCAACATACCAGTCATACTCTTCCTCGCTGAGGTCATGCTCGGCCATGTTTTTGCGAAGGAAGTCGAGTCGCTCCTCTCGCTGACTTCCTCCGATCAATTCTCCAATTCCGGGAACGAGCACATCCATCGCTGCGACTGTTTTCCCGTCGTCGTTCCTTCTCATGTAGAAGGGTTTGATGCTGGCCGGGTAGTTGTAGACGGTCGTAGGACACCGGAAGTGAGTTTCGGTCAGGTATCGCTCGTGCTCGGATTGCAGGTTCGCCCCATACTCGACCGAATATTCGAAGGCTTCTCCACTGTCGTTCAGGATCTGCACGGCTTCTTCGTAAGTGACCCTCTCGAAGGGCCGATCGCGGACAAACTCGAGTCGCTCCTTGAGCCCTTTGTCCACAAAGCGGGAGAAGAACGCGAGATCCTCAGCACAGGAAGTCAGCATGTCTCCGACAAGATACTGGACCATTTCCTCGGCGATATCCATGTCGCCCTCCAGGTCGCAGAAAGCCATCTCGGGTTCGATCATCCAGAACTCCGAAGCATGGCGCGAGGTATGCGAGTTCTCGGCCCGGAAGGTGGGACCAAAAGTGTAGATATTGGATAAGGCACAGGCAAACGTCTCGCCCTCCAGTTGACCACTGACGGTGAGGTAACTGGGTTTTCCAAAAAATTCCTCGTCTCCGAGGTGAATCTCATCCCCCTCCGTGGTCACGACTCGAAACATTTCTCCGGCGCCTTCACAATCGGAAGCCGTGATGATGGGGGTGTGCACATAGACAAATCCCCGATCCTGGAAAAACTGGTGAATCGCATAGGCCATCCGGCTCCGCACCCGGAAAACCGCGCCGAAGAGATTGGAACGGGGGCGGAGATGCGCGATGGAGCGGAGAAATTCCATCGAGTGACCTTTTTTCTGAAGAGGAAAATCTCCGTCGGCCGCTCCGAGCAGTCTGACTTCAGACGCCTGCATCTCCCATTTCTGCCCCTTGCCCTGGGACTCCACGATCTCCCCGATGACCTCGACCGAGGCACCTGTATGCAGAGGCAGGACTGCTTCCTCGTATCCTGGCAGAGTCGCATCGGCTACAATCTGGAGATTCGAGAGACAGCTCCCGTCGTTCACCTCGACAAAGGAAAACGCCTTGGAATCCCGCTTTGTCCTCACCCATCCGGAAACCAGGACCTTTCCTGGTGAATTCTCACTTTGCAGCACCGTAGCGATCGGGGAACGAGTCATGGCACCCAGTATCGAAACGGGTTTCCCTTTTTCAACTGCTTTCAGTTCTCACTCGCAGTTTCCTCGAGGACATAACGGAATCCGTAATGATTCTCCCGGGCATCGGGGCGAACCGGATTCCGATAGGAAGATCGCAGGACACGGGGGTCGTAGGCATTCCACCCACCTCCACGGACGACATACAACTCGGCATTCTCGTCGAAGGGTTCATCGACCCATTCCCAGACATTTCCGGTGAGATCATGCAGTCCGTTGATCTCATCGAAGTGCCCACAAGGAGACGTCTTGGGAAATTGGTCGTCATATCCGGAGATGACAAAGGTTCCGAATTCTTCCGCGGCACTGGAATCGGCAAAATTCCCCACACCTTTGGGAGGAGGCCACGCCTCACCCCACGGGAAAATATCGTCCGCATTCTCTCCCCGCTCACTCGGGGTAGTCCCTGCCTCCGCCTGGATGCCGACAAAGGAACTCCACTCCTGATCGGTGGGCAACCGGTAGCGCTGCCCGGCCTGGAGCCTTCCGAGAGCCTCTTCGCGCGATGTGAGCCAGTCACAGAAGGCTCGTGCCTCGAGGAGGGTCATCCCGGCGGCGGGGTGATCGAGGTCCTGCCCGAATCCCGCTCCCGACATCGCAGCACCTCCCGCCTCGGAAATGAATTGGCGATAGGATTGGACGGAGGTTTCCCGTGTTGCAACGAGGAGATCTCCAACCGGGATCATTTTCATACCGAGACTGTTCTCGTAGGGTTCCCCGAAGATCACGGACTGGTCACGCTCCAGGGTCATGGTGAGCGCCACCGGCTCGATTTGATCCACCTGCCCGATCATACTCATCTCGGCGTAGCCGGGGGTCCGAAAGACCACATGATAGGGACCGAAACGAACACGATCCGCGACGACCGGAGTCAGCCCTCGGACCTGGCCATTCACGAAAACCCGAGCCCCTTCCGGAGTGGAATTGAGAAACAGGGTCCCGAATTTTTCGGAAATCTCGAGGACAAAGGTATCGTTGCCTCCCTCGATACCGACAGGTCGGTGATACTGATCCTCGCCGAGATAGCCACGCATCCGGTCCTGGCGGGTGACCCAGTCGGCAAATTCCCAGCGGGCGTTGATATCGCGAACACCGGCGAGCCCGTTCAAGCCATTGACCGGAATCATCAGGTTCATCTGGTCGTTGAAGAGATTGAAAACCTGCGCGGAAATCGGCTCATCCATCCGGAAGGTCCCCTCCTCGGTATGAACAAATCGCAACCCGATCGAGTTGATCCAGGAACTCCCGGGAATCGGGCCAAGATCCGGGAGCAGGTCGACTTCCACCTGCTGCAGGCCTTCCTCGATCTCTCCTCGAAAAACCGTGTCACGAAAATCCGGATGCCGCAAAGTCAGCTCCACCGGGCCGACGGGAAACTCGAGTGGAGGAGTTTCCGTTCGTCCAACTTCTTTCTCGTTCCACCAGACCGTAGCGCCGGATGGGCGGCTCGTAATTTTCACTTCTCCGGTTACGACGTCTGCCACCAGCGTAGGAGGATCCTTGGGATCGTCATCCCCGGCCTTGTCGGGGTCGTTGGTACCCGGCTCATCGGGATCCTCTCCAGGCTCAGGTGCGACAGGATCCTCTCCGGGTTCCGGATTGCCCGGGGCCTCGCCAGGCTCGTCCGGATTCTCCGGAGGATCCTCTGTTCCCGGATCCGGGGGATCAACCGGCTCGGGTGGAGTCGGCTCGATCGGGGGAAGGACAGGAGGTGGACCTGCCTCATCTCCTCCGGGACCTTTTCCGTTCTGGACGATCTGCGTGCCATTCTCATCGAGGAAGCTCTTGTAGTCCGACCAGAGCCAATACCCTCCATAGCCCACTGCGCCCACTGCGCCAAGGAAAAGAAGGACCAGCACTGTCGCGACAACCGCGCTTCTTCCCGAACCCCGGGCGCTCGTTCCTCGACGGCTCCTACCGGGAATGCTCTGCTGATTCACTTCTCGCAACGCGAGGGCAAAACTGTGGGCCGAATCGTATCGCTTCCTTACATCCGGCGAGCCCGCCCGGCAGATCACCGCATTGAGCGCCCGCCACTCATCCCGGTTCACCGTGGGAGGAATCTCCATGTTGGTCGGCAACTCGGGGAAATCGAGACGGTCTTTTCCCGTATGCAATTCATAGAGAACCATCGCCAGCGAATAGAGATCGGCGGAACTGGTCCCCGGTCCCTCGGGAGGCACATACCCCTCTGTCCCGACAAAAGTCTGCTGCCCACTTTGCGCGACCAATCCGACATCCGCCAGTTTCGGGACGCCTTTGACAAAGATGATGTTGGAGGGTTTCACATCGCGATGGGTCAATCCCGCGAGGTGAAGATGACCGAGAGCCCCGGCCAGGGAGATCCCCCATTCGACACAGCGCTCGACCGAGCGAGGGGAACCATCTTTGAGAACAGAAGAAAGGGTCTTGGCTCGATACGATTCCGGATCCACTTCCTTGGACTCCCCCGACTCGTCGTCGGCCAGCTCCATCACGTAATAATAGAAACCGGCATCGTCGTCTCGACCGACGTGGAGCACATCGACAAGGCCGGGATGGTCCTGTGAAACTTTCTCGTAGTGCTGGATCCCTTCGAACTCCCTCTCGAAGGTTCGCTCGTATTCGAAATCCTCACGGCGTACCGTTTTGACAGCACGATACATCCCCGTAACACTGCGGGCGAGATAGACTTCTCCATACGCTCCGCCGCCAATGCGACCAAGGATTTCGAAGTTCGGGATCGAGGGGGTATTCGAGGAATCCACGTTGGGGAAATCTACGCTCGTTCGCTCGCAGTTTCCAGCGCTAAGGTCAGACCTCGCGACTGCTGGACAACGAAGCGGTCTCGGAGGCCACTTCCCCCCCGAGGAGGACATCCTGGTCGGTCAGTTCGGGCAACTCTGCGAGGAGCGTCACCTCGAAAACGGTATCAACCGAGATCTCCTTGCCGGCCCAGCCGGAAGCCTGCGGATCCGCTCTTCCTTCGCCCAGTTCGGTGACCCGATGACCGAATCCCCATCCTCCATAGGTGAAACGAGTTTCGACCTCGTTGGGACAGGAGTCCGCGAAAACACCCAGGTGATGTGCACCGTAGAACTTCTCGCGACTCGCGTTGAACCCGAAAGAGGCCGAGACATCATCGGAAGATGCCAGGTAGGAGGCGATGGGAACGATGACCCGCTCCCCCGTATCGGTTCGCTCCAGTGAAATCCACTCGGCCCACTCGGGAACCGCAGCGATCTCACGAGCTCTTCGATTCGCTCCCCGGTAGAGTGTCTGCCCCCAGTCCTCGGGCCGGTTGGAACGAAAGACGATCTGTTGTCCCTCTTCGAGAGTCACGGTCTCTTCGACTTTGGATTCTTCCGGCTCGGAATGAATCCCATTGCCGTTGCCATTCCCATTTCCGGAAATCGCAGTGGAGATCGGTGGCTTGAATCCCTGGTCGGGCGAGAGAGGAGTGATCGGCAGCGAAAGACGATATTGGTTCGCCGAATCGGTTGCCGATTCTGCCTCCGAATCTTCCTTCGCCGGCTCCCATTGGCGCAAGCGATCAAGCAGACTCCGCAACTGCTGCCACGGAGTAATCTCGCTCGGTTTGCGGGAAGTGGTCACCGCGCCATCGACGAGGAGCACCTTCCAGAGACTCTCGAATTCCGGCTCCTCCCCGGCTTTGAGCAATTCTCGAATCCGCTCATCGGTCTCATCCGTCATCCCGGCAAGATCAACGGGGAGCTCGCGAATGGGATCCTGACATTCCGAAAGTTTTTCCACCAGTTGATCGCGGGTTGCCTCGGTGAATTCCGCCGAGGGGTCGAAATCTTCAGCGATCACGGCAAGGGAACGGGTCGGCTCTCGCAACTGCTCCCGCATCTCTTCGAGCCGGATGCTCTGAGCCGAAGCCATTTCCTCACACATCGTCACCGCCTCTTTCCGGGGAATATCCTGTCCACACATCTCGACCAGTCGATCGCGAACGACCTCCAGCCTCGAAAGATCGCTGCCCACCCGTTGCCGGAGTTCGCGCATCTGCTCCGCGAGTCCGAAAAGCTTGCATTTGAGTTCACTCCCAATGGCCGCGTCCGATTCCGGAAGGGAAGCGACCAGATCCTGAACTCGATCGTGAAGATCCGCTTCCTGGCGTTCGAGGAGCACCAGTTTTTCGTGACGCCACTCCAGGTCGGACTCCCGATTGAGAACCGGACTCGACATCTTCTCGTCTTCTCTCTCCTTTCGCGCGGAGCGCCCCAGCAGCCAGCCGATGAAGAGCCCGAAAAAACCGATCGCAAACAGGGTGATCGAAAACGGAGTCGTGAGGGCATAGAGCCACTGCTCCACCGTCTTGGGGAACGGGACATCCGAGAAACGAAACTGCGCCAACAAGGCGTCCGTCGTTCCGCTGATCTCGGCGCTGTGGTAAAAAATTTTCACACTCACCACATCTTGTGACAGCTTTGAGGAAACGCCAAGCCCTTATTTTCCGGGAGAACTTCCCGGATCGATCTCGATTCGAGGCAGATCTCCACAACCGTTGATCCGTAGGATTGGTGATTGTCGAAAGAACCAATTCTCGATACCCTGCTCCCCCATGAAAACCTTCTCCCCCATGCCCCTGCTGCTCAGCGGCTTGTTCCTGCTCGCCTCTCTTCCTGCCGAAGACCTCACGACGGACAATATCGAGAGCATCCGCGTCAAGCTGCAGCAGCTGGAAGAAAATCTGAAAAATCACCAGTCGACGAGAAACAGCAGCGCCGGAGCCCGTTTTGCGGCAGCCGCAGCGGATCCGAAGGCCGCGATCGCTCTCTATCTCGATTGCCACAAGATCGTGAACTACGATCGAGAAGGTCGTCCCGAGTCGGATTTCCGTGCCTGGAAGGACAGCCAGGAAGGAAAGATCAAGAGCGACGCCTTCATCGAATCACTCCTTCTCCAACTCCGCTATCTCGCGCTGAGCTGCCAAGCGGCCGAAGCCGAGGATCCGAGTGAAATTTTTTCCGACCTCCTCGCTTTTGTCGATTCTCTCAGCTACATGGAGGAGATGCCGACCAGTTCGCTGACCAGTTCCGTGGCAGGCTCCATTTTTTCCAAGGCTTTCTATCTCGAGAATCTGCTCGGCTCGAACGAAAGCTGGGAATCGACTCCTTTCAATATCGGGGGCATCTACGAAAAGACCATCCTGCCCTATCTCCGTGTCGAGAATACCGGCGCCCTTCCCAATGCCTGGGACAAGCGGATCGAGCAGCAATCGCGGATCGTCATGATGATTGAAAATCATAAGCTGGAACAACTCCGGGGAAAGAATCGCGATGAAGAACGCAAGGTTCGGAACAACCAGGAGAGACAGGGCGGATTGTTTCGCTCACTCGACAAGGATGACTATCTCGCCCGCACCCTCCCGCAACTGAAGTGGGGAAAAATGAAGGATGTCTTTCGCTACGTATCGGAAGTCCAGGGCGCACAGGCGATGCTCCCCTTTGTCGAAGAGCACCTCACCCATGAGCTCGGAGATACCTTCTACCGCGAGTTCGTCGGACTCATCGATGAAGCACAGACAGGATCCAATCAACTCCCTGGTGATGCCACCGAAAGCAACTGAACCCCGTCCACGGTATTCCTTCATGAAACGCATCGCCCTGTTTCTCGCTCCCGTAGTCCTCGCTCTCCTTGCGGAAGCGGCGTTCTCCGCCGAGGTGAAAACCCTCGAAATCGGTGCGCAGGCTCCCGACTTTGATCTTCCCGGGACGGATGGAAAGACCCACTCGCTTGCCACCTACAAGGACGCGAAGCTGCTCGGGATTCTTTTCATCTGCAATCACTGCCCCAGTGCCCAGGGGGCCGAATCGCGAATCAAGTCGATCGTCAAAGACTACGGGGACAAGGGATTTCAACTCGTCGCCGTATCTCCGAACGATCCCGAGTCGGTCCGACTCAATGAACTCGGCTACTCCGTCTACGGCGACTCGCTGGAGGACATGAAACGGCATGCGGAGGACAACGACTTCCAATTCCCCTATCTCTACGATGGTGAAACCCAGGCCATGAGCCGGGCCTACGGAGTGCGGGCCACCCCCCACTTCTACCTTTTCGACGAGACCCGAAAACTTCGCTACGTCGGTCGCATCGACGATTCGAAATTCGGAGATCCCGCGACGATCCAGACCCATGATGCCAGAAATGCGATCGAAGCCCTTCTCGCTGGAAAAGAGGTTCCGGTGGCGACGACACGCGCTCATGGATGCTCGACGAAGTGGGCCGAGAAACGAGACCTCGTGACCAAGTACAACGAAGAGTTTCTCTCGAGACCGGTGACCCTGGAAACCATCGACACGGCAGGCGTCGAGCAGCTTCGCAAGAATGCCACCGACAAGCTCCGACTGGTGAACCTCTGGGCCACCTGGTGCGGTCCCTGCCTCGGAGAAATGCCAGCGCTGGTCGAGATCGGCCGCCAATTCGAAACCCGGGGGTTCGACATGATCACGATCAGCACCGACGCCAAGTCCGCCAAGGAGGGAGCGACGAAACTACTCGGTCGCTTCCACGCGGCAATGCCCAAGCTCACGGAAGCTTCCGTAAAAGAGGAAGGCCGAAACACGAACAACTATCTCTTCCTGGGCAGCACTGACGAACTCGCGGAAGCTCTCGATCCGGAGTGGCAGGGCACGCTTCCTCACACGGTACTCATCGACCCCGGTGGCAAGATCATCCACCGAGTCTCCGGTGAAATCGATCCGACCGAGTTGCGACGGGTCATCGTCAAGCACCTCGGGCGTTGGTATTCGCCCAAGTGAGGGTGCTCTGGCAGGATCAGCTCTCGATCAGTTTCTGCAGATCCCAGCCTTCCCGATAGTCGCGCTTGAGCCAGCGGTTCGCGTCTTCGTGATTGGAAAACTGCATCTCCTCGGCGTCCCACTTCAGTTTCTCTCTCGGAAACCGAATCGCGATGTTGGCGAGGAGGATGGGTTCGGTGAGCATTCCTCCATACTCGAATCCATCGGAAGGTTGCTCGTCGAGAATGCAACCGTCGATCCAGCCATGGTAGTGATCGAGCCCCTCTGCCATCTCATAGTCCTCATCCAGCTCGCCATCCGCCTTGTAAAGCCTCGGGGCGGCCACATGCGGAATGACGAGTGTGCCTTCTTCCCCAATCAACATCGATCCGCTCCTCGGAAGCGCTTCTCGGGCCGAAAGATGCGACCCTTTCGTCGAAGGGAGGCGTCCTCCATCATTCCAGGTGATCTCAAGTCGCTCTCCGGAAGTGTATTCCGTGCCGGGAACGGTAAAGCTGTAGGTCGTCTGTGCCGGCCAAACCTCGTCATTCATTCCGGAATGATGGGCAAAGTAATCGTCGGTCGGCCCCGTGATCTTCAGCGCGGTAAAGACCGGATCGAGAATGTGACACCCGAAGTCTCCGATCGCACCGCTTCCGAAGTCCTGCCAGTCACGCCACCCCCACGGGTGATAGCAGCGATGCTCGGCACTGTAGGGGCGCATCGGAGCGACCCCGATCCACTTCTCCCAATCGAGTGAATCGGGAACCGGGTCCTCTCCCTTGGGTCGACTGATGTGTCCGCTCCGCCCATGTCCCGGAGTCGGCACCCAACTCTGCACCTCCTTCACTTTGCCGATCCGCCCCGATTGGACGAGTTCGACGGCCGTGCGATAAAATTGATGAGAATGGATCTGGTTTCCCAGCCGGGTGATGACCCCCGATTCTCTCGCCACCTTCATCATCTGTCGATTCTCCCAGACATTGTGCGTCATCGGCTTCTGGCAGTAGACGTGCTTCCCGAGTTTCATTGCACTGATGGAGCAATAGGCGTGCATGTGGTCGGGCGTCGATACCGTCACCGCATCGATCTCCTCCCCCTTCTCGGCGAGCATCTCGCGAAAGTCCTGGTAGATCGGAGTTTCCGGGCTCAGCTTCTTCACGTTCAGGGTTCGATTCAGATCAATGTCACAAAATGCCACGTAGGTCTGGTAGTTGTGAGAGGACATCGCCTTGATGTCACTGAACCCCTTACCATCCGAACCGATCGAGGCGAGTTGCAGCTTGGAATTCAAATTCTGTCCTCGAAGGATCGAGGGACCCGCGAAGAGCGCGGCCGTGGCAGCTCCGCCTTTGAGAAGGGATCGACGTGTCGTCATTTCTCCATCAAGCCGCAAAACGCCCCGGCTCGTCGAGGGCCAATCGAACGCATCTGCGCGATCCCAAGGAAATGGCTCTCGGACTATTCCGTGGCCGGAACTTCGTATTTCTCCTGGAGACGCCGCATCTCCGACTCGAGAAACGCCTGTTGCCGAGACAGCTCGGGATCTCCAAAGCGACTTTCCAACTCGAGGGGATCGGACTCCAAGTCGAAAAGCTCCCAGCTGTCGAGGTGGCCCTCGGGAAACCGAATCAACTTGTAGCGCCCATCGGTGACCCCGAAATGCAGCGGCACGCCATGCCCGCCCGATTCATAGTAGTGATAGTAGTGCGTTTTCCTCCAATCCTGGGGTGTGAGCCCCTTCATCACCGGGACGAGAGATTCCCCCTGGAGGTCGTCGGGAATGTTCGTCCCGGCCACATCGAGAAAGGTCGAAGCAAAATCGAGGTTGGAGACGATGTCTGTATCGTTGACCGCTCCTGCCTCGACGACGCCGGGCCAACGGGCGATGAGCGGCGTCCGGAAACTCTCCTCGTACATCCAGCGCTTGTCGAACCAGCCATGCTCGCCCAGGTAGAACCCCTGGTCCGAGCTATAGATCACGAGAGTATTTTCCGTAAGACCGTTCTCATCGAGATAAGCGAGAAGACGCCCCACATTCTCATCGACCGCCCTGACACAGCGCAAATAATTCTTGATGTAACGCTGGTAGTGCCAACGGGTCCGATCTTTCCCTTCAAGATTGGCCTCGTGGTAGGCGGCATTTCGAGGAGCGAAATAGGCATCGAGCCCGGTTTTCTGTGCCGGAGTCAGTTTGCTCGAATACTTGAACATGAGGCGAAAGTCGCCCATGTGATCCGCAATTCCCATGGCATGCCCTGCCGCGGCCTGGCTCCGACCCGAATAGTCATCGAAGAGCGTCGGCGGTTCTGGCACATCCACATCGGCGAGGAAGTCGAGATGACGAATCGCAGGCTCCCAGCGGCCATGGGGCGCCTTGTGTTGGCTCATGAGAAAGAATGGCTTCTCGGGATCTCGTTGTTCCAACCAGGCGAGAGTCTGGTCGGTGATCACATCCGTGGTATAGCCCTCGTGCTTGACGATCTCCTCATTCGTCTTGAGGCGACAATTGTAATACTGCCCCTGACCGATCAACACCTCGTAATGGTCGAAACCGGTCGGCTCGGACTTGAGATGCCACTTGCCCACGATGGCCGTTTCGTATCCTGCCTTTCGGAGTAGTTTCGGGGCCGTCTGCTGTGAACCATCGAAAGTGTCTCCGTTTTTTCGAAAGCCATTCAGGTGAGAATACTTTCCGGTCAGGACAACGGCGCGGGATGGGCCGCAAATGGAGTTGGTCACATAGGCTTTCCGAAACAACATTCCCTCCTCGGCGATTCGATCAATATGAGGAGTTGGTGCGATCTCCGCGAGGGGCCCGCCATAGGCACTGATCGCCTGGGTGGCATGATCGTCGCAGAAGATGAAGAGAATATTAGGTCTCTCCGTGGAGAACCCCCAACACGCGAAAGCGAGAATCACGAAGTGGAGAAGAAGAAAAATCCGCATCGCCCTACCTACGCGAAAACGGCTCGCCCGAGCAAGGATTACCCACTAGCCTCATCAAGATGAAAACCGCTCTTCGCTCCACCCAACCCTCTTGGGTTACCCACCTGACCCTGTTGATTCTTGTCTTTGTCTTCGTTGGAATCGGTGGGCTTCCGATCCAGGCACAGAAGAAGAAATCCAGACCTCCTGCGGGCACCGTGCTCTCGAAAGATATCGTCTTCGCGGAGGCCGACGGGATCGAGTTGAAACTGGATATCTACCGACCAGTGCAGAAGTCGGAAGCCCCCCTGCCCGTCGTGCTCTGGATCCATGGAGGCGGCTGGCTCAAGGGAAGCAAGGACAACTGCAAAGCCGCCTTTCTCGCCCAGCACGATTTCGCGGTCGTCTCCGTGGGGTACCGACTCACCACCGTTGCCCAGTGGCCCGCCCAGATCGAGGACTGCTATACCGCGGTCAGGTGGGTACGCGAGAACGCCGATACCTATGGATTCGATCCGGACCGAATCGGTGCCTGGGGAGGATCTGCCGGCGCCCATCTCGCCGCCATCCTCGGAACGCGACCTGCAGGAAAAGAAAAAACCTCCAGCCGCGTCCAGGCGGTCTGCGACTGGTATGGCCCGACCGATCTGCTGACGATGCCACCGAATGTGGTCAGTGAGAAGAGAACGAAAGAACAGGTGGCCCAGTCAAACGGGGCCAAGCTCCTCGGTGCGCCCGTGCCGGATATCCCGGAGAAAGCAAAGGATGCGAGCGCTTTCTATCATGTCACGAAAGATGATCCACCTTTTCTCATCATGCACGGCTCTGCCGATCCTGGGGTACCCGTGACCCAGAGCCAGCGATTTCACGACGCCTTGAAGAAAGCCGGAGTAGCCTCCGAGCTGGTCATCCTCGAAGGCGCCGGCCACGGCGGGAAGGAGTTCCAGACGCAGGAAGTGAAAGAGACTGTGAGGAATTTCTTTGAGGAGAACCTGTAGGAACCTTCCTCCTTCGCCATCCTTCACTCGGGAAAGACCCACTCGTAGGAATCGGTGTGCGAATAGATCTCGGACTCAATCTGACCACAGAGTCCCCGGAGACCGGGAAAAAGAGAACGGCTGTCGATTCCCATCATGGCAAGACGACGCCGGATGAACTCCTTCTCCGTCGCCGGAATCACGATCCGGGCGAGATGAAACCGATCTTCTCCCAGCTCGAAGTAGTCTTCGAGTGTTTCGGGAGCCGCATTCTCGTTCGGAAGGGGGTGCGCCACGTAGCAGGTCCGCTGATTCAGCATTTCGGGCGAGTTCTTTTGGGGAAGATAGATGCGGGTATGCTCGGGAACCTGTTCGAAATCCTGCGAGATCACCATTTCCCGATGCCCCGGAAGGATCCGCCAGACCGCTCCATCATCATCGAGGTGGTTTTCCGTCGCAAAGTAGAGAGCGACAAGCGCATTCTCAGACCAACTCGAGAATCGAGTCGGCAGCCCGTGGCTCTCGCCTGCGGACATCCACTCCAGCTCCGTCAGAGGATCATACCCCAATTCTCCCGCCCCCCGCTGCTTGAATCGCAGGAGCAAAGCACTCTCCAATTCGCTCCAACTCGAAAATTCGGAGCGTGCGACCTCTTTTCGAAAAAGGCGAGGGAGCAGCGACCACTCCGTCGAAGCCTGACCGCGATAGATCGGGGTGCGCTGAAATCCGAGCGAAGGGACCATTTCCTGGAGAAAATCCTCCACGCTCGTCACTGTGATGTTCTCAACCTCTCTCATATTCGAAGCAATTTGAATGTTTTTGTAAATTTTCGAGAGGTTTGATGACAATTTCTCAAAATATGAGATACTTACCTCAGAAACCTCTCGCTTGTGTGATTGATTTCTCATTTCTGACACAACTTTGCAACAAGTAATTCGGAAATTTTTCTCAACTTGAGATATTTTGTGTAAATAATGAGTACGAAAGACCTTTCTGAGTTGGCCGCCATCATTCCAGAGTTGGAACTGAGTGAACTGCGTGCTCTCGAAATGACGATCAAAGTCGCCATCGATATTCGAACGCAGGGGGAGCTGAGCACAGATGCCCCCAGCTCTCGCAGTCGCGACGACGAAGGCCCGGGGCTGAACGACCAGGGTCTCGCGATCCTCGAGGACGAAGAGAACTTCGCTCTCTCTCTCGCCGACCAGGCCCTGCTCGCCGCGCTCGTTCTCAGCGATGGGTATCAGCAGGACGTCTTCTCGAGCCGCGACATCAATGACATCATCGTCGAGAGCGGTCGTCCCCGCATTGCCCATGTCACCTCGGCCATCACCGGTCTCACCGATCGCGGCTATCTCACCGGATCGACCAAGATGCTGTCTCTTTCCAAAGAAGGAAGGGCCAAGGCACGCGGACTGATCGGCATGCTGCGCCGCAAGGTAGCGTGTTGCGCCACAAATAAATGACACCGGGTTGTAATTTCTAGAGTGCTTCGT